>NZ_CP094242.1:643569-1287138 GCF_022749515.1 Morococcus cerebrosus
CTTTGTCTTCTTGTGCCAATACGGCGGCGACATAATCATCGTCGGCGCAAACGCGGGCGGCGAAGACGACGACATGAGAAGCATGGGCAATTTTCGGGGCGTTGTAAGGGAGTTTTTCAGTAGCTTTGGCAATACGCGCTTTGCCTGCTTCGTTATCGGCGATGATGAAGTGCCACGGCTGCATATTGACGCTGGAGGGGCTGTTGCGCAGGGCGGCTTCGATATGGGCGAAGTCTTCGGCTGCGATTTTTTTGGACGGGTCGAAAGATTTGGTGCTGTATCGTTGGCGGACGATTTCGGTAATATTCATGATTTATTGCCTCTTTATAAAAAAAGAAAAACAGATTATAGGAAGGTCGTCTGAAAGGAGCAATCAGGCAAATCTTAATACTTTAGACGATAGGAAGACTTTTATTTTTCGCCGATTGAAGATAATAAGTGTATGCAAAAAAGCCTGAACAAATTGTTCAGGCTTTTTAAATTTGGCTCCCCGACCTGGGCTCGAACCAGGGACCTGCGGATTAACAGTCCGTCGCTCTACCGACTGAGCTATCGGGGAATGGGGCGTATTATATAGCCCTGAAAAAAAGTGTCAACTAAAATTTCAACTTACGAAACGGCAGCATTTCAAATATTTGAATGGTAAGTATATTATTTTGACTTTATTCCATTAATATTTTGCGCTGATTAATTTCCCGTTTTTAAATACCTGTTGCTGCATGACGTTGCCGTTGTAGGCATATACGGTTAATGAACCGTCATACGGTGTGGCGCGGAATTGTAGCAGCCGGTCGCGGGGCAAGGGGTAGGGGTCGGTGCGTTTCCTGCTGTTGTCGCTGTAGAAATCCTGTACCAGATATTCATGATTGTGCCTGCTGATTAATTGCCGATAGTAACCGCCCTTGACGGGGCTGTCGGCAGGGTTGCCCTGCGCGTCAAAGTAAGTAACGATTTGTTCCTCGATAATATGGATACCGCCGTTGTTTTTAGGGATACGGTTTTCCCTTTTGTCGATGCCGACGGGAATATTGACAGAGGTACCTAATCCGATATGGCTGCCTATACCTGTTCCCAAGCCGAGGCCTACCGACATGCGGGGCGAGTTTGCGGTGCAGGCGGTCAGGATGAAGGCGGATAGCGATAACGCAGTGGCAATAGGCTTCATAAGATAATTCTCATGGGTTGAATATCCATATAAAACAATTATATATTATAGATTGGCATAGGTAAAAAAATATCGGCGGCTAGATAGCCGCCGATATTTTTTATGAAGCCAAGATGCGTGGGAACAGGATTTCGTTTTCCAAGTGGATATGTTCTTCCAAATCGTCCGACAGTTCTTGTGCCAACGCATATAACCTTTGCTGGTCTTTGTTGGCGTTTTGCGGCGGAGTGAAATGATTGGTCAGGGTTTTCAACTGCGCCAGTGCGCGGTCGTGTTCTTCGTGTTCGTGCATCATGACATTAACCGGCATGGCGGCGCGGCTGCCCAAGCCCTGTTTTGCCATCGGGAACAACATACGTTCTTCCTTCATCATGTGCATCAGCAGCTCGTTTTGGATGTATTCGAGCAGTTCCGGCAGTTTGGCAGGGAAGCCGTCGGGCGAGGTTGAGGCGATTTTATGCGCCAAGGGGACAAGCTCTTCAAGTTGTGCGCGGTGGGTATTGTGATAGCGGCTGATGACATGGTCTATCACGGTATTTACGGGGGAAACTTCCCAAACGGTCAAATCGGTCATGGCGGTATTCCTGAATTTAGTCGTTTTCAGACGACGTTTAAGGTTTGTGGTAAAGATTGATATTGTATGAATGTATTCGAAGCATACACCCCGCGCGGGCGGATGTACAGTTTTCGGCCTTGTTTCACGCAATACTTATAACCAATTTTTCTTTGCGGGAAACAAACCATTCTTTCCGTTTTTCAGACGACCCCGTTAAAGTGGCAGCATCTTCTTTTTCCCTTCCGAGCGACCATGTTATTACTCAAAACGCCCAGCGTACTGCCCGGCTTCAAAATCAGCCTCGGCCTGACCGTATTGTGCCTGTCGCTTCTGGTGGTTTTGCCGTTTGCGATGATGGCGGCGAAGGCGGCGGAAATCGGCTGGGGCGGCTTTTGGAACACGATTGCCGAGCCGAACGTGTTGGCGGCGGTGTGGCTGAGTTTGCGGATGTCGTTTTATGCGATGCTGACCAATGTCGTGTTCGGCACACTGGTGGCGTGGGTGTTGGTGCGCTATGAATTTCCGCTCAAGGGGCTGGTGAACGCACTGGTCGATTTGCCGTTTGCGCTGCCGACGGCGGTTACGGGCATCGCGTTGGCGACCCTGTATGCGCCCAACGGTTGGATAGGCCGTTTTTTCGAGCCTTTGGGCATCAAAATTGCGTTTACGCCCGTCGGCATTTGGATTGCGCTGGTTGTCGTCAGCCTGCCCTTTATCGTCCGCGCCGTACAGCCGGTATTGGAGGAATTGTCGGGCGAATATGAGGAAGCGGCGGCAACTTTGGGGGCAAACCGCTTCACAACGTTCCGCCGCGTGCTGCTGCCGGAAATCACGCCGGCGCTCTTAACCGGCGCGGGCATGATGTTCGCGCGGGCAACGGGGGAATACGGCTCGGTGATTTTTATCGCGGGCAACATTCCGATGGTTTCCGAAATCCTGCCGCTGATTATTACGGGCAAGCTGGAACAGTTCGACGTACAGGGCGCGTCGGCGGTAGCGTTGTTTATGCTGCTGGTTTCGTTTGTGATCCTGTTTGCGCTGAACGTGATGCAGTGGGCGTTGAGCAGGCGTTCGGGAGCGAAGGGTTGAGGGGTCGTCTGAAAAATGTAGGTCGGATTCTCGAATCCGACGCGTTTTGATACCTGAAACCAGAAAAATGGAACATTGGATATTTTGTCGGATTCAAGAATCCGACCTACCGTGAAAAGTCGTTTGAAATCCCTGTTGCCCTGCGGTGGATTCCCGCCTACGCGGGAATGACGGCAGCTAGACGTTTTTTGTTCCCCTTTTAATCCATAAAAGATAAAAGGTCGTCTGAAAACGAATCCGCTCTACGAAAACGGTTTTTCAGACGGCCTCCAAACATCTTAAACAACAAACCAGAGAACACCACCGCCATGAAACCCTATTCCGCCAATCCCAACCTGACCGAACCGCGCTGGCTGCGCGTGCTGCTGACCGCCGTCGCGCTGGGGTTCCTGCTGCTGATGCTGGTCGTACCGCTTGTCGCCGTGTTTTACGAAGCGCTGAAAGGCGGTTGGGGTCTGTACCTTCAATCTATTACCGACCCCGAAGCGTGGGCGGCGATCAAGCTCACCCTGATTACCGCCGCAGTGGTCGTTCCCGTCAATGCCGTCTTGGGTGTGGCGATGGCGTGGCTGCTGACCCGTTTCGACTTCCGCGGCAAGCAGTTGCTGACCACCCTGCTCGATTTGCCGTTTTCCGTGTCGCCCGTGGTTGCCGGTTTGATGTTCGTCTTATTGTTCGGCGCGCACACGGCATTGGGCGGCTGGCTGGAAGCGCAAGGCATACAGATTATCTTCGCCATCCCCGGCATTATTTTGGCGACGCTGTTCGTTACCTTCCCCTTTGTCGCGCGCGAAATCATCCCGCTGATGCAGGCGCAGGGCGACAGCGAAGAACAAGCTGCCCTGATACTCGGCGCAAGCGGCTGGCAGATGTTTTGGCGCGTTACCCTGCCCAACATCAAATGGGCGCTGCTCTACGGCATCATCCTCACCAACGCCCGCGCGATGGGCGAGTTCGGCGCAGTCAGCGTAGTATCGGGACACATACGCGGCGAAACCAACACCATCCCGCTTTTGGTCGAAATCTTCTACAACGAATACAACTTCACCGGCGCATTCGCCCTCTCCGGCGTATTGGCACTTTTAGCACTGGCGACGCTGGCGGTGCAGAACATCATCACAAAATTACAAGATAAAAAACTCGCCGCCGCCGAAAGGAACGCAGCATGAGCATCACCATCCAAAACCTAAACAAACACTTCGGAGCGTTCCACGCGCTGAAAAACATCAACCTCAACGTACCCACCGGCAAACTCGTTTCCCTGCTCGGCCCTTCCGGCTGCGGCAAAACCACGCTCCTGCGCATCATCGCCGGACTGGAAAACGCCGACGGCGGCAATATCCTCTTTGACGGGCAAGACGTAACCGCCAAGCATGTGCGCGAGCGCAAAGTCGGTTTCGTGTTCCAACACTACGCCCTCTTCCGCCACATGAACGTATTTGACAACGTCGCCTTCGGTTTAACCGTATTGCCCAAGTCCGAACGCCCGTCCAAAGAACAAATCCGCGCCAAAGTCGAAGAATTGCTCAAACTCGTGCAGCTCTCCCACCTCGCCAAATCCTATCCGCACCAGCTCTCCGGCGGCCAACGCCAACGCATCGCCCTCGCCCGCGCCCTCGCGGTCGAACCCAAACTCCTGCTCCTAGACGAACCCTTCGGCGCGCTGGATGCCAAAGTGCGCAAAGAATTGCGTACCTGGCTGCGCGACATCCATCATAACCTAGGCGTAACCAGCATTCTGGTGACGCACGACCAAGAAGAAGCCCTCGAAGTTTCCGACGAAATCGTCGTCATGAACCACGGCAAAATCGAGCAAACCGGCAGCGCCGAAGCCATTTACCGCAAACCCGAAAACGCCTTCGTTACCGAATTTCTCGGCGAAACCGACGCATTTGAAGGACGCATCGAAAAAGGCATCTGGCACTACAACGGCTTCGCGTGGAAATTGGACGCGCACTACAAATGGCAGGAACAAACCGCCACCGGCTACATCCGCCCGCACGAATGGCAGATCGCCGCCAAACACGAAACCCCGATGATCCGCGCCAAAATCGAAAAAATCCACGCCGTCGGCGCCCTGACGCACGTTTTGGTGAAACACGGCAAACAGGACGTACATATCACGCTCGCAGGCAGCGACGCTTCTCGGCTGGATTTGACCGCAGGGCGGGAATTGGCATTGGTGCCGAAACAGGTTTATGTGTTCTCGCAGAACGAGTTGATTGAATATTCGATTTGATAGAGGGGATAACGAAAGGTCGTCTGAAAACAGGTTTTCAGACGACCTTTGCTTTTGATGGATGGCGGGTTCGACCGAATCAGTCTTTCAACCTGAATTCCGCTGAGCGCGCGTGGGCGGTCAGGCTTTCGCCGTGTGCCAACACGCTGGCGATTTTACCCAGTTTCTGCGCGCCTTGTTCGGAGACTTGAATCAGGCTGGAGCGTTTTTGGAAGTCGTAAGTGCCCAGCGGCGAGGAGAAGCGGGCGGTGCGGCTGGTGGGCAGGACGTGGTTGGGGCCGGCGCAGTAGTCGCCGAGGCTTTCGCTGGTGTAGCGTCCCATGAAAATCGCGCCGGCGTGGCGGATTTTTTTCGCCCATTCCTGCGGGTTTTCTACCGACAATTCCAAGTGTTCGGGGGAAATGTAGTTGGCGATTTCGCAGGCTTCGTCCAAGTCTTTGGCGAGTATCATCGCGCCCCTGTTGCCGAGCGAGGCTTCGATGATGTCGCGGCGGGGCATGGTTGCTATGAGGCGGTTCATGGCGGCTTGGACTTCGTCGAGATAGGGCTGCGACGTGCCGATGAGGATGGCTTGGGCGATTTCGTCGTGTTCGGCTTGGCTGAACAAATCCATCGCCACCCAGTCGGCGGGCGTGGTGCCGTCGGCGATGACGAGGATTTCAGACGGCCCCGCCACCATGTCGATGCCGACTACGCCGAACACGCGCCGTTTGGCGGCGGCGACGAAGGCGTTGCCCGGGCCGGTGATTTTATCGACCTGCGGTACGGACTCGGTGCCGTAGGCGAGGGCGGCAACCGCCTGCGCGCCGCCGACGGTGAAGACTTTAGTAACGCCTGCGACGAAGGCGGCGGCAAGTACGATGTCGTTGCGTTCGCCTTTGGGCGTGGGGACGACCATGATGATTTCTTGCACGCCTGCGACATGGGCAGGCATGGCGTTCATGATGACGGAACTCGGATACGCCGCTTTGCCGCCGGGGACGTAAATGCCGACGCGGTCAAGCGGTGTAATCTGTTGTCCCAACAGCGTGCCGTCTTCGTCTTCGTAGGTCCACGATTCCATTTTTTGGCGTTGGTGGTAGCTTTCGACCCGTGCAGCGGCGGTTTTCAAGGCGGTTTGAATTTCGGGCTGCAAACGCTCGAATGCGGCCTGCAAATCGTCTTGAGTGAGGATGAGGTCGGCTATGGTTTGGGCGGACGTGCCGTCGAAGCGGTTGGTGTATTCGATGAGCGCCGCATCGCCGCGCTTTTGCACGTCGGCGCAGATGTCGGCGACGATGCGGTCGATTTCGGGATTCTGCGCGGTTTCAAAGGCCAGCAGGGCTTTGAGTTCGGCTTGGAAATCGGGCGATTGGGTGTTGAGTTTTTTCATGATTTGGTTTTCTCCTTTGTTATTTTGGGACTTGGGGTCGTCTGAAGCATCTCTTGCTCGGTTTTGGGTCTGATATAAGCCTTTTCGCCCCTGCTGGCAAACTTCAATTCGGGCAGGCATTTTTGTTGTAGACCGAGTTTGGCTAATACCTCTTCGCTACGAGAGGTAGTATGGAAACGGTAACGGGTTTGTTTTCTGCCGTTTTTGGTTTCCTCAGTCATTGTTTCAAAGCCGTCCACTTCGTACGCGCTGACAACAGCGTTTTGCAGTCCGGTGTGAACGCCGATAACGTATTTCACTTTTGAAGCGACGTCTTTACCGATAACCCAGTTGCCCAACGTGCGCGATTTGAGGTTGGCATCGTCTTGGTTGTCGAAGCTGTAGTCCGATTCTTCGTCGGTATCCAAGTCTAACGCGTCTTGGATTTTGACGGCGAGAATCAGGCCGTCGGGATTAAGGCCGTCAAGCGGGCAGGGCGTGAATTTGAAGCGGCTGTCGAGTTCTTCCGCGCTGATGCCGCCTGCGCCGCATCCGGCAGATTGGTTTTTGAATTTTTTGCCGACAACGGATTTGACGAAATGAATCAGGGCAGTTTCGGCGGCTTGCGCTTCGGCTTCGGTCAGATGATAGCTGATGATATGGCGGCCGAGTTTCTTGCATTTGGCAATGGCTTTGCGTGCCGGTACGTCAATGTCGCCGTCTTGCGAACGGGCGGCTTGTTCATGCTCGAAGATGCGGTTATCGCAGCCTTTGCCGATGTAGAGGATTTTGTCTTTTTTCATGTCGGTCAGACAATAGACGTAAAACCGACGCTCTCCGTTATTCAAAACGGACAGGGTTGAATCTGAAAATTTTTTTATTTTTGCAACCATTTTAAATCCTCCTATACAGTTTACTGCCGGTGGTATTTTCAGACGACCTGTCGGCGGGAACGGCTAGGGTCGTCTGAAAACGCATCTTCATTCAAATGAACGCTCACCCCGCCTTCGCTGCGCTGCCGAACGCCTGAATAATCGGCTCCAGCAGCGCGTGTTTCGTTTTCAATGCGGCTTTGTTGACCACCAGACGGCTGGAAATATCGACAACGTGTTCGACCGCTTCCAAGCCGTTCGCCTTAAGCGTGTTGCCGGTGGAGACCAAATCGACGATGGCGTCGCTCAAACCGACCAGCGGCGCAAGCTCCATCGAGCCGTAGAGTTTGATGATGTCAACGTGTACGCCTTTGCCGGCGAAATGCTCGGCGGTGATGTTGGGGTATTTCGTCGCGATGCGCAGGCGGCTGCCGGGCTGCGAGGCGGCGGCGTAGTCGAAACCTTTGCGGACGGCGACCATCATGCGGCATTCGGCGATGTGCAAATCCAGCGGCTGATAAAGCCCGCTGCCGCCGTGTTCGATTAAAACGTCTTTGCCCGCGATGCCGAAGTCTGCCGCGCCGTATTGGACGTAAGTCGGCACGTCGGTGGCGCGGACGATGACGAGTCGGATGTTTTCATGGTTGGTGCCGATAATCAGTTTGCGCGATTTTTCGGGCGCTTCGGCAGGAATGATGCCCGCCGAAGCCAAAAGCGGCAGGGTTTCTTCAAAGATGCGCCCTTTGGAGAGGGCGATGGTCAGCGTGTTTTCAGTCATTGTTGTTGTGTGCCGTCAGACTTTGAACCTGTATCAAGCAGGCGGTCTGACTTTCTCCATTGTATAGTGGATTAACTTTAAACCAGTACGGCGTTACCTCGCCTTAGCTCAAAGAGAACGATTCTCTAAGGTGCTGAAGCACCAAGTGAATCGGTTCCGTACTATCTGTACTGTCTGCGGCTTCGTCGCCTTGTCCTGATTTAGTTAATCCAATATATGTTTCAGATGGGAAAAAGGTCGTCTGAAAACCGCGACCGGCATTCAGACGACCCCATGTGGATCAAAGCAGTTTTTTGATGTCGGCGGCAATAGTTGCCGGCTCGCTGCCGTAAGGTGAGAAAATCGCCACTTCGCCGTTTTTATCAATCAGATACGCGCCGGAAGAGTGGTCAACCAGATAGTTCTCGCTGTCTTCCTTCTGAACCACTTTGGCGGAAACCACGCGGTATTGCTGTTTGATGACCGGCAGGCTTTGGTCGCCTGTCGCAGTCAGGCCGATAAATTCAGGATTGAACTGTTTGACGTATTTGCTGATGACTTCAGGCGTGTCGCGCTCGGGGTCGATGCTGACGAACACTACTTTCACATCTTTCGCCTGATCGCCCAGCTGTTTCAATGTGTCGCTGTAAGTCAGCAATTCGGTCGGGCAAACGTCGGGGCAGTGGGTGTAGCCGAAGGACAGGATCACGACTTTGCCTTTCAGGTCGCTTAAGCTGAACGGCTTGCCGTCGCCGTCAGTCAGCGTGAAATCGCCGCCGATGTCCTCTTTACGCATATCCGTTCCCGGACCTTGCGGTTTGGGAGCGGCAGCAGCATTAAGCGAGGTCGTTTCAGGAGAAGAAGCAGGCGTTGCAGCTGGGGCAGACGCTGTTGAAGAAGCGGCTGAAGCAGTCGCAGGATTTTGTTCCGGCGCTTTGGCTTCAGGTTTGCAGGCAGCAAGTGCGGTAAGGGCGAATGCGCCCAAAATGGCGGTACGGATTGCAGTAGGCATCATAAAAATTCTCCAATGCAAATATGGTGTGTGAACGTCGTCTGAAAATAAAAAATCAAACGAACGCCGTCATCTTAGCGCGTTTGCAACATTTAATATAGCGGTTTATGCCGTTTTTTGGCTGAAAATGAATGATGTTTGATATAAGTGGAAAGAGTAGGACGCGTCGGGAACAAAATAAAATAAATTTAATGTTTTTAAAAATCAAAAATATAAGTAGTATATCTGCAAACAAAGCAAGATTTTGCTTTACAAGCCCGAATACACCGCTATAATAGCGACTTCTTCACCAGCCCAGGTGGCGAAATTGGTAGACGCAGGGGACTCAAAATCCCCCGCCGCAAGGTGTGTCGGTTCGAGTCCGACCCTGGGCACCACAACCGCTTTTAGAGCGGTTATTTTTTTGTCTATCACAGTCTAACGCCGTAAACTAAAGCCAAGAAATACAAGGCTTTCCGCTGGTTTTGGCATCTATTTATCATCTAATACCGTCTAATTCAGCTTAATTGAAGTAACCTAAAATTTACGGTATCTTTTGCGGTATCTGAAAAATACCTCGAAAAAATACCGTAAAAATGAAGCTGAACGACCGACAAATCAAAAACGCCAAGCCCGCCGAAAAACCGTTTAAGCTGAATGACGGCAAGGGCTTGTATCTGTATATCAATACGAGCGGCGGGAAGTTATGGCGGTTTGACTTTTCACATAACGGCAAACGTAAAACGCTTTCAATCGGTAAATATCCGACCGTATCACTGGTGGAAGCCCGCTAAACCGCTGAAAACGCCCGCTGCTTGCTTGCATCGGGGCAAGACCCAAGTGAAGCCAAGCAACAAAAAAAGCGTGAACGGCAAGCCGCTGTCAGTAATACCTTTCGGAACATTGCCGCCGAGTGGCACAAACACCGTGAAACAGGATTGACAGGCAATCACGCCGCCCGTGTATGGGACAGCTTGGAAAAGGACGTTTTCCCCGCGCTGGGCAGTTTGTCTGTCAGTGAAATCAAAGTCAGCCAAGTAAAAGAAGTGATTGAAGCGGTGGCAGCAAGGGGAGCACTTGAAACGGCGGGGCGGATATTGCAGCGTATCAAGTCTGTTTTCACTTATGCGATACGGACGGAGCGGGCAGAAAACAATCCCGCTGTTCCCTTGGTAGGTTTAATCAAAGCCCCAAAGCAGAAACATCAGCCCGCATTGCAGCAATCCGAACTGGCCGAGTTTTACCGCCGGTTGATGCTGGAACAAGCCGAACAGCAAACAAAAATAGCCATGCAGCTAATCATGCTGACCTTTGTCAGAAATGGAGAGCTTAGGGCGGCGGAATGGGCGGAATTTGATTTGGATGGGGCAGAATGGAGCATACCCGCCGCCAAGATGAAGATGAAAGCCCCGCATATCGTCCCCCTTGCCGATTGGACGCTTGAGCTTTTGGCAGAACTAAAGGAACTGACAGGATATAGCCGTTATCTGTTCCCATCGGTAAAAGACCCTGGCAAGCATATGAGTGAAAACACCCTATCTTACTTGATGGGCAGAATGGGCTATAAGGGCGTAGCAACGCCCCACGGTTTCAGAAGTCTAGCCACAGACGTATTGAATGAAAACGGTTTTAACAGCGACGTAGTAGAGCGACAGTTTGCCCAGCGGCGAAACCATCACGGCAGACGGCAAAACCCACACCGTCATCTACAACGGCGACACTAGCCAAGCGGCGGCATACCGACCAAACTGAGAGCTTACCGATTGGCAGCAAAGTATCGCCCGATACGCAGCGGGAAACAGCCGCCTATGTTTGGCATTGGGCACGTCCTTTGCTGCTCCCTTGCTATCCTTGTTGGACAATAAACCGCTTATCAGCGGTTATTTTTTTGTCTATCGCAGTCTAACACCGTAAACTAAAACCAAAATGGACAGGGTTTTCAGACGGTTTCGGTATCTGTAAATCATATAATCCCGTCTATTCCTACCTAATTGAATCAACCGTTTTCATGGGTATGATTTGGGGTTTCTGAAATACCCCCGAAAATATATCCCCAAAAATGCCCCTAAATGTCCGTCAATAAAGTAATCGCGGGTTAAAGTTGTATCTAAATGAAATCTTAATTTCAAAACATTGTTAGGCTTTTCAACTTAATCTGTTTTTCTTGTCTTTTGATACGGCAGATACGAAAAGGTCGTCTGAAAACCTGATGGATCAGGTTTTCAGACGACCTTTTTGATGGGAAGGGATTATTTGAAGATGTAGGAATCGGGCATTTCGTCGAAGCTGACGACGCGGCCGCCTTTTTCTTTGGCAAATTTCTCTGCTTGGGCTTTGTCGGCGAAGGGGAGGGCGTCTTCCGCACCCATGCCGCCGATGAAGCCGCTTTCGATGACGTAGTAGGCTTTTTTGCCGTCTATCCATGCGGTATCAGCATTGGGTTTGCTCCAGTCTTTGACTTTGCCCATGTCGGTAACGTAGATGACGTGGATGCCTTTAGGCTCTTCGGGCAGCTTGGTGTAGCCGAACATCTGTTTGATGGTGGAGAACCAGACGGGGCGGTCGGGTTTGCCGTTGAGGTAGATTTGGGCTTTGGGGCCGTTGTGTTCGGTCAGGTTCATGCTGCAATAGTGCCCCACGGCGCGGTCGCTGATTTGCTGAGGCTCAGGCGGCGGGGTGTCATCCTCTTTGGGACAGGCACTCAGGAGCAGGGCGGCGAGGAGCGCAGGTAAAATCTTTTTCATATTTGTCGCTTTCCAAAAATTCTTGCTGCCAAGATAAGGGGAATAATAACCCATAATATCTGCGCGGTCAGCAATACGGGCATGGTCAGGCTGATTTGTTCGCTCAAACCTGCCATACCTGCGTACATGGCGGTGTTTTCGTAACCGGTCAGGTTGAGCAGGCGGTAGATGTCGGTGGGGTTGAAAAGGAGGACGGTTTCAACGACGGGTGCGGTGATTGTTTGCTGGGTATCGGCGACAAGGATGCCCAAAAGCGCCATGTCGAAGATGACGACGAAAAACAGCCAAACGCCGATGGCGATACCGGCGGCAGTACCGTGTTCTTTGACTTTTGCGCTGATGAGGTAGCCCATGGACAGGAATGCGGCGCCCAAAATGACGCTGGCGGCAATCAGCAGGGCAAAGGGTTTCCACGCGGCGATGTCGAAGCTGCCGTTGGCGAGTTGGAGCGTGATGCCCGCGATTCCGTAGCCTGCGGTGGTGGCAAGGGCAAGGATGATGAGGTGTCCGATAAATTTTCCGGCAAGGATTTGGTTGCGGGAAACGGGGTAGCTCAACAGCAGCGCCATGGTGCCGCGTTCGATTTCGCCGATGAGGGAATCGTAGGAGAGGAGCATGGCGATGAGCGGAATCAGGAAGATGGACAGGCTGGAGAGGCTGACGACGGTTACAGTCAGCGGATCGACTTTAACCGAGCCTGTCGGCGAGCTGCCGAGGAAGCCCAATGAGAGGGCGAGGGCGGCGAGTAGGACGGAGGCGGCGAGTACCCAGCGGTTGCGCAGGCTGTCGCGGACTTCTTTTCCGGTGATAATCCAAACGGGGTTCATACGTCCTCCCTTTTTAAGAATTGTGCGTACATGTCGTCGAGTGTGGGTGTGTGGATGTCGAGGTAGGCGAGGTCGGACAGGTTGCCCAGTTCGCTGAGTAATGCCATGCGTTCTTCAGCCTGACATTGCGCCTGATAGCTGAGGTCGTCTGAAAGCGGCTGCCAGCGTCCGCTTAACGGACGCGGAGCTTTGAGTCGGATGTTGACGGTGAGGGGAAGTCCGCTTTGGACGTGCAGCTCGTCCATGCTGCCGTCGGCAACTTTGACGCCGTTTTTCATGACGACGATGCGGTCGGCGTGGCCGTCGAGTTCGGCGAGGGCGTGGGTGCTGAGGAGGACGGTGGCGCCGCGTCCGTTGAGTTCGCGCACGACTTCGTAAAACATTTGGCGCGAGGCGGGGTCGAGGCCTGTGGTGGGTTCGTCAAACAGCAATACTTTGGGTTCGCCCAGCAGCGCTTGGGCGAGGGCGAGGCGTTGGCGCATCCCTTTGGAGTAGGTGCCGACGCGGCGGCGGGCGGCTTGGGAAATGCCGACGCGCTCGAGGAGTTCGTGGTTTTTGGTGAGCGGCTGTTTTTTGAGTTTGGCGTAGAAATTGAGGGTTTCGATGCCGCTGAGGGAAGGGTGCAGGGCGACGGTTTCGGGCAGGTAGCCGATTTGGCTGCGCAACTGTGCGCCGGCTTTGCTGCCGGTGCGCTCGCCCAGCAGCATGACTTCGCCTTCGGTGGGCGTAATCAGCCCGAGTATCAATTTGATGAGCGTGGACTTGCCTGCGCCGTTGTGTCCGGCAAGACCGACACTTTCCCCCGCCTTCAAGACTAAATCGACTTGGTTGACGGCTTTTTGTGCGCCGAAGCGTTTGGTTACGTTTCTCAATTCGACATGGTGTGCGCTCATGAGTGCTTCCTTGTGTGGATGGGTTTCAGACGACGTTGAGGGTCGTCTGAAAAGGGCGTTCTTTGTATGGGGTCGTCTGAAAAAGGGAGAAGGGTTTCAGACGACGTTTGTGATGGGGCGGCGTTTTCGACTGTTGCCTGCGTTGCGGGTTGCACCGTATTTGCGGCGGATGCCCGTTGGTACGGCAATGAGGGGCAAAACCTTGCTGCGGCGGGGTTTTAAGGTCGTCTGAAAAGTTTTCAGACGACCTTGCGGGACGTATTTGCCGGTTCCGCTTAGTTCAATGAGCCGTTTTCGGCATCGCTCCATTCGGACTGATGGGTTTTGGCTTCTTGCAACAGTTGTTCTTTCATGGCTTCGTATTTGGTGGTCGTTTTGTTGCTACCCGCCTTCATCAGCGGTTTGCTGTCGATCACGCCGCCGGGAAGGATGGCGGGGAACTGCGATTGCGCCCATTTGACGATGCTGATGGCGGGGCTGTTCATCAGGAGGCGGGAAACGGGCGCGCGCCAGATGATTTGGTCGATGATGCCGTTGGGGCGGTACGCGCTGTCGCCGAAGCCGTCGCCGTCGAGGTCGAAAGCGCTGTTGTCGCTCCAGTAGTTGCCGCGTCCGCCTTCGCCCCAGTCAAGAAAACGTGTGCTGACGTATTTGACTTGGCTTTCGTTGTTGATGAAGGCGTTGTCGGAAAGGGTGGTGCCTTCGATGGCGGCGGTGAAGTGGATGCCGATTTCGCAGTTTTCAAAATGGTTGGCGACGATTTTGTTGTAGTTGGCGTTGTAGGCAAAAACGCATTTGCCGGCTTTGTTGATGATGTTGTCGTGGATGTCGGAATAGTTGACGTAGTTGAGCATGATGCCTTGGTCGCGGCTGCCGACGGCGATGTTGCCGTACACGTTGAGGCGGTCGGAAAACATCAAAACGTAGCCCATGTTGTTGCCGACGGAAATGTTGCCGCTGACTTCGCTGTCGTTGGTGTACATGTAGTGGACGGCAAAACGCAGGTCGCTGAAGCGGTTGTTTTTATAGGTGTTGTTTTTGCTGGTGTTGGAGAAAATGCCGTCGCGGCCTTTGGAAATGTCGTTGCTGACAACTTGCGCGCCGGGGGCGTTCCAGACGGTTACACCGTTGCCGCGTTCGTTGACGCGCAGGGTGGAGTCGCCGACGATTTTGTTCTCGCGCACCATGGATTCGGCAGAACCGTGGATATACACGCCGACGGAGTTGTCGAGGATGTTGTTGTGTTCAATCAGGGCGCGGGGGGCGGTTTCTTCGAGGTAGATGCCGGCGTCCATGGCGGGCAGGCTCATGCCGGAACGGGTGACGGTGAGGTTGCGCAGGGTAACGTCGGGGGCGATGACGGCAATGGTACGGCCGGTGCGGTCGCCTTCGATTTTGGCGGAGCGGTCGGCAGGGCCTTCGATGGTGATGGGTTTGTCGATAAGCAGTTTGGTTTTGTAAGTGCCGGAGGCAAGCTTGAGCGTATCGCCTGCCTGCGCGCGCGCGATGACTTCGGGGAGGTTGTCGGTCGGGGAAACGTCGATGGTGGCTGCAAAGGTCGTCTGAATCATGCCGCCGAACATAAATGCCAGGACAGCGCGTCGCCATGTTTTGAATTGGGGTGTGTGCATGGAGTTCCTCTGATTCGTGCGGTGTGCGTCGGCACGGTGATGCCTGCCTGTGAGGGCCGTGTTTTTGTTTTATAGCGGAACAGTCTGTTGCGTCCAAACGGTTCTGCTATAAAAGGTCGTCTGAAAACGAGGGCAGCGGGTTTCGCTAAGACCTGAAAGTTTTTTCAGACGACCTTTCCGTTAAGTCAGTGATAAACCGTCAAACCCGATTATCGGGGTTTAACGATCATTTGACCGGACATTTCCATGTGCAGGGCGTGGCAGAACCATTGGCAGTAATACCAGTGTACGCCCGGACGGACGGCTTTGAAGGTTACCGATTGGGTAGCTTGCGGGCCGATTTCCATGGCGATGCCGTAGCCTTCCAAAGTGAAGCCGTGGGTCAAGTCTTCGATGGTTTCAACGTTGGTCACATATACGGTCACTTCGTCGCCTTGGTTGACTTCGAATTGCGGGATGCTGTACGCAGGCGCAACGGCAGTCATGTATACGCGGACTTTGTTGCCCTCGCGGATGACTTTGGCGGCTTTTTCCAGCTCGACACCGTCTTTTTTCGCTTGTTCCACAGCGTCTTGCCAGAACCATGGGTCTTTGCGGTCCCAGGTTTTTTTCGGGTTGACTTTGGAAGCGGCAACCAGACACAGGTCATGCGGTTCGGCAAAGGTCGGGTTGTCGTGTACCAGGCGCATTTCGTCGCCGGAGATGTCGATCAACTGGTCGCATTCCGGTTTCAGCGGGCCGGCGTTGAGGAAGCGGTCTTTGGAGAATTTGTTCAAAGATACCAGCCATTTGCCGTCGGCTTCCTTGGTTTCGCCCATGGTCGTATGGTTGTGGCCGGGTTGGTAGTGGACGTCGAGTTTTTGTTTGATCGGATCCACTTTTTCGCCTTTGTAGGCTTTGATGGCGTCGTCGATGTTCCATTTAACCATTTGGCTGTCGATAAACAGCGTGGTGTAGGCGTTGCCGCGGCCGTCAAACGCGGTGTGTAAAGGACCGAGACCCAGTTGGGGTTCGGCGACAACCACGTCGCGCTCTTTGATTTTGCCGGCGAACAAATCGTCCAGTTTGCTGACGTCCAATACGGTAACGGTCGGAGACAGTTTGCCGTTGAGCATGATGTATTTGCCGTCAGGGGAAGCGTTACAGCCGTGCGGAGAGTTCGGCACGGGGATGTAGCGGGTGTAAGGGGAATTGGCTTCTGCGCGGCCGTCCAGCATTTTCACGCCGTTGACTTCTTTGAAGTCGCCTTTTTTGATGCCTTCTTCGATGGCGGCAAGATTGAAGACTACGCACCAGTCTTGCTCGTTGGAAGAAGCACCTTGTACGGTCAGGGCGCGTTCGGAGTTGTAGCAGGTGGAGAAGGAGTATTTGCCTTGGTAGTCGGCATCGCCGTTGTCCAAGTTGCCGTCCACCAATACTTGCCATGCGATGTCCATGGTTTCGCCGTCGATGGCGGTATAAACGGCATTCCAAGTTTTGGCGTCGTTCCAAGTACCCACGCCGCTTACCGGTACGATGTGTTCGCCGTTGGCAAAGACGTAGCCGGTTTTCGGATAACGTTGCGGACGCAGACCGTGTACACCGGAAACGTTAGGGATTTCGGTGATTTTGTCGGTTTTCATGAAGTCCAGGCGGACGCGGCAAACGCGGTTGTTTGCTTTGTCGTTGGCATATGCGTAGCGACCGTCGTAAGTCTGGTCGGTAAACGACAAGTGAGGGTGGTGCAAGTCGCCGTTAGGGTAGCAGCGTAGGCCGCTGTCCTTCAGGAACTGGTTGGTTTCCGGCGTATTTTTTTCATTCAAAATACGCAGGCTCTCGTTGGTACGGCCCCAACCGGTCGCGCTGTCCATGTTGAATACGGGGATACGCATCAGTTCGCGCATGGAAGGTACGCCGATCAAGCGCATTTCGCCCGATTGGCCGCCGGAGAGGAAGCCGTAGTATTGGTCGAGTTCGCCCGGACCGACTTCGGAAGTCTGTTTGCCCGGTTCGGCAGAGGCATGGGACTCGGTTTTAGCGGCAGGCGCAGCACCTGAAGCGGCGGTTTTATCGCCACCCTCTTTGGAACAGCCCGCCAAACCCAACAGACCGGCGCCGGCAATACCTGCGCCTGAAACGGCGGCAGTACCTAAGAATGAACGACGGCTTAAGCCGTTTTGTTCTAATTTTTCGTCTGACATACAACACTCCTTGGATAAAATTCGGCAGCCGGCGTTTTCAGACGACCTGCCGATTGAAAAAACGTATTTATGTTTATAAGTGTGGGTACGGTTGACCCGGTATTTCTTTAGGGTTTCAGATTATTCGCCGGCTTTAGGGGCGGTTTCTTTTTTCACAAACTGCACAACCTGCTCCCCAGGCTGCTGTTTTGCAGATGCGGTTTCGGGGTCGGCTTTTGCCGCCGCCTGTTTTTGTTTTTTCTTGTTGGTTGCCACAACTTGCGGGCAACGTGTGTCATGGTGATACATGACTTGGCAGTGCAGGCACTGGATACATTCGTTCGGATGGATGTCTCCTTCCGGTGCAATCGCCTGAACGGGGCATTCGTGCGTACAGATTTGGCAAGGGTTGCCGCACATTTTGTAGCGGCGAAGCCAGTCGAATACGCGGAAGCGGCCGGGTAGGGCGATGCCCGCGCCCAATGGGCACAGATAGCGGCAGAAGAAGCGTTCGATAAAGAGGCCGGCAACCAAAAGGGTAACGGCAAACGCGACAAACCACCATTCGCGGACGAATTTCAAAATAATCGCTGTTTTAAAAGGTTCTACTTCTGCGAATTTTTCCGCCGTGCCCAAATCGTACAGGGAAATTGCCAACAGTGCGAAGAAAATGACGTATTTAATCGCAGTCAGGCGCGTGTGCAGCAGGTGCGGCACGGTAATCTGTTTCACGCCCAATTTTTTGGCGATACGGTTGGTCAACTCTTGCAGCGAACCGAAGGGGCAGAGCCAGCCGCAGAATGTACCGCGGTTCCACAGCAGCATGGTTGCGGCGGTAAACAGCCACAGGATGAACACAATCGGATCCATCAGGAAGAAGTCCCAACGGAATTCGGTCAGGATGGCGGAGAACAGTGTCAGCGTATTGACGACCGACAGTTGCGCCTGAGCGTACCAACCGATATAGAACAGGGTAAATGTCAGAAATACCAGGCGGAAGCGGTCGTACCATTTCTCATAGCGGACAATCCAGTCTTGGAACAGGAAGACCAAAAGCAGGATGGTCAAGGCGATGCCGACTACGGCGATTTGTCCTTGTTTCGCTTTCCACACCTGTTTCCAGAGTTGGTTGGACGCACCGTCGTTTGAAGAGGCTTCTTCGGCTATGCCTTTGGTGTCTGAGGCTTGGTCGGCGGCAGGAGCGGCTGCCGGTTCGACTGGCGCGCTGATTTCGACGGGCGGTGCTTTCGGATCATCGACATAGTAACCTTGAGGCAGCTCGTAATCCAAATCGGCGGTTACGAACGCTTTGTCGTTTACGCTCAATACGCGTTGAACCATCAACTGCAAACGCCAAGGTTCGGCAGCATCGAATTCCACGCCTTCGGGAATCGTAAACCAAGATACTTCTTTAAAGTGGGGCGCGCCTTCGGCTGCCAAATCAACCAAGCGTTCGTGTTGCGCGTCGGTGAAGCGGAAGCTGTTTTCGCCTTGAATCATCTCGATACGGTCGAAAATACCGCCGCGGACATAGCCCGAACCTTTCCAAGAATAACGGCCTTCACCGGCAACTAAGACAGCTTGTTGACCCGGTTGCAGACGGTTTTGCAGGTTTTTCCAACCTTCCTCGCCCAACAGGCTTTTGCCGATGGAAGGCTGGCTGACTACGGCAGTGTACAAATCGATAAAGGTATCGTCGCCTGCGCCTTGTTCGGCGTGTTCGGCAACACCTGCTTTGCCGCCTTTTTCAAACAGCTTGTTAATTTCATCAACAGTAATGTGCAGATGGCCGATGGCTTTTTGTTCCAGCAGCGCATTCCAAGATTGGATGTCCTGTTTGTCAGGGTTGACAGCGCGGCGAGGTCGGGTTTGAGCCGCAGGAGTGGCAGCCTGTTGCGTATCCGCAGCATTGGTGGAGGTCGTCTGAACGGCTTTGTCAGTGCCCAAACCATATTTGCCGGCAACAACTTTGAACGAACGCTGGATACTGTCGTTAATCACCATCAGCGTAACGGTCGCGCCGCTGATGATGTCCCCGGGGGCAACGCCCGGAGTAGGTGGATTTTTAATAAAATTCAAACCGATATACTTATTGATGAATTTATCCACACGCGATTGCGGGATACCAATAAGCATAATCGGCTCATGGTGATCGACCAACTTCGCACCGGCGATCGTTCCGTCGTTGGCCAAAGCCATCATCGTATCAATCGGTTTGCTCGAATAGCCGCGTGTATTGACCACGTCCGTCGTGATATACACCAAACCCAACTGCTCGTCGCCCTTATAAACACGGGCAACCATAGGCTTGCCTTCAGGCTTGCCATAACGGTCTGCACCCGGAAAAATTTCCGAAGGCTGGACTTTTGACAAAAAGTCAGGCAAACGCTCAGCGTAAGCGGGCAGTGTCGAAAACAATAGGATAAATACGGCAAACATCGCCAGCATCATATTCAAGATGCCTGATGTGTGTTTCGTTTTTAGGCAGGACATGGCTGTTCCCGATTATTCGATACTCTAAACATTAACATTATATGAATCCATTATTTGCAATAATTTGACCTATGTCAAATTTACAAATCTTAAAACCAGATTTGGAGGGTATGTAATACTTTATAAGTATATGGATATGGGTCTGATTTCATTGCAAATAGAAATAGAAAACAAAGTGATTATATGCTTTTGCCTGCTTCTAGATGTCTTGGTTTGGATTGATTATTAGTTGAAATAAACATATGTATTGAATGAGGGCTATCTAAATAAAGAGGTCGTCTGAAAACCGAAAAATCAGTTTTCAGACGACCTTTGTTTAGCTCAAACCTCCCCGGTTTAAGCAGCGTTGACTTTGTCTTCGCGGCGCAGCAAGGTAATCAGGTCGCTGATGCGCTGTTTCATGCTGCGGCGGTCGACGATTTGGTCGATAGCGCCTTTCTCCAGCAGGAATTCTGCGCGTTGGAAGCCTTCGGGCAAGGTTTCGCGGACGGTTTGTTCGATAACGCGCGGGCCGGCAAAGCCGATAAGGGCGTTGGGTTCGGCAAGCACGACATCGCCGAGGAAGGCGAAACTGGCGGATACGCCGCCCATGGTCGGGTCGGTCAGGACGGAGATGAACGGCAAGTGTTTTTCAGTCAGAAGATGCAATGCCGCGCTGGTTTTGGTCATCTGCATCAATGAGTTGACACCTTCCTGCATACGCGCACCGCCCGATGCGGCAACACAGATGAAAGAGCAGTTGTCGGCTACGGCGCGGCGTACGCCTTGGACGAAGCGTTCGCCGACGACGGAGCCCATAGAGCCGCCGATAAAGCGGAATTCGAAGGCGGCAATTACGACGGGCAGGCCGTTCATAAAGCCTTTCATCACGACCAACGCATCATCTTCGCCGGTGGCTTTGCGCGCTGCGGCCAAGCGTTCGGGATATTTTTTGCTGTCTTTGAATTTCAGCGGGTCGGTCGGTTTGATATTGGCGGCGATTTCTTCGCGGCCTTCCTCGTCCAAAAGCAAATTGAGGCGTTCGCGCGCGGAAAGCGGGTTGTGGTGGTTACATTTCGGGCAAACTTGGTCGTTTTGCTGAAGTTCGGTCGAGTAGATGGTTGCCGAGCAGGAAGGGCATTTGTGCCACAGGCCTTCGGGAACGTTGGACGAGCCTTCGCTTTTGCTGCGGTTTTTGATTTTGGGCGGTAGGATTTTGTCTAACCAACTCATGGATGACTCCTTGGAATTCGGGATTCAGACGACCTTTGCGTGTGTTTTCGGAAAAGGCCTTAACGGATTGCGTCTTTTAATTCTTTTACCAACGCGCCGACGGCTTCTGCTTCTCGGCCTGCGTTATTTTCAATTTCTTTGACGATGCGGCTGCCGACGATGACGGCATCGGCAACAGCGCCGATTTTGCGCGCACTTTCGGCGTTACTGATGCCGAAACCGACGCCGATCGGGATGTCGATATACTTGCGCAAAAGCTCTATTTTACGCGAAACTTCTTCGGTATCCAAACTTGCCGCGCCGGTAACGCCTTTGAGCGAAACGTAATAGACAAAGCCACCTGCAACGCGGGCGATGGTTTGGATACGCTCTTCGGTCGTGGTCGGGGCAATCAGGAAGATGCAGTCGATACCGCGCGCTTTGAGTTCGTCGTGTAGCGGGGTGATGGTTTCGACAGGGGAATCGACGGTCAGCACGCCGTCCACGCCCGCTTCGGCAGCCGCTTGGGCAAATGCCTGATAACCTATTTTATGAATCGGGTTCAGATAACCCATCAGGACGATGGGCGTGTTGCCGTTTGTTTCGCGGAAGCGGCGTACGATGTTCAATACGTCATTGAGGGAAACTTTGTTTGCCAACGCACGCTCGGCGGCGCGCTGGATGGTCGGACCGTCCGCCATCGGGTCGGAAAAGGGAACTCCCAATTCCAGGATGTCGGCGCCGTTTTCAACCAAACTGTGCATCAGCGCAAGCGTGGTATCGAGATCGGGATCGCCTACGGTAATATAGGGAATCAGGGCTTTTGCGCCGTCAAGTGCGGCAAAGGTTTGCTGGATTCTGCTCATCTTGATTTCTCGTTTCCGTAACGGCTGTTTCCAGCCGGTTTTCATCGACAATAAGTTGGCAAGTATAGCATTGACTGTCTGTTTCGGGCGAAACTGCATGACATTTCCTGATGATTTTCTGTATGGAAAGGTCGTCTGAAAAAGGGCAGGGCGGTTGTTTTACTGTTATGGAAGCCGTGATGATTTGAATTGTTGTCCATATCGCGCAGTTGCCTTCGAAAATGCTTCAACTTTCCCGCCAAATTCCGTTAATTTCCATTAAAGGTCGTCTGAAAGCCTTCGGTGTCATACTTTCTCGGTTATAATAGCCGGCTTCTTCAATCTGACCCTTTTTCGGAAATATATCATGGCCTTTGCCTCGCTTTTCACCCTTTTGGACGATATTACCGCTGTCTTGGACGACGTTGCCCTGATGACCAAAATGGCCGCCAAGAAAACGGCGGGCGTGGTCGGCGATGATTTGGCGCTCAATGCGAATCAGGTTACCGGTGTGTCGGCGGAACGCGAGCTGCCGATTATTTGGGCGGTGGCGAAAGGTTCTTTGGTGAACAAGCTGATTTTGGTGCCGCTGGCTTTGCTGCTGTCTGCCTTTTTGCCGAAGCTGATTACGCCTTTATTGATGATAGGCGGGATTTATTTGTGTTTCGAGGGCGTGGAAAAGCTGCTGCATAAGTTTTTACACCGCCACGAAGCGCATGAAGACGAGGAGGCTGCCGCCGAAACGCTGGACGAAAAAACCAAGATTAAAGGCGCGATTCGTACGGATTTCATCCTGTCTGCCGAGATCATTATTATTGCTTTGGGCGTGGTTGAAAAATACGATCTGATGACCCGTTCGCTGGTGATGACGGCAATCGGCATCGGTATGACCGCTTTTGTGTACGGTTTGGTCGGCGTTATCGTTAAACTCGACGACTTCGGTATGCTGCTGATGCGTCAAAAAAGCACGGGCATCCAAACGGTCGGACGAGGCTTGATTGCCTTTATGCCTTGGTTCATGCGCGGTTTGAGCGTGGTGGGCACGCTTGCCATGTTCCTCGTCGGCGGCGGTCTGATTACCCACAACTTGGGCTTTTTGCATGATTTCTTACACGCGCAACATTGGGATAGCGGCTTGATGGAGCATGTCGCCAACCTTGCCGTCGGGCTGATTGCCGGCGCCGTCGCCTGCGCTGTTGCTCTGCCATTGATGAAGCTGTTTCAAAAACACTAAACAACCGATACGTCGTCTGAAAATGGTTTAACTTTGTTGAATCTGTATTTTCAGACGACCTCTTATTTTCTTTTCTCTACAATGAACATTTTCCGCAAACTCGAACAATATTGGCAGCATCCTGTGCTGTACTGGCCGCTGGTGATCCTGATTGCCGCCGCCACGCCCTTAACTTTCGCGCCTTATTACCATTTTTGGCTGATGCCTTTGCTGTTTGGCGCGCTGATCCGATTGATTGAACTGCGTCCGCGCTTTGCTGTTTCTACCGCCTATCTGTTTGGGCTGGTTGCTTATACGGCGCAGTTTTATTGGATACATACCGCGCTGCACGATGTTTCCGGCCTGCCTAATTTATACGCGGTTCCGCTGACTTTCCTGCTGCCGGCGTTTCTCGCGCTGTATCCCGCCGCCTGTTTTTGGTTGTGGAAGAAGTTTCATCTGCCGCGTTGGGTTAAGGTCGGCATCGTTTTGCCGATTTTGTGGACACTGGCGGAATTTGCCCGCGAACGCCTGTTGACCGGCTTCGGCTGGGGGGCGATCGGCTATTCCCAAATCGTCAAAGAAAGCCCGCTTGCCGGCTTTGCGCCTTTGGGCGGTATTCATCTGGTAACGCTGGCGACGGCATTTGTCAGCGCGTGGCTGGTGTTGCTGATTGACAATACGGGTCGTCTGAAACAGCGCCTGCTGCCGATGTGCATGATTGTCATGCTGTGTACCGTCGGTTATGTCGCCCAGCAAACCGACTTTACCAAACCCGACGGCAGCACCAGTACCGTCGCGCTCGTGCAGGGCAATATCGAGCAGAGTCTGAAATGGAATGAAGAACAAGTCGTCCCCACCATTCAGAAATACTACGGTCAAATCAGCAAAACATCTGCCGACATCGTTATCCTGCCGGAAACCGCATTGCCCGTGATGCGTCAGGATTTGCCGGAAAACATCCTGACCCAGTTTGCCGAGCAGGCGCGCACGAACGGCAGCGCGTTGGCCGTCGGTATCGGTCAATACACAGCCGACGGCAGCGGATACGAAAACGCCGTAATCAATTTGAGCGACTACGATGATATTTCAGACGACCTCCCGTATTACGCCAAGAATCATCTGGTTCCCTTTGGCGAATACAAACCGCTGCCTTTTTTGACCGAACCGTTGTACAAGTTGATGAATATGCCGCTTGCCGACTTCCGTCGTGGCGGGGCAGCACAAGCTCCTTTAACCATGAAAGGTCAAAAAGTCGCCTTCAACATCTGCTATGAAGACGGCTTTGGCGACGAACTCATTGCTACCGCCAAAAACGCTACGCTGCTTGCCAACGTCAGCAATATGGCGTGGTATGGCGATTCCAACGCCATGTACCAACAGCTCCAGCAATCCCAAGCCCGCGCGATGGAGCTTGGACGCTATATGGTCCGTGCCACCAATACCGGTGCAACGGCCATTATTTCTCCCAAAGGCAGCATCATCGCCGAGAGCGAACCCAATACCGATGCCGTCTTGGAAGGGCATGTCAAAGGCTATGTCGGCGAAACCCCTTATATGAAGGCAGGCGGTTCGCTGTGGCTGATCGGGGTATTGTCGATTATTGCCATCGCGCTGTTTTTAATCAGGAAACAAGCAGATTGAGTTTGAAAAAGCGGTCTTTTTATAATGCCGTTTTTCTTGAAATTTATTATTTACATACAAGAATGTTTGTAATATACTGAACTTATTCCCAGTAAACCAGTCAAATTTTCAAAATCAATCGAATTTTATAAAAGATAAAAATCCACCTATCAAACAGTCTTTTACAGAAAAAGGCATTTGACAGCATACGATAGGGCAACAGGCAGTGATATACTGCACGGCAAACAACAAGTAAACAATAGTCTCTACATCATATAAAGGAAAGCAACTCTCATGAATAACGCCTTTGCATTACCCGTTATCCACAGCGGCAACGGCAGCCTTGAGCAATACATTCATACCGTCAACAGCATTCCCATGTTGACGCCCGAAGAAGAAAGCCAACTCGCGGAGCGTCAGCAAAAAGGCGACCTTAACGCCGCCAAACAACTTATTCTTTCCCATTTGCGCGTCGTCGTATCCATAGCACGAGGCTACGACGGCTATGGCCTGAACCAAGCCGACCTTATCCAAGAAGGCAACATCGGACTGATGAAGGCGGTCAAACGCTACGAGCCCAGCCGTGGCGCGCGCCTGTTTTCATTCGCCGTACACTGGATTAAGGCCGAAATCCACGAATTTATCCTGCGCAACTGGCGCCTGGTACGCGTAGCGACCACCAAACCGCAACGCAAACTGTTCTTCAATCTGCGCAGCATGCGTAAAAACCTGAATGCCTTGTCTCCGAAAGAAGCGCAAGACATCGCCGACGATTTGGGCGTCAAATTGTCCGAAGTCATGGAAATGGAACAACGCATGACCGGACACGACATCGCCATCATGGCGGACAACAACGATGACGAAGACAGCTTCGCCCCCATCGACTGGCTTGCCGACCACGATGCCGAGCCCAGCCGCCAACTGTCCAAACAAGCCCATTACGCCCTGCAAACCGAAGGTCTGCAAAACGCGTTGGCGCAATTGGATGACCGCAGCCGCCGCATCGTAGAAAGCCGCTGGCTGCAAGACGATGGCGGATTAACCCTGCACGAGCTGGCAGCCGAATACGGCGTATCTGCCGAGCGCATCCGCCAAATCGAAGCCAAAGCCATGCAAAAACTGCGCGGTTTCCTCGCGGAAGAAGCGGAAGCGGTTTAAAAAAAACAGTTCAGTAGAAGGAAAAAGGTCGTCTGAAACCCGAAATCTCGGTTTCAGACGACCTTTTTGTTTTTCTTGAATCCACCCGGGGTGGTCGGTATTCAATTATGAAGTCAGCGCAGCTTTGAGGATTTTGTTGACTTCACCCATATCAGCTTTGCCCGCCAACTGGGTTTTCAATACGCCCATGGCTTTGCCCATGTCAGCCATTCCGGAAGCTCCGGTCATGGCGATTACGGTTTCCACGGCAGTGCGGATTTCTTCGGCAGACATCATTTGTGGCAGGTAGCGGTGCAGGATTTCGATTTCGGCATTTTCTTTGTCTGCCAAGTCCTGACGGCCTGCTTCAGCGTAGATGTTGGCGCTGTCTTTGCGCTGTTTGACCATTTTGGTGATGATGGCGATCACTTTGCCGTCATCGGCTTCGGTGCGCTCGTCCACTTCAAATTGTTTGATGGCGGCATTGATGAGACGGATGGTGCTTAAAGCAGTTTGATCTTTGGCACGCATCGCGGTTTTCATGTCTTCGGTTAATTGTGCTTTCAGGCTCATGGGATGACTTTCAGGAAAAGATGGAAGATGGGATTGCACATACTGCCTTAGGGGATTCTCTATTTTTCAGATGACTCCTTGCCTTACAGGTCGTCTGAAAAACAAAACACACCGCAGGTCAAGCCTTGCGGTGTGTTTCGGCATCACAGGGCAGACCTGCAATTGATGTTTAGTACATTTTAGGAGGCAGTTGTTGGCTGCGCAGGCGTTTTTGCAGGCGTTTTACAGCTGCGGCTTTTTTGCGTTTGCGCTCGGTAGTCGGTTTTTCGTAAGCTTCACGGGCGCGTAGTTCGGTCAACAGACCGGTTTTTTCTACGGCACGTTTGAAACGGCGCATGGCTACTTCGAAGGGTTCGTTCTCTTTAACGCGGATTGCAGGCATTTTATTTCCTTTAAATTTAATTCTGGTTTCAAACCGCCAAAAGGGATAAGGATAAAAGGGGCGGTTTGTAAAAAAGTGGTTGTTTGTATCTCGGGTGTCTTGCGACCGGCGGGATACGCGCCGTGATGTAAACATCACCTCCTAACAAGTCGGCTTGGTGCCAAATATGCCGTCGATGCGGCTGCAAATCAATTGCGGGATTATCTTTGATTAGACAGTTTCTGTCAAGCTGGGGGATTGTCTAAAAAACAGTGTCAGAGTTTCGGAAGCCTTCTTTAAACATCCGACACCAATCGCATTAATTTGCGTATAATGGCGCAACTCCCGATTAACCGACTATGTCAGTAAGGAATACCACACCATGACCTCTATTCATGACCAAATTAAAGAAGTTGTTACCACTCACCGTGTTGTTTTGTTTATGAAAGGCACGAAGCAGTTCCCGCAATGCGGTTTCTCATCCCGTGCCGTTCAAATTCTTAATGCCGCAGGTTGCACCGATTATGTAACCGTTAATGTTTTGGAAAACGATACCGTCCGCCAAGGTATTAAGGAATACAGTGATTGGCCGACCATCCCCCAACTTTACGTCAACGGGGAATTTGTCGGCGGTTCCGATATTTTGATGGAAATGTTTGAAGCCGGCGAATTGCAAGATTTGCTGAAAGCCTGATGAAATATAGCAAAAGGTCGTCTGAAAAATTTTTCAGACGACCTTTTGCCGTGTTCTGCCTGCTTTTCCGAATATTCAAAAAAAAGTATAATCACACCCATTCAAAAACAATCTGAAGCCTGCCAAATGAACGTAACCGTTATCAATCACCCCCTTGTCCGCCACAAACTCACGCTCATGCGCGAGGCTGATTGCAGCACTTACAAATTCCGCACCCTCACTACCGAGCTGGCGCGCCTGATGGCTTACGAAGCCAGCCGTGATTTTGAAATTGAAAAATACATTATCGACGGCTGGTGCGGTCAAATCGAAGGTGACCGCATCAAGGGCAAAACCTTGACCGTCGTGCCGATTTTGCGTGCCGGTTTGGGTATGCTCGACGGCGTGCTCGACCTGATTCCGACTGCCAAAATCAGCGTGGTCGGATTGCAGCGCGACGAAGAAACGCTCAAACCCGTTTCCTATTTTGAAAAATTTGTGGACAGCATGGACGAACGCCCCGCGTTGATTATCGACCCCATGCTCGCGACCGGCGGCTCTATGGTGGCTACCATAGACCTGTTGAAGGCGAAAGGCTGCAAAAATATCAAGGCGTTGGTACTCGTTGCCGCACCCGAAGGCGTCAAAGCCGTCAATGAAGCGCATCCCGACGTTACCATCTACACCGCCGCCCTCGACAGCCATTTGAACGAAAACGGCTACATCATCCCCGGCTTGGGCGATGCGGGCGATAAGATTTTCGGTACACGCTGATTCGTGATTTGAGGTCGTCTGAAACCGAATGTATGGGTTTCAGACGACCTTTTTATAGTGGATTAAATTTAAATCAGGACAAGGCGACGAAGCCGCAGACAGTACAGATAGTACGGCAAGGCAACGCAACGCCGTACTGGTTTAAAGTTAATCCACTATACAAGGTATTTTTCGTTGAAAATCCCATGTTAGAAAGGACAACCATGAGCTTCCAAGACAACCTCGCCGCCATGCCCGACATCGGTCATTTGAGCGGGCTCGACATCCTCGACGCACAAGGCAAAGCCGTCCATCACATCCCCAACGCGCCCGGCAAGCAAGGCTCGCTGAAACTCTACAACGCTTTGGCATTGAATTTCGGCGGCAAGCTCGATGCCGCTGCTGCTGCGCAGGGTTTGGATTGGTTTGCCGAACACGTTGCCGATGCGCAAGCCAATCCGGGCAAACATCCCAATATCGATTTGCTGTTGCAAGTGAAAAACGAAAATCTCAGATTACTTCTAAAGCCGGTTAACGCTTAAACATCGGCTAAGCGAAAGGTCGTCTGAAAACAGAAATCCTGTTTTCAGACGACCTTTTTTTTCATGAACCCGTTTTGTTATAAATAAAATTGTTATATTATAACCAATCAAATTTCTACCCGATACATTTGGAGAACCCATGAAAAAAACCGCATTGTTCATCGCATCCGCACTCCTGTTCAGCACAACCGCCCAAGCACACCGCGTCTGGGTCGAAACCGCCCATACACACGGCGGCGAATACCTGCAAGCCGAATTGGGCTACGGCGAGTTCCCCGAACTCGAACCCATCGCCAAAGACCGCCTGCACATTTTCAGCAAGCCCATGCAGCTGATTACCGAAAAAGGCAAAGAAAATCTGATTCAAAAAGGGACGTACAACTACCAATACCGCAGCAAACTCCCTGTCAAAGACGGCAGCTACCTCGTTACCGCCGAATACCAACCGACCTTCTGGTCCAAAAACAGCGCAGGCTGGAAACAGGCGAGCATTAAAGAAATGCCTGACGCCAGCTATTGCGAACAAACCCGAATGTTCGGTAAAAACATTGTCAACGTCGGACACGAAAGCGCAGACACCGCCGTCATCACCAAGCAAGTCGGGCAACATCTGGAAATCGTTCCGCTGGATAATCCTGCCAACGTCCACGTCGGCGAACGCTTCAAAGTCCGCGTCCTTTTCAACGGCGAGCCGCTGCCCAACGCCACCGTTACCGCCACATTTGACGGTTTCGACACCAGCGACCGCAGCAAAACCCACAAAACCGAAGCCCAAGCCTTCTCCGATACTACGGACGACAAAGGCGAAGTCAGCATCATTCCCCTGCGTCAAGGCTTCTGGAAAGCCAGCGTAGAACACAAAGCCGATTTCCCCGATCAAAGCGTGTGCCAAAAACAGGCGAACTACACCACCCTGACCTTCCAAATCGGTCATACGCATCATTAATATCCAATAACAAAGGTCGTCTGAAAACCGTATTGCAGGGTTTTCAGACGACCTTTTTATCTACTATATTTTAAAATTAAGATATTTTTGAGAAATAAAATTTTAGTAATCTGTGTAAACAGTTAGGTTACCTGTTCTCCAATGTTCTGTATCCCATGATAGAACATCTGGTAAATCTCTATAAATAGCTCGCTGGTTAAATCTAGGCTGTCCGTCTTTTGTGAACCAATAATTTATTACTGTTGTTGATTTAGGTGGAGAAATTTTTTTCTTTTCGTTTAAAGAGGGTTGCCAGAAATAAATAATCAGGGCTTCAGCCATTTCAAGATAATAACGGCTCGCATTTGCTGGCACAACCACTGTTCCTAACCAAAATTCCTGTTCTCTTGTAATAAGTGGGAGTTTATGATGATTCCTAAATCTTGAGGAGAAATTTCCTTCTGTAATCCCACAATATTGGATGGAATTATCACCTCTTTCATATTTTTGTTTGCCTGCCGCAAGATACAATCCATTTCTCAACTCTGGATTGTTAGTAATATCATCGTATGAATATGGACCTTTCCAATTAATAATCAGCGTAGTATGTTCTGACATTTCATAACCTCAGGTAGTGATTTTAAATTTCACAAAAATAAATAAATATTAAATATAAATAATAATATTTAATATTTTATCAGATAATCTCATGAATTAGTATTTTATTATTAATATTAATTTTAATGATCTTAATCAAGGCTTATGCGGCGCAAACGTCCATTGACCAAGCGGCAGGCCCAAATCAAACACGTTCAGACGACCTATTGCCACCCTGACCAAACGCAGGCACGGAAAACCCGCCTTAGCCGTCATCCGCCTGACTTGCCGGTTTTTTCCTTCCGAAATCCGAATTTCCACCCAAAAATCAGGCACGGACTTGCGCACGCGGATAGGCGGCACGCGCGGCCATAAAACATCTGCTTCGTCCGCTTCCAACACGCGAACCTTTGCCGGACGAGTGACAAAATCGCCCAAATCCACTCCGCGCCGCAGCATATCCAGCTTCGCTTCGTCGGGCGAACCTTCCACCTGCGCCCAATAAGTTTTCTCCAGCTTAAACTTAGGATCTGCAATCCGCGCCTGCAAACGCCCGTCGTTCGTCAACAGCAGCAAACCCTCGCTGTCCGTATCCAAACGCCCCGCCGGATAAAAGTCCGACAGCGACACATAATCTTTCAAACACCCATACTTTTCATGCGTCGAAAACTGGCAAATCACGCCATAAGGTTTGTTCAATACGATTAAATCATTCATTTTCATCACATCCTGAAACCAAGCATGAATTGTACCAGCCGTCGCATACGGGCTACAATTTCACGCTTCTTTATATTTTATACAAATGATTTCATACGGTTAAAAAATACCCTGAAGCCCAGCTTGACACGCCCGAGCCAAACCAGTATATTACGCACTTCCTTAGGAGTAATGGCTGAGAGGCTGAAGGCACTTCCCTGCTAAGGAAGCATGTGGGGTCAACCTGCATCGAGGGTTCGAATCCCTCTTACTCCGCCACCATACGAAAACCCGTCGATTATCCGACGGGTTTTCTTTATTTCCCCATGAAACAAAAAGCAGTCATATCACCCCACGCAATCGGGGCTAAGAACAACAGATAGCAAGTAGCTCATCCTAACCGAATATCCCTGCGATAAACTCCTTGTCAGACCCGGTTTATATAAAAGGTCCTTGGATTCGGATTTCAAGTGCAACACTAGGGTACCAGTGGTTGGAACAGATTTAAGAATAAAACACTTGGCGTTTCGTAGCCAAGTGTTTTTCTTGGCCGGTGGTTCAACTCATCTTGAACCCTGCGTATCTCCCGATCACTGATGTTTCGGAAATCGGTTTGTTTGGGGAAATATTGCCGGATGAGTCCGTTGGTGTTCTCACTCAGCGCTTTCTCCCAAGAATGGTAAGGGCGGCAAAAATAGGTTCTCGCCTTCAATGCTTTGGCTATTTTGGTGTGTTGGTAGAACTCTTTGCCGTTATCCATGGTAATGGTGTGGACTCTGGCTTTATATGCCTTTAATACCCTAATGGCCGCCCGGGCAGTGTCTTCGGCTTTTAAGTTCTTTAATTTGCAGATGATGGTGTAGCGGGTAACGCGTTCGACCAAGGTCAATAACGCGCTTTTCTGATTTTTGCCGACGATGGTGTCGGCCTCCCAATCGCCGATGCGGGTTTTCCGGTCGACGATGGCGGATCGGTTTTCTATGCCGACGCGGTTGGGCACTTTGCCTCTGGTCCATGTGCTGCCGTAGCGTTTGCGGTAGGGTTTGCTGCATATTCTGAGATGTTGCCACAAAGTGCCGCCGTTGCTTTTGTCTTGGCGAAGGTAGCGGTAAACGGTGCTGTGATGGAGTGTGATCCCGTGGTGTTTATGCAGGTAGGCACATACTTGTTCGGGACTGAGTTTGCGGCGGATAAGGGTGTCGATGTGCTGAATCAGCTGCGAATCGAGCTTATAGGGTTTTCGCCGGTGCTGTTTGGTCAGCCGGTTTTGCCGTTGGGCTTTATCGGCGCTGTATTGCTGTCCTTGGATGCAGTGCCGCTTGATTTCTCGGCTGATGGTGCTTTTGTGGCGGTTGAGCTGTTTGGCGATTTCGGCGATGGTGCAGTGGCGGGACAGGTATTGGATATGGTATCGTTCGTCTTGGGTCAGTTGTGTGTAGCTCATGGCAATCTTTCTTGCAGGAAAGGCCGTATGCTACCGCATACTGGCCTTTTTCTGTTATGGAAAGTTGCACTTCAAATGCGAATCCGCCGTCGTCTGAAAATACATTTTCAGACGACCTTTTTCAAGTTTGGCTTCCGTATCTGTCAAACAATCCGATCGGATACAGCCGCGTCAATCAATAACGGCCCGGAACGGTTCCCATACGCTGTTTCAGCGAGGTTTGCGGTTCGTTGAACAGGGATGCGTAGAAGGTCGCATTGGTCATGACTTTTTTGACGTAGTCGCGGGTTTCGGTGAAAGGGATGGTTTCAGCGTAAATCGCGCCTTCCAGAGGCGTAGAAGCCTGCCAGTTGCGGGCGCGGCCGGGGCCGGCGTTGTAGCCTGCGGTTGCCATCACTTCGTTGTTTTGCAGGCGGCGTTTGGCATCTGCCATATACCATGTACCCATGCGGATGTTGCCGTCCATGGTGTAGAGTTCGCTGCTGCTCATGCCGATTTTGCCGGCGATTTCGCGGGCGGTGGCAGGCATAACCTGCATCAGGCCTTGCGCGCCGACGCTGGATTGCGCGCCCATGACGAAGCGGCTTTCTTGGCGGATCAGGCCGTAAACCCAAGCGGGATCAACGCCTGCTTGCGAGGCGTAGCGGACGGTGGTCTCTTTAAACGGAGAGAGGTAGCGCAGGTTGTAGTTGAGTTTGCGCTCGGTCCGGTCGGCGCTGTTGATCGCCATGTCGTAGAACTGGTTTTCAAAGGCGACCTGCGCGGCAGTCAGGAGGTTGTCCTCGTTAAAGTCGCGGGTGGCGAAACGCCATTCTGCCTGTGCCTGACGGCGCATTTTGGCATCGTTGCTGCTTTGGCTGTTTTTAAACAGAACCAGCGCGCGTTTGATGGCTCCGTCGTCTGCCATGCGGCGGACGTCTTTTTTATCGGCGTCGGAAACGTTGTTTTTGGTATTGACGCGGCGACCGAGTTCTTCGCCTGCTAAGACGGCGTAGAAATTGCGTCCGCTTGTGGCGGCTTTTTCGTACATTTCTTTAGCACGGCTTTGGTTGCCTTGTGCGGCGTAGCTGCGGCCCAGCCAGTATTGCCAAGTCGGGTCTTTTTGCAGGTTGTCGGGCATTTGTTGGATGATGCCGGACAATTCGTTCCAGCGTTGCAGACGCAGGGCGGCGCGGGCGTACCATTCGAATTGCTCGTCGGTCAGTTGTTTGCGGTCGGAAACGCGGTTGTAGTAGCTCAACGCGGTCTGCATGTTTTGATTTTGCGCTTGGTAGAGTCCCAATACGCCCCATGCGAAGCTGCTTTGTTCGCGGCTTAAGCCGGATTCCATGCCGGACAGGGTAGAGGCTGCGGAGGAGGATTTGCGCGCGTCTTTGCCGATGACGTTCAAAAGGCTATATTCGCGCGCACCTTGCGAGTCGCCCTCAAACGGGCTGCCCAATGCGGCTGCCAAGCTGCGTGCGTCGCTGGTTTGGCTGTTGCTCAACAATCCGCGTACGCGACGCCATGCGTCGTTGCTGTTCAGACGACCTGCCGATGCCGCGCTTTCGATCAAACGGGTACAACCCGCAGGCAGCTTGTTCGTAACGCGCACAAGTTCTGCCGCCATGTTGTAGCTGCCGCTGCTCAGCTCGGCATAACATTGCACTTCCTGCACCCGGCCCGCCGCATTCAGCTTTTTGTTTTCTTGGCGGAACACATCCCATTGTCCGCGCGCGCCGAGGCTTTTGAGCCATTCGTTGCGGACGTTTTCAGCCATCGCGCTGTCGCCCGCTTGCGCCAAGAATTGTTGCACCCACATATCGTCGCCGCGTTTGGCAGCGTCCAGCGCGCCTTGATATTGACCGTAATCGGACAATACTTTGGATTCGCCTTCGGCGCGGCGGGCGGGGATGGAAGCGGGTTCGGTCAGGGAAGAGCCAGGCTCTTTGGATGAAGTCGTGTCGTTTTCGGAGGCACACGCCGACAAAATCGCGGCGGCAATCAGGCTGAGTGAGAGGGAAAATATGCGTTGTGCGTTCATTACGTACCGTATCTTTATTAGAATCAATTAGAACCGCATTCTAAACGATTTGGCGGCATTATCCGAATCTGAAACCGATATTTACATTAACCGCGTAATAAGGGGCAACAAAAAGGTCGTCTGAAAAGCAGGATGGCTGTTTCAGACGACCTTTGAGGCATGGGCAAAGTTTACATGCAGCCTTCGTTTTGCAGCAGGGTAAACAGGGGAACGCCGTTTTCGCGGATTTTGCTGCCGCCAATCAAATCCGTAAATTCCAAAATCGCCGCCGCTTCAACGACTTCGCCGCCGAGTTTGCGGATTAATTCCACGCCTGCGAGCATGGTGCCGCCGGTTGCGACCAGGTCATCGACCAGCAGCACGCGTGCGCCGGGTTTGACCGCGTCTTTGTGGATTTCGACCGTCGCTTCGCCGTATTCCAGCGCGTAGCTTTGCGAAATCGTATCAAAAGGCAGCTTGCCCTTTTTGCGGATGGGGACGAAGCCGACGTTCAACTGATACGCCAACGCCGCGCCGATGATGAAGCCGCGTGCGTCCAAGCCAGCCACGACATCGATTTTCTGACCCATATAGCGATAGACCAGCAAATCCACTAAAAGGCGGAAATATTCCGCGCTTTGAAGTACCGGTGTAATGTCGTGAAATAAAATGCCTTTTTGCGGCCAGTTTTCGATTTTGCGGATTTTGTCCGCCAATGCGGCGACGTCCATCGCCTCAGGATGAACCAACATTTTGCGTGTTCCCAAATGAAAAGTTTTTAACGCGATATTGTAGCCGTCAGACCGTCGGTTGCCAAATCCATCGGGGCTGAAAGGTCGTCTGAACATGAAATTACACGCCCCGTATGCTACAATCAACAGATAATCCCATCGGTACCGACATCATGAAACCCCATAAAAAAGGCAATATTTTCATCATTTCCGCCGCTTCCGGCACGGGCAAGACCACGCTGGTTTCCCGTCTTTTGAAAAACAACGCCGATTTGCGCGTCTCCGTATCGCACACCACCCGCCAGCCGCGCGAAGGCGAACAGCACGGCGTACATTATCATTTTGTTCCCAAAGAGGAATTTGAGTCTTTAATCAAACAGAAAGCCTTTCTCGAACACGCAAACGTTTTCGGCAATTATTACGGAACCAGCATAGCGGGGGTCAATTCCCTTAGCGAAGAGGGTTACGATGTGATTTTGGAAATTGACGTGCAAGGTGCGGCGCAGGTGCGCAAATCGCTGCCCGAAGCGAGCAGCATCTTCATCCTGCCGCCTTCGTTCGAAGTCCTTGCCGAACGCCTTATCGGGCGCGGCACCGACAGCGAGGAAGTCATCCAAACCCGCCTCTCCAAAGCGCGTCACGAAATCGAACAATCCGTCCTGTTTGACTATATTGTCGTCAACGATGATTTGGACAGGGCAGAAGCCGATTTGCTCCACATCATCAAAGCAGGTCGTCTGAAAAAATCTTCCCAGCAAGGATTTATCTCAAACCTGTTGGAAAATTCCTGAAAAACAGCGAAAATACGCATTTACATTCCATCACAAATTAATAGAAAGAAAGCAAACAAATGGCCCGTATCACCACTGAAGACTGCACAGGCAAAATCCCCAATCATTTCGACCTGACCCTCGTCGCCGCCCGCCGCGCGCGCCAGCTTGAAAACGGCAACGCCCCTATGGTTGACGACATCCGCAACAACAAACCGACCGTTACCGCCCTGCGTGAAATCGCCGCCGGTCAAATCGGTACCGAACTGCTGACCCGCAACAAATAATACCGGCAGGCAAAACCTGCCTAACCGCCGCGCGGATTGTATCGGCGCGACACATCCGACCGATACAGTCTGACGGCTCAAAACAAAACACACACCGAAGGCCGTCTGAAATGCCCGCCCCCCAGCCCACTGCCCCCTACGACGCGCTGACTGCCGAAGCACGCGAACTTTTGTTCCGCACCGCCTCCTATCTCAGCCCATCCGAACAGGCCGAGCTTGAAAAAGCCGTCGCCTACGCCTTTCACGCTCATGACGGACAAACCCGTAAAAGCGGCGAACCCTACATTACCCATCCCCTTGCCGTCGCCACGCAACTTGCGTTGTGGCACATGGACATACAAGGCTTGTGCGCGGGCGTGATGCACGACGTACTCGAAGACACGGGCGTATCCAAAATCGAAATGGCGGCGGAATTCGGCGAAACCATCTCCGAGATGGTGGACGGGCTTTCCAAACTCGAAAAACTCAAATTTGAAGATCATGCCGAGCATCAGGCGGAAAGTTTCCGCAAGCTCATCCTCGCCATGACCAAAGACGTGCGCGTGATCGTCGTCAAACTCGCCGACCGCCTGCACAATATGCGCACGCTCGGCTCCATGCGCCCCGACAAACGCCGCCGCATCGCTAAAGAAACCCTCGAAATCTACGCCCAAATCGCCAACCGCATCGGCTTGAACAACGCCTACCAAGAGCTTCAGGATTTATCGTTTCAAAACCTCCACCCGAACCGTTACGAAACCCTCAAAAAAGCGATGGACAACAGCCGCAAAAACCGCCGCGACGTCGTCGGCAAAGTTTTGCGCGCCTTCAGTCAGCGTTTGGTCGGCGCGAATATCGAAGCCAAAATCAAAGGTCGGGAAAAAAACCTGTACAGCATCCATCAAAAAATGTTGGCGAAAAAATTGCGCTTTGCCGAAGTCATGGACATTTACGGCTTCCGCGTCATCGTCAACAGCATTCCCGCGTGTTACGCCGCACTCGGCGCGCTGCACAATCTTTATCAGCCCAAACCCGGACGCTTCAAAGACTATATCGCCATCCCCAAAAGCAACGGCTACCAAAGCCTGCACACGACCTTAGTTGGTCCTTACGGCTTGCCCATTGAAGTCCAAATCCGCACGCGCGAAATGGATGCCGTAGCCGAAGGCGGCATCGCCGGCCACTGGATATACAAATCCGGCGAAAACACCGTCGATCAAGCCGTCCTCCATACCAACCAATGGCTCAAAAACATCCTCGATTTGCAAGCCAGCAGCGCGAACGCCATCGAGTTTCTCGAACACGTCAAAGTCGACCTGTTCCCCAACGAAGTCTATATCCTGACGCCCAAAGGCAAAATCCTCACCCTACCTAAAGGATCGACGCCCATAGACTTCGCCTACGCCGTCCACACCGACATTGGCCATAAAACCGTCGCCGCCCGCATCAACAACACCATGATGCCCCTGCGTACCAAACTCAAAACCGGCGATTCCGTTGAAATCATCACTTCCGAACACGCCAAGCCCAATCCGGCATGGCTGAATTTCACCGTTTCCAGCCGCGCGCGTAGCGCCATCCGCCAATACGTCAAAAACCTCAACCGCCACGACGCCATCGTCCTCGGCGAAAACCTCCTGCAAAAAGCCCTGTCCAGCCTGTTGCCCAAAGACGTATTGCTTTCAGACGACCTCAAAGAAAAATACCTTGCCGACCTCAACGACAAACAAACCTCGTTTGAAGAAGTCCTCTACAACGTCGGCATGGGGCATACCCTGCCCGTGTACGTCGCCATGCACATCGCCGAACTGGCAGGGCAGCACTTCGGCAGCGAAGTCAAACTCAGCCCCATCAAAGTCAACGACCAAGAAACCGGCCGCATCCATTTTGCCGAATGTTGCCACCCCGTCCCGGGCGATTCCGTCCGCGCCCTTTTGGTCAAAGACAAAGGCATGATTATCCACCGCGATACCTGTCCGACCCTGCTCAAATCCGACCCCGAACAGCAGCTTGACGCGAACTGGGAAGGTATAGGCAGCCATACCTACCGCACCGGACTCAGCATCCAGTCCGAAGACGCCCACGGCCTGCTCGCCCTTATGGCGCAAGCCATCTCTAACTCTGGCGCGGATATCGAGTCCGTCGAAACCCCCAACAAAGCGCTGGCAGGTACGGAAGGCTTTGTCGAATTCAAGTTCATCATCAAAGTGAAGGACTTGGCGCAAATCAACCAAATTATTCACAACCTGCACGCCATTCCCCAAGTGCGCAAAGTGGTCAGAAGCTAACGGAAGAAGGGCGGTAAAGCCGATGCCGTTTTGCCGCCTTATGGGGTTTAAGTCTTTCTTAAAATCAAAAACAAAATCGGCAGGATGCGCGAATGCCACAAAGGTCGTCTGAAAACCATGTTTCAGGTTTTCAGACGACCTTTTTAAACCTCATCGTTTACCGTTCGGCGGCGCTGCTTCTTTCGGCTTGCTCTTCTGCCGCTTCATACGCTTCCACAATTTTCTGTACCAGCGGATGACGGACGACGTCTTCGCTGGTAAAGGTGTGGAAATACAGCCCTTCCACGTCGCGCAGTTTTTCGCGGGCGTCTTTCAGGCCGGATTTGATGTTGCGCGGGAGGTCGATTTGGCTGATGTCGCCGGTAATGACGGCTTTTGCGCCGAAGCCGATACGGGTCAAGAACATTTTCATCTGTTCGGGCGTGGTGTTTTGCGCTTCGTCCAGAATCACATACGCGCCGTTGAGCGTGCGACCGCGCATGTAGGCGAGCGGGGCGATTTCAATCAGGCCTTTTTCCATCAGTTTGGTCACGCGGTCGAAGCCCATCAGATCGTAGAGCGCGTCGTAGAGCGGACGCAGGTAGGGGTCGACTTTTTGCGCCAAATCGCCGGGCAGGAAGCCGAGTTTTTCGCCTGCTTCGACGGCGGGGCGAACGAGGACGATGCGTTCGATTTGGTGTTTTTCCATGGCATCGACGGCGGCGGCGACGGCGAGATAGGTTTTACCCGTACCGGCCGGCCCCAACCCGAAGACGACGTCGTGGTTCAACAGCGCGCGGATGTAGCCGTTTTGGCGCGGGGTACGCCCGCCTATGCTGCCGCGCTTGGTGCGGAAATAATATTGTTGGTCGTGGTGTTTTTCTTCGTGTTTCTCGTCGGCGGTTTTGGCTTCGACGGCGGCAAGGCGGATGGCGTTGTCGTCCAAATCGCCTTGTTCGGCGGCTTCGGCGAGCGCGAGCAAGGCGCGGCGGCCGGCGTGGGCGAGTTCGCCCATGAAGGTGAAGTGTTCGAAGCGGCGGCTGATTTGGATATCGAGGGCTTTGCCCAAGGCTTCGAGGTTGCCGTCGAGCGCGCCGCAGAGGCGTTGGAGGACGGTGTTGTCGATGTCTTCAAATTGAAGATGGACGGTATGGGTCATATCTTGTTTCCATGATGATTAAAGGTCGTCTGAAAGGTGCGGGATGCTTTTCAGACGACCTTTCGGTGTTATTTGTTTTGCGCCTGTTCGCGAAGCTCGCGGCGCAGGATTTTGCCGACGTTGGACTTGGGCAGTTCGTCGCGGAACTCGATGTCTTTCGGCACTTTATAAGCGGTCAGCTCGGTACGGCAGAATTCGATGAGTTCTTCTTTGGTCAGGCTTGGGTCTTTTTTAACGACGAAGACTTTGAGTGCTTCGCCTGTTTTTTCGTTGGGCACGCCGATACAGGCGACTTCCATGACTTTATCGTTGTGTGAAACAACTTCTTCGATTTCGTTCGGATAAACGTTGAAACCGGAAACGACGATGAGGTCTTTTTTGCGGTCAACCAGTTTCAGCCAGCCTTTTTCGTCCATGACGGCGATGTCACCGGTTTCCAAAAAGCCGCGCGCGTCTATGGTTTTAGCGGTTTCTTCGGGACGATTCCAGTAGCCTTTCATCACTTGCGGGCCGCGCACCCAAAGTTCGCCCGGCTGTCCGACGCCGACTTCTTTACCGTCCGCATCGCGCAATTCGACTTCGGTGGAGGGAACGGGCAATCCGATGCCGCCGCTGTATGCTTCGATATTGAGCGGGTTGCAGCACACGCCGGGACTGGCTTCGGTCAGGCCGTAGGCTTCGACGATGGGCGTACCGGTAATTTTTTTCCATTTTTCAGCGACGGCTTTTTGAGTCGCCATGCCGCCGCCCAAAGTCAGGCGAAGGTTGGAGAAATCGACGGTAGCGAAATCGGGTTGGTTGACCATACCGTTAAACAAAGTGTTCACGCCGATGAAGACGCTGATGCGCTCTTTTTTCAGCTCGCCGATAAAGCCTTTCATGTCGCGCGGGTTGGTAATCAGGATGATTTTGGAACCGGCGTTGGTGAAAATCATCAGGTTCACCGTCAGGGCGAAGATGTGGTAAAGCGGCAGCGCGGCAATGACGGTTTCTTTGCCTTCGCGCAGTTGGTTCTTAATCCATTCTTTCGCCTGCAGCATATTGGCGCAGATGTTGCCGTGGCTGAGGACGGCGCCTTTTGCGACGCCGGTCGTTCCGCCCGTGTATTGCAACAGCGCGGTATCTTCGCGGGTCAGGGTAACGGGGCGGAAGGTATGCGCCGCACCTTCTTTCAGGGTCGTCTGAAAAGGGATGGCGCCGGAAATACGGTATTCGGGCACCATTTTTTTAATTTTGCGCAGCACGAAATTCATCAGCGTGCCTTTGAAGAAGCCGAACATTTCTCCGACAGAGGCGACGATGACGTGTTTGATTTGCGTGCGCGGCAGCACCAGCTCCAGCGTGTTGGCAAAATTTTCCAAAACGATGATGGTGGTCGCGCCGCTGTCTTTCAACTGATGCTCCAGCTCGCGCGGGGTGTAGAGCGGATTGGTGTTTACCGCCACCAGCCCCGCCTGCAGGATGCCGAAAAGCGCAATCGGGTATTGCAGCAGGTTGGGCAGCATAATCGCCACGCGCTCGCCGCGCGGCAGCTTCAGGACGTTTTGCAGATAGGAGGCGAAATTTTCCGCCAGCTTGCCGACCTCGGCGTAAGTGAGCGTTTTGCCCATGTTTTGAAACGCGGGTTGGTGCGCGAATTTTTCAACGCTTTGACGGAATACGTCGCTGATAGAGCTATATTGCGTGATGTCGATTTCGGCATTGACGCCTTGTTCGTAGCTGTTGAGCCAGAGTTTTTCCATATAAATAATCTTATTTCGTTGGTTTTATGGTTGTCTTGAGGTCGTCTGAAAAGGCGGGAACAAACCTGCCGCAGTAGCTTTCAGACGACCTTTTATCTTTTTTATTCAAGCGGTAATAATGACGGGCTTGTCGGTGGACATGATAATGCCGCCGCCCAAGCAGACGTCGCCGTCGTACAGCACGGCGGATTGACCGGGCGTTACCGCCCATTGCGGTTCGTCAAACACCAGCTCGACCGTTTCATCATCGAGATAACGCAATTCACACGGTGCGTCCGCCATGCGGTAGCGGGTTTTGCAGGTGTAGCGCCCTTCTTTCGGGCGTTCGGGCAGGGTGAAACTCAAATCGTTCATGACGAGGCTGCGTGTATAGAGCAGCGGATGGTCATGACCTTGTACAACGATGAGTTCGTTTTTCGTCAAATCCTTCGCGGCGACAAACCACGGTTCACCCGCGCCGCCGATGCCCAATCCTTTGCGCTGTCCGAGCGTGTAGAACATCAGTCCGACGTGTTCGCCGACGGTTTTGCCTTCGGGCGTGACCATTTTGCCGTTGTTGGTCGGCAGGTATTTTTGCAGGAACTCGCGGAACGGACGTTCGCCGATGAAGCAGATGCCGGTACTGTCTTTTTTGGCGGCAGTCGGCAAATTGAATTCGGCGGCAAGGCGGCGGACTTCAGGTTTTTCCAAACCGCCCAACGGGAAAATCGCGCGCTCGAGTTGAAAAGGCTTGAGGCGGTAGAGGAAATAGCTTTGGTCTTTGTTTTGATCCAAACCTTTAAGCAGGTAATGAGTGCCGTTGCGGACTTCTTTGCGCGCATAATGCCCGGTGGCAATGGTATCCGCGCCCTGCTCTATGGCGTAGTCCAAAAAGCATTTGAATTTGATTTCCGCGTTGCACAACACATCCGGATTCGGCGTACGCCCCGCGCTGTACTCTTTGAGGAAATAAGCGAATACGTTGTCTTTGTATTGGACGGCAAAATTGACGATGTCGATGTCTATGCCGATGATGTCGGCGACGGCAATGGCATCGAAAGAGTCTTGCTTGATGCTGCAATATTCGTCATTGTCGTCGTCCTCCCAGTTTTGCATAAACACACCGCGCACTTGATAACCCTGCTGTTTGAGCAAGGCGGCGGTTACGGAGGAATCGACACCGCCGGAGAGCCCGACGATGATGTTTGAAGGTTGTTGAGTAATGTCCATGAAGGGGATATGGGTAGGAAACAGCAGTTTTTAAAGGCGGATTTTAGCACATTTTGATGAAGGGATAAGGAAGGCCCTAAAAGAGGAATGGCGTTCTGATGAATTTCATATTGCAAGTAATGATTGAATTTGCCCAACCCAAATAACAAAAAGGTCGTCTGAAAATGTTCAGACGACCTTTTGAGTTCAAACGATGAACGATTAGTGTTGATGCGCGCCACCGTGGTCATGGCCATGACCGTGATCCATGCCGGATTGCGGCGCGGTTTTCACTTCCAGTTGTACGGTTTGAGGTTTGGCATTTTTGAATTTCAGGGTAACCGGTACTTTTTCGCCTTCTTTCAGCGGTTTTTTCAAACCCATGAACATAACGTGGTAGCTGCCCGGTTTCAGCTCGGTTACGCCTTTTGCCGCCAGCGGAACACCACCTTTGACTTCGCGCATGCGCATCACGCCGTTGTCGTTGACATGGGTATGCACTTCAACGCGGTCGGCTACCGGGCTGCTGCCGCCGACCAAGAAGTCTTGTTTGGCTTCATCGTTGTGGATCTTCATGAACGCGCCGCCCATTTTCATGCCTTCGACGGTGGCACGCGCCCAACCGTCTTCAACGTGAACACCGGCTGCGGAAGCGGTGGATACCAAACCTGCTGCGATCAGGGTTGCCAATAATTTTTTCATGTATTGCTCCTTTATGATGAAATGGGTGGTTTTGTTGCGGCAAAAGCTTTCCGCGCGACATTGCATGTCGGTAATACTGTTCTCATCCTACATGCAATGGTCGTCTGAATGCTTTGACTCAGATTAAACAAAATGATTCAAATTAATTCATGAGAATTAATACTTAGTAAGTATAAATCATCTCAAAGTAAATTTAAACATACCCGCGCCACAATGCGATCGCCCACACAATACCCAGCATCGTCAAAGCGAGCAATTGCGCGGCGGAGCCGGCATCTTTGGCGCGTTTTGCCAACTCGTGTTTTTCGGTGGAAGTGTGGTCGACGGCGGCTTCGACGGCGGTGTTGAACAATTCGGTGATCAGCGAAACAAACGACGCAATAATCAGCAACATTTTGGTCGCGGAGTCGAAATTGAGGATGAAGGTCAAGACAATCAAAATCAGGTTCAGCCACAATACTTGGCGGAACGCGCTTTCATAGCGATAGGCGGCGGCAAGCCCGTCTTTGGAATAGCCGAATGCGTTGATGATGCGTTTGATGCCGCTTTTACCTTTTTTATCGGCAGCGTAAGAAGATGGTTTCATAAGTAATGTTTGTATCAATATTTATATTTGTAAAAAGGGGTCGTCTGAAAACGAACGAAGCGAGTTTCGCCAAAACGAGCGCAGCGGGTTTCGCCAAAACGAGCGCAGCGGGTTTCGCCAAAACGAGCGCAGCGGGTTTCGCCAAAACGAGCGCAGCGGGTTTTACTAAAACGGATTCGGGTTTCAGACGACCTTTTGGGATTATTGTTTAGACCAAGCTTCGACAGCGTCGGCAAACATCGCGGCGACGTCGAAGTTTTTTTGTTTCATGATTTCTTGGAAACCGGTCGGGCTGGTAACGTTGACTTCGGTCAGGTTGCGGCCGATGACGTCCAAACCTGCCAGCAAGATGCCGCGGCGTTTGAGTTCGGGGGTGAGGGTCTCGGCGATTTCTCGATCGCGTTCGCTCAATTCCTGCGCCACGCCGCGTCCGCCTGCTGCAAGGTTGCCGCGTGTTTCGCCGTTTTGCGGAATACGCGCCAAAGCATAGGGGACGACTTCGCCGCCGATAATCAGGATGCGTTTGTCGCCGTGGACGATTTCGGGAATGTAGCGTTGCGCCATGATGGTGCGGGAATCAAGCTGCATCAGGGTTTCGAGGATGCTGCCGATGTTGGGGTCTTTTTCGGTCAGGCGGAAAATGCCCATGCCGCCCATGCCGTCCAGCGGTTTGATGATGATGTCGCCGTGTTCTTTCAAAAATGCGCGGACATCGGCGGAACGGGTCGTAACCAGCGTAGGCGCGGTGAACTGGCTGAAATTCAAAATCGCCAGTTTTTCATTGAAGTCGCGCATCGCCTGCCCGCTGTTAAAGACCTTCGCGCCCTGCTGTTCCGCCAGCGTCAGGAATTGGGTGGCGTAGAGGTATTGCATATCGAACGGCGGGTCGGTGCGCATAATGACGGCATCAAAGTCTTTCAAGGTCGTCTGAACTTTATCTGCCGCTTTAAACCATTCATGGTCATCGTCGCTTTTTGCACCGAGAAACTCAAACGGCGCAGCCTGAGCCGTCACCAATCCTTGCTGTACGGACAATTCGCCGCTCAAGGTATGGAAAAGCTGCCAGCCGCGTTTTGCCATCTCGCGCATCATGGCATAGGTGGTGTCTTTGTAGGTTTTGAAACTTGCCATCGGATCGGCAATAAACAGGACTTTCATGGGAACTTCCTTATAAACGAACGACGTAATCATACCTTGTATTGAGGTCGTCTGAAAGGGCACGGGCGGTTTGGCAAAGAGGTCGTCTGAAAAGCGGTTTGTAAATGGTTACACAAACTTCCTTTTCAGACGACCTCTTCGATTTTGCGTTTAAGCTGCGGCAAGGCTGATTAACTCTGCCGCATGGCTGCGGGTCGTGTCGGTAATGATTTCGCCGCCAAGCATACGGGCGATTTCTTCGATACGCTGCTGATGGTCCAACACGCTGATTTCGCTGACGGTTTGTTCGCCTTCGCTGTGTTTGCGCACCTGCCAATGGTTTTCACCGCAGGAAGCGACTTGCGGAAGGTGGGTCACGGCGAGCACCTGATGTTTTTTACCCAAAGCACGCAGGGCCTTGCCGACCATTTCAGCCACACCGCCGCCGATACCAGTATCGACTTCGTCAAAAATCAGCGTGGGGACTTGCGTGTATTGGCTGGTAACCACCTGCAAGGCAAGGCTGATGCGGGCAAGTTCGCCGCCGGACGCGACTTTGTTCAGCGGACGGGACGGATTGCCTTTGTTGGCGGCGACTTGGAACTGTACCTGCTCCAAACCGTGCGCTGTGGGCGAAGACGGCAGCAGAACGATGTCGAAACGCGCGCCTTTCATGGCGAGATGCTGCATATGTCCGGTCGTTTCCTCGCCCAACCTGCCCGCCGCCTGATGGCGCATGGCGGAAAGAACATGAGCGGCCTCCTGATATTCGGCAAGGTTGCGGGCAACGGTTTGCGTCAACGCTTCCAAATCGGCAGCGGCTTGCAGGCTTTGCAGGCGCTCGTCGATTTCAGCCAGCTTTTGCGGCAGTGCTTCAGGCTCGATGCGGTATTTCCGCGCCATCCCCATCAGTTCGCCCATGCGCTGTTCCTGCGCCGCCAACTCATTGGGATCGATATCGCTGCGGCCTGCGACGTCGCGCATATTGGCACTGATTTCGCCCAATTCGGCTTCAATGCTCGCCAGCATATTCAGGCTTTCAGCAAAGCGCGGCTCGATGTTTTGCAGATTGGTCAATAATTTTTGACATTGATAAATTTGGCGTTGGATGCCGTTGTCGCCATCGATGTAGTCGCCGACTTCTTCGGCGGCCTGCAGCAATTCGGCGGAATGGGCAAGGCTGTCGTGGCTTTGGCTGAGGGCTTCCCATTCACCTTGTTTGACGTCCAACTGGTTCAATTCGTTGAACTGCCATTCCAAACGCTCACGCTCGATAATGATGGTCTCGGCGTGTTCCTGCGCTTCTTGGAGGGCTTTTTTAGCGTTAACCCAGTTTTGATAAAGCTGTCTGACGGTTTCCGCCTGCGCTTTGCTGCCCGCAAATGCGTCCAACAATTCGCGCTGGGCGGATTCTTGATTGAGGGAATGGTGGGCGTTTTGCCCGTGGATGTCGATAAGCTGCCCGCCGACGGCTTTAAGCTGCGCCAGCGTGGCTGCCTGATTATTGATGAAGCTGCGGCTTTTTCCTTTGGCGTCGATGATGCGGCGGATGCTGAGTTCTTCCGCGTCTTCGTCCAAAAAACCCTGCTCCTGCAATTGGGCTTTAAGTTCGGGCAAAAGGCTGATGTCGAACAATGCCGACAATTGCGCTTCCTTCGCGCCGCTGCGGACTTGGCTGTAATCGGCCTTATCGCCCAACAAAAGCCCGATTGCGTCCAACGTAATCGATTTGCCCGCACCGGTCTCACCGGTCAAGACGGTAAAGCCGCTTTGGAAATCCAGATTGAGGTTTTCAACAATGACAAAATCGCGTAGGGAAAGTGCCAACAGCATGGTAGTATTCCTTAGTAAATCGACCGCACATCGGCGGCATAACTTTAGATATGCTGATTATAACTAAGATTTTTTATAGCTTGAATAAGATTTTCTATATTTATTCAAATTTTTCTTATTGAAATTTTATACATTTGATTTTTATTATTTTATTTACAACACCTTCTAAATAGATCGTCTGAAAACAGTCGGCAACAAAAAAACCTGCCAAAAACGGCAGGTTTTTTATCGGATGGCGGATTCGCATTTGAAGTGCAACTTTCCATAACAGAAAAAGGCCAGTATGCGGTAGCATACGGCCTGTCCTGCAAGAAAGATTGCCATGAGCTACACACAACTGACCCAAGACGAACGATACCATATCCAATACCTGTCCCGCCACTGCACCATCGCCGAAATCGCCAAACAGCTCAACCGCCACAAAAGCACCATCAGCCGCGAAATCAAGCGGCACTGCATCCAAGGACAGCAATACAGCGCCGAAAAAGCACAGAAGCAAAGCCGGCTGACCAAACAGCACCGGCGAAAACCCTATAAGCTCGATTCGCAGCTGGTTCAACACATCGACACCCTTATCCGCCGCAAACTCAGTCCCGAACAAGTATGTGCCTACCTGCATAAACACCACGGGATCACACTCCATCACAGCACCATTTACCGCTACCTTCGCCAAGACAAAAGCAACGGCGGCACTTTGTGGCAACACCTCAGAATATGCAGCAAACCCTACCGCAAACGCTACGGCAGCACATGGACCAGAGGCAAAGTGCCCGACCGCGTCGGCATAGAGAACCGACCTGCTATCGTCGACCGGAAAACCCGCATCGGCGATTGGGAGGCCGACACCATCGTCGGCAAAAATCAGAAAAGCGCGTTATTGACCTTGGTCGAACGCACTACCCGCTACACCATCATCTGCAAATTAAAGAACTTAAAAGCCGAAGACACTGCCCGGGCGGCCATTAGGGTATTAAAGGCATATAAAGCCAGAGTCCACACCATCACCATGGATAACGGCAAAGAGTTCTACCAACACACCAAAATAGCCAAAGCATTGAAGGCGAAAACCTATTTTTGCCGCCCTTACCATTCTTGGGAAAAAGGGCTGAATGAGAACACCAATGGACTCATCCGGCAATATTTCCCCAAACAAACCGATTTCCGAAACATCAGCGATCGGGAGATACGCAGGGTTCAAGATGAGTTGAACCACCGGCCGAGAAAAACACTTGGCTACGAAACGCCAAGTGTTTTATTCTTAAATCTGTTCCAACCACTGGTACCCTAGTGTTGCACTTGAAATCCGAATCCAAGGATGACTCGCTTATTACAGACCGCTCAAACGGGCGGTGTCGTGTGCAATCATCAATTCTTCGTTGGTCGGGATAACAACGGCGACGGCTGCGCTGTCGGCAGTCGTAATCACGCCGGCGTTACCGAAGCGGGCTTTCAGGTTGGCTTCGTGGTCGGCTTTCAGACCGAGGAAGCCCAAGTAGCCGAGTACGCGCTCGCGGATGATGTCGGAGTTTTCGCCGATACCGCCGGTGAAGACGAGCACGTCCAGACCGCCGGCTGCCACAGCCATGCTGCCGATGTATTTGGCGAGGCGGTAGATGAAGACGTCCAGGGCGAGTTTCGCGCCGGGATGGCCTTTGCCGGATTCTTCTTCGATGGTACGGCAGTCATTGGACAGGCCGGACAAGCCGAGCAGGCCGGATTTTTTGTTCAGCATGTCGGTGATTTGGGTGATGGTCATGTTGGCGTTTTCAGCGAGGAAGCCGAAGACTGCGGGATCGATGTCGCCGCTGCGCGTACCCATCACGAGGCCTTCCAGCGGGGTCAGTCCCATGCTGGTATCGCGTGATTCTCCGTTGGCGACGGCGGTAATGGACGCGCCGTTACCCAAGTGGGCAATCACCATGCGCAGGTCTTTTTTATCTTTGCCGAGGAAGCGTGCGGTTTCGTCGGCAACGAAACGGTAGCTGGTACCGTGCGCGCCGTAGCGACGCAAGCCGTATTTTTCATACAGTTCATGCGGAATTGCGTATGTGTAGGCATGTTCCGGCATGGTTTGGTGGAAGGCGGTGTCGAATACGACAACGTTGGGCAGGCCTTTGAAAATGCTTTGTGCAGCACGCAGACCCAAGAGGTGAGCGGGGTTGTGCAGAGGAGCGAGCGGGATACATTTTTCGATGCCGGCGATGACTTCGTCGTCAACGAGGATGGATTCGCTGTACAGTTCGCCGCCGCTGACGACGCGGTGGCCGATAGCGCCGATGCGGCTGTCGAGGCCGTGGGCTTTGAGTTCTTCCATCAGGGCTTCAACTGCGCCGGTGTGGTCGGGCTTGGCGGACAGGTCGACTTTGTGTTTTTCGCCGTTTACTTTGAACGTGATGTAAGCGTCGGGCAGGTTGAGTTTTTCGGCAAGGCAGCTGAGCAGGACTTCGCCGCTGTCGTTATCCAGCACGGCGCCTTTGAGGGATGAGCTGCCGCAGTTCAAAACTAGGATGAGTTTTTGGGTCATTTGTTGTGGCTCCTGGATGTTTCAGACGACCTGTGCGGGCAGTATCGGCAATCTGTTCTTTGTCGTGGATATACCGCCAAACATCTCCCGCAGGCATAGTGGATGCGCTTGAGGTTCGAGCCGGGCGTCTGCGCGGCAGGCCGTATCGGTTGATGGCGTAAAATCTATGAAAGAAAAATGACCGCTACATTCGGAATGGGGCAACTTTATGAATATTGCTTTCCGTGTGGTTTCTGCCGCCGCCGGTTGAACGGGGTCGTCTGAAATCGGTTGATGAATGTAAACCGCGCTATTCTAGCAAAAAACGGGGGCGGCTGCTTGGCTTAATGCTTGACTTGGAGCAGGCGGAAAGCGATAAAGGAAGATATTGATGTTTAAAGGGAAACGGTTTGTTTTCAGACGACCTGTCGAACGCGGGGGCGTAAAGCCCTTTGCAGGGGCGTGTCAAACTGTTACATTTAGAAAGTTTTTGTATTCACTATGTCGTCTGAAAACAGCGGCAGCCTTTTAAGATTCTTTGATATGCACTATTTCAGTATCCATACGCAACAAGGCGCCCATGTGGGCTTTTTCATCATGCTGCCGGATGATGAATCCGAAACGCAGCCGCAGAGCGGGCGTTTCGCCGTCAAGCTGCAAAGTGAAGAAGGCGCGGTGGCGGAGGTTTTGGCGCCTTTCGGGCAAACCGAGATTCCGCAATATTGGCGCGTCGTGAAAGACCGTATCGAGCTGTTTTTCGAAGACGCCCCCGTCGGCTCGCTGCGCAACGAATATCTGACCGTATCGGGACAGACTTTTGTCTTAACCGATTTGACCGGAGCGATGTGATGGAAAGTATGTTTATCTTAGTGCCCATCAGCATTATTTTGGCGTTTGCCATCGGCTATTTTTTCTGGTGGTCGGGCAAAAACGGACAGTTTGACGACCTCGAAGGTCCGGCACACCGCATTCTGATGGACGACGATTCCACCGACAAGCTGCTTGAAAACGAAATAGAAAAAGAAGAACAAGAATCCGAAAAATGAGCCTCAAAAAAGACAATCTGAATTTCCCGACCAGCCGCCGTTTCGCCCCATTATTCGGCACGCAGTTTCTGGGCGCATTCAACGACAATATGTTCAAAACCGCGCTGTTTGTGATGATCAGCTTCTACGGTTTGGGCAAAAACAACTTCCTGCCCGCCAGCCAAATGCTGAACTTGGGCGCGTTGCTGTTTATCCTGCCGTATTTCCTGTTTTCCGCGCTGTCGGGACAACTGAGCACCAAATTCGACAAAGCCGTCTTGGCGCGATGGATCAAAGTATTGGAAATCGTCATTATGGCGGTGGCGGCGTTCGGCTTCTATATCCAGTCCGCCCCGCTACTCTTGATCTGCCTGTTTTGCATGGGCGCGCAATCGACGTTGTTCGGCCCGCTGAAATACGCCATCCTGCCCGATTACCTCAACGACAAAGAGCTGATTATGGGCAACAGCCTGATCGAATCGGGAACGTTCATCGCCATTTTGTTCGGTCAGATTTTAGGCACGTCCGTCGCAGGCTTGCCGCCCTCCGTCGTCGGCATCTTAGTATTGCTCGTCGCCATCGGCGGCACGTTGACCAGCTTCTTCATGCCTAACGTCCCCGCCAAAGCCCCCAACACCAAAATCGAATGGAACATCGTCAAAGGTACGCACGCGCTCCTACGCGAAACCGCGCAATATGATTCCGTCTTCACTTCCATCATCGGCATATCATGGTTTTGGTTTATCGGCTCGGTGTACACCACCCAACTGCCGACTTTCACGCAAATCCATTTGGGCGGCAACGACAACGTCTTCAACCTCATGCTCGCCCTATTCTCCATCGGCATCGCCGCCGGCTCGGTGTTATGCGCCAAACTCAGCCACGAACGCCTGCTCTTGGGCTTGGTAACCGTCGGCACGACCGGTTTGACCGTATTCGGCTTGATTTTGGTATGGCTGACCCAAGGGCAACGCTTTACCGAACTCAACGGCATCACCTGGTTCCTGTCGCAAGGCATGGCGTATCCCGTCATGCTCGTCATGACGCTGATCGGCTTCTTCGGCGGCTTCTTCTCCGTCCCGCTCTACACTTGGCTGCAAACCGCCAGCAGCGAATCCTTCCGCGCCCACGCCGTCGCCGCCAACAACATCATCAATGGCGTGTTCATGGTATCGGCTGCCATTTTAAGCGCGGTACTCTTGATGCTGTTCGACAGCATTTCCCTGCTTTACCTGATCGTCGCCATCGGTAATATCCCCTTGATTGTTTACCTGATACAGCGCGAACCCCGTTTCTTAAACGATATGGGCAAGATATTTCACAATATCGGCAAACGGTAAGCCTAAGCTTAAAAAAGGTCGTCTGAAAACGGGAATCCCATTTTCAGACGACCTTTCGCTTAGCTGATGTTTAAGCGTCAATCGTCCTTAAAATCAATCTGATGTCTTCATTTTATACTTGAATCATAAATTGACAGGTCTATTTTGGGAATGACTGTATTTTGCTTGTCGCTTTTGATAAGCGCCAAAAAACCTCCTGCGGACAGGAGGTTTTGAAAAGCGGGTTAGCGCAATTCGGTATGCAGACGGCTGATGAGCGTAGAGGCATCGCTGCCGTTGTATGCGCTGCCGTCTTTGTTGAGAAGGCGGATTCGCGAACCGCCGTTAACAGGTTCGACGAATACGATGATCTCGGGGTAGGCGGCCGGTTTCTCAACTTTTTTGCCTTTGCCCAGCATACGGCCGAAGAAGCCCGGTTTTTTCGTGGAAACGGCTTCGCTCTCGTTAGGTGCCTGTTGAACCAAGAAAGCGTGGCGTTCGATGTTTTGACCCAAGACATTCAAGCCGATGCGGTCGAGGGCGAGCGCGGTACGGCGCCAGTTGCGGCCGTAGTCGCCGGAGACGAGCAGGGTGTTGCCGTCGATTCGCGCCAATTCGTTGCCGCTGCGTTTGGCGACGCTTTGGGACAGCGCATTTTCGGCTTGTTGCTGATCGACGCCCAAGTATTGCATGAAGCGTGCGAGAAAGGCAGCTTCAAGATTTGGATCGTTGGCGGCAGGCTGCCAAGTGGTCGTGTCTTTGTTTTTGTCTGCGTAAACTTCTTTCATGCCTTTGTGGGCGAAAAAGACGTCGGTTGTGCCGTTTCTGCCTTGTTCGATGCGGATGATGAATTTATCGCGCTCGCTGGTGGAATAGATGCCGCCTAAGCCGACTTTGTCCAAGAGGCGGCGCAGGCCGTCTTGCGGAATTTTCGCGCGGTTTTCAGCCCACTCGGTTTCCATTTGACCGATACCGGGTTCTTCGGATTTGATGTCGAAACCGTTTTCTTGCCAGAATGCTTTCAGTAAAGGCCAAATCTCGGCTGGGGATTTGCCTTGAACTTCAACCCAGCGTTGGTTCCCGTCGCGTTCCAAGCGGACACCTTTGACGGATTTGAGGACTTCGGAATTCGCGGCTTGTTGCGTTGCCGATGTGCGGCGGCTCAGGTCGCTGGCGCGGACGGCGCCGCTGCCTGCGGGTATTTGATAGAGGTTGCCTTGATCGGGGTTGTTCAAATCAGGCGGTACTTCTAATTTGACGATTTTGCGTGTCTGGGTTTGGTAGTCCAGCTTAGGCAGGTCTTTTTTGTTGCCCGAACAGGCAGTCATGCTGATCAGGGCGATTGCTACGACGACAGGTTTCATATAGGTCATATTGGTTTCCTGTGGGATGTGATGGGTTAACGGCAGGTCGTCTGAAAACGGTTTTCAGACGACCTTTGCGGTTTATGCGGTGAGTTGTCCGGATTCTTGCAATGCGGCGCGGACTTTTGCCTGTCCGGCTTCGGTCAGGGGGACGAGCGGCAGGCGGACATAAGGGTCGCATTTGCCCAATGCGGAGATGCCCCATTTGGGCGCGGCAGGGCTTGGTTCGCAGAACATAGTGTTATAAATCGGAATCAGGCGGTCATTTAATTGACGAGCGGTCGCAATATCGCCTGCAAGGGCGGCGCGGCACATATCGGCGAAGAGTTTGGGGGCGACATTGGCGGCAACGGTCACAACGCCTTTCCCGCCGCAGAGCATGAAGGGCAGGCCGGTGGGGTCATCGCCGGAAAGGATGGTGAAACCTTCGGGCGCGTGTTTGATTAATTCGAGATTGCTGCCGATGTTGCCGCTGGCTTCTTTGACGCCGACGATGTTCGGGATTTTGGCAAGGCGCAGGATGGTGTCGTTGGTCATGCTGACGACGGTGCGGCCGGGTACATTGTAGATAATCATCGGAATCGAGGTGGATTCGGCGATGGTTTTGAAATGTTGGTAAATGCCTTCTTGGGAGGGCTTGTTGTAATAGGGGACGACGGAGAGGGTGTAGTCTGCACCGGCTTTTTCGGCGGCGCGGGAGAGCGCGATGGCTTCAAGGGTGTTGTTGGCGCCGGTGCCGGCGATAACGGGAACGCGCTTGTTGACGTGTTTGACCGTTTCTTCGATTACGCTTAAATGCTCTTCGACGGAGAGGGTGGCGGATTCGCCTGTCGTGCCGACGGCGACGATGCCGTCGGTACCGTTTTCGATATGCCAGTCGATCAAATCGCGGAGTTGTTCGTAATGGATGCTGCCGTCTTGATTCATGGGGGTAATCAGGGCAACCAAACTGCCTTGTAACATAAGGAAACCTTTTATTTGTAGGGCGGAAGAGGGTTTGCTTCTAAAGGGAAGGAAATGCTTGGAATTGTAGCTTACTTTGTTGTTTGTGTGAAACATCTTGACCGGACGGTAGCCGTGCGAAGCTGAACGTAATGTTTATCTTAATGAATAATGATGTTTTTAATCAAAAATTTAGCATATTTTCATAGTGAAATGCCTGTCAAGGATTAAAAAGTGTTAAAGTCTTGCGGCGATGATTTTTGCTTTATCGAAGTCCGTTTCAGACGACCTTTTTAAGTTTGTCCGACTGTGTATAATACCTTCCCTCATTTTTTCATCTTCACACTCTATTTAAATTTCTCACCAAAATGACACACCCAAATTCCCCGCAATCCGAATTTTTACGCGGCATCAAAGAATGTTCGCCCATGCTTATCGGGCTTTTGCCGTGGGCGCTGATACTTGGCGTACAAGGCGGACAGAAAGGGATGAGTTGGCTGGAAATGCTGCTGATGACGGGCATGAACTTTGCCGGCGGCTCGGAATTTGCAGCGGTCAACTTGTGGGTAAACCCGCTGCCGATACTGATCATCGCTACCGTTACCTTCATGATTAATTCGCGCCATATTTTGATGGGGGCGGCAATCGCGCCTTATATGCGGGATATGCCGCTGAAAAAAGCCATGCCCGCGCTGTTTTTTATGTGCGACGAAAGTTGGGCGCTGGCGTTTGCGGAAATCCAAAAGCGCAAGGCGATGGGGCTGCCGGCATTCAATATGCCGTTTTATGCGGGCGTGTGTTTCATCCTCTACACCACTTGGATTGGCTTTGCGGCGTTTGGCGCGGCGGTCGGGCCGATGTTCGGCGATGTCGCGGCATGGGGTTTCGGCATGGCGTTTCCCGCTGTGTTTTTGGTGCTGCTGCGCGGTATGTGGAAAAGCTTTAAGGCGGCACGCCCTTGGTTTGTCAGCCTGATTGTGGCGGGCGGGACTTATTTGTCGGTGGACGGGCATTGGTATGTGCCGATGGGCGCGATTTCCGGCCTGCTTGCCGCCTATCTTTGGGGAGAGAAGGAATGAAGGATTTGCTCTCTTGGCAGTCGTTCCTGCTGTTTGCCAGTATGCTGGCGGTAACGTATTCCACCCGCCTTATCGGTTTTTTCGCCTTGCGCAACCGGACTTTAAGCCGCCGCGCACAAATCGTGATGGAAGCCGCGCCGGGTTGCGTGTTGATTTCGGTCATTGCCCCGTATTTCGTTTCCAATAAACCGCACGAGTTGATTGCCATTGCGCTGACCGTGCTTGCCGCAAGCAGGTTTTCCATGTTGGTTACCGTGTTGATCGGCGTGGGCAGTTCGGGGTTGTTGGGGTATTTGATGCGGTAGGCGGCTGCGTTTGAGTGAAACCGGTTACACCTGCTTTCAGACGACCTTATCTTGTTATAATGTCGTCTGAAATTTTTTATAAAGCAAAATCATGGCAAACCAAAGACTCATCTACGGCTTCCACGCCGTCAACGCCCGCCTGTGGCAAAACCCGAAATCGATTACCGAACTCTACGTCCAAGAAGGCAAAAACGATGCCCGCACGCGCGATGTGTTGGAAAAAGCGGCAAACGAAAACGTGCGCGTACACTTCGCCGATGCCGACCGCCTCAACGCTATTAGCAAAGGCGCGCGGCATCAGGGCGTGGTCGGGTTTATCGACGCCTCCAAAAACCACGTTCACCTCGAAGACGTATTGGAAAACCTGAGTGAACCGCCGCTATTACTGATACTCGACAGCATCACCGACCCGCACAACCTCGGCGCGTGCCTGCGTACCGCCGACGCAATGGGCGTACACGCCGTCATCGCGCCGAAAGACAAAAGCGCGGGGCTGAACGCCACCGTCAGCAAAGTCGCCTGCGGCGCGGCGGAAACTGTCCCCTACATCACCGTAACCAACCTCGCCCGCACCCTGCGCGAGCTGAAAGAATACGGCATCTGGATCATCGGCACCGACATGGGCGGCGACGCCGACCTCTACCATTGCGACCTGCCCGACAGCGCGGCATGGGTGATGGGCAACGAAGGCGAAGGCATGCGCCGCCTGACGCGCGAACATTGCGACATGCTGGTGTCGATACCCATGTTCGGCACGGTCGAAAGCATGAACGTCTCCGTCAGCACGGGCATGGTGTTGAGCGAAACGCGCCGGCAAAGAGTGTTGAAAGCAGAAAAATAGGACTTAGGTTTGTGAACGGAAAACGTCGTCTGAAAACCAAATTTCCGGTTTTCAGACGACGTTTTACTTAGAGGCTATTCTATTTACCCGACCATTTCATCGACTTTGCGTTGATAGCTTTTCAACAGCTCCGCCGAGCGGGCGAAGCGTTCGGCTTCGTCGTCTGAAAGTTGCAGGTCGATGATGCGGACCGCGCCTTGGCGGTTGACGACGGTCGGTACGCCGATATACACGCCGTTTTGTCCGAACTCGCCTTCAAGCAAGGTGGAAACAGGCAGCACGACGCCTTGATTGTGCAGGATGGCGTTGGAGATACGGCTCAAGCCCATACCGATGCCGTGGCTGGTCGAGCCTTTGGCGGCGATGACTTCGTAGGCGGCATTGCGCACGTTGTTATAGATTTTGTCCATACGCTCCTGCCCGTCTTCTGATTGTTCCAACATCTTCTGAACCGACATACCGGCGATGTTGGCGGTGCTCCAAAGCGCAATGATGCTGTCGCCGTGTTCGCCGATCATCATGGCATCGACGCTCCAAGGCGCGACGTCGAATTCGTTGCCGAGACAAACGCGGAAACGGGCGGAATCAAGGATAGTGCCCGAGCCGATAACACGCTCTTTGGGCAGGCCTGAAAAGCGCAGGACGGCATAAGACAGTACGTCCACGGGATTGGAGGCAACCAAGAAGATGCCGTCAAAACCGGAAGCCATGACTTTCGAAACGATGTCGCGGAAGATGCGCAGGTTTTTGTCGATTAAGTCCAAACGGGTTTCGCCGGGAGCCTGCGCCGCGCCCGCGCAAATACACACGATGTCCGCATCCGAACAATCATCGTAATCGCCGACGTAAATACGCGCGGGCGAGGCGGCATAAGGCATTCCGTGGCGGAAGTCGCGCGCTTCGCCTTCCGCGCGCGTGCGGTTGATGTCGATTAAAACCATGTCGTCACACAAGGCTTGGTTGAGCATGGAATAGGCATAGCTGACACCGACCGCGCCCAAGCCCACAACGACTACTTTATTACCAACTTTTTTCATGTTTGTTCCTGTTTGTTTGTGAATAGGAATTATTAATAACACCAAGGCAGGGTGGCGTCAAATTTCAGACGACCTGTTTGCTTTGTAGCGGATTGTAATGGGAAAATAAACACATAAGCCGTTTACCGGTCAGGGCGGAATCAATGGCAGGAAAATTAGGGAAGAGGATTGATATAATGCAGTATGAGACCTTTGCAAAATTCCTTTTCCCCCGACAACCGAAACCCCAAACACAGGTTTTCGGCTGTTTTCGGCTGTTTCCGCCCCCAATCACTCCTTAATTCTACCCAAATACCCCCTTAATCCTCCCCGGATACCCGATAATCAGGCATCCGGGCCGCCTTTTAGGCTGCAACAGGCACACTTAGCCTGTTGGCCGCTTTCAACAGGTTCAAACACATCGCCTTCAGATGGCTTTGCGCACTCACTTTGAGCAGACCAAAATAGGCTGCCCGGGCGTAGCGGAATTTACGGTGCAGCGTACCGAAGCTTTGTTCGACCACATAACGGGTCTTCGACAAATATCGGTTGCGTTTGGTTTGCGCTTCCGTCAGCGGACGGTTGCGGCAGGCTTTGCGCATAATGCCGTCTAACAACTGATGCTCTTTCAGATGTTGCCGGTTTTCCTTGCTGTCGTAGCCTTTGTCGGCATAGACGGTCGTACCTTCGGCAATGCCTTCCAACAAAGGGGACAGATGGTTGCACTCATGGGTATTGGCAGGAGTGATGTGCAGTTTCTCGATATAGCCTTCCTCATCGGTACGGGTATGTTGTTTGTAACCGAGTTTGTAGAGGCCGTTTTTCTTTGTCCAACGGGCATCTTTGTCCTTACTCGGTGTGGTTTGGCCGCTGACTTGTCCTTCCTCGTCGACTTCTATGGCCTGACGCTGTTTGCTGCCGGCGGTCTGAATAATGGTGGCGTCAATGACGGCGGCGGATGCTTTCTCTACTTTTAGGTTTTTTTCGGTCAGTTGGCGGTTAATCAGTTCCAGCAATTCGGACAGGGTGTCGTCTTGCGCCAGCCAGTTGCGGTAGCGGCATAAGGTGCTGTAATCGGGGATGCTCAGTTCGTCAAAACGGCAAAATAGGTTGAAATCGATGCGGGTGATGAGACTGTGTTCGAGTTCGGGATCGGAGAGGCTGTGCCATTGTCCGAGCAGGACGGCTTTGAACATGGACAACAGTGGATAGGCGGGACGGCCGCGGTGGTCTCGAAGGTAACGGGCTCTTTGACGATTCAGGTATTGTTCGATCGGTTGCCAATCAATCACCTGATCCAACTTCAATAATGGGAAGCGGTCGATGTGTTTGGCGATCATGGCTTGTGCGGTTTGCCGGAAGAAGGTGCTCATGGGAAATCCCCTAAATGTCTTGATGGGAATTTAGGGGATTTTGGGGAATTTTGCAAAGGTCTCAGTATATTTATTTTGATTTAAGTCATGAATATCATCATAAAACCGTTATATTATAACTTACGGAGTGTATCCGAAGATTTGGACGGATTTTGTTTGCAGACATTGCCGCCGAAATACGGAAGCACACTAGTCATGAATCATGATAATGAAAGGAAACGAATGAAAGCGAAATCTTTATTGGCGGTTTTGGCTGCCACCTGCATTTTGTCCGCTTGCAGCAGCGCTGGCAGCAGTTTGGCGGACGGACTGACCAAGCCGTTTGATCCTAATGCAAAAGATTGGAAGCAACTGACTGTTTCCGAATCTGTTCCCGACGGCGGCGTACTGGAGTTGACCGACAGGGGCGGTAAAACCCAAACCCTGAAAAAAGGAGGGGTTTTGGATACGGGTTATCTGAAAAACGACCGTGTTTCCGATTTTGACTATGTGAAAAAAATCAATGTAAACGGACAACTTATCGAATTGGAGCGCGGTGATTTCTTGGTGTATAAACAAAACCATTCCATCGTTGCCGCCACTTTGGCAAAGCAGAAAACCAATCCGGCAGATGGGGCGCGTTCCGAGGCATTCGATTTTCATGTTAACGAAATTCAGGGGCAGGACATTGCTTTCGGTAATCTGCCTAAATTGGGGCAAATAAACTACAAAGGTATCGCGTTCAACGGCGACGACCGCAGCGGGCGTTTATCTTATACGGTTGATTTTGAGAAGAAACAAGGTAGCGGAAGCATCAGCGGAATGCATAGCGGCTATAACGTCGAATTGGCGAAAACCGACATCCAAGCCATGGGCAACGGCTCAGGCTTGAGCGGCAAAGCCATGAAGGACGGTGTGGAAAAAGGCAGTTACGAGCTGAAGCTTTTCGGTAGTAAAGCCGAAGAAATTGCCGGTAAGGCTAAAATCAACGACGGGGGTAAAACTCAGGAAATCGGTTTGGCCGGTAAGAAAGAGTAGGGCGGGACAATCCTCAGCCTGACGGATAAGGTCGTCTGAAACCTTTATTTTAGATAAAAGGTTTCAGACGACCTTTTTGTATCGGCAATTTGGAAAATATAGCTAAATTACTTTATTTGCGATACGCAACTTACCGGGTATCGTCATTCCCGCCCTCGCGTAGGCGGGGGCGGGAATGACGGAATTTGATGATATGTTGTATTTAAAGTTAAGTATGTTTGCTATATGGTTTGTAGGTGTGGATGCTTTGGACTCAAGCAACTTTCATGATGCGTTCGATTTCATGCCAAAAGCCGTCGGGGCGCAATTCGAGTTTGGCGATTAAGCCGCTTTCGATTTGGCGGACGTCTCGGTCGGACAGGGTTTGCGCCTCGGCGACACGGGCGGGGGCAAGGTATGCCATGCGGTCGATGAGGTGGTAGTGTGCGTCCTCTGTGGTTGGATATGCCGACCAGTCTCGGATAAAGACGCCGCGCCAGCAGTATGGGTTTAACGGGGCTTCGGCGGAATCTGCGCCGACGGGGAAAAAGCCGATGCCGCGTATGATTGAGGCGGGTTGTGGCGCGTCGGGGAGGCGGTTTTGCCGCAGGGTTTCGCTGCCTTCGGGGGATTGAAGCAGGGCGAGTTGACGGGGCAGTTTGGCGGCTTTGGCGGCGAGGGTGTCTTTGGCATTGAGTCCACGCATCTCTGCGGATTTGCCGCTGTCGCTGCCGTAATATTTGCAGGTCAGTTCGATGTGGTAGGGTTTGCCGTTGATGGAGGCGATGAAATCGGCGGCGCCTTGCGTGAGGTCGTCTGAAAACACGGGCAGGTTATAGGCGTGCAATTCGGTATGCGGCGCGTGGGTGAACCAAAATGCGAGCAGGCGTTCGGCGTAGATGCCGAGTCGGTTGCCGAAGGGGGCGTGTTCGGCGAGATAGTCGTTGAGCGGGGCGGGATTACCGTCCAAATCCAAAAGATAGCGGAAGCCGCGTTCGCCCAACAGTTCGCGCACGCTCAGTTCACAGCCGCTTTGCCAAAGCGGCGGAGCGGTCAGCAGGGCGGCGAGGTCGCGGACGGTCGGGGTGGTGAGTTTCCACCATAGGGCATCTAGGGCGTAGTTCATGGCTGTATCTGGTTGATAGTTTGGCTGAGATCGTCTGAAAACTTGATTGAAGGTTTTCAGACGACCTTTTCAGTCTTTCTTCTTCAAGCGATGGCTGACGGTATTGAAAAAGCCGCGCAGGATGTCGATGTCTTCGGTTTGCGTGTTAGCGCGGCCGAACAGGCTTTGCATACGTCGCATCAGGCGTTCGCTGTTGCGGCGGTTGAAAAAGCCGATATCGTCCATGACGCTTTCCATGTGGGCGACCATGCCTTTGATTTGTTCGTGGGTGGCGGCGTGGTCTTCCTGTTGCAGGTGGGTCATGGGCATATTGGTCTGGCTGAAGATTTCGTAACACACAACTTGCACCGCCTGGGCGAGGTTGAGCGAGAAATAGTCAGGGTTGCCGTTGATGGTCATCAGACGGTTGCATGCCTGCACTTCTTCGATGCTCAAGCCGAAGGTTTCGTTGCCGAAGACGAGGGCAACTTGTTCTCCGCGTTGTGCCGCCTGCAATAATTCGGGAACCAGTTCGCGCGGGGTTTGCAGCGGCGCGGTGATTTCGCGGCGGCGGCTGGTAAGGGCGCAGGCGAGCGTGGTGTCGGCGAGGGCTTCGTCGAGCGTGGCGGCAATCACGGCGTTGTGCAATACGTCTGCCGCGCCGGAAGCGAGGATGAAACTTTCCTCCGGCAGTTGGAAATCTTGCGGGTTTTCGGGGTTGAAAATGGGCGGTTGCCCGGTCATCGGTGTGGACATCAAATTCGGGGCGACAATGGTGAGGTTGTGCAGCCCCATAGTTTTCATGGCGCGGGCGGCGGAGCCGATATTGGCGGGATGGCTGGTGCGGGTGAGGATGATGCGGATGTTGCCGAGATAGTCGGGCAATTCGGGCTTGGCTGAAGTCATGTTTTGTTTTCGGTTTGTTCGGGAATCGGGTATAATGTGCCATCTTTTTGTTTTCAGACGACCTTTCGCCTTTGGGCTTGAGAGGTCGTCTGAAATGTTCTTTAACAACGTCGGAAACGTACAAACGTTGCGTCCGGTGCAGATGCGCCGGACGGTATTTTACCTGATTTAGAAAGAAAACCCATGAATCCGTTTTTAAATACCGCTTTCAAAGCCGCCCGTAAAGCCGGGCAGATGATGATCCGCGCAAGCGGCAATCTGGATGCCGTCAAAGTTGACAGCAAGGCATTCAACGATTTCGTTTCCGACGTTGACCGCAATTCTGAAATGATTTTGGTGGAAGCGCTTAAAGAAGCCTATCCGCATCACAAAATCACTTGCGAAGAAGGCGGTTCTCACGGCAAAGCCTCTGCGGAATACGAATGGATTATCGATCCGCTCGACGGCACGACCAACTTCTTACACGGCCATCCCCAATATGCGATTTCTATGGCACTGCTGCACAAAGGCGTGTTGCAGGAAGCTTTGGTGTACGCACCTGAACGTAACGATGTTTACATGGCTTCGCGCGGCAAAGGCGCGTTGCTCAACGACCGCCGTATCCGTGTTTCTTCCCGCATTGAATTGAACCGCTGTTTGATCGGTACTGGCTTTCCTGTTGTCGATCAAAGCATGATGGACAAGTATCTGGCTATTTTAAAAGACTTTTTGGCAAAAACGGCTGGGGGGCGCAGAGAAGGCGCGGCTTCGTTGGATTTGTGTGCCGTGGCAGCCGGCCGTTTGGACGGTTTCTTCGAGTTCAACCTCAAACCTTGGGATATTGCCGCAGGCGCGCTGATTGTGCAGGAGGCGGGCGGTATCGTTACCGATATGTCCGGCAATGAAGGCTGGCTGGAAAGCGGCGATATTGTGGCAGCCAATCCGAAAGTGCTGGCGCAAATGTTGCAAATCATTGGCGGACATCTGTAAACAGGAGGTCGTTTTCAGACGACCTTTTGCTCGTTTTTAATACGGTGTCGTGATTTAGCAATAGTAGGAATATCATCCATGTTACTTTCAGGAGCAGATAACTACCTTTTATCGCAATCTGAAAACAGGGATTCCGATTAATGATAATATGCTCAAAGAATTGATTTGCAACAGGCAACCCCTATGCCAATCTGATAAATGACGAACCGTATTGTTGTGAATAATATGAAGAAAAAATCTTTTTTGAATCGTCCCAAGACATCCGTTTTCCGCACCGGACAAATTGCTGCCGCGGTGTGCGCGGCAGTATGCGCGGCAACGGCGCAGGCTTATCCTTTGCAGGCTATTTTAAGGGATGCCATGGTGTCCGACCCGATTGTGAAGGAAGCGAAAGCAACCGAAGATTCGGCCAAAAGTACGACGAAGGCGACCCGTGCGCGCCATTATCCCGTGTTGACGCTGACGGGTACCAAAGTTTTGGCGCAGAAAAACAAATATTCCAGCAACGATATGAATGACGGTGTCGGCATACGCGGAACTTTGAATGTATATTCATGGGGCGCCATCAATGCGGCGGTGCGGCGCGATAAAAACAGAGAGCAATACTACCATCATCGTTATTTCGAAAATCAGGAACGTCTGGGCAGCGACATTGGCAAACTCTATTTGACCGCATTGCGCGCGAAAGAAATCCTGCGTATCAACCGTCAGAGCTTGGTCCGACACAATAATCTTCTGAAAGATTTGAATATTATCGTGAAATACGATAGCGGCCGCCGTTCCGAACTCATTGAAGCGCGTGCGCGCCTGTTGCAGGTCGAATCATCCATCGCGCAACAACAACGCACGATGGAATTGGCGTTGAGCCGTTTGTCCCGCTACACTGGACGGCAGTTGACGGCAGAGGATTTGGAAGATCCGTTTGCCAACGACAGCGCGGAATCATTGGTCCGCCGTTTCAAAACAGCCGATAACAATACCAATCCTTCCTATCGGGCGCAGGTGGCAGAACGCGACAGCGTGAAGGCAGATTTGGACGTTTCCAAAGCAGAACGCCTGCCCGCCGTGAATCTGGAAGGTAATGCGAACCGCGACAACAGACAGCTTTATTTAAATGTGGCATGGAATGTCTTAGATGTTGCCGCGCGCCATAATGTGCAGAAAAATGCCGATGCCCTGATTGCCGCCGAATCGAAATCCGAGCAGATTATGCGCGACATCACCGAAAAAACCCAAACCGCCGAAATCGACATGCGCGAGAGCGAACGCCGTGCTGATATTGCCGCGCAACATATTGCCGCTCAAAAAGACGTGGTTAAAACTTACGAGCTGCAATTCAAAATCGCCCGCCGCACGCTGACCGACGTTTTGGGCGCATACAACGAATTGTCCAGCATTGAGCAGGAAAACATTTCGGCGCGCAACGACTTCCGCGATGCCGCGTTGGATTATCTGGCTGCGCAGGCGCAGATGGCGAATTGGGCAGGCTTGAAGCAATAACATAAAATCTTAACATCATTACTCATTACGCGAATTATCATGAAAGCAATCATTGAACATATTGTGTTGGTTACCCGTCTCTTAGGGGCGCCTGTGTCAGAAGCCGCGCTGACGGCAGAGGTGGTGCGGGATAAAAAACTCAATGTCAACTATCATTCCCTCGTTGAAGTCTTACGCAGCCACGGCTTCGAAAACACATTGTCCAAGCGCAATCTGGAAGACATTCCATCGCTTGCCGTTCCTGTAATGATCATTCTTCACAACGAAGAAGCAGCCGTCATTACCAATATCGAAGGTTCGGGTCGAAACAGAAAATATCATATCCGTCAGGTAGATGGCTTGGAGCAGCAGCTTGATCATGACCAGCTTTCCGGTCTGTATCTGGGTTACTGCTGGTTTATCAAGCCCAAAATGGCGGCGGACACGCGTTCCGAACTGCCTGAATACCACCTCCCCAAAGCATGGTTTTGGAAAGTCATTTGGCGTTTCCGCAGCTATTACTATCAAGTGATTTTGGCGACCGTCATCATCAACTTCCTCGCCTTGGTCAGCTCGTTGTATGTCATGAACGTTTACGACCGCGTCATTCCCAACCAAGCCTATGAAACCCTGTGGGTTTTGAGTATTGGCGTTGTCCTCGCCATTTTGTTCGAATTTGCCGCCAAGATGATACGCGGCCATTTGACCGACATCGCCGGTAAAAAGGCCGACCTGATTATCAGCTCCGCCTTGTTCCGCCGCGTGATGGCATTGCGTCTCGCCGACCGTCCCGCTTCTTCCGGTTCATACGCCAACAACCTGCGCGAATTTGAATCCGTACGCGAATTCATGACCAGCGCGAGCCTGTTGACTTTGGTGGACTTGCCATTCCTGTTGCTGTTTATCTTTGTTATTTCGATAGTCGGCGGCAAATTGGCTTTGGTTCCTTTGGCGATTATTCCGATTGTCGTCATTGTCGGCTTCATCGTCCAACGCCCCTTGTCGCGCCACATTAACGAATCCATGAAAGAAAGCTCGCAACGTTCAGGCCTTGCCGTAGAAGCCATTGAAGGCATCGAAACCCTGAAAACCAACAATGCGACTTCATGGGCGCAACAACGCTGGGATGAATACACCGCCAAAACCTCCGCTTCATCCATCAAAGTAAAAGATACCAGCAACTTCATGGTCAACTTCGCCGTTGCCATGCAGCAGCTCAATACTGTCTTTTTGGTCGTTGTCGGTACCTATCTGATTCATGCCGACAACCATGCGGAACGGATTACCATGGGTGCGCTGATTGCCTCCGTCATCCTGTCCGGCCGCGCGTTGGCGCCGTTGGCCCAAGTTGCCGGCCTTGCTACCCGCTTCCAACAGGCGAAGCTAGCGTTAAGAGGCGTGAACGACATTGTTTCCCGTCCGATCGAACGCAGCCCCGAACGCAAATACATTACTTTGGACAACGTTCAAGGCAATATCGCCTTTGAAAACGTAACGTTCAAATACAAAAACGAAAGTAACAACGCAGTTGACGAGTTGCGCATCAACATCCGACCCGGTGAAAAAGTCGGTATCCTCGGACGTATCGGCAGCGGTAAAAGTACCATGCTGAAGCTGGCGAGCGGTCTATACGACACCGAAAAAGGCAACGTAACCCTCGACGGCGTCGATATGCGCCAACTTGATCCGAATTTCCTGCGTAACCAAGTCCTCCTGTTCAGCCAATCTCCACGCCTTTTCTTGGGTACATTGCGCGAAAACATGGACTTGGCGCGTACCGACAGCTATTCGACCGACCAAGACCTGCTGACCGCACTCAAACGTTTCGGTTTGGACCAAATCATCCGCAACCACCCGAGAGGCTTGGATATGCCTTTGGGTGAAGACGGCTTGGGTCTGTCCGGCGGTCAAAAACAAATCATCGCCCTCGCACGCATGACGTTGCGCGACCCCAAAGTTGTCCTTTTGGACGAGCCGACAACCAGCCTCGACCAAGGTACAGAACGCATGGCATTGAACGCGATTGCCCACTGGGGACGCAACCGCACCATGCTCTTGGTCACCCACCGTCCGCAAGTGCTGCAAATCGTTAACCGCATCATCGTAATGGAAAACGGCAAAGTCGTTATGGACGGCCCGCGCGATTTAGTGTTGCAAAAACTGATGCAAAACGAGCAAAACAAAGTCAAAGCAGCACAACAAGCGCAGGAAAACCAACGTCCCGGCGAAGCGGCGCAAGCATGACGAAAAGGGAAAAGGTCGTCTGAAAACACAAGCAGAAAGCGTTTCAGACGACCTCTTTGAAAACAACAAACAGATACCGAAGATTCATCATTATGAGCGAAAACAACGTTAAATCCAAAGACCTGCATCTCATTAACGATTTGAATGCAGCCTTACAAAAAGAAAAACATAGCGGCCAATTTTGGGTCATCATCCTGTTTTTCCTGCTGCTCGTCGTCTTTGTCGTATGGGCATACAACAGCACCGTCGAAGAAGTAACCCGCGGCAACGGCAACGTTATCCCCAGCAGCCGCGAACAAGTCATCCAAAGCCTGGACGCCGGTGTCATTACCCAAATGATGGTTAAAGAAGGCGATTTGGTCGAAAAAGACCAAATCCTGCTGAAGCTCGACGATACGCGCAGCCTTGCTGTATTGCGCGAGAGCGAAGCCAAAGTCCAAAACCTCGAGGCCACCATCGCCCGCCTGAAAGCCGAAGCTTACGGCGGCAAACTCACGTTCCCCAACAGCGTCAGCCCCGAACTCCGCCGCCGCGAAACTGCCGCATATAACGCCCGCCGCCAAGCCATGACCGATGCCGTACAAAGCCTGGTACAAAGTAAAGCGGCGCTTGACCGCGAAATTGCCATTACTGCACCTATGGTGGCACAAGGTGTTATGTCCGAAGTCGAACTCCTTAAAATGCGCCGCGAATCCAGCGATCTGACCCTGCAAATTGCTGAACGCCGCAACCGTTACAGAACAGATGCCAACAACGAACTTGTGCAATCCGAGTCCGAGCTGGCGCAATCCAAAGAAAACATGGCAATGCGCGCCGACCCGGTTGACCGCTCCCAAATCCGCTCCCCCATGCGCGGCATCGTCAAAAACATCAAAATCAATACCATTGGCGGCGTAGTCAACCCGGGCGAAGAAATCATGCAAATCGTCCCTGTTGATGACAAACTCCTTGTCGAAGCCTATATCCGTCCGCAAGACATCGCCTTCGTCCGCGCAGGACAGCCTGCACTGGTCAAAGTCAGCGCATATGACTACTCCATCTATGGCGGATTGGAAGGCAAAGTTACCCTTGTCGGCGCAGATACCGTCAGCAACTCCATGCAAAGCCGTGCCAACGATCTGAAGCTCGACCCCAACCAAGTTTACTACCGAGTCATCGTCCAAACTGAGAACAACGCCCTGAAAGACAAAAACGGTAAAGACATGCCGATTATTCCGGGCATGGTTGCCACAGTGGACATTAAAACCGGCGAAAAAACCATCTTCCAATACCTGATCAAACCGATTACCCGTATGAAGCAGGCATTGAGCGAGCGTTAATTTCCCGAGTAAAACTTGCTTAACAGTCAAAAGGTCGTCTGAAAAACCGGTACAGGTTTTCAGACGACCTTTTTGTCAGATAGGGAATATTTTGGCAGCGCTCATGCCTATCTGTACGGAATAGGGGCTTACAGTATTTTCAATCCAATCCGCTTTTTTACGAATATAACGAAATCATCTTTTTTTAAAACCAAGCATTCTTTCCCATTTTCAGACGACCTCATTAAAGTAACGTGCAATCCGAGAATTAAGGAAAGAACCATGACCGCAACCACCGCCCCGCTTTTGCGCTTCATCACCGCCGGCAGCGTCGACGACGGCAAATCCACCCTCATCGGCCGCCTGCTCTACGACAGCAAAACCCTGCTGACCGACCAGCTCGACAAACTCAACCGCGCTGCCGAAAACGGCGAAACGCCCGACTTCGCCAGCCTCACCGACGGCCTTGCCGCCGAGCGCGAACAAGGCATCACCATCGACGTCGCTTACCGCTATTTCGCCACGCCCAAGCGCAAATTCATCATCGCCGACACGCCCGGACACGAACAATACACCCGCAACATGGTAACGGGCGCATCGACCGCCGACGCCGCCATCGTCCTGATAGACGCAACGCGCGTCGATTTTTCCGGCAGCGAACCCGTCCTCCTGCCGCAGACCAAACGCCACAGCGCGATTCTGAAACTCTTGGGCTGTCCCAATATCATCGTCGCCGTCAACAAACTCGACCTGCTCGACTTCGACGAAACCAAATATCAGGCCATTACCGCAGCCTACCGCAAGCTGGCGGAACAAATCGGCCTCCAAGCCCAAATCCACTTCCTGCCCATCAGCGCGTTAAAAGGCGACAACATCGTCAACGCCAGCAGCCAAACCCCGTGGTATCAAGGTTTACCGTTGTTACCCCTGCTCGAAAGCCTGCCCGTCAACCGCCAAAACGCCGCCGACCAAGCCGCCCATTTCCCCGTACAGCGCGTCGCACGGCAAGACGGCAGCAGCAGCGACGACTTCCGCGGCTATCAAGGCAGGCTGGAGGCAGGCCGTCTGAAAACCGGCGACGAAATCAAAATCCTGCCTGGCGGACATACCGCCAAAATCGCCGAAATCTACAATCCAAACGGCAAAACCGAATCCGCCGAAGCAGGCGAAGTACTGACCGTCACGCTCGACACCGACCTCGACATCTCGCGCGGCAACAGCATCGCCGCCGCCGACAGCCCCGTCGCGCCCGAACAGCAGTTCCAAGCCGCGCTGTGCTGGTTCGACGACATCCCGCTCAACCTGCGCCGCAAATACCTGCTGAAACACACCACCCAGACCACCCCCGTCAAAATCAGCGCGATTTCCTACGTTTGGGACGTGAACACCCTCAGCCGCGTCGAATCCGCCGACACGCTCAAACTCAACGACATCGGCAGCGTCAGCCTCAAAACCCAGCAGCCGATTGCCGCTGCGCCCTACGAAGAAAACCATGCCCTCGGCGCGTTCATCCTGATAGACGAAGCCACCAACCACACCGTCGCCGCAGGCATGATACGCAAGGCTGACCAAGCGGACAGTTTTGAAATTTAAAACAAGGCATCTTGAATTGAAGAGGTCGTCTAAAAAACCGAAGCAGAGTTTTTCAGACGACCTCTTCAGTTTGGCAGATTAAGGCAGGGAATATGGCAGGTAGGCTTTAAGCCATACGGCGTTGCCTTATCCTCAGCCAGCGCGGTGGGAAATCACAGTGAATTAAAATAACAAAATCGCGGCATGGCATTTTTCATTTGGATACATGGTAAAAGGTCGTCTGAAATCGGAAAGGAAGGTTTTCAGACGATCTCTCATGACGGCTCGTCTGAATCAAACAGGCTTTTGCATGCATACAGCAGCCCGCCCGCCAATACGGCAAGGCCCACCGCCGCCCAATACGCATCGGCATAGCCGACCACCTTTGCCAGCCGCAGGGCGGCGAAACCGGCCGCGTAACTGCCGAGCAGAACCACGGAAAATTGCAGGCTGCTGTCGAGTGCGGCGGTGGCGCGGTCGGATTTGTCCATCACCAACGCCAGTATCACCGGCAGCAGCAGCGTGTAGCTCAGGCTCAGGGCGATGATTTGCGCGGGAGGCAACCAAGGGTGGACGCGGGCGAGCGCGTCGATGGCGGTCATAGACGCCAAAAGCGGCAGTTGCAGCGCGTAGAGCAGGAACACGAGTTTGCGGCGCGGATAATTGTGCGAAAACCAGCCCGACAGTGGCGTAACAATCAGGCAGGCAACAGGAATACCCACCGCCAGAATCCCGCCCGTCTGCTTCGGGTTGAAGCCCAAATCCGCCAACTTGGGCACAAAAGTCGCCGCCGCAAACGCATACGGCGCGGCGACGGTAAACAGCAAAACCAGCCACCGCCAGCCCGTTTCAGGCTGTCGCCAAAAGGAGACCAGTCGCGCCGCCAACGCCGTCAAACCGCCTTGCGCCGTCAGGCTTTCCGGCTCGCGGTAGCACAAGAGTTGCAGCAGCATCAGCAGGCTGAACGCCAGCATAAAGCCCGCCGCCGCCGTCTGCCCGTATTCCTGATACAGCCACAATACCAGCGCGCCGCCGATCATCTTGCCGCCGCGCGCCGCCATCGTTTGAATCACGCCACCGAAACCGCGTTCGCGATGCGGCAGGACGATGCACGACAAGCCCAGCATCGCACAGCCGTACACCGCCGACATTGCCGAGAGCAAAACGCAGCAGGCCAGAAGCAGCGGGAAGTTCTGCGTGATGTCGGTGCAGGCTATCAGCCCGAACACCGCCGAAAGTCCCAGCGTCGCCGCCAGCAGCCAGCCGCGAAACCGCCCGAACCGCCCCGCTGGCCGCCGCTCCATCAGCGCGGCAAACAACACCTTCGCCGCTTCGATACCGCCGATTAAATGTATCCAGCTCAGTTGGTTCAGGCTGTAACCGTGGTTTTTCAAAATAGCGACCAGCGCGACCAGATAAAAACCGGTCAGCGTGAATTTGTAGGTGCTGCCGCCGATAAGCAGCAGCCAGTCGCGCGGGGCGGGGGATGTCGGGGTTTGTTGGGACATGGATGGCTCCCTATTGCGAGTGTACGAGAATGATGTGGGTGCCGTAGGTCGTCTGAAAAACGTTTCAGACGACCTACGGCTCTTCTGTTTTACATTTTCAAGCAGTTTTTCAGACGACTTTTGGGGACTACTTGAAATGGAAAAAGCAGCCCCTTTTTATCCTTTCATCACCCGAAACGTCAGATTAATCCGCGGCTCTTGGATGCGGGTGCTTTTCAGGATGGTGTGCAGCCAGTGTTTCTGCGTTTCGCCGTGCATCACAATGAGCTGGCCGTGTTCCAGCCACATTTCGCGTTTTTCCTTGCTTTCTTTGTGTTTGAAGGCGAATTTGCGCGCTGCGCCGAGGCTTAAGGAGGCGATGGCGCTGTCTTTGACCAGCCCCTGCCCTTCGTCGCTGTGCCACGCCATGCCTTCGTTGCCGTTGTTGTAGCGGTTGAGCAAGCAGGAGTTGAAGCGGGTGGGGCAGATGTCGGCGATGGCGGCTTCCACGCGGTTTTTGAGCTCGGGCAAGACGCCGCTCCACGGCAGGGCGATGCGGTTTGCGCCGGAATAACCGTAGTTGTAGGACGTGTCGCCGTACCACGCGACTTCGCGGGCGGTGATGATGTGCTTGCCGTATATCACGGCTTCGTCGTGCCGCCAGGGAATATCGCGCTGCAAAATTTCAAAATAACGGTCGGCTTCGGCGGCGGTGAAAATCCGTCCGAAATCGCTGACGATGCCGTCGTAGGGCAGGAGGTTGGCGTGCGGGTTGGCGGTTTCTGGGAAGAGGTCAAGCGTCATCAGTGTCTCCCAATTCGTGCGCCAATATCGCCATTTTGCGCCCGCGTTGCCAGCGGTAGCCGCCAATGATGCCGTTTTCGCGGATGACGCGGTGGCAGGGAATGAGTAATGCAACGGGATTCTGCCCGATGGCCGTCCCTACGGCGCGCGCGGCGTTGGGCGAACCGACGGCCTGCGCCACTGTGCCGTAGCTTTGCAGGCTGCCTGCGGGGATATCGAGCAAGGCCTGCCACACTTTGAGCTGGAAGGGTGTGCCTTTGATGTGCAGGGTAACGCGGCCGCACCGGGTGCGGAAGATGTCGGCGGCTTGGCGGTGGAACGCGGTTTCCTGCCCGATGAGGCGGGCGTTCGGATATTCGGCGCGCAATTCGTTCAGGGCGGCGGAAGGGTCGTCTGAAAAACGCATGAAGCAGATGCCTTTGTCTGTTGCTGCTGCCAACAGGTCGCCGAAGGGGCCGGGAATCAGGCTGTAATGGATTTGCAGGCCTGCTCCGCCGTTTTTGTATTCACCCGGAGTCATTTTTTCGATGCCGACAAATAAGTCGTGCAGCCGCCCCGTGCCGCTCAGTCCGCCGCAATGCGCCGCTTCCGCCACGCTTTCGCTGTTTTTCAGGGCTTCTTTGGCACGGCTGATACTGATGTGTTGCAGCATTTTTTTCGGGCTGATGCCCGCCCATGCGGAAAATTCGCGCTGCAAATGTTCGGGACTGACGTGCACTGCTGCCGCTACCTGCGCCAAATCGGGCTGTTCGGCGGCATGGTCGTAAAGGTATTCGATGGCGCGGGCAATGCGGAGGAATTGGCGGGTTTGATTTAAGTTCATAAATTATCCTGTCGTTGTATGGGATAGGATAGCCTGAAAGCCGACAAGAAACGACCCGATTATTGATGGAAAGATTGTTTGTCTGTTTGAAATTCATCAATAATCGGGTCGTCTTTATATCGCGGCTTCCTTAAACTTGCATCGTCTTTAACCGCATATGTAAGGAACGTTATGTCAAGCTTATTGAATTTGAACAATAAAACCGCCGCCGTTATCGGCGCGTCGTCGGGTATCGGTCGCGCGGTTGCACTGCTGTTGGCGGAGCACGGCGCAAACGTTGTCTTATGTGCCCGCCGTGCCGACAAACTGGAAGAAACCGCCGCACTGATACGCGCACGCGGCGGACGAGCTGTTGCTGTTGCAGGCGACGCGGCGCTGCCTGAAACGCACGAAGCCGTCGTCCGCGCGGCAGAACGAGAGTTCGGTGGCCTAGATATTGCCGTCAACAATGCAGGCATTATCGGTGCATACAAACCTTTGGCCGACATCTCGCCCGACGAATGGCGCGATACGTTGGACGGCAACCTAACTGCAGCCTTTCTGGGCGCGCGCAGCCAAATTCCCCTTATGCTCGCACGCGGTGGTGGCGCGATTGTGTTCACGTCTAGCTTTGTCGGCACCAGTTGTGCCCTGCCGAACAAAACCGCCTACGGCTGCGCCAAAGCCGCACTTGCCGCACTGGCAAAAGGCATCACCGCCGATTATGCCGCCCAAGGTATCCGCGCCAATGCCCTGCTTCCCGGCGGTACGGATACGGAAATGATGACTACCGACCCGCAGCAGCGGGCATGGGCGGAAGGGTTGCATGCGGTCAAACGCATCGCCCGACCCGAAGAAATCGCCGCCGCGATTTTGTTCCTCGTCAGCCCGATGGGCAGTTTTGTAACGGGTACGGCGTTGTTTGCGGACGGCGGAAATTCGGCGGTGAAGTAATAGACCGTCTGAAGATTAAACGCTTCGGCTCAAATCTGCCAAAAACGCCTGACGCTGTTCGTCGGTGGATTTGTCCATATTGCCGAAGTTGAGCCAACGGCGTTTGGCGATACCGATGCCTTTGAGCGTGTGTCCCACCATCGCTTTGCCGATGCCGTTGCCGCCAAACCATTTCAGATACCATGTGGGGGCGGTAGACGTGCTGATGACCAGTGCTTCTTTGATGTGGGATAGGTTGCCTTTCAAGCCTGTGGCAGTGGGGACGTAGGCGAATGTTTTCAGAAAAACTTTGTCTTCAAATCCTTTGACGATGGCGGGCATATCCGCCCACCAGATCGGAAAGATGAAAATCAGTCGGTTGGTGGTTTTCAATAGTTCCTGATAATGCAAAACCAGCGGGTCAAGGGCTTTGCCTTGGTTGAACAGGGCAAGCTCTTCTTTGGTGTAGGCGGGGTTGAAGCCGTCTGCGTATAAGTCGATCAGTCGGTATTTTTCGCCTTTTTCGTCCAATAGTTGCTGCACGCGCCGCAAAATGCCGTGATTGAAGCTTTGATCGTAGGGATGGGCATAAATGATTGTGGTAAATGACATTTTTGTACTCCTGAAAGTCAGTTGCCGAGTGTTCCCATGCTATCAAACGAATGTCGGTTTGCTCAAATCCGTATCGGGCAGGCAAGGCTGAATGATATAGTGGATTAACTTTAAACCAGTACGGCGTTGCCTTGCCTTAGCTCAAAGAGAACGATTCTCTAAGGTGCTGAAGCACCAAGTGAATCGGTTCCGTACTATCTGCACTGTCTGCGGCTTCGTCGCCTTGTCCTGATTTAAAGTTAATCCACTATAAAGCCGCTGTCGGAGCATGGATTCTGTTTTCAGACGACCTTCAACGCTTCTTCCGCCCGCAGCAGGGCGGTTTGCTCGTCGGCTTCGACGATGTAGTTCACGCCCAGCGCGGGGGCGAGTTTGGACGATTGTTCGCGGAAGAATTGCAGTTGCGCCGCGTCGGGTTCGATGAGGAGCATGGCGGCGCAGCGTTCGGCGAGTTGCGGCCGGTGTGCCTTTATCCATTCGATGTAGGTTTTGCGGTCGGCAATGCGCTGTTCGTCGCTCACCTGCCGCCGCATGGGGGTGCAGACGGTGGCGAAGCGGCGGTTTTGATTTAACAGGGTTTCGAATTCGGCCAGCCAGTCGGCGAAGTCGGCGACGTGGGTCAGGTCGGTCAGGTAGATGGTGCCTTCGGGCAGGGTTTTGGCGGGGGTGAAGTAGTGCATGGGGTTCCTTTGGGTGTCGGAGAAATAGGCGCAGGTCGGGCATGAATACCTGACCTGTGCTTTTGCCTAAAACTTCCATTCCGCGCTCACGCCCACGCTTCTGGGGCGTTGGTAGAGTGCGTCTTGGCGGTCGGCGCTGGAAATGAATATGGGGCGGCGGCGGTTGAACACGTTGTCGGCGTAGAGCGAGATGCGGCCTTGTTTGAAGTTGTAGGCGGTGTAGAGGTTGACTTGGTTGTATGCGCCGATTTTGCCCGATTCGGCATTGTCGGCGGCGGAGTAGTAGCCGCCGTAGAAGCGCACGTCGCCGCCGGCTTCCCAGCCTTTGTCGTTCAGGTATTTCACGCCGATGTTGGCGGTGTATTTGGGCGCGCGACCGAGTTTGTTGCCTTCGATGCCGCTGTCGGGATAGCTTTTGATTTTGGTGTTGAGCAGCCCTAGTCCGGTGGTGAGTTTCAGGCTGTCGGTCGCCTGCCAGTCGGCGGCGAGTTCCGCGCCGTAGGTGTGGACTTTTTTGGCGTTGCGGATGACGACGGAGTTGGTGCCGAGATAGAAGGGGAGCTGCATGTCGCGGTAGTGGTTCAGGAACAGGTTGCCGGAGAGTTGCAGGCGGCGGTCTGCGCTGCGCCAGCGGGTGTACCACTCGTAGTTGTTCACATATTCGGGTTCATAAGTGTAGGTTACGACAGGGCGGCCGAAGGTGATGCCCGCGCCGCCGGGGTTGTAGCCGCGCGCGGCTTTGATGCCGCTGACCCATTGGTCGGTGGGTTTGAAGGCGATGTCGATTTTGGGCAGGAACACGGTCTGGCCTTTGTCTAAATCAAGGTGCAGCGCGCCGCTGCCGCCGCTTCGTTTGTGCGTTTCTTTTTCAAGGCGTGCGGCGGCCGTGATGTCCCATTTTTCGCTGGGGCTGTATGTGGTTTCGGCAAACAGGGCGCGCACGCTGTTGCGGTCGTCAAAGGTGTTGCGGCCGCCGACGCTGCGGATATCCACCCATTCGTCTTGTTTACTGCGGAAGTAGTGCAGTCCGGCAAGGCCTTTCAGACGGCCTTTGTTGGAAAAATGCAATACCGGCTCCCATTGCAGTTCGCGGCCTTTGAGTTCGGCGGGCACGCCTTGCGGGCTGACGGTCATCGGCAGGTGCAGCCGCTCGTTGTGGTAGCGGCCGTAAACCAGTTTGTTTTCCAGTTTCAGATAGTCGTTAAGCTGCCACGATACGTCCCAGATGCCCGATGTTGAGCCGGTTACGAACACGGGCTTTTCTTTTAAAAAACGGCGGCTGGCGGTGTTGCCCATGATTTCGTTTTGCGGCGCGCGCGAACGGATGTGGTTCAGCGTCAGGCGGCTGTAAAAATCGGGATGGTTTTCGGGCGTGAGCAGGAGTTTGAAGCGCACGTTGGTGTTTTCCACGCGGCGCGGATTGCCGGTTGGCTCGTAGGACACGAACGGCTCATAGCTTTCGCGCTGCTGCCGCTCCGCGCTCAGGCGGAAGGCAAGGTTGTTTTTCACAATCGGGCCGGACACTACGCCGGCGATGTTGCGCGTTTTCTGGTTGCCCAAACCCAAGCGCAGCGCGCCTTCCCATTCGTCGGTCGGGTCTTTGGAGCGCATCACCACCGCGCCCGCCACCGCGTTCTGCCCGCGCACATGGCTTTGCGGTCCGCGCAAGACTTCCACCTGCTGCATGTCCCACAGCGACTGCGTGCCGAAGGCGTATTCATTGTAAGTGGCGGAGCGGCCGTCTATAGAGAGGTTCAGGCGCGGCCTAGTGCCCGCGAAAAACGCCACCGCGCCGACGGCGGGTCCCGAGCCGTCCACGCCGCGCACGGTCGGCAAATCGTTGCCGCTGCCCAAGTCCACCGTGTTCACAGTCTGTTTGAGCAGGTCGGTCGCAGAAAGGTTGTGGCCGCTGCGGTCGATGTTCGGCGTGGTGAAAACGCGGTTGGATGTGGCGGTTTCAAAGCCGCTGCGGTTGGTGCGTTCGCCGGTGACGACGACTTCTTCCAACTGCACTTGTTCCGCGTCTTGCGCCGCATCGGCGGCATAAATCCATTCGGAGGCAAAGGCGGCGGCAAGCAGCAGCGGCAGGCGGCGGAGGGTAGGTTTCTGCATTTCCTTATCCTTTCAGACGACATACGTCGGAGCGGATTGAACATCAGGCAATCCAACCGATCCGGCAGTATGCAAATATTTGTTGTTTACACATTTACATAAAACAAACTATTAATGTAAAGTATAAGAAACAAAAAACAGGAATGCAAGTGTTTATCATTCACTTTACTTCCCCCTTTTTATAGCCAACCATCTTAAAAAATAATTCCCTCTTCCGTTCGGCGGGAGAAGGTTGGGGGAGGGCGATTCTGTAACCTTTATGAATTTGGCCTGCTAAGCATTCGACAGCCCCCTGTCCGCAGGGCTGAGCGGAGGGATAAGGAAAGAGGTCGTCTGAAACGCCGCCATATTGCTATTGCCGCCGTGGGGAAATATGATGAGTATCCGACTTGCGGATAACTTTAATGAAAACCCTTTATGAACAAAATCAAAACCTTCCTACCGTTATGACTGCCAGCAAACAACAAACCATCACCGACACCGCCCGCCGCCTGTTCCGCGAACACGGCTTTTCCGCCGTATCCGTGGGCGGCATCTGCACCGAGGCCGCCGTCAGCCGCGTTACCTTTTACAAATATTACAGCGGTAAAAACGCGCTCTTACAGGAAATCGTTACCGAACAGAAAAACCGCGTCCGTGCCGAATTTGAAAATCTGCTTGCACGGCAATGCAGCCTGCGCGAAGCCGCCGAAGCCGTGTTCGCCCTGCAAAAACAATCGTTTGAAGAACTTTATTCCGCCGCCTTCCTGCGCGACATTGAAGAAAACACCGATTTGGAGTTGGAACGGTTTTTCCACGAATTGAACGAAGAAAAATACGCCTTTATGCGCGGCTTCTTCCACACCCTGCAACAACGCCGCCTGATTCAGCCCGATTTGCCGGTGGAACTCATCGATCTGTTCATCCGTCAGGCGGATATATTGATGCGCCATCTGCAACTGGCCGCGCTTTATGCCGTTGCGCCGCAAAAGCTGCCGCAGGACGTATTGGGATTGCTGTTGCACGGTTTGGCGGGAGAGGGCAATGAACGTCTGGGATGATTGATCCGTGGATAGCCAAAAGAGGTTTATCATGTTTGACAAAACGTCGTCTGAAAATGGATTGCCCGTTTTCAGACGACGTTTCGGATGTTTGTCATATCAAAATACAGTAAATCGGGGTTGGGATAAGCAGCCGGCTAATTATCAGCCGATAAAGAGTTTTCTCAAATATCTACGGTTTGAGGGGAAAAGGCAATATACCGTCAAACCTGTGATGAAAGGATGGCTGAAATATAGTGGATTAAATTTAAATCAGGACAAGGTAACGAAGCCGCAGACAGTACAGATAGTACGGCAAGGCAACTTAACGCCGTACTGGTTTAAAGTTAATCTACTATAACTTATGTTAGTGCAAAGGCCTCATCCTGTTTTTATTTTTCCCGTTAAACAGAAACGTCGTCTGAAACCGAAAATTAGGTTTCAGACGACGTTTGCGCTCAGGCTTCCTCTAAAAATCCGGTTTGCCTCAGCTTAGCCGATGATATTGGAAGCGCTCAACCAAGCTGCCTGACTGTCGTCAAATTTGGCGAACACGGTATTGCTGCTTGCACCTGCCGCTCGGTAGGCGAGGGTTTGAGATACAGAGTCGAAGACGAGGTAAGAACGTCCGGTGTCGTAATAATAAGGATTTTTGACGAACAGTTCCGACCAGCTCACATTTGCCTCGCTGCCGCTTAGCAGGGAACGCATACCGGACAGATCAAGCTTGTCCATATAAGGGTTGAAGTCGGTAATACGATCTATGCTGCCGTCGCGGATGTCTGAGGCGGAGAAAGCGACGGTATCTTTACCTGCACCTGTAACGATGGTATCGCTGCCCGAACCGCCTGTGAGGTAGTCGTTGCCGTCGCCGCCGTGGAGGTAATCGATCCCGTCTCCTCCATTCAGCCTGTCATCTCCGTCGCCGCCGTAGAGATAGTCGTTCCCGCTGCCGCCCGACAACAGGTCGTCTCCACTCATGCCGTAAAGGGTATCATTGCCACCATCCCCGTTTAATTGGTTGTGGCCGCTGTTGCCGGTAATGGTATTGTCGCCGTAATTGCCGATGCCGAAAGTGTTGTTGCTGCCGGTCAGGGTCAGGTGTTCGACGTAGGTTGGGATTGTGTAGGAAACACTACTATATATCGTATCGACACCTTCTCCCCACCACTCAGTAACTGTATCTTTGACATTATCTACATGGTAGATATCATTCCCGTACCCACCAGACATGGTATCTGCACCGCTGCCTCCGTCCAAAGTATCATTGCCACTGCCACCATCAAGCAGGTCGTTACCTTCGTCGCCGCGAAGAATGTCGTCTCCGTTACCGCCGTATAGGAAATCTCTATCATCCCCTCCCATCAGCAGGTCGTTGCCTTCGTTGCCGTATAGCGTATCGCTGCCGCGTCCTCCGCTTAATCGGTTATTGCCGCTGTTTCCCGTCAGAATATTATCGGCGTTGTTGCCGAATGCGAAGGTATTGTCGTTGCCTGTTAGCGTTAGGTTTTCAACGTGGGTTGGCGCGGTATAGGTAACACTGCTGTAAATCGTGTCGATACCGCCGTTCATTTCCTCAATAACCGTATCGTTCACATTATCAACATGATAGACATCATTTCCCAAGCCGCCGGCCATAGTGTCTGCACCGCTGCCGCCGTCTAAAGTATCGTTGCCATAGCCTCCGTCGAGCAGGTCGTTGCCTGCATCGCCGCGCAGGATGTCATCACCTTGTCCGCCGTAAAGTTCGTCGCGATCATCACCACCCATTAATAGGTCGTTACCTTCCATGCCATAGAGCGTGTCGCTACCTCGCCCGCCACTCAAGCGATTGTTGCCGCTGTTGCCGATAAGGCTGTTATCGGCATTGTTGCCAAAGCCGAAGATATTGTCTTTACCTTCTAAAATCAGTTTTTCAACGTGGGTTGGCGCGGTATAGGTAACACTGCTGTATATCGTATCGTAGCCTGCATCTGCGTCTTCGACGACTGTATCTTTTATATTATCTACATAGAAAGTATCGTTTCCCTTTCCTCCGAGCATGGTGTCCATACCCGTACCGCCATATAAGATATCTTCCCCGTCATGCCCAGATAGAAAATCGTTTCCGCTTCCACCATTCAGAACGTCGTTGCCGCCTAGTCCGCCAAGTCGGTCATCACCATCGTCGCCCCATAGATAATCGTTGCCATTTCCGCCAAGCATCAGATCATTGCCGCCTTTGCCATATAGACGGTTGCCGTTGGAATTGCCCGATATAACATTGTCTGCATCATTGCCGATACCTAACATACTGTTGCCCTGCAACTTCAGATCTTCGACATGTTCCGGTAAGGTAAAGTCGGTGCTGCTATAGATTAGATCGCGGCCTTCGTTTTCACGCTCGATGATGGTATCGCCCGCATTTTTACTGTAGTAAGTATCGTTCCCTAAACCACCGTAGAATATGGTATGTCCCGTACTACCATATAAAGTATCATTACGGTCCGTACCGGTAATAACGACGGATTGGTTGTTTTTTAAAGAAAGCAATGTATCAGCCATAATAGTTCTCCTGTGGAAAAATGGATGGAAAGAGTGAATAATAAAAATTTATATCTATTTGACATTAAATAGATTTTTCTTATATGGCATGATGTCGATTGTATCGGGGAAAACAATAATGTAGAAGATATAGTAATTTAAGATATTGTTTAATATGTTAATTTAAAATTAGAAATAATTAGGTGTATGGATAATAGGGAAAGTAAAACAGAAAAGGTCGTCTGAAAACTGTTTTTCAGACGACCTTTTGCCGTTTTATCACTCAAGGAAGCGAAGGAGTTACGACCGTACCTGTCCGTCGCCCAACACAATCCATTTCTGCGAAGTCAGCCCGTGTAGGCCGACGGGGCCGCGGACGTGGATTTTGTCGGTGGAAATGCCGATTTCCGCACCGAGGCCGTATTCGAAGCCGTCGGCGAAGCGGGTGGAGGCATTGACCATAACGCTGGCGCTGTCGATCGTGCGCAGGAAGGTGCGGGCGTCGGTGTAGGATTCGGTTACGATGCTGTCGGTGTGGTGGCTGCCGTGGGTGTTGATGTGGGCGACGGCTTCTTCGAGGCTGTCGACGATTTTGACGGAGAGGATGGGGGCGAGGTATTCGGTGTCCCAGTCTTCTTCGGAGGCCGTCTGAATGTGGGGCAGGATGGACAGGGTACGCGGGCAGCCGCGCAGCTCGACGTCGCGGGCGGCATATTTTTCCGCCAATACGGGTAGGATTTCGGCGGCTCGGCTTTGGTGGACGAGCAGGGTTTCCATGGTGTTGCAGGTGCCGTAGCGCGAGGTTTTGGCGTTGAAGGCGATGTTGACGGCTTTTTCGGCGTCGGCGGCGCGGTCGATATAGACGTGGCAGATGCCGTCGAGGTGTTTGATGACGGGCACGCGGGCTTCGGCGGCGATGCGGGAAACCAGCGACTTGCCGCCGCGCGGGATGACGACGTCGATAAACTCGGGACTTTGCAGCATGGCGCCGACGCTTTCGCGGTCGGTGTTTTCAATCAGGCTGACGGCTGCTGCGGGCAGGCCGTTTTCAACTAACGCCTGCGTAATCAGTTTGGAAAGCGCCATATTGCTGTTGAAGGCTTCGCTGCCGCCGCGCAGGACGCAGACGTTGCCGGATTTGAGGCAGAGGGCGGCGGCATCGACGGTTACGTTGGGGCGGGATTCGTAAATGATGCCGACAACGCCCAAAGGTACGCGCATTTTGCCAATTTGCAGGCCGTTTTCGCGGGTGCGGAATTCGTCCATTTCGCCGACGGGGTCGGGCAGGGCGGCAATCTGGCGCAAACCTTCGCACATGGCATCTATGGTTTTTTCGGTCAGCCGCAGGCGGTCGAGCAGGGCGTCGTTTAAACCTTTCTGCGCGGCTTGTTCCATATCTTGAGCGTTGGCGGCAAGGATGGCGGTTTGATGGTGTTTGATCAGTTCGGCGGCGCGCAGGAGCGCGGCGTTTTTTTGCGCGGTTTCGGCGGCGGCAACAATATAGGAAGCCTGCTTGGCGGCGGACGCGGTGCGGCGGACGTAGTCTTGGATGTTTTGCATGGTGTTTTTGCGGAGGAAGGTGGGAATGGGTTGATGATAAGGTCGTCTGAACGGGAATTCAATACAAAACAGGGTGAAGGCAGCTAACTTTCGGTTTGTTTCGCGGCAGTATGGAGTTTCGAGGTCAATGGTGGAAAGGTCGTCTGAAAATTTGAAAGTGGGTTTCAGGCGGCAGTAAATCGGGCAGTTATTCCCACTTCTGCATAGGCAGGGGCGGGAATAACGATGGTGGATAAACACCGTATCGGGAATGGGTGGATTTCGTGGGCAAAGCCCACGCTACTTCTGTCTGAAAAGATAGGGTGAATGAAAATAAGAAATCTCTATACCGTCATTCCCGCGCAGGCGGGAATCCAGACTTTGATTTTAATGTTTAAAGATTGGTACGGCTTCAAGACTCTGGATTCCCGCCTGCGCGGGAATGACGGCGTGGGTATTGCCATTTTAATCTGTTTTGGAAGGCAGGTTTCAGACGACCTTTTGTCGTATGGTCTTACTGCTGATTACAGGATTGTCGGTTGATGTTTATTAGGATTCCGTTTCCGCCAATTCCTCTGCTGCTTTTTGAACCATGTCCGGCGTGAGTTTGTTCAGACAGTCGGTGTGTCCCAGCGGGCATTCGCGTTTGAAGCAGGGCGAGCATTCGAGGTGCAGGCTGACGATTTTGGCTTTTTGGCTCAAGGGCGGGGTGTGGTCGGGGCTGGACGAGCCGTAGGCGGCGACGAGTTTGCGGTCTAGGGCGGCGGCGAGGTGCATCAGGCCGCTGTCGTTGCAGACGACGGTGTCGGCGCAGGAGAGCAGGTCAATCGCTTCGGAAAGGTTGGTTTTGCCGCAGAGGTTGGTGCAGTGGTCGTCTGAAAGGCGGTTGATTTTTTCGGCGATGTCGAAATCTTTTTGCGAGCCGAACAGCCAAACCTGCCAACCTTCCGCCAGATAGCGGCGGCCGAGTTCGGCGAAATGGCGCGCGGGCCAGCGTTTGGCGGGGCCGTATTCCGCGCCCGGACAGAAGGCGAGAACGGGTTTGTTCGTGTTTAAGCCGTATTTGGCAAGGGCGGCGGCGCGGCTTTCGGGGGAAATGGTGAAACGCGGGTTATCGGAATGTCCGTTGAAGTCCGCCTGCGTCGGATGGGCGAGGGCGGTGTAGCGGTCGACCATCAGGGGCAGGGCGGCTTTGTCGAGTTTGCGGATGTCGTTCAATAAAAAATAACGCGATTCGCCGACGTAGCCGGTGCGCTGTTTGATGCCGGTGGCGAAGGCGATGAGGGCGGATTTGAGCGAACCGGGCAGGACGATAACTTGGTCGTAACCTTGTTTACCCAGTTCGCGCCCGATGCGCCAGCGTTTTTTCAGTTCCAACGCGCCGTGTCCGAACGGGTTTTCGATGACGCGGCTGATTTCGGGCATACGCTCGAACACCGCCATCGACCATTTGGGTGCGAATGCGTCTATGGTGCAGCCGGGATGGAGTTCGTGCAGGCGGCGGTAAAGCGGCTGGGTCATGACGCAGTCGCCGATCCAGCTCGGGGTGATGATGAGGATTTTTTTGGACATGGTGGTAGGGTAGGTTTGTATTGCGCGATATTGTAGCCGATTTAAAAAGGTCGTCTGAAAAACATTTTCAGACGACCTTTTTGCATTGTGGCGATTAATGCCAACGGCTGTCGTTTTCGCACGGAATACCGTCATGATCACCGTCCATTTTGGTGTTTGGGCAGTTTTTGATAAAAAATTCCGCCTCTTCCAAAGAGTTCATTTGGGAACAGTGCTGACGACCGTCGCATTTGAATGCAGTGGTAGTGTCGGTGGTGGCAGCGGAGCCGGTTGAAGCAGTTGAACCGTGTTTGAAAGCAGTACGCCCGCTTGCCGCGTCTTTCCATGCCTTGCGTTCGGCTTTCATCTTTTCGGCAACTTCGGACACCATCGTAACCGGTGCAGCCGCCGTTGTTTCCTGTACCTGACGGCGGTATTCCTGCCAATAGTTCCAGCCGAACCATCCGCCTGCGGCCAAGAGGGCAATGACGGGGATGATCCACAGGAGTTTGGAAAAGGCTGCTTTAAAAGGCTCGGGCTCGGGGGCGAAAAAGTCGGCTTCGCCGATGCAGTCGGAAGCGAAGCAGATGTTTTCCGCTTCGTCACGTCCGCGTCTGCCTTTGATGATTTCAAACGATACGCGCTGGCCTTCGGCGGGCGGGTGCGGCAGTGTGGTGAAGGCGGAGAGCGGGGCGAATATTTCCTTACCCATGTTTTCTTCCCGGATGGCTCCGAACTTCCGGTTGTCGTTCCAGCGGATGATGGTTCCGTAATGACGCATTTTATCTATATAGAATAGTTGTTGTTTAGGTCGGTATTTTAAACGAAATATATAAATGAACAAGGGGAGGGGTTGATATTTATATGTAAATTTCGGGTTTTAAAGTTAAGAAAGATATTTTTGAAAACAGGTTGTTAATATTTTTATGATTTTATGGGTGCTTTGTTGTTGTCGTGCCGGGGTCGTCTGAAAACTTGTTTTCATGTTTGGGGTAAACCCGTTTCGCTCGCTTTCAGACGACCTGTGCGATGCATCAAAGCAAAGGCTGCTGCCGCACGATGGCGCGGATGACGGCGCGGTTGGGGTGCAGGGCGGTGCGCAGGCGTTGGGACAGGGGCTGGGGCAGGCTGAGGATGTCGGCGGCAATGGCGGCGGCGCAGACGGGGGCGGTGGCGAGGCCGCGCGTGCCGTGGGCGGTATTGATGTAGGCGTTCGGCAGGTAGGGGCAGGGGACGTTGTCGAGGCGGTAGTTTTTGTCCAACGCGAGTTTGGCGTAGGCGGTCTGCATGGCGGCGATGTCGCCGAGCGCGCCGACGACGGGCAGGTGGTCGGGGCTGTCGCAGCGCAGGGCGGCGTGTCCTTGCGGCGGGTCAGAGAGGTCGTCTGAAACCGAACGAAGCGGGTTTTGCTCAAACAATGATTGCGCCAATGGCGGGTTGAGTTGTTGCAGGGCGGCGCGGTTGGCGGTTTCTTCGTGCAGATGCCAAGCGTCGTCGTTGCTGTTGAGGACGAAGGTTGCGCCGTAGCAGTGTTGCCCTTGCCAGCTCGGGCTGATGTAGCTTTCGCCGGATAGGGCGCAGCGCAGGCGTTTGGAAAAACCGCTTGCCGCCGCTACGCTGGTTTGTCCGCGGATTTGGCGGAAAGGCAGAGTGGAGACGTTGGCATCGGCGGCGTTCGGGCTGTGCGCGCCCATGCAGTAAATGATGTGGCTTGCGCTGAAGCTGCCGCGCGGTGTGTGTGCCATCCAGTTTACGCCGTCGTATTCGGTAGCGGATAAGGGCGTGTCTTCGTGCAACGCAATCAGCGGATGATTCAGCAAGGCGCGGACGACGGCGGGCGGGTTCAGCCATACGCCCTGAGGCCAGTAGAGGCCGTCTGAAAAGACGTCTATACCTGCGATTTGCGCGGCTTCGTCGGCGGACACGCTACGGTAAAGGTGGGCGTGATGCTGCTGCAAACCCAATGCCTGATTGCGTTTGCGTTCGGCTTCGTCGAAATTGAGGTGCAACACGCCGTCGCCGCCCCATGCGTCGGAATCGGGCAACAGGTCTTGCAGCAGGCGGCGGGTGTAGCCGTAGCCTGCCAGCAGCAGTTCGGTCTGCTCGGTGTCGTGCGGCGAGATTTTGGCGTAGAGCAGCCCTTGGCGGTTGCCGCTGCCGCCTTGCGCCGCTTTGCCCGCTTCCAAAACGGTAACGCGCACGCCGTGTTCCGCCAGTTTACGCGCGGTCGCTGCTCCGGCAATGCCCGCGCCGATAACCAGCGCGCTTTCGGGCGGGGTGATGGCTTGAGGTCGTCTGAACCAAGGTTTGACGGGCTTGGGCGCGGCTTGCGGTACGGCTTCGGTCTGCCATTCGATAGGGGCGAAATGTTCGTACAGGCTGTCGGCGCGGTGCGGCGGGACAAGCCAGATATGCACGTCGGGCAACAGGTTTTCCAGAAAGTTGACGCTGTTGAACTGAAGGCATTTCACGGCTTGGTCGAGGCGGGTTTTCAGACGACCTTCCAACTCGGTCGGGGCATCGGACAAAGGAAAATTGGGCATGCGGTTTTCGCTCAGACAGGCAACCAGATGCAGCGGCGCGGGATGAGTTTCGATCACGCGGGCAAGTTCGGCGGGGGCGGGCGGGGTGTTCCAAGCGAGGATGGGCATGGCGGGGTCGTCTGAAAAAGTGGGGAAACGGATAAAAGTATCTCAGTAATTTTTATCGTCTTTTATCATCAATTTTTAGTGTAAATGATTGATGAATTTTGTTATTCCAGCCTGCGCGGGAATGACGGGATATGCGTATTTGGGATTTGAACGGATGGTTATTAAAGGTCGTCTGAAAACTTGGCAATCGGGTTTCAGACGACCTTTGGTGTTTATACGAGCTGTTCGCCCCAATGCAGTTTTTGGCGCAGGGTTCGGAAGTATTGGTAGTCGGTGGGGTGGAGGATGCGCAGGGGGTTGTGGTAGCGGCGGATGATGATGCGGTCGAGGTTTTGTACGTCGATGAAGGATTGTCCGTCGAAATGGACGCGGGCGTCGCCGCTTTGGGTAACGAGGATTTCGATTTCAGAGGTGTCGGGAATGGCGATGGGGCGGTTGGTCATGGATTGGGGGCAGATGGGCACGAGGGTGAAGGCGTGCAAGCCTGCCTGCATGATGGGGCCGCCGGCGGCAAGGGAGTAGGCGGTGGAGCCGGTGGGGGTGGAGACGATGAGGCCGTCGGAACGCTGGGTATAGACGAATTCTTGGTTGATGAAGACTTCGAACTCTATCATTTGTCCGGCACCGCCGCGCGAGAGAACGGCGTCGTTGAGGGCGAGGGCGCGGTGGAAGGTTTGTCCGTCGCGGACGAGGGCGGCTTCGATGAGGATGCGCTCTTCGGGCAGGTATTTGCCTTCGAGGACGGGCAGCAGCTCTTCGGTCATGTTTTCGCGGGGGATTTGGGTGAGGAAGCCTAAATGCCCTTGGTTGATGCCGATAACGGGTACGGCGCGGGGGGCGATTTCGCGGGCGACGGAGAGGAAGGTGCCGTCGCCGCCGAGGACGATGACGAGGTCGCAGTGTTTGCCCAAGTCGGATTTGCTGACGATGTGGCAGCCGACGGTATCTTGAACATAGATGCAGCGTTCTTCTATGCCGATTTCGTCCAGATAGACGGTGAGGCCGTGTCCCTGCAGGAAGTGGATGAGGGTGTGGGCGGTGTTTTGGATTTCGGGGGTATTGGGGCGGGTTACGATACCGATGTTGTGAAACGGGCTGTTCATAGGCATGGGGTCGTCTGAAAATTAGTCTATCCAGATGTCGCGTTCGAGCCGGTCGAGGCGTTCGTTGAGGCGGGCGACGTCGTCGCGCAGTTTGTCCACTTCTTCCATCCAGACGGACAGGGTGGCGGCGTCGATAACGGGGGATTCGGGTTCGCGGGAAAAGTCGCTGATTTGCTCGGCTATGCTTTGTCCGATTTTTTTGACGGTTTGCCCGATGTTGGCGGCGCGTTCGCTGATGCTGCCTGCGAGTGAGTCGCCGAAGATGCGGGCAAGGTCGTCTGAAGCGTAGTAGCGCAGGCTGCCGAGTATGGGCAGGACGGTCATGCCGAGCATGAGGTCGCCTTCGAGGCTGATGTCGCCGACGCCGGGTTCTTGTCCGGTCAGGATTTTGCGGATGGCGCTTTGGTGGAAGGTGATGAGGGTGTCGGCGGGTTGGTCGGCGGTTTCGAGGAAGCCGTCGTGATTGATGCGTCCGGTCAGTCCGAATCCGGCGAGGTTGAGGCTCAGGGTTTTGCCTGACAGGCGGGACAGGTCTTGTTGATGTTCCGGATTTTGCTGTATCAGGTGGTTGATAACGGGAAATAGGGCGGACATAGGGTGTTCTCGATACTTTCGGGCTTGGGGTTGTATAGTGGGTGAACTTGATTTGTGCGGCGATGTTTCGCCTTATCCTGATTTTGTCGACTCACTACGTTAAGTAAGACTGTGTTTTTTGGTTTTGGTTTTGCCGCTGCCGAAAGGTCGTCTGAAACGGTTGCGGAGCGCCAATTTTACAGGCTTAATCCGTCGGCGGAAACGGTATTTACAATTTTGCCGCCGCCGGTGCCGTCGGGCGCGAAATCGGGCGGTGGGAGACCGAGTTTGGCGGCTTCGGCAGTGTAGAAATCGCGGCGGGTCGGGTGGCGCGGTTCGACGATGTTGCGGATGCGTTTGCCGTTTGGATGGAGGGTCGTCTGAAACAGGGTTTCGACGGCGATGTCGCGGTGGACGATATTGACGGGCTGGTTGCCGCCCCGAATGTTTTGCTTTTGAACGAGGCGGCTGACGGGATGGCGTTCGGTGCAATAAAGCCCGCCCAGCCGCAGGATGTCGATATTCGGCACGCCGCTGTCGAGCAGGTATTGCTCGGCGGCGACGATTTGGCGGGCGGACTCGGTTTGCGGATCGGGTGCGGAAGTTTCGTCACATTCCCGCGCTTTATCGCCGTAAACGCTGGTGCTGCTGGTGAAAATCAGATGCTGCACATTGCACGCTCGGGCAAGTTCTGCCCATTGTTTGACGGTATCGGCGTAATGCGTCAGCGAGGATGGAGGCAAAAGGCAGAACCAAACGGGTTTGTCGGCGTGGTGCTGCCAAAAGCTTGTATCGCGGGCAAGGTTCGTGCTTTGAAACACGCTGTCTTGATTGAGGTCGAGGGTGTCGAGGTGTATGGGCAGATTAATATCGTCCGAAGTCAGGCTGCGCTTGACGGCGGCGACGCGGCTGCCGTTTTCGTAAAGTTTCTGCGCCAAAGGACGGCCGAGGTAGCCTAGGCCTAAGATAGATGCGTCGGGGGAAGTATTCATGCTGTTGATGGTTCAGATGTAGTCTTTTACGTTCGGGCTTCTGCCGAACACGGCTTCGTGCGATTGGCGGATACAGAGCCGGTTGAACATGACGCGTTGGGTTTGGTCGCCGTCGATAATCTTCACTTTGCCTTGCAGTTTCGGCGCGTCATGATGGAAAGTATTTTTAAAATCGTGCCAGCGTGCGGCTTGCAGGTGGACGACGGCAAACATATCGTGGGAAATATTGACGCCGATGCTGATGAGTTCGGACGATGCCTGAAGGCAGAAACCGCTGTCGCCGAAGAGGCACAGCCCTGTATCGTCGGGATAGCGGAACAGCTCGATTTTCACGGCTTGAGGTTCGGCAAAAACGGCGCAGAACAACCGCTCAAACAGCGACGGTTGTGAAACGCCTTCGCTCAACATGCCATACAGCCCTGAGAGCCAGTTGACATAGCCGAGAAAGGAAAAATGGAAATCCTGCATGATGGATTCGATGCGTTTCGGGTCGCGGCGGCTGATGAGGCTGACGAACTCGAATCCCGCTTCGGGGAGCCGTGAACGCAGGACTTGAAGCAGGCGGTAGGCAAACGGGTTTTGATGGTTGCGGGGATTGCGCAAAATGCCGAGGAATTTGAGCCGCAGCACGCGCCACAGCGCATCGGGGACTTTGACTGAATCGGTCTGATTCAAACACGTTCTGCTCGTTTTAGCGAAACTCGCTTCGCTCGTTTTCAGACGACATCCGGGCAGCGTGCGCAGGTGTTCGCAGGCATCTTCGTAGCCGCTTTCGTGGCGGTTAAACCAGCTTTCGAGGTTGTATTGGTTGCCGGTGTTTTCAACGAAAGTCAGCGTGTAGAGGTTTTTTGCCGCCAGATTGCCGATGATGTTGACGCTTGCCACTTCGGGCAGGGCGGCCGGTTTGGCGGCGTGTTTGCGTTTTTTCCTTTCATCATGCGGCTGATGGGGATGAGTGCCAAACAAGGATAGGGGTAGCCGGTAAACATTTTGGTTTTGCGGACTGACTTGGGGATTGTGCGCATGCTGCCGTTGTTCAGTTTGGGCGATATAGTGGTGTTCCTTGGTCGGATTCGCCGTCAAAAGCGCATAGGGCTTACTGCTGCCTTCGGGGAGCGGCTGGTCGCCTAGGATGAAAACTTGTCGGGTCATGGCTTGGGAAAGGTCGTCTGAATGTGCCGATTATAGTTTATCGGGGCAAAGATGTTCAAAATCCCTGCAATAGAGTGGAACGCAGGTTTTATGGCCGATTGAAATAAAAGGGCTGTCATTCCCGTCTGTGTTTATACAGCGACGGGATAAGGGATCAATTGCTTTGGTTTGAATTGGCTGGATTGAGTTTTCAGACGACCTAAAACCGGTTTTTCAATTCCCGCAGCGCCGCGAACACTTCCAAACCGTTGTTCAATCGCTTCCCTGCCAATTCCTCAACCCGTTCGCGGACTTGGGGCAAATCGACCCGTAAAAACGGATTGATTTTGCGTTCATGCGCAAGGGTTACGGGCAGGGTCGGCGTATGTTCCGCCGCGCGTAAAGCCGCTTGAATATCGGGATTCTCCGGTTCGATAAATTCGGCGAAACGCAGGTTGGCGGCGGTGTATTCATGCGCAGGATAAAATAGCGTGTCTTTGGGCAACTGATTGAATCTTTGGAAACTGTCGTACAACTCTTCTATCGTTCCCGTAAACACCCTGCCGCAGCCGGCAGAGAATAATGTGTCGCCGCAGAAAACGTGTAAACCTTCGGCGTTTTCCAAAAGATAGCTGACGTGGCGGTCGGTATGGCCGGGCGTCGCCCACACGGTAACCAGCCCGTCGCCGAAGGGAAACTGCGTACCCGCCGTAACCGTATGCGTTGCCAAGTCAATATCCGCCTCGCCGTACACGGGCGATTCCATAAAACCGTTTTTAAGGGATTGGACCCCGCCGATATGGTCATGATGCAGATGGGTAACCCACGTTTGCGCCAGCATCAGGCGGTTGTGGACGAGGAATACCAAAACGGGCGTGGCATCGGACGGATCGACGCAGGCGGCGTGGTTGCCGTCTTGAATCATCCAAATGTAGTTGTCGTTTAGGGCTTTGACGGGGGTGATTTTCATGATGTGGTTTTCTGACTTGGAAATAGCAGATTTTAGCTGATGATGAAAAGGTCGTCTGAAAATCTTGAACAAGTTTTCAGACGACCTTTTGTATGAACGGATAAAAATAGCGGCAGAGGGTTCGGATTATTTTTGATCTATGTGTTCATATCCGGGGCAATCTGCATTGCTTGCCCAAAAGATACCGTCGCTGTCGAGATAGACGGAGCAGGTCTCTTTGCTTTTGTATCCGTCATTCGGCTTGGCTTCGAGCAGGAAGCCCGAGGCGGACGGATTCTTTTTCTCTTCTGGGGTGTTTTGATAGTTGAAAAACTGGATGGTGAAGTATTCGTTTTGAACCAGGTCTGTTGCCGGGAACTTCTCAAACGTACGGTTTTGCGCGTAGAAGCGTTCGAGGTTTTTGGCGTTGATCAGCAGCTCGGAACGGACGTTCTCCAAACGGCTTTTACGGATAAAGCGTTCGTAGGAAGGATAGGAGAGGGTGGCCAGGATGGCGAGGATGACGATGACGATGAGCAGCTCGACCAGCGTGAAGCCTTTTTGTAATGTGTTTTTCATGATATGTCGTAATTTTTATTGTATGGGCGGGAATTCAGACTGCAATTATAGTTCTTTTCTCCCATTTTGAATGTTTGGATAAATTTCAGGATTGGGAAAATATGTAAATGCGTTGCAATATCTTGGAAATGGTTTTTTATAAAATGATTATAAAACAATTTATTATGATTTTATTTGATTTGCCGTTGACTTGGCTGGAGTAAAGGCTTGCAGTAAAATCCGCTCGTTTTCAGCGTTTTCGGCGGATAAGTGTTGGGATTATGCGACATGAATCGGGTGCCGGATTGAACAGATGAAATGGATGAATCAGAAAGTCAGTTATGGCAAAAATTATTAATAAATGGACGGTTGGAATAACGGTTGCTGCGGTGCTTGGGTTTGCTGCGTGGTCTTATTTCCAGCCCGAACCTCAAACTTCTTACATCACGGAAACGGTCAAACGCGGCGACATCAGCCAGACGGTATCCGCTACGGGCGAGATTTCGCCGTCGAATTTGGTGTCGGTGGGCGCGCAGGCTTCGGGGCAGATTAAGAAGCTGTACGTCAAGCTCGGGCAGCAGGTTAAAAAAGGCGATTTGATTGCGGAAATCAATTCGACCACTCAGGTGAACACGCTGAATACGGAAAAATCCAAGCTGGAAACGTATCAGGCGAAGTTGGTTTCCGCCGAAATCGCGCTGAACAGCGCAGAGAAGAAATACAAGCGCGAGGCGGCTTTGTGGAAGGAAAACGCGACGTCCAAAGAGGATTTGGAAAGCGCGAAGGATGCGCTGGCCGCGGCTAAGGCAAACGTTGCCGAGCTGAAGGCTTCCATCAAGCAAACCAAAATTTCCATCAATACCGCCGAATCGGAATTGGGCTATACCCGCATTACTGCGACGATGGACGGTACGGTGGTGGCGATTCCGGTGGAAGAAGGGCAGACCGTGAACGCGGTGCAGTCCACGCCGACGATTATCCAATTGGCGAATCTGGATACGATGTTGAACAAAATGCAGATTGCCGAAGGCGATATTACCAAGGTTAAAGCGGGGCAGGACATTTCGTTTACGATTTTGTCCGAACCGGATACGCCGATTAAGGCGAAGCTCGACAGCGTCGACCCGGGCTTGACCACGATGTCGTTGGGCAGCTATACCACCAGCACGGACACGACTTCCAATGCGATTTACTACTACGCCCGCGCGTTGGTGCCTAATCCCGACGGCAAACTTTCCATCGGTATGACGACGCAGAATACGATTGAAATCAACAGCGTGAAAAACGTTTTGCTCGTGCCGACGCTGACGATTAAAAAACACGACGGCAAATCGTTTGTCAGCGTTTTGGGCGCGGACGGTAAAGCTTCGGAACGCGAGATTACGGTCGGTCTGAAAGACAGTATGAATACCGAAGTCAAAAGCGGTTTGAAAGAAGGCGACAAGGTGGTGATGTCGGAAATGAGCGCGGCGGAGCAGGCTGAAGCGGCACAACGCGCCATGCAGGGCGGTCCGCCGAGATAAATAGGCAATAGGTCGTCTGAAAGTTTTGTTTCTTGGCAAAATCCCCTTTCAGACGACCTTTCCACTCCATACATCATTATCGGTCGGAAACACTTATGAGCTTAATCGAATGTAAAAACATCAACCGCTACTTCGGCAGCGGCGCGAACCGCGTTCATGTTTTGAAAGATGTCAGCCTGTCGATAGAGAAGGGCGATTTCGTCGCCATCATCGGGCAGTCCGGTTCGGGCAAATCCACGCTGATGAACATCCTCGGCTGTTTAGATAGCGCGACTTCGGGTTCGTATCAAATCGACGGCATCGAAACCGCCAAAATGGAGCCGGACGAATTGGCGGCATTGCGGCGCGAACGCTTCGGCTTTATTTTCCAACGCTACAACTTGTTAGGCTCGCTGACGGCGCGGGACAATGTCGCCCTGCCTGCCGTGTATATGGGCATGGGCGGCAAAGAGCGTTCTAATCGTGCGGAAAAATTGTTGCAGGATTTGGGTTTGGAAGGCAAGGAAGGCAACAAACCCAGCGAGCTTTCCGGCGGTCAGCAACAGCGCGTCTCCATCGCCCGCGCCCTGATGAACGGCGGCGAAATCATCTTTGCCGACGAACCGACCGGCGCGCTCGATACCGCCAGCGGCAAAAATGTGATTGAAATCATCCAAAAGCTGCATAAAGAAGGGCATACCGTGATTATGGTGACGCACGATCCCGGTATTGCCGCCATCGCCAACCGCATCATCGAAATCCGCGACGGCGAAATCATCTCCGACAGTTCAAAAAATCCCGAAATCCCCGAAAGCAAAATAGAACGCATCAAAGAAAAATCTTCGTGGCTGTTTTATTACGACCAATTCGTCGAAGCCTTCAAAATGTCGGTGCAGGCGATTATGGCGCACAAAATGCGTTCGCTCCTCACCATGCTCGGCATCATCATCGGCATTGCCTCGGTCGTATCCGTCGTCGCTTTGGGCAACGGTTCTGAGAAAAAAATTCTCGCAGACATCAGCGCGATGGGGACGAACACCATCAGCATCTTCCCCGGACGCGGTTTCGGCGACAGACGTAGCGGCAGGATTAAAACCTTGACCATTGACGACGCCAAAGTCATCGCCAAACAAAGCTACGTCGCTTCCGCCACCCCGCAGACGACTTCCGGCGGCACGCTGACCTACCGCAACACCGACCTGTCCGCCTCGCTGTACGGCGTGGGCGAACAATATTTCGACGTACTCGGGCTGAAGCTGGAATCAGGGCGTCTGTTTGACGAGAGCGATGTGAAAGAAGACGCGCAAGTCGTCGTGATCGACCAAAACACCAAAGAAAAACTGTTCGGCGCGGACGTCAATCCCTTGGGTAAAACCGTCCTCTTCAATAAACGCCCGCTGACCGTCATCGGCGTGATGCAAAAAGAAGAAAATTCCTTCGGCAACTCGGACGTATTGATGCTCTGGTCGCCCTATACGACCGTAATGCACCAAATCACCGGCGAAAGCCACACCAACTCGATTACCGTCAAAATCAAAGACGACGCCAACACCCAAGTCGCCGAAAAAGGACTGACCGAGCTGCTCAAAACGCGGCACGGTACGGAAGACTTTTTCATGAACAACAGCGACAGCATCAAGCAAATGGTTGAAACCACTACCGGCACGATGAAACTGCTGATTTCCTCCATCGCCCTGATTTCATTGGTTGTCGGCGGTATCGGCGTGATGAACATCATGCTGGTGTCCGTAACCGAGCGCACCAAAGAAATCGGCGTGCGCATGGCGATCGGCGCGCGGCGCAACAACATCCTGCAACAATTCCTGATTGAAGCGGTCTTAATCTGTATCATTGGTGGCTTGGTCGGGGTAGGGCTGTCCACGCTCATCAGCCTTGTGTTCAACCATTTCGTCACCGAATTTCCGATGGAAATTTCCATCGGTTCCGTTATCGGCGCGGTTGTCTGCTCGACAGCCATCGGCGTGGCGTTCGGTTTCATGCCCGCCAACAAAGCCTCCAAACTCAATCCGATTGATGCCTTGTCTAAGGATTAAAGTTTCAGACGACCTCCAAACCCAAAAGGTCGTCTGAAAATCCCGTTTGGCTATTGTCATCACAATGAACATATAGTGGATTAACAAAAATCAGGACAAGGCGACGAAGCCGCAGACAGTACAGATAGTACGGAACCGATTCACTTGGTGCTTCAGCACCTTAGAGAATCGTTCTCTTTGAGCTAAGGCGAGGCAACGCCGTACTGGTTTAAAGTTAATCCACTATACACACACCGAGGAAAACCGAATGATTACCCTACATGTATTGGCACAATCCCGCGCCCTGCGCATCGTCTGGCTGCTCGAACTCATCGGCGCGCCGTATCAAATCAAAACCTACGCGCGTCATCTCGAAACCCTGCTCGCGCCCGACGAACTCAAAGCCGTACACCCGCTGGGCAAGTCCCCCGTTATCGACGACGACGGATTCGTACTCAACGAAAGCGGCGCGATTACCGACTACCTGATTCAAACCTACGGCGGCGGACGCTTCATGCCCGAACGCGGCAGCCAAGATTATTGGCATTACCAACGCTGGCTGCACTATGCCGAAAGTTCGCTGATGCCTTTGTTGCTGCTCAGATTAGTGTTCCGCAAAATAGAAAACGCGCCCATGCCGTTTTTCGTCAAACCCGTCGCACGCAAAATCAGCGGCAACGTCAAAAACGGCTTTATCGAGCCGCAAGCCGCCCTGCATCTAGCCTATGTCGAAAACGAATTAAACGGCAAAGACTGGCTGATCAGTAACCAACTCAGCGGCGCGGACATCATGATGAGTTACCCGCTGCAAGCCGCCGCCGACCGCTTCGGATTGGCGGAATATCCCAACATCCGCGCCTATTTGCAGCGCATTGAAAACGACCATGCCTATCAAACGGCGGTACAGAAAGCAGGCGGCCCGCTGCTGCGTTTGGATAAATAAGGTCGTCTGAAAAAGCAAAAGTCGGGTCAGAACCCGACGCACGATTCACACAATACATTGCGAAAACAGCCCGAGCGTCGTCCGAACCCGCAACATTTTTCAGACGACCCCTCCCGAAACAGGCATCTCAAGCCTTCAATACAAGGAAACCTATGGACGTTTACGCAAAATACGCTGCCCATCCGCAAAGCGGCATCGAACAAATCAAAGCTTCCTCCGGCACTCCTGCCGCCGTATCCGAATACGGCGCAGGCAAACTATGGGATGCGCTGCATTTCGTTCTGACCGGCAAAGGCTCGGACGATGCCGACGCGGCAAACCCGTTGAGCAAAGCCATTATCGGCAACATTTTGCGGCAGGACGAAGAAGCGGGCGAACACACCGGCTGGATCGACGATACCGAAACCGCTGAAGTAGCCCAAGCCCTGAACCAAGCCGACTTCGCCGCGCTGCTTGACGGCAAAACCGCAGCAGATTTCCAAAACAGCCAAATCTACCCCGATATTTGGAGCGACGAAAAAGCCTTTGCCGAAACCCGTACGGAATTGGCGCAGCGGTTTCAAGAACTTGCCGCGTTCTACCAAACTGCCGCCGAACAGCATTGCGGCGTAGTGGTCAGGATTTCATGATTTCAGACGACTTGTTTGAATGGGCAGAGGTCGGCGGATTCGCATTTGAAGTGCAACTTTCCATAACAGAAAAAGGCCAGTATGCGGTAGCATACGGCCTGTCCTGCAAGAAAGATTGCCATGAGCTACACACAACTGACCCAAGACGAACGATACCATATCCAATACCTGTCCCGCCACTGCACCATCGCCGAAATCGCCAAACAGCTCAACCGCCACAAAAGCACCATCAGCCGAGAAATCAAGCGGCACTGCATCCAAGGACAGCAATACAGCGCCGAAAAAGCACAGAAGCAAAGCCGGCTGACCAAACAGCACCGGCGAAAACCCTATAAACTCGATTCGCAGCTGATTCAACACATCGACACCCTTATCCGCCGCAAACTCAGTCCCGAACAAGTATGTGCCTACCTGCATAAACACCACGGGATCACACTCCATCACAGCACCGTTTACCGCTACCTTCGCCAAGACAAAAGCAACAGCGGCACTTTGTGGCAACACCTCAGAATATGCAGCAAACCCTACCGCAAACGCTACGGCAGCACATGGACCAGAGGCAAAGTGCCCGACCGCGTCGGCATAGAAAACCGACCTGCTATCGTCGACCAGAAAACCCGCATCGGCGATTGGGAGGCCGACACCATCGTCGGCAAAAATCAGAAAAGCGCGTTATTGACCTTGGTCGAACGCACTACCCGCTACACCATCATCTGCAAATTAAAGAACTTAAAAGCCGAAGACACTGCCCGGGCGGCCATTAGGGTATTAAAGGCATATAAAGCCAGAGTCCACACCATCACCATGGATAACGGCAAAGAGTTCCACCAACACACCAAAATAGCCAAAGCCTTGAAGGCGAAAACCTATTTTTGCCGCCCTTACCATTCTTGGGAGAAAGGGCTGAATGAGAACACCAATGGACTCATCCGGCAATATTTCCCCAAACAAACCGATTTCCGAAACATCAGCGATCGGGAGATACGCAGGGTTCAAGATGAGTTGAACCACCGGCCGAGAAAAACACTTGGCTACGAAACGCCAAGTGTTTTATTCTTGAATCTGTTCCAACCACTGGTACCCTGGTGTTGCACTTGAAATCCGAATCCAAGGTCGTCTGAAAAAAGTAGGTCGGATACTTGTATCCGACATAAATTCAAATAAGAAATGCCTTTGCCGTCATTATTGCGCAGGCGGGAATGACGGCAGCAAAAGTAGAGTGGGCTTCGCCCGCGAAAACAAGTTGATCCATCCGATTGCAGGTTTTCAGACGACCTCCAAACCAAAGGCTAAAACATGAGTCCCGACAAAGTACGACGAAGCAAGCTGAACACGCTGACCGACCTGCCCAATGTCGGCAAAGCCGTGGCGGAGGATTTGGCTTTGCTCGGCATCACGCAGCCGCAGGATTTGGCGGGGCAGGACGCTTACGAAATGTACGACCGTCTGTGCAGCCTGACCGCAACCCGACACGATCCCTGCATGATCGATATTTTCCTGTCGCTGGTTGATTTTATGCAGGGGAACGAACCAAAGCCGTGGTGGCATTTTACGGAACAGCGAAAAGCGTTTTTAGCCGATAAATAAACGCAGCCGATGAGATTGTTCAGACGACCTCCCAAACGTTTAGCTCGTCTGAAACCTTAAACCGAAAGATACGATATGCAGACAAAACCTTTTTTTCAGACGGCCTTATCCCTGTCGCTCGCCCTTGCCTTAAGCGCGTGCGCCGTCCACAGCACCGACAAAAACCTCACGCTCGAATCGACGGGGCAGGTGATGAGCGCGGCGGAGACCGCCGAACGCTACGACGTGAACGGCAACTGGTGGGAAATCTACCAAAGCCGGCAGCTCAATGCCTTGATGGCGCAGGCTTTGGAAAACAATATCGATTTGAAACAGGCGGCCATCAGCGTCAATAAAGCCCTGTATCAGGCGAATATTTTGGGGGCGGATTTGGTGCCGTCGTTCAGCGGTTCGCTGGGCGCGTCCACATCCAAAAACCTGAAAACCGGCAGCCACGGCAACACCTTCAGCAGCCAGCTCGGTTTGAGCTACGAATTGGATTTGTGGCGCAAACTCAGTGCCACCGCCGACGCGCAAGTCTGGGAATACCAAGCCACGCGGCAGGATATGGCGAACACGCGCCTGACTTTGATTAACAATGTCGCCGACGCCTATTTCAACATCGCCTATCTCAACGAAGCCATTGAATTGGCGCAAAAATCCCTCAAGCAATATCAGGAAATCAACCGCATTGCCGAAGCCAAGTTCCGCTACGGCAGAGCCGATTCCAGCCAGCCGACGCAGGCGAAACAATCGCTGTTGAGCGCGCAAAACAGCCTGATTTCCCTGAAAAGCAGCCTCGACACGCAAAAACAGGTGTTACGCAACCTGCTCAACCTCAAACCGAACGAAGCCATCGCTGCCGACCCCGCGCAATTCCGCCTACCGTCCGTCAAAGGCGTGAACCTCGACGTACCGATTACCGTATTGGCGAACCGCCCCGACCTGCGCGCCGCCGAATACCGCCTGCAATCTTCGCTCCAATCCGTCGAAGCGCAAAAACGCAGTTGGTATCCCTCGATTACATTGGGCGCGAGCTTGAGCACGTCGTCTGAAAAAGCCAAAAGCACGTTCAATATCCCGCTCTTGGGCGGCTCCGCCACCATCAACCTGCCATTCCTCAACTGGCAGACCATGAAATGGAAAGACAAAACCGCCCAAGCCAATTTCGACAGCGCCAAACTCGACTTTGAAAAAGCCCTGACCACCGCGCTGAACGAAGTCAACACCAACTACCTCGCCTACCAAAACGCCCAAGCCGCGCTCAACAACCAAGAGCAGCGTTACGCCTTGGACAAGAAAAACAGCCGCTACTACCAAGTGCGTTACCAACACGGCAAAAACGAGCTGAAATACTGGCTGGAAGCGTTGAACACGGAATACGGCTCCGCCCAAAACGTGCTGAACCAGCGGTACGAGACGCTGAAATACGAAAACATGGTGTATAAAGCGATGGCGGGACGTTATACGCCGAAGTAGGAATGAGCAATTTCAAAATGCCGCCTGAAAAGTCAGACGGCATTTTTAATTTTGTTAATCAAATTCATCGAAGATGATGTAGCCAGTTCTTTATTTGACTGACCTGATGTACAAGAAATACTTACTTTAAAACCACGGCAAATGGCTAATTACGGCGGATTTAAGCATTGGTTCTTTCTGATTTTTCCGCACACCGCAAAGAGCAGCAGTATCAGTAGTTTTGTTGGTGCTTTTTTGAGGCATTGTGCCATGCACCAACAAAAGCACCGACATTTTTATGCCGATTCGGGTAGATTTGTGTAAACGGGAAAAGACGAGAAACGGGGAACAATAAAATGTAATACTGAATAAAATTATTTATATACAAATGGTTGTATATAAAAGTAGGGCGGAGATACAAGCAAGCAGCGGGCGTTTTCGGCGGCTTGGCGGGCTTCTACCAGTGATATGGTCGGATATTTGCCGATAGTAAATGTTTTCTCTTTGCCGTCTATACGGTATTTCAGGCGGAAAACTTTCCCGCCCGCTGGGGTAACTTCAAGATATAAGCCGCCGCCGTCAAACATCTTGGTCTTTTTCCCTGTTTCGGCGGGCTTGGCGTTTTTGATTTGTCGGTCATTCAGCGGCATAGTGGGGGTATTTTCAGATACCCCGAATCATCCCCCCTGATTTTGGTTGATTCAATTAGATTAAATTAGACGGCGTTATGTAGCCCAAAAGAAAACAATGGAATATAAAGAAGTCTGAAACCCTTGCATTTACAAGGATTGGTTAATGGCATTAGACGGGATTAAACGAAAAAAAAACGCTTAGAATTTCTAAGCGTTTTTGTATGTTGGTGCGGACGGAGAGACTCGAACTCTCACACCTCTCGGCGCCAGAACCTAAATCTGGTGCGTCTACCAATTTCGCCACGTCCGCGTGATGAAACTCGGGATTATACACAAAGTATCCTGCTCTGCAAACAATCTTTGGCTTGAAATTGCTTTATTCCGACCGATATAATGGCAGGTCGGTTATCTGCCGGAACACACTAATATCAAAGAGGAACATCATGCCTGTTTTACTGATTCAGGATTTTTTACAGACACAGGGTTTGAAGCTGTCTTCAGACGACCTCCGTATTGCTTATCTGACCGCGAAGACGGTGATGGATATGGGCAATGCTTCGATTGACCGCTCGGTTTTGTGGCGTGAGGAAGACGGCTGGAAGCTGGCAGACCATATTGAAGAAACGCCTGAAAACGAAGTTTTGCTCAAACAGGTTTTCATGGCTTTGGATTCGGTATTCAGCCGTGCAACAGCCGTCAAAAGCGCGGCGGTTTACATCCACCTTCCGGGCGAACCGCATGCAAGGCTGGTTCGTATCGCAGCACAAGGCGAGCTTTTGGAGAACCTGCTGGCGGTTCATGAAGAAAACGGTACGGTTTACCTTGCCTGCCGTACGGCGCAAAGCGGTTGGATGAATATTGCCAACGATATAGCTTATTGGCTTTCGCTGGACGAAATCCAAGGCAGTCGGAACGAGGGGAGCGGAAGCCAGTTATCCATTCCTGTGGCTACTCAAAATGGGACGGTTTTGGGCGTGGTTCATGTTGAATTTGCCGATAAAGATCAAGCCGATGAAGCAGCCCAAACGGATTGGTCGGCGCTGGCTTTGGCACTTGCCGAGCCGCTGAAAGCATTGGCAGGCATCGAAGACAAGGAAGAAGAACATGAATAATACCTTGAAATTCGTCGCCTCCTGCCGCCTGCCGACCGAATGGGGCGACTTCACTATGCACGGTTTTGAAGAACCGAGCGGACAAGAACACATCGCTTTGACGATGGGCGATTTTTCAGACGACCTCCCCGTTCTGACCCGCATCCACTCCGAATGTTTGACCGGCGATGCCCTGTTTTCCAAAAAATGCGACTGCGGTCCGCAGCTTGAAGCGGCGATGAAAGCGGTTCAGCAAGAAGGGCGCGGTGTCATCGTTTATTTACGTCAAGAAGGGCGCGGTATCGGTTTAATCAACAAAATCCGTGCCTATAAGCTCCAAGACGAGGGGATGGATACGGTCGAAGCCAACCTTGCACTCGGGCTACCCGTTGACGCGCGCGATTTTACGCTTGCCAAGCAAATCTACGACCATCTGAATATCCGCGCCGTCAAGCTGCTGACCAACAATCCCGAAAAAATTCAGACGTTGAAAGATGCAGGCATCAATGTCGTCGAACGTATTCCGCTCCATGTCGGCGAGAATGTTGAAAACGAACGTTATCTGCACACCAAAGCCGATAAATTGGGACATATGATTTTTGATTGAGGGCAGGCGGGCGTATTCCCCGCCTTTTTTCGTTTTCAGACGACCTTTTCCCAATCCGTATCCCGATATTGTTATAATCCGAGCTGTCCGGACAACCACCGATTTATATCCATATGAACACCTTCATCCTCCACGACACACGCCCTTATCCACAGACTCCGGTTAAAAACCATTTACTGATAAACGCCTCCCTGCTCGCACACGGCACGACCGCTGCAACCCGCAAGATTGCTGTGGGGCAGTTGCAAACCGAAATCCGCAGCCAGCTTCATCAAAACTACTACGTCAACCTGTCCGTCGCCATGACCATGGCGCCCGATGTAGAGACTTACAACGCGCTGATGCAGAGCATCAATCAAGTCTTATCCGCCGAAAACGACGACGAAGCACAATGGTTTGCCCTGCCCGTCGTCATCGTCGCCGGCTGCAAACAGGAGCGCACGCTGCCCCTGACGCTGCCTACCGAAGCACTGACCGCCTGCCTGTCCAACTATCCCCACTTGCGCGCTTTAACGCAAAACACCCAATGGCTGCCCTTCCTCGCCCATTCAGACGACCTAAGCGGCATCACGCCCGAACAGTGGTGGAACGCGAAACAAAACAGCGAATCCGCCGCCGCGTTCCTGCAAACCTTTGAAGACAAACCGCTGATCTGCCCCGAAGGACAGTCTGTCCACGTCGTTTACGCGCTGGGCTACGGCGACAAAAACCTGCAAACCGCCTTGGGCATCAACCTGCAACAGGCAGGCCTGCCGCTGATGCAGGTTTGGCAGGAAAGCCTTGCCACCGCCGGCGTTACCCTCTTCACCAACCCGCTGTCTCCGAACACCCCGCTCCAAGCCCTGACCGACGGCAGCCACACCCGTCAGCGCATGGCGATGGACGTGTTCGCCACCAACGCCATCCGCGCCATCCGCATGCAGAGTCCGCGCGTCGGCGTCGTCATCGCTGCAAGGGCGGGCGGGCAGATTCTGTTCGGTTTCAACGCGACCGACAGCGCGTTTGAAGTCGTCCCGCAAGTGTTCGTGTGGAACCTTTCGTCTTCCGACAACATCGCCGTCATCCAACACAACTTCCTCGACCTGATGGCGGAATGCCGCGTCGAGCATATCCGCATCCTGCACGACGTTTTGCCGGAAAATGCCGACCTGCCGACCTACGCGCAGTCCCTGTCCCTGGACGGACACAACCCATTCTTCTCCGAACACGCCTAAACCGCCTATGAAAAACCATTCCGTACTCTTCGTCTGCCTCGGCAACATCTGCCGCTCCCCCATGGCGGAATACGTCCTGCGCCACCGCGCCCGCGAAGCAGGCGTAGCCCACCGCGTCCGCACTGACAGCGCAGGCACATCCGGCTGGCACGACGGCGAAAACATGCACCAAGGCACGCGCAAAACCCTCGCGGCCCACGGCATCAACCATCAAGGTTTTACCAGCAGCAAAGTGCGTTCCGAAGATTTCGATGAATTCGACTTCATCATCGCCATGGACGACAACAACCTTGCCGAACTGGAAAAAATGTTCGGCAAACACCCTGACAAAATCTTCAAACTCACCGACCTCATCCCCGAAAGCGGCTACCGCCACGTCCCCGACCCGTGGTACACCGGCGACTTTGACGAAACCTTCAGGCTTGTGGACGCAGGCAGCGTCGCGCTGCTGAAAAAGCTGGGCTTGGTTTGAATCGGTTGACACAACATTTAAAGTTGAACGCAATGCAGTAAAAAAGGTCGTCTGAAACCTCAAATTTGGGTTTCAGACGACCTTTTGTTGAAGAGATGGCCGGGGTAGGGCGGCTGAATGAGAAATAAACACCGCCTTAGCGCGCGAAAAAGCGACGCCCTCAACCACCGCGGGCAAAGCCCACGCTACTTTATCCGGTTCATTCAAGGGCTTTCCAAGCAAAGCAAATGTTCTGTAAACCGAATCTTAGGTTTCAGACGATCTTTTCAAAAAGCAACAATTCTTACTCTTGTCGAACAAAAAAGCCGGGGTAGGGCGGCTGAATGAGAAATAAACCCCGGCGTAGCGCGGGTTCTACCCGCGAGAAAGCGATGCCTCCAAACCACCACGGGCAAAGCCCACGCTACACAACGCTACTTCGCCCGCCCATTGCCATACATCAAAAGGCCGTCTGAAAAAAGCCGTTTCCAGCGTTTCAGACGACCCCGCCGCCGCGAAAGGCGTATACTTTTCCCTATCGCAACCAAGGAGCCGAATCATGAAAATCCTGCCCGTCCTGACCGCCGCGCTGCTCTTGTGTTCCTGCGCTGCTGACCGTGAAACCGAAGCCCTGAAAAACAGCCTGTCCGAAGCGCAAACCGCCGTGCGCCTTTCCGCCGAAAACACCAAGCGGCTGGAAGACACCTATTCCGACATTTACTTCCACCTCGACAGCCTGACCGTCGAAAGCTTCAAAAAACGCGTCGCCAACGGAGACACCGTTTACGCCTACATCGGCAGACCAAGCTGCGGCGACTGCAACGCCTTCGAACCCATGTTCAAACGCTACATCGCCAGCCGCAACCTGAACGGTAAAATCTACTTCGTCAACGTCCACCGCCTGCACCAAGACAAAGAAGCATGGACCGCGTTCCGCCAACAATACAAACTCGGCGGCACACCCGTCCTAGCGAAATACAGCAAAGGCAAACAAGTCAACAAACTCGATTTGGAAGAAAACGGCGGCAAAATCAGCGCCGAAGACTTGGAGAAATGGCTGGACGCAAATGGCTTGCGGTAAATTGTCCTTTTGAGATTGCTCCGTCTGAGTGTTAAAGACTTTGCGGAAGGAATGAAGAGAGGTCGTCTGAAAACAGGATTTTGGTTTCAGACGACCTTTTATTACATCAACAATCTTGTCCCTTCCCCCGTCCCACGGGGGAAGGTTAGGATGGGGGTGGCTTCCCAGCTTTAGGCAAAATCAAACTGGTGCAGCCGCCCATAGAGCCACCCTCTCCCCAGCCCTCTCCCGCCGGACGGGAGAGGGGGCAGGCTGCGCGTAGAGACATAGATTTCTGTCGGACTACCGTCATTCCCGCGCAGGCGGGAATCTACTTTTGAATCTCGGCAACTGTTTTTAAGACATCAGTTTTTTAGAATTTTCAATGGATTACCGACTGCGCGGGAATGACGACAGCAGGGTGTTTGGCGTGATTTGTTTATAAGAAAAGGTCGTCTGAAAATCTTAAAATCAGGTTTTCAGATGACCTCGTTTATTCAATCAATACAGGCTTGGGATAACTCAAGTAGCGTGGGCTTTGTCCACGAAATGAATAGAAACACAGCCATCCTTCGAATTAACATACGGCAAGTTTCGTGGGCAAAGCCCACGAAACTTGTTGTGCAGCAACGGCAACCTGTCCCTTCCCCCGTTTGGCGGGGGAAGGTTAGGATGGGGGTGGCTTCGCGGCTTGAGGCAAAATCAAATTCGTGCGACCCATAGAGCCACCCTCTCCCCAACCCTCTCCCGCCGGACGGGAGAGGGAGCAGGCTGCACGTCGCGGCATAGATTTCTGCCTGACTACCGTCATTCCCGCGTAGGCGGGAATCTACTTTTGAATCTCGGCAACTGTTTTTAAGATATCAGTTTTTTAGAATTTTCAATGGATTACCGACTGCGCAGGAATGACGGTGGTGGGGTGTTTGGTGTGGTTTGTTTATAAAAAAGGTCGTCTGAAAATAAGTTTGCGGTTTCAGACGACCTTTGTGGGGCAAATCAGTATTCATCACGTTTTTTAGGTATAACCATCTCCTTTCCTGACAAATTACTTATAATTATTAGGTTTGTTTCATCACAGAAGCGTTGCATCACCTTTCTTTTCTCTGATTTTGCCAATCCTTTCCACACAAAATCATTTTCTGTTTTCCAATCAGGATAGATTTTTTTAATAAAATCATAAACTGTTATTTTTGCGAATAATAAATTTCTACTCGTCTTTAGTTGTCTCCAATGCAATTTACATTTGAAAAGCTTTGCATTATTCAAATAAGCTGCTGTTAATTTAGTCCCCTCCATATCAACTGCCCATAAGTATGCATTATCTAACCTAGCCCATTTTAAGTTTGCAGTTTGTAAATTACTCTCAAATAATTGCGCATTTTGAAAGTTAGCTTTACATAATTGACTATTTTGAAACTTAACTTGGTCCAAAATAGCTCCTCGAAAATCAGCTCCATCTAAATTTAAATCTGATAAGTCCCTAGCAGTTTTACTTACTACACTCAACGAAAAATTCATGCCAGCCAAGCAAATATTAGGCAACATTTCGGGGAAATCCCGTAGATTAAGTTTCGTGTTATTCCGATTCAAACTTAATAACACATGCGTTAAAGCCACCCCCATAGGGCTTTCTGCTGATTTTCTCAATTTTCTAATAATCTCCACCCTTTCATTTCTAATAATTTCCTCCCTTTCATAATGTAAACCAATATTTTCGAACTTCTTCAAACTATCCTGCTGCATCGCCTGCCACGCGGATTTCAATAGGTTGAATGCGGGACGACGGAAACTTTCTCCGTAATCTCCTCGGAAAAACGGCAACAAATTGTAGATAGCGGAAATCTGCAAAGCGACCGCTCCGTCCCGTTTACTGAAAGTATCGAAATGGGCAGCATTTGGTTTTTTGGCATATTCTTCAGATTGTTCCATCGTTTGCTCTGTAATTTCTGCTCCGTCTTTTGAGCTGCTTTTCTGCGTGGTTTTACTGACGGTTTTTATTTCCGGCAAATGCGCGCCGCTGACCCATTCGGACAGTTTTTGAAATTCTTTCAGATTAATGTCTTTGCGCTGGTTCTCGATTTGCTGTTTGTTGTTTTCATCACGGAAATGCCAAATTGCAAAAGCGACTGGTGCAGAAACAATCAGAATAATGAAATTCCAAAAACCCGCAGATAAAGTGTCTATCGAATCCTTAGAATAAAATTCAAACCAATTAAATAAAATATCAAAAATAACGATGGAAAATGTCCCGGCACAAAAGACTTTTAATACATTGCTCCATTTTTTACCAAAAAGTACCCAGCATAAAATAATCAGAACAACTAGGATGCTTATAATCGCCCACTTATGGTCAATAACAAAAGCTACATTTCCCATTCTGTATTTCCTTATTAATCATCATTGGAGTCGCTATCAACAGCAGCCCGAATTTTATAGTATTGCGTGGAGGCAAAAAAGAAAAAGGTCGTCTGAAACTGAGTTTACGGTTTCAGACGACCTTTTGTCGCAGCAGCAACCTTGTTCCTTCCCCCGTCCGGCGGGGGAAAGTTAGGATGGGGGTGGCTTTGTGGCTTTGTGGCTTTAGGCAAAATCAAATTCGTGCAGCCCGTAAAGCCGCCCTCTCCCCAACCCTCTCCCGCCGGACGTGAGAGGGGGCAGGCTTGCACATAGAGGCATAAATTTCTGCCTGACTACCGTCATTCCCGCGCAGGCGGGAATCCACTTTTGAATTTCGGCGACTGTTTTTCAAACATCTGTTTCTTAGGATTTCCGATGGATTCCCGCCTGCGCGGGAATGACGGCGGCGGTGTGTTTGGCGTGATTTGTTTATAAGAAAAGGTCGTCTGAAATTGAGTTTGCGGTTTCAGACGACCCCTTGCCGTATCAGCAACCTTGTTCCTTCCCCCGTCCGGCGGGGGAAGGTTAGGATGGGGGTGGCTTTGCGGCTTGAGGGAAAATCAAATTCGTGCAACCCGTAGAGCCACCCTCTCCCCTGCCCTCTCCCGCCGGATGGGAGAGGGGGCAGGCTGCAAGTCGCAGCATAAATTTCTGCCCAACTACCGTCATTCCCGCCCCCGCCTACGCGAGGACAGGCTACGACGGGAATCCACTTTTAAATCTCGGCAACTGTTTTTCAAACATCTGTTCCTTAGGATTTCCGATGGATTCCCGCCGTAGCCTGTCCTCGCGTAGGCGGGGGCGGAAATGACGACGATAGAATGTTTGGCGTAGTGCGTTCATAAGAAAAGGTCGTCTGAAAACCTTGGAATCGGGTTTTCAGACGACCTTTTGTCTTGGTTTCGGATGTTATTTCTTCAATTCCGCCAAAATTTCGTCAACGGTTTTCTTCGCGTCGCCGAAGCACATCACGCTGTTTTCGTTGAAGAACAGTGGGTTTTGTACGCCTGCGTAGCCGGTGTTCATCGAGCGTTTGAAGACGACGACTTCTTTTGCCTTCCACACTTCCAATACGGGCATACCGGCAATCGGGCTGTTCGGGTCGGTTTGGGCGGCGGGGTTGACGGTGTCGTTCGCGCCGATGACCAGCACTACGTCGGTTTCGGGGAAGTCGTCGTTGATTTCGTCCATTTCCAACACGATGTCGTAGGGTACTTTGGCTTCGGCGAGCAGTACGTTCATATGACCGGGCAGGCGGCCGGCGACGGGGTGGATGCCGAAGCGTACTTCGGCGCCGTTTTTACGCAAAAGCTCGGTGATTTCGGCAACGGGGTATTGTGCCTGCGCCACTGCCATGCCGTAGCCCGGGGTGATGATGACGCTGCTGGCGTTGCGCAGCATTTCGGCGACTTCGGCGGGTTTGGCTTCGCGGTATTCGCCGACTTCTTGGCTGCCTGAGGCTGCGGCCGAGCCGTCGGTACCGAAACCGCCTGCGATGACGGAGATGAAGGAGCGGTTCATGGCTTTACACATGATGTAGGACAGAATCGCGCCGCTGGAGCCGACGAGTGCGCCGGTGACGATGAGCAGGTCGTTGGAGAGCATGAAGCCTGCCGCTGCGGCCGCCCAGCCGGAATAGGAGTTCAGCATGGACACGACCACGGGCATATCCGCGCCGCCGATGGAGGCGACCAAGTGCCAACCGAATGCGAGGGCGATCAGGGTCATCAGGATCAGGATGAAGCCGCTGCCGTCAACGGATACGAACACCAGCATCAGGATAAAGGATAAAACCAATGCGGCGAGGTTGAGCTTGTGTTTGGCGGGCAGTTGCAACGGCGCGCTGCTGATTTTGCCGTTGAGCTTGCCGAACGCGACCAGCGAGCCGGTAAAGGTTACGGCGCCGATGAAGATGCCCAAATAGACTTCGACCAGATGGATGGTGTGCATATCGTGCGAAACGTTGCCCGGTGCGATATAGCTGTTGAAGCCAACCAAAACCGCCGCCAAGCCGACGAAGCTGTGCAGAAGTGCAATCAGTTCGGGCATTTCGGTCATTTCTACTTTTTTGGCTTTGTAGATGCCGATGGCCGCGCCAATCAGCATGGCGATGATGATCCAGCCCAGCCCGTGGGTGTTTTCGGAAAACACGGTAACAAACAAGGCGACCGCCATCCCCGCTACGCCGGAATAACAGCCCTGCTTAGCGGTTTCCTGCTTGGACAGCCCCGCCAGCGAGAAGATGAACAGTATCGCGGCTACGATGTACGCCGCTGTAACGAGTCCTGAAGACATGGTGATTCTCCAATTATTTGTGAAAGTAACTGATTGTGAAACAGGTATTAAGGCCGTCTGAAAACCGTTTTTCAGACGGCCTCTTCAAGCTGCATTAGTCAGGGCAATGTTTGCTTCAGACAGAACGGGAGAAGCCTCGTTGTTGTTCTTGTTGAATATTTTGGTTTTCCTGAGCAACTAGCTGTTGTTGCCGCTCTTCTTCTAAAGCCTGTTGGACCCTTTCATTGAAACTGGCAACTTTGTCAGGATTATCAGCCAAAAGTTTTTTTGCATACGAACCGTCGGTATCATTCAATAATCCTTGCAGCATAGCCATAGTTTCTTCGTATTTGGATTGGGGCTTGGGATTCTCAACAGGTTCTGACTGTGTCTGCATGGCATATTGGGGATTTTCTTTGAATTCCTCTTCTTCAAGATAACTCAAGTCCTTCAGGTCGGAAATGCCTGCATCGTCAGGATGTTGCGGTACGAGATTCCTATCCAGTTTATTTCCCGAACCCGGGGCAAGATGTCGGAATATTCCGTCTTTTTCAGGTTCGGGAAAGCCTGCTTCGCGTAATAAGGTATCGGCAAGGGTATTGGAATTTTGCCTCAAGAAGTCGTAAGGATAGATATTGTCCTTGCTTTGGGCATTACGTACCATTTCCTGCCATTTGGTAGATAAATCGGGAGCTTCGGCGATCAGTTCTCGGTATTGCTTTTGTGGAGAAATTGGTGAGCCATTTTTGTAATACCAAGCAGTATCTTTATTATTGATATTATCTGGGTTGTGAGTATTGTATGGCAAACCTATATGATTTGGTAAACCAGTTTCAATATGAATTTTCCCCAAAGGAAGCTGCGGAGAAGTTTCTTGTCCTGCCCAACCACTGATGCTGTACTGTTGGCCTCTTTTATCGGTATAGAGTAAAAATTTATGATGATATTCCACACCTGCAAATGTACCGATATGCCGATAGCCGACTTCTATTTTTTCATTAACCATATTCATTTTCTTATTCAACATAGTTAAGGGTAGCATCAATTTTTTCTAAATAACCATTATTATTAAACCTCAACATTATTGAAATTCTTGGTGTAGGTACAAAAGGTAATTCCTGCTTGAAGTATCCTGCGTGTATAACTCCATCTACCTCATGATAATTTTGATTCATTTGGGTTAATGAATTTATTACTTGTTCTCGCGATGAACCAAGTGGTAAATATTTAGATATGATATGACTTACATCAATCGTACTCCATCTTGGTATAGCTTCTCGTTTTATAGACAAAATTTCGTTCAGCATGGGGCTTTGGGTCGGCATATTACCTTTTCCTTTTAAGGTTGATTGTTGAACTTCAGAGTGTTTTTCATAATTGCTTGCCTCGCAGGCTGATAAAAAAATAAGTGATAGGGTAATTGGCAATACTGCAAATGTGCCGATATGCCTGTAGCCGACTTCTATTTTTTCGTTTGCCATTTATATTCTCCTATTGTTATTGAGCATAATGAAATTTACTATCGATATCCTCCAAATAGCCTAAATTATTAAATTTTAATACAATACTGACCGAAGGATAAGGAATCATTGGATGAACCTGCCTGCCATAACCTGCATAAATAACATTTCTTTCATCAGTATAGTGTTGATTCATATCGCTTAACTTATTAATAACCTCTTCTTTAGAAGAACCAATCGGTAAATATTCGGAGACAATATAGGTAACATCTTTTACCTTCCCTCCGGCGGTATATTTTTCACTGGCAAAAATTTCATTCAGCATGGGACTTGAGGGTTGCATATTGTTTTTTTCTTTCAAGGTTGATAGCTGGGTTTTAGAATTTTTTTCATGGTTACTTGCTTCACAAACCGATAAACATATAAGTGATATAACAAGTGATAATATCGTTAAATTTATAAATTTCATGATGAATCCTTTGATAGACTTCTATTTTTTAATTAATAACTTTTTAATATTTTATAAATTGTTGCTTTTATCTAAGTAGGAGGTGTTACCCAATAAATTTCCATTTCTGTCAAAGAATAAGCCGATATACAAATCACGTCTATTACCCAAATTACCTTCACCTTTTTTATAATGAATAAGCAATTTGTTATTTGAATTCTCTAAAATATCAAACTTGTCAGAGATAATATTATTTATTTCGTGTTGGGAAGTACCTGAACAAATATATTTTGAGACGATATGGCTGACATCTGCACGTTGACTTGAAATGTCTGTAATACGGATTTTAAAGACTTCATTTAACATTAAGTTCAAATTTGACATGTTTCTTTTCCCTTTTAAGGTCGATTGTTGAATTTCAGAATGTTTTTCGTGGCTGTCTGCTTCACAACCTGCTGAAAACACAAACAACATAAAAGTAGATACCAATAGCAATTTTTTGTGCAGCATATTTAATTCTTGCAAAAGTGTATTTGTTTAATGAGCATAAGTTGTGATTTAACGATTTTATAGTTTTCGGTATCTGCCATTTTCAATTTCCTTTTTCAGTATCTTCTACGATTTGTTTTTCAACGTTCAAAGAATCCAACCCCTTTTTAGGAGAGACAATGATGCGGTAAATATGTTTTGCACGACCGCTTCCGGAATGCCCTCCTGTAGCTCTTGACCGAATATACCCGTTATATTCGCAAAACTCTTTTTCTGCCACACAAGTCATACCCATATTTGAAACTACATTTTGGGTATTTTCAGGGCTATTGTCGCCGTTTAAATGGGACGAAACCATTTTCCCCAACTCTTCTTTCTCCGGGTTGTTGGGAAATATTTTAGTAATATATTCTTTGATTTCTCCTTTAGGCAGGTGATCATAATTGACAGACATCCTTGGAAAGCCCAAATCACAAGCAGTAAGAAAAAATGATGAAATCAAGGTAATAATGGAAGACTTTTCCATATATTAATTTCCTTTGTATTTCATAGCAGGGCAGGTCGGGTTGGTAAGCTCAACCCCGCCCGGTTTTCAGACGGCCGTTGCCCCAAGCGACATTATCCGCCGCCGAATTGTGCCAAAAATTCTTCTTCGGTCAGCTTGGGCGTGTCGTTTGCCAGTTCGTAATACGGGGCTTTGGCGTCGATGAAAATCTGCTCTTCCAATTTGAAATCGGCGTTGTCGGCAAACAGCCCGGCGAAGACGAAATAGCTGTCGTTCGGCAGGAAATGGTAGAACAAATGTGTACCGCAGTTTTTGCAGAACGCGCGTTCCGCCCATTCGGACGAATGGTAGCGGGCGATGTTTTCACCGCCATCGATTTTCGGCGGTTTGGCGGCAATCAGCGAAAACGTCGCACCGCTGCCCCAAGTGCGGCACATGCCGCAATGGCAGGCGTGGACATGTTTGTCGTGTTCCACTTCTAAAGATACGTTGCCGCACAGGCATTTTGCTTTCATGATCGAACTCCTTATATTTGAAAGCTGACTTCTAGGTCGTCTGAAACGGTGTTGCCAAAACTTACGTCGCTCGTTTTCAGACGACCCCGCTGTCAGACAGCGGCTACAAACAGCCCGATGGTGCAGACGAATCCGCCCGTCCACATTGCCGAACGCAGGCTCGGTTTATCTTTCAGATAGCTGAAAATATAAGCAATGCGGAAGGCGATGAACGATACTGCCAAAAGGTTGATGGTCGCTTGTGCGGCGTTGCCTGTGGCGTGTGCCACCAAAACAGCAGCGGCAAACGGAGCAAACACTTCAAAACCGTTTTGCTGCGCGGCATTGGCACGCGCCGACAAGCCTTGCGTTCGGGCGAGGAAATCGCGCGGATTTCGGTTGTCCGACGGCTGAAAACCGCCCTGCGCTTTGGCGATGAAAGAGCAGAGCAGCGGCAGCAGCGATGCGATCAGGATGCACCAATAGGCTAAAGTCATGCTTTTACCCTTTCCTAAACATATTCAACATCCGGCGTGTTACGTAGAAGCCGCCGAAGATGTTGATGCTGGCAATCAGGATGGCGATGAAGGCCAGCAGGGTCACGAAACCGTTGCCTTGGCTGATTTGCAGCAGCGCGCCGACGACGATGATGCCGGAAATGGCGTTGGTCACGGACATCAGCGGGGTATGCAGCGAGTGGCTGACGTTCCAAACGACGTAGTAGCCGATGACGCAGGCGAGGACGAACACGATAAAGTGGTTCAAGAATGCTGCGGGCGCGACCGCGCCGACCCACAGTACCAACACGGCGGCGATGACGGCGGGCGCGAGTTTTTTCCACAGGGGAACGGGTTTCGGCTCCGGCTTGGCGGCAGGCGCGGCTTTTTCAGACGACGTTTGCTGCGGCTGGGCGGAAACTTGAATCGGCGGAGGTGGGAAGGTGATTTCGCCGTCGCGGGTAACGGTCATGTTGCGGATAATCACGTCTTCGAAGTCCAGCGTGATTTCGCCGTCTTTGTTCGGGCTTAACAGCTTGGTCAGGTTCACCAAGTTGGTGGCGTAAAGCTGGGAAGACTGTCCGGCAAGGCGGTTTGCCATGTCGGTGTAGCCGATGATTTTCACGCCGTTGTCGGTTACGAACAATTCGCCCGGTTTGGTCAGTTCGCAGTTGCCGCCCGTGGCCGCCGCCAAATCGACGATGACGGAGCCGGATTTCATGCTTTCCACCATTTCTTTGGTAATCAGCTTGGGCGCGGGTTTGCCCGGAATGGCGGCGGTAGTGATGATGATGTCCACTTCTTTCGCCTGTTCGGCAAAGAGCTTCATCTCGGCGGCGATAAATTCGTCGCTCATCACTTTGGCGTAGCCGTCGCCGCTGCCGCCCGATTCTTGCGGGAAGTCGAGTTTCAGGAACTTACCGCCCATCGATTCGATTTGTTCCGCCACTTCCAAGCGGGTATCGAACGCGCGCACCACTGCGCCGAGCGAGTTTGCCGTACCAATCGCCGCCAAACCTGCCACACCGGCACCAATCACCAAAACCTGCGCGGGCGGCACTTTGCCAGCGGCAGTAATTTGACCGGTGAAGAAACGGCCGAAGGCGTTGGCGGCTTCAATCACGGCGCGATAGCCGCTGATGTTTGCCATCGAAGACAAAGCGTCCAAAGCCTGCGCACGGGAAATGCGGGGCACCATGTCCATCGCCAGCGCGTTGACTTTCTTGGCGCGCAAGGCTTCCACCAAAGCCTCGTTTTGGCGCGGCCACAGGAAGCTGACAATGGTCTGCCCTTCTTTGAGCAGAGGCAGCTCGCCTTCGGACGGCGCGTTGACCTTATAAATCAAAGGGCAGGCCCAAACCGTCGCTTTGTCGGCAACGGTCGCACCTGCTGTTTGGTAAGCGGCATCGTCCAAACTCGCCGCCAAACCTGCGCCGCTTTCGACAACGGTTTCAAAGCCCAGTTTGCTCAACAGGGCAACAGTGGCAGGCGTACAGGCGACGCGGGTTTCGCCGGATAATGACTCGCGTGGGATACCGATTTTCATCTCTGAATCCTTTTTTGGGTTGTCTGTATGTATAGTGGATTAAATTTAAATCAGGACAAGGAGGGTAATGCTGTACTGGTTTAAAGTTAATTCGCTATAAATGTTAATATGTTTCATATAATCCCCTTATAGCGAATTTTTCGACGGCTGGCAATAGCTGCGGCGGATGGTTTGCTTTTACGGTAAAGGTCGTCTGAAAGCTTATGTTTGCTGCCATTGATACGGGCTGGGGCTTGCGTTTCGTGTTAAAATCCTGTTTTAACAACATATAAAAGGAACACAATCATGCGCCTGCTCCACACCATGCTGCGCGTCGGCAACCTTGAAAAATCTTTGGATTTTTATCAAAACGTTTTAGGCATGAAGCTCTTGCGCCGCCACGATTACCCGGAAGGCCGTTTCACGCTGGCTTTTGTCGGTTATGGCAGCGAAGCTGAAAATACGGTTTTGGAATTGACCCACAACTGGGATACCGAAAGCTATGATTTAGGCAACGCCTACGGCCACATCGCTATCGAAGTGGACGATGCTTATAAAGCTTGTGAACGTGTAAAAGAGATGGGCGGAAAAGTCGTGCGCGAAGCAGGGCCGATGATGCACGGCACGACCGTTATTGCTTTTGTTGAAGATCCCGACGGCTATAAAATCGAGTTTATTCAGAAAAATAGCGGCAATGATTCGGTGAAATACTGATTTTCTATCAAAAGGTCGTCTGAAACGTTTGGCGAAACCCGCCAAATCTGTTTCAGACGACTTTTATTATATTTATCGGTTCGACCCTTTGACCATATCCATCAAAAACAGGCGGCAGTCTAAGTTGCCGTTGTAGAGCGGGATTTTACGTTTGGGCGAAAGGCGCATGAATTTCGGCATATCGCGGTCGCCGGTAAACATGCCAGCCAGCCAGCCCGCGTAATACTGCTTCAACCACGCGCCCAACTGCGGGTAAAGGGCTTGCAGGGCTTGGACTTCGGCAAGGCGGACGCCGTAAGGCGGATTGGAAATCAAAATGCCGCCTTCCCCGTTCGGACGGGTATCCTGCGCGTCTTTGACTTCAAAACGGACAAACGTGTCCACCTCGGCAGCTTGGGCGTTGGCAACGGCAGCGCGGATCATATGGCGGTCGTTGTCGCTGCCTGAAATCGGGGCAGGCGCGGGGCGGATTTGCGTTTCGGCTTCGTGTTGCAGCTTTTTCCAAAGGGCGGCATCGAAGTTTTTCAGCTTTTCAAACCCGAAACGGCGCATCAAACCGGGCGCGCGGCAGGTGGCAATCCACGCAGCTTCGATGACGATGGTGCCGCTGCCGCAAAACGGGTCTTGGAAAGGCTGCGTACCGTTATAGCCCGCCAGCAGCAGCAACCCCGCCGCCAAGTTCTCGCGCATCGGCGCTTCGCCCGTGTCTTGGCGGTAGCCGCGTTTGAACAAGGCTTCGCCGGATGTGTCGATGAAAATTTGAATGTCGCGCTCGTCGATAAAGGCATGGATGCGGATGTCGGGGCGGATTTTGCCGACGTTGGGGCGCGCGCCGCAAGCGTCGCGGAACACGTCGCATACGGCATCTTTGATTTTCAGCCCGACGAAATCCAAACTTTTGACTTGGGCGCGTTTGCCTTCTACTTTGACTTTGAAGGTTTGTTCTAAGTCGAACCAATCCGTCCAGCGGATATTTTTCGCCGCTTTATAAATGTCTTGCTCGTTGCGGTAGCCGCTTTTGGTCAGGCGCAGCAACACGCGGCTGGCAGTGCGCGAATGCAGGTTGATGCGGTACACCTGCTCCATACCGCCTTTGCACGCGACGCCTCCGTCAACGGCGCGGATGTCTTGGCATTTGAGTTGTTCGAGTTCTTGGGATAAAGGGGCTTCGAGACCGCGCGGGCAGGTAACGAAGAGGGAATAAGTGGTCATGCGAACCTTTCGGGGGTAGGGCGGTTGAACTGAGATTGCGGTGATTATAATGCTTTTCGCAACGGGATTTATCGAAAGGTCGTCTGAAAATTGCAGAAAGCGAGCGATATGGCTGTTGAGATAAAGAAGGTCGTCTGAAAACCAATCCCGGTTTTCAGACGACCTTTGCCGTATTTCAAACCGTCAATCAGCGCGGATGAACCATATCGGCGGGGACGACCAGTTCGTCAAACTCTTCGCCTGTCAGCAAGCCCAACTCAACGGCGGTTTCGCGTAGCGATTTGTCGTTTTTATAGGCGGTTTTGGCGACTTTGGCGGCGTTTTCGTAACCGATTTTGCGGTTCAGCGCAGTAACGAGCATCAGGGAATGGTGCAGGAAATAGTCGATTTTTTCCGGCACGGGTTCGATACCGGCGGCGCAGTTTTCGTTGAAGCTGTTGCACGCGTCGCCCAAGAGGCGGATAGATTGCAAGAGGTTGTAGGCGATAACGGGCATATAGACGTTCAGCTCGAAATTACCCGACGCGCCCGCCATGCCGATGGTGACGTCGTTGCCGAACACTTGGCAGCACACCATGGTCATCGCCTCGCATTGGGTTGGGTTGACTTTGCCCGGCATGATGGACGAACCCGGCTCGTTTTCGGGGATTTTGATTTCGCCCAAACCGCAGCGCGGACCGCTTGCCAACCAGCGGATGTCGTTGGCGATTTTGTTCAGGCTTGCCGCCAGCGTTTTCAGTGCGCCCGAAGCGGCAACGGCGGCATCGCGTCCGCCCAAGGCTTCAAATTTGTTCGGCGCGCTGACAAACGGCAGGCCGGACAGTTCAGCGAGTTTGGCGGCGGCTTTTTCGGCGTATTCGGGATGGCTGTTCAAACCCGTGCCGACTGCCGTGCCGCCTAAGGCGAGTTCGTACAGACCTTTGAGCGCGTCGTTCAGACGACCTAAGCCGTGGTCGAGTTGGGAAACGTAGCCGGAAAACTCTTGTCCCAAAGTCAGCGGCGTCGCGTCCTGCAAGTGGGTGCGGCCGATTTTGACGATGGGGGCGAATTCTTTGGCTTTTTTGTCCAATGTGTCGCGCAGGGCTTTTACCGCCGGAATAAGGTGGCGGTTGATTTCAATCGCGGCGGCGACGTGGATGGCGGTCGGGAACGCGTCGTTGGTCGATTGCGCGTGGTTCACATGGTCGTTGGGATGGACGGGCTGGTACGCCGCCAAACCCGTACCGGCGATTTCGTTGGCGCGGTTCGCCAGCACTTCGTTCATGTTCATATTGGACTGCGTGCCGGAGCCGGTCTGCCAAACCACTAAGGGAAACTGCCCGTCGAGCTTGCCGTTCAACACGTCATCCGCCGCCTGCGTAATCAAATCCGCCTGCTCAGGCTTAATCCTGCCGAGGGAAACATTGGTGGCGGCTGCGGCTTTTTTCACCAGCGCCAAAGCATAAATCAGCGGCTGCGGCAGGGTTTCGCCGCCGATTTTGAAATTGTTGCGGCTGCGCTGGGTCTGCGCGCCCCAATAGGCTTCGGACGGGACTTCGACATTGCCCATGGTGTCGTGTTCGGTACGGGTGCTCATTTGTTTCTCCTAAGTTAAATGATAATGCAAATAATTTGCAAGCGTATTATAGCGGGCAGGAGGTCGTCTGAAAAGCGGGGGAAGGGGGTTTGGTAAATAGGGTGAGGCAGTATATTGAACAATAGGGCAGGGTGCGGATTGCGGTATCAAAAAAGGTCGTTTGAAAAGCGGAAAATGGCTTTTCAGACGACCTTTGCTTTATTTTTGAAGGCTTATTCGATGTTTTGAACCTGCTCGCGCATTTGCTCAATTAAGACTTTCAGTTCGACTGAAGCCTGCGTGCATTCCGCCGCGATAGCTTTGCTGCCCAGCGTGTTCGCCTCGCGGTTCAATTCCTGCATCAGGAAGTCCAAGCGTTTGCCCGCGCTGCCTTTGTTTTCCGTAACGATGCGGCGGACTTCGGCGATGTGCGTGCGCAGGCGGCTGAATTCTTCGTCAACATCGGATTTTTGGATAAACAGCGCAAATTCCTGCTGCAAACGGTCATTGTCGATATTGCCGACCGCTTCCGCCAAACGCGCGTTCACCTTGTCCATATGCGCCTGGAGCAGGCTGGGGAACAGCTCGCTCAACGCATCCACGATTTCTTCCATGCTGGCCAAACGTTGCAACAGATGTTCGCCGAGTTTTTTGCCTTCGCGTTTGCGGGCGGCGGCAAACTCTTTCAACGCTTCGTCCAACAGCTCTTGCACGGTTTTTGCCAAAGCTTCGGGGTCTTCGCTTTGACCTGCCAATACACCCGGAAAGCGCAACACTTCAGCGACCGTCAGCTTGCCGAAACCGTGTTCCTTGCGCCAAGTTTTGTTCAAATCGGACAACTGTTTCACCAATTCTTCATTGGTTTCCAAACTCTGCCCGCCGACTGCCGCGTCCTGCAACTGAATACGGCATTCCAGTTTGCCGCGTGCGGCCGAAGCCGCAATTTTCTCGCGCAACGCGCCTTCCAGATAGCGCAATTCTTCAGGCATACGGAATTGGACATCCAGATAGCGGTGGTTCACCGCACGGATTTCCAAGTTCACGCGCTTGCCGCCGCATTCGCCTGCGGCATTGGCAAAGCCGGTCATACTGTGGATATGGATGGATTGAGTCATGGTTTTACTCCGTTTCAAAATACGAGTGAAAGTGGAGGGACTATAACACAATATAGAATAAGGTCGTCTGAAAACGATTTCAGACGACCTTAAGCAGCCATCCCGCCGAATCCCGTATAATACCGACCACAAATTTTCACCGCTTCCCCAAAGGACAAATCATGAGCAGTTACACCCGCACTTCACGCGCTGCCGACAGCCTGCGCGACATCAAAATCACCCCGCACTTCCTGCCGCACGCCGACGGTTCGTGCCTGATCGAATGCGGCAACACCAAAGTTATCTGCACCGCTTCCATCGACGAAAATGTTCCGCCGTTCCTTCGCGGCAAGGGGCAGGGCTGGGTTACTGCCGAATACGGGATGCTGCCCGCGTCCACCGCCTCGCGTATGCGCCGTGAAGCCACGGCAGGCAAGCAGTCGGGTCGCACTCAGGAAATCCAGCGTCTGATCGGGCGTTCGCTGCGCGCCGTCGTAGATATGGAAAAACTGGGCGAACGCCAAATCCTAATTGACTGCGACGTGATTCAGGCTGATGGCGGAACGCGTACCGCGTCTATTACCGGCGCGTTCGTCGCCCTGCAAATTGCGGTTAACAAGCTGCTTTCAGACGACCTCATCAGCGAAAACCCCATCCGTGAAGCCGTTGCCGCCGTATCCGCAGGCGTGGTGAACGGTGTACCGCTTTTAGATTTGGATTACCCCGAAGACTCCGGCTGCGACAGCGACGTCAACATCGTTATGACCGTTTCGGGCAAAATCATCGAAATCCAAGGCACGGCGGAAGGCGCACCATTCAGCCTTGACGAATTGGGCAAACTGATTGCGTTGGCGCAAAAAGGCATTGCCGAGTTGACGGCGCACCAGCAAAACGCATTAAAAATATCCTGCCCTATCGGATAACGGCATTCTGCAAATGATAAAAAGGTCGTCTGAAACCTGAAGTTTCAGACGACCTTTTGGAATCGGACGGTTCGGATTATGCCAATACGCCCAAAATAACGGCGCCTGCTTTGAAGATTGCCGTTGCTTTTTGGCCGGGTACCAGATTCAGCAAATCGCTGCTTTTCATGGTAATGCCCGCGCTCAAAGCCAAGCCATCACCCAAGTCCAAGTCAACGATGCTGTTGACCGAACCGCGTTCGATATGGCTGATGATGCCTGACAATTGGTTACGCGCGGAAAGTTTGATGTTGTCGAGATTGTTGGCAATCAAGATGCTGCCCGCTTTAATCAGCACCACAACGGCCTTGCCTTTTTCCAAGCCGAGGTTGCTGACGCTCTCGCAAGTAACGGCTGCTACGATTTCCTGTCCGGTCGGTAGGGAGACGGTTACTTCGCTGTTGACCGCGCCGTTGCGGATGTCTTTAACGATGCCGTTGAATTGGTTGCGTGCGCTGATTTGCATAATAATAATATTCCTTTCGTGTGTTTGTTGTTTGAATTTGAACGAACAATACTATACCGTTTTCTGATGTCTAAATACAATATATTTTTAAATAAAATATGTCTTAATAACTAGTATTTTGTACTGATTGATTAGAAAAATATAACAAGATGCAACTATTAGGTTTGAAATAAAAAGTCGTCTGAAACCATATTTTCAGACGACCTTCGACATCCGACGGCCTGTTTGTCGCCAAAATCCAATTTATCCTTGAAATTCATGTAAACGACAGTAAAATACACAAAGATTTGTCCGCCTTTTGCCGCAGCGTGAAAACCTGCTCAGACAGGCGGGAAGATTCCGACTTTGCAGCACCACGCTGCCCTACCAATCTCAAACAGAAAGCACGAAACATGGCGTTAATCGTACACAAATACGGCGGCACATCAGTAGGCTCACCCGAACGCATTAAAAACGTAGCCAAACGTGTCGCCAAAGCCCGCGCCGAAGGACACGACATCGTTGTCGTCGTATCCGCCATGAGCGGCGAAACCAACCGCTTGGTTGCGCTGGCGCACGAAATGCAGGAGCATCCCGATCCGCGCGAGCTGGACGTAGTCTTAGCTACCGGCGAACAAGTGACCATCGGCCTTTTGGCAATGGCATTGAAAGACATCGGCGTGAATGCCAAAAGCTACACCGGCTGGCAGGTCGCCCTCAAAACCGATACTTCCCACACCAAAGCCCGCATCGAAAGCATAGATGACGAAAAAATGCGCGCCGACCTCGCCGAGGGCAAAGTCGTCATCGTTGCCGGTTTCCAAGGCATCAGCAGCGAAGGCGATATTTCCACGCTCGGACGCGGCGGTTCAGACACTTCCGCCGTTGCGCTCGCCGCAGCCCTCAAAGCGGACGAATGCCAAATCTATACCGACGTAGACGGCGTTTACACCACCGACCCCCGCGTCGTGCCTGAAGCGCGCCGCATGGATACGGTTACATTTGAAGAAATGATCGAACTGGCAAGCCTCGGTTCGAAAGTTTTGCAAATCCGTTCAGTAGAATTCGCCGGAAAATACAAAGTGCGCCTGCGCGTACTGAGCAGCCTGCAAGACGGCGGCAACGGCACTTTAATTACCTTTGAAGAGGACGACAACATGGAAAGAGCTGCCGTAACCGGTATCGCATTCGATAAAAACCAAGCCCGCATCAACGTGCGCGGCGTACCCGACAAACCCGGCGTCGCCTATCAGATTTTAGGCGCGGTTGCCGATGCCAACATCGAAGTCGACATGATTATCCAAAATGTCGGCAGCGAAGGCACTACCGATTTCTCCTTCACCGTACCGCGCGGCGAGTACAAACAAACTATCGAAATCCTGACCAAACTGCAAGACAGCATCGGCGCAGCCGCCATCGACGGCGACGACACCGTGTGCAAAGTCTCCGCAGTCGGCTTGGGCATGCGTTCGCACGTCGGCGTTGCCGCCAAAATCTTCCGCACCCTCGCCGAAGAAGGCATCAACATCCAAATGATTTCCACCTCAGAAATCAAAGTTTCCGTCTTGATTGACGAGAAATACATGGAACTCGCCACCCGCGTCCTGCACAAAGCGTTTGATTTGGGTTAATCGGGTTGTATGCTTGAAAGGTCGTCTGAAATTTTATTTTCAGACGACCTTTTATTTTATTGTGGAAAAGTAGCCCAGTTTTTTGAATCAGGCATTTTTGAGTGAAAAGATTACAGGGGAGGGTGGTGGTATAGCGGATTAAAATTGCAATGATACAGCGTTGCCAACGCCCTTATATACTATCCGTAAACGGCACCCGTTGCTGCTTTGTCTCATTTTTATTTTAATCCGCTATAACAATGTAGATATTTACTGTTTTGATTTACTCCGGCTTGTCAGATATAGGCAGTAACAGCAATGTTTTCAGACGACCTTTTGATGCCTTGATATTTTGATGTCTTGATATTTAGTGAGGTTAGGCTATCTTTCTGTTTTCCCTTATAATGCCGAGTCTTTCTATACACTTTTCCGTCCTCCCCCTTTTCCCATGAAACCGATTCCTAGCTATACGCGCTGGTGGCGTTATAAATCCTACCTGCCCGACGCATCGCTGCCGGCGCATACGGTGGATTGCCCGGACTGCGGCAACCGCATGGATATTCCGCGCCTGCGGCAGGGGCAGGAAGCGCATTGTCCGGTGTGCAATCATGAAGTGGTCGAGGTGGAAAACAATCCTTATGTTGCGCCGCTGGCTTACGCGACAACTTCACTGATTTTGATGGCGTTTGCGTACAGCATGGTTTACATCCGCGTGGAACTTTTCGGCGTAACATCCGTCCTGTCGCTGCCGGAAATGATGCGGCTTTTGATTTATCAGGATTACGGTTTTCTGGCGGAAGTGATGTTCGTCCTCACGTTCGGCGCGCCGGTATTATTTTTGCTGCTTTGTTTGTACGTTTATACCGCGTTGGTGCGCGATCGGGCGTATCCTGCGCTGCGGTTTGCGACGCGGGTTTTGGTCAGGCTGCGCCATGCGATTATGGTGGATGTGTTTTTTATTTCCACTTTGGTGGCGTATATCAAGCTCTCGTCTGTGGCGGAGGTTGAATTCGGCTCGGCATTTTATTTGATGTTTGCGCTGTCGGTCATGCTGATTCGGACTTCGGTCTCGATTCCTCAGCATTGGGTTTATTATAAAATCCACAGGCTGACGGGCGGGGATGCGGTACAAGCGGCATCTGAAGACAAATTTTGTTGCAGCCGCTGCCTGTATTTCCGCGATAAAGACGAGCAGCCTTGCGAGGTTTGCGGTGCGGATTTGTACCGCCGCCGCCCGAAAAGCCTGAGCATTTCGCTGGCGTTTTTGATTGCGGCGTTTATCCTGTATTTCCCCGCGAATATTCTGCCGATTATGATTTCGTCGAACCCTACTGCGCTGGAAGTCAATACGATTTTCAACGGCATTGTGTATATGTGGAACGACGGCGACAGGCTGATTGCGGTGATTATTTTCAGCGCGAGTATTTTGGTGCCGGTATTGAAGATTATCGCGATGGCGGTTTTGATTGCGTCTGCTTATTTCAAACCGCCGATGAGCGCGCCGAAAATGTCGGTGCTTTACCGGATTACCGAATCCATCGGCCGCTGGTCGATGATTGATATTTTTGTGATTATTATTTTGATGAGTTCGTTCCACACCAACATGGCGCGCGTCGTCCCCGGCGGGGCGGCGGTTTATTTCTGCCTGGTGGTGGTATTAACCATGCTGTCTGCCTATTATTTCGACCCCCGCCTGATTTGGGACAGGCAGCAGCAGCTTTCAGACGACCCCGATTCCGACGATAACCAGAAACAATGAAAAAACACGATTCTTCTCAAACACATCGCGCACCCGCGCGTGTCAAAAAAACCAATGTCTTCACGTCTATCGTGTGGCTGATTCCGCTGATTGCGCTGATTGCGGGCGGCTGGCTGCTGGTAAAGGACATCCGCAACCGAGGTCCGGTCGTCACACTTTTGATGGACAGCGCGGAAGGCATTGAAGTCAACAATACGGTGATTAAAGTGTTGAACGTCGATGTCGGACACGTTACCCGCATCAAGCTGCGCGACGACCAAAAAGGCGTGGAAGTTACCGCCCAACTCAATGCCGATGCGAAAGACCTCATCCGCAGCGATACGCAGTTTTGGGTGGTGAAACCGCGTATCGACCAAAGCGGCGTAACCGGTTTGAGCACGCTCCTGTCTGGTTCGTATATCGCGTTTACGCCCGGCAAAAGCAATGAAACGAAGGATGTATTTGAAGTGCAGGACATCCCGCCGATTGCCGCCATCGGACAAAGCGGCCTGCGCCTGAAGCTGGTCGGTCAAAACGATAAAATCCTCAACGTCAGCAGCCCCGTACTTTATGAAAACTTTATGGTCGGACAGGTAGAAAGCGCACATTTCGAGCCTGCCGACCAAACCGTGCATTACACCATCTTCATCCAAAGCCCGAACGACAAATTGATTAATTCGGAAAGCCGCTTTTGGCTGGAGAGCGGCATCAATATCGAAACCACAGGCAGCGGCGTGAAACTCAATTCCGCTCCTTTGCCCGCGTTGCTTTCCGGCGCAATTTCGTTTGATTCGCCGAAAACCAAAAACAGCAAAAATGTGAAAAGTGAAGACAGTTTCACGCTTTACGACAGCCGCAGCGAAGTGGCAAATCTGCCCGATGACCGTTCGTTGTATTACACCGCGTTTTTCAAACAATCCGTACGCGGTCTGACTGCCGGTTCGCCTGTCGAATATAAAGGACTGAATGTCGGCGTGGTTTCCGACGTTCCCTATTTCGACCGCAACGACAGCCTGCATCTGTTTGAAAACGGCTGGATTCCCGTGCGCATCCGCATCGAGCCGTCGCGCATGGAAATCAATGCCGACGAACAAAGCAAAGAGCATTGGAAACAACAATTTCAAGCAGCTTTGGGCAAAGGTCTGACCGCCACCATCTCCAGCAACAACTTGATTACCGGCAGCAAAATGGTCGAACTGACCGACCAGCCCTCGTCTTCGCCCAAGCTGCGACCGCACACCGTTTACGCAGGCGATACCGTCATTGCCACACAAGGCGGCGGTTTGGACGATTTGCAGGCAAAAGTGGCGGATTTGTTAGAGAAATTCAACAATCTGCCGTTGGATAAAACCGTTGCCGGGTTGAACGGTTCGCTCGCCGAACTCAAATCCACCCTCAAATCTGCCAATGCCGCCCTAAGCTCTATCGACAAACTGGTCGGCAAACCTCAAACGCAAAACATTCCGAACGAGCTGAACCAAACCCTGAAAGAATTGCGCCAAACCCTGCAAGGCGTATCGCCGCAATCGCCCATCTACGGCGACGTGCAAAATACCCTGCAAAGTTTGGACAAAACCCTCAGAGACGTACAGCCCGTCATTAATACTTTGAAAGAAAAACCCAACGCGCTGATTTTTAACAGCAGCAGCAAAGACCCCATCCCGAAAGGAAGCCGATAATGCGCCTCTTCCCGATTGCCGCCGCCCTGACGCTTGCCGCCTGCGGCACCGCGCAAAGCCCGCAATATTTCGTCCTGCCCGACAGCCAATACATCCGGCCGGCGGCGCAAGGCAGCGAAATCGCGGTCAAAGTCAACCTTGCCGAACCGCTCGCCAACGGCGGCCTCGTTTACCAAACTGACGCGTATCATGTGAATCTGGCGAAGAACCACCTTTGGGCGGCACCGCTCGACGGCGCGTTGGCGGCGAACTTCAGCAACAAACTCAACCGCCTCAACCCGCGCCATACTTTCGTTCCCGCCTCACGCAGCCAAAGCAGCCAAACCCTGAAAATCTATGTTGAAGCCTTCCAAGGCAGCTATCAGGGGCAAACTACCGTCAGCGGCTACGCCCTGTGGCCAGACGGACGCAACAAACCGTTTGACGTTACCACCCCGCAACAAGGCGACGGCTATACCGCCATGCTGGAATCTTTGGAAAACGGTTTGAACGAAGCGGCAAAAAGCATCGCCTATTGATGAGGTCGTCTGAAAACCCGCTGTGGGTTTTGCCAAAACCATTCATCGTGTAAAAGGAAGAAACATGCACAACATCACGCTCTACACCCATCCCTTTTCACGCGGCAGATACGTCGTATGGATGCTGAAAGAATGCGGCGCGGAATACACCGTCGTACCCGTCCAGTTCGGCGCGCAAATGAAATCCGCCGAATATCTCGCCATCAATCCCCAAGGGCAAGTCCCCGCACTCAAATTCGGTGATGCCGTACTGACCGAATCGACCGCCATCATTACCTTTTTGGCAGAACAATTTCCCGACAAACACCTCATCCCCGCCGCAGGTACGGTGGAGCGCGGCGAATACTATCGCTGGATGTGCATATTGATGCACCTCGAATATGCAGCCTTCAATAAACTGCACAACCTGCCTGTCGATACGCCCGAATGCCGCCGCCAAATCGGTTACGGCGATTTCGATACCGCATGGAACACATTGCGCGAACACTTGAAAAACCGCGACTACATCGTCGGAAACAGCTTTACCGCGATGGATTTGTACTGCTCCGCGCTGATTCTGCACTTAACGCAAAATTGGAAAGTGTTGCCCGCCGATCAAACCGACGTATTACAACGCTACGCCGCCAAACATCTCGCCCGCCCCGCTTTCGCCGAAACCCAAGCATGGACGCAAGAAACCGCCGCCCAAATGCCGCCTGTGGCATAAATCAAGATTATTAAAACCAAAAGGTCGTCTGAAAACCCTTCGCAATCAGGTTTTCAGACGACCTTTGTTGTTATATTCGGCGATGTTTTCTCAACCGAACAGTCTGTTCACATCAGACGCTTTTTTGCGGTAAGGCAGGCGGATGTCGACGCGGAAAATGCCGTCGAGTTGGCGGCTTTGGATTTTGGCATCGTTGTCGTACATCAGTGTCAGGCGTTCTTTGAGGTTGTGCAATGCCATCGAGTTGCCTTTGTGCGGTTTGGCGTTTTCGCTGCTTTCGGGCGGGGTGTACGGGTTTTCGATGCGGATGTAGATGGATGATTTGTTGAGCTTGGTAAACACGGTAATCATACCGGGGCGGTGGGTCGATTCGACGCCGTGGAAGACCGCGTTTTCCAAAAGGGGTTGGAGCAGGAGGTGCGGCGTCTCCGCGTCATCGGGCGCTTGGTGCTGCCACATCACCTGCACGCGCATATGGCCCATGCGGATTTGTTCGATGGCGATGTATTCCTGCGCCCATTCGATTTCCTGTCCTAAAGTGCTGCTTTGACTGCCGTCGCGCAGTTGGGCGCGGAAGAGGTTGGCGAGGTTCTCCAGCAGGGTTTCCGCATCATACGGACGCAGGCGGATGAGGCTGATGGCGGCGTTGAGGCTGTTGAACAGGAAATGCGGGCGGATGCGGGCGGTCAGCGCGCTGAGGCGGGCTTCGGAAATCGAAGGCGCAAGGCCGTTCCGGCGCGAAGCTTCGTAATACATCAGCCCGAGCAGGAAAAGGTTGAACAGGAAGAAATGTTGCGAGAGTGTTCTGCCGTGTGTTTTCAGAATGAAGAAATCGACGATTGCAAATATCGATAAATTCAAAAAATAGGTAATAATGACGCCGTAGGGCGATGTTTTGATGGCAGGGGTGAAGATATTGACGAAATAGGCTTTAACCAAAATCCCCAGCAATACGGGAAACACCCATTGGGAATGATGGTAAATCTCTGCGGAATAGGAGAGCGAAGAATCGCTGATCAAGGGTAGAAAGAACAGACTGCCCAAGACAATAATCAAAAGGCGCACGACTGTTGCCGAATTGCGCAGGTCCGGGACGGCGAATGTATTGTTGATTTGACGTATAATAGACATAAAATATTTCCAACCGTTTTCTTTTAATGCGTTTATACGAGCCTTTGCGGCTCTGTTATTTTATCTGAGGATGAAACCATGAGTAAGGACAAAACCTGGTCGGGCCGTTTTAACGAACCTGTTTCCGAACTGGTGAAAAAATACACCGGTTCGATCGATTTCGACAAACGGCTTGCCGAGTGGGACATTCAGGGTTCGCTGGCGCACGCGCAAATGCTTGTTCAATCAGGTGTTTTGAGTGAAGAAGATTTGGCGGCGATTCGTCAGGGAATGGCGGAGATTATAGCAGAAATCAAGGACGGTACTATTTCTTGGTCACTGGATTTGGAAGACGTCCACATGAACATCGAGCGCCGCCTTACCGAAAAAATCGGCGATGCCGGCAAACGCCTGCATACCGGCCGCAGCCGCAACGACCAAGTTGCCACCGACATCCGCCTGTGGCTGCGCGACCAGATTACCGTTATTCAAGACCTGATTCGGAGCCTTCAGACGGCCTTGGTCGATTTGGCAGAACAAAATGCTGAAACCGTCATGCCCGGTTTCACCCATCTGCAAGTCGCCCAGCCTGTCAGTTTCGGACACCACATGCTCGCCTACGTCGAAATGCTCGGACGCGATTTCGAGCGCATGACCGACTGTCGCAAACGCGTCAACCGTATGCCGCTCGGCGCTGCCGCCCTTGCCGGTACGACCTATCCGATTCAGCGCGAAATCACCGCCGAATTGCTGGGTTTCGAGCAAATCTGCCAAAACTCGCTCGATGCCGTATCCGACCGCGATTTTGCCGTCGAGTTCACCGCCGCCGCCTCGCTGGTTATGATTCACCTGAGTCGTTTGTCCGAAGAATTGATTTTGTGGATGAGTCCGCGTTTCGGCTTTATCGATATCGCCGACCGCTTCTGTACGGGTTCGTCCATCATGCCGCAAAAGAAAAATCCCGATGTGCCCGAACTCGTGCGCGGCAAATCGGGCCGTGTCATCGGGCACCTTATCGGCTTGATTACCCTGATGAAATCTCAGCCCTTGGCGTACAACAAAGACAATCAGGAAGACAAAGAACCGCTGTTTGACACCGCCGATACGCTCATCGACACCCTGCGGATTTACGCCGATATGATGCGCGGCGTGACCGTCAAACCCGACAATATGCGCGCCGCCGTGATGCAGGGCTTCGCCACCGCCACCGATTTGGCGGATTACTTGGTGAAAAAAGGCATGCCTTTCCGCGACAGCCACGAAGTCGTTGCCCAAGCCGTGCGCCACGCCGACCAAGCGGGCGTTGATTTGAGCGAACTGCCGCTTTCGGTCCTGCAAGGTTTCAGCAAGCTGATTTCAGACGACGTGTACGGCGTGCTGACACCCGAAGGCAGCCTGAACGCGCGCAACCACTTGGGCGGAACCGCGCCGGAGCAAGTCCGCTTCCAAGTGAAACGCTGGAGGGAATTGTTGGTTTAAAGAGAAATAGATAGAAAGGTCGTCTGAAAACCGAAAATAGGGCTTTCAAACGACCTTTTCTGGTGAAGTAACTGATGAATAGTCAGATTTGCTTTTTAACATTATCCCCGTAAAATTCCGGGTCGTCGTAGAACTTTAACCATTGCCCGCATATTCGAAAAATAAGATATTTTCGGTGCATCTGTTTTCAGACGACCTCCTACATTATTCTCAGAAAGCCAAAATATGAATACCAAACAAAAAGTCATCGCCATAGACGGACCCAGTGCATCGGGAAAAGGTACGGTCGCCTCCCGTGTCGCTCAGGCTTTAGGGTTCGATTATCTGGACTCCGGCGCGTTATACCGCCTGACCGCGCTGTATGCGAAGAAACAGGATGTGGAATGGAACGATGAAGAGGCGGTTGCCGCGTTGGCGGAAAATCTGCCCGCCCGCTTTGAAGGCACTCAGGTCTTTTTGGATGATGAAGACGTTTCGGGACAAATCCGCAGCGAAGCCATCGGCATGGGCGCTTCTGCAGTGGCGCAGTTGCCGAAAGTGCGTGCCGCTCTTTTGCAGCGGCAGCGTGATTTTCTGACGGGAAAAGGTTTGGTCGCCGACGGGCGCGATATAGGTTCGGTTGTATTCCCCGATGCGGCATTAAAGGTTTTCCTGACCGCAGGTGCGAAAATACGGGCGGAACGCCGCGCCAAACAAATCGGCATTCCGTGCGAAGGCTTGGAATTTGAACGGATTTTATCGGACATCGAGGCACGCGACGAAGCGGACCGCCGCCGCAGCGTCGCGCCCTTAAAGCAGCTTCCCGATGCGGAGCTTTTGGATACGGGCGGGCTGAGTATCGAAGAAGCTGTAAAAAAAGTGCTTGATTGGTATCATAAAGTTTGAAATTTAGGGTATAATCCCTGCGTTTTGTTTCAGACGACCTTTGGAGCATCCGAAGGTCGTCTGAAATATTTATTTTCAAAGCCTGCCGTGCCAAGGGCGGCAGGCATCCTCCAACCTACCCCGCACCCCTTGGCGGTGTACCGAAAAGAGTATATATGACTATGGAAAATTTTGCCCAGTTGCTTGAAGAAAGCTTTACCCTGCAAGAAATGAACCCGGGTGAGGTGATTACTGCCGAAGTCGTGGCAATCGATCAAAACTTCGTTACCGTTAATGCAGGTCTGAAATCAGAATCTCTGATTGACGTTGCTGAATTCAAAAACGCTCAGGGCGAGATTGAAGTTAAAGTTGGCGATTTCGTTACCGTTACCATCGAATCCGTTGAAAACGGCTTCGGCGAAACCAAACTGTCCCGCGAAAAAGCCAAACGTGCTGCCGACTGGATCGCTTTGGAAGAAGCGATGGAAAACGGCGACATCCTGTCCGGCGTTATCAATGGTAAAGTCAAAGGCGGCCTGACCGTTATGATCAACAGCATCCGCGCATTCCTGCCGGGTTCTTTGGTTGACGTACGTCCCGTTAAAGACACTTCCCACTTTGAAGGCAAAGAAATCGAATTCAAAGTCATCAAACTGGACAAAAAACGCAACAACGTCGTGGTTTCCCGCCGCGCCGTTCTGGAAGCTACTTTGGGTGAAGAGCGCAAAGCCCTGCTGGAAAACCTGCAAGAAGGCTCTATCATCAAAGGTATCGTTAAAAACATCACCGACTACGGTGCATTCGTTGACTTGGGTGGCATCGACGGCCTGTTGCACATCACCGACCTGGCATGGCGCCGTGTGAAACACCCGAGCGAAGTCTTGGAAGTTGGTCAAGAAGTTGAAGCCAAAGTCCTGAAATTCGACCAAGACAAACAACGTGTTTCTCTGGGTATGAAACAATTGGGCGAAGATCCTTGGAGCGGCCTGACCCGTCGTTACCCACAAGGTACCCGCCTGTTCGGTAAAGTATCCAACCTGACCGACTACGGTGCGTTCGTTGAAATCGAACAAGGTATCGAAGGTTTGGTACACGTTTCCGAAATGGACTGGACCAACAAAAACGTACACCCAAGCAAAGTCGTACAATTGGGCGACGAAGTCGAAGTCATGATTCTGGAAATCGACGAAGATCGCCGCCGTATCTCTTTGGGTATGAAACAATGCCAAGCCAATCCTTGGGAAGAATTTGCCGCCAACCACAACAAAGGCGACAAAATCTCCGGTGCGGTTAAATCCATCACTGACTTCGGCGTATTCGTAGGTCTGCCCGGCGGTATCGACGGTCTGGTTCACCTGTCTGACCTGTCCTGGACTGAAGCCGGCGAAGAAGCTGTACGCAAATACAAAAAAGGCGAAGAAGTTGAAGCCGTTGTATTGGCAATCGACGTTGACAAAGAGCGCATCTCTTTAGGCATCAAACAGCTGGAAGGCGATCCTTTCGGTAACTTCATCAGCGTAAATGACAAAGGTTCTTTGGTTAAAGGTTCTGTGAAATCTGTTGACGCCAAAGGTGCCGTTGTTGCCCTGTCTGACGAAGTAGAAGGCTACCTGCCTGCTTCCGAATTCGCAGCCGACCGCGTTGAAGACCTGACCACCAAACTGAAAGAAGGTGATGAGGTTGAAGCTGTTATCGTAACCGTCGACCGCAAAAACCGCAGCATCCGCCTGTCTGTTAAAGCTAAAGACGCTAAAGAAAACCGTGAAGCCCTGAATTCAGTCAACGCTGCTGCAACCGCCAGCGCCGGTACTACCAGCCTCGGCGACTTGCTGAAAGCCAAACTGTCCGGCGACCAAGAATAAGGTTGCAGACATGACGAAGTCTGAATTAATGGTTCGTTTGGCAGAAGTTTTTGCCGAGAAAAACGGTAACCAATTGCTGGCAAAAGACGTTGAATACAGCGTAAAGGTTTTGGTTGATACCATGACCCGCTCGCTGGCTCGCGGTCAGCGTATTGAAATCCGTGGCTTCGGCAGCTTCGATTTGAACCATCGCCCGGCCCGTATCGGTCGCAACCCCAAAACCGGTGAACGTGTGGAAGTGCCTGAAAAACACGTCCCTCACTTCAAGCCCGGCAAGGAATTGCGCGAACGTGTGGACTTGGCTTTACAAGAAAATGCCAACTAAACCTGAGTAAACGAACGCCGCAGAAATGCGGCGTTTTTTGTCGTCTGAAAATATGGTTCTCTATTGTTTTCGGAATTTAGGTGGAATTTGTAGTGGAAAATTCATAGGGTCGTCTGAAATCATCTATAATACGTTTCTTTTAATGATTACCCATTTATAGAACGTAATTGTCAAACCCAAAAACATAATAAAGGTCAGATATGAGTGATAGAGGTCAACTGTTTGTCGCCCCTCCGTTTGAAAACCACAGCCCGCTGACTTGGTATCAAGCGGCAGCCGAACAACCGAATTTCATCCGCGATGAAGCACAAGCGCGTGCGATTGAATATTTGGATCGTTTGTGGACGGAACTGATGATGTTCAAACGCAAACGCAACCGTTTTCTAGGACGCAGCCTGCGATCCCCCCAAGTACCGAAAGGTCTGTATTTTTATGGCGGCGTAGGTCGCGGCAAAAGTTTTTTGATGGACGCTTTTTTCGGCTGCTTGCCATACCGCCGCAAACGCCGTGTCCACTTTCATGCTTTTATGGCGGAAATCCATAAGCGTTTGAAAGACTTGAAAAGCGAAGCCAATCCTTTAAAGGCAGTAGCTGCCGAGATTGCCAAAGAGACCCGTGTATTGTGTTTTGACGAATTCCACGTCAGCGACATTGCAGATGCGATGATTCTTGGGCGCCTATTGGAAAATTTGTTGAGTGAAGGCGTAGTTTTGGTAGCAACTTCCAACTATGCCCCGTCCGAGCTTTATCCCCAAGGTCAAAACAGAAGCAGTTTTCTGCCGACCATTGCGCTGATTGAATCCAGCCTGACCGTCTTAAATGTTGACGGCGGAGAAGACTACCGTCTGCGCACTTTACGTCCTGCCGAAATTTTCTTCGTTCCCAATAATGAAGAAAACGAGCAGAAATTGGCTGATTTGTTTAAAGAAATGGCGGGAATTTCCGAACTGAATCCCGGTGTCAGCGTAATACACGGGCGTGAAATTCCGCACAAAGCCCAATCCGACCGCGCCATTTGGTTCGATTTCCGCGCTTTATGTTTTGGACCGCGTTCGCAAGCGGATTACCTCTATTTGGCCGAACATTATGAAATGGTGTTCGTATCAGGATTAGAACGCCTGACACCGCAGGAAAAAGCCGAAGCGCGCCGCCTTACTTGGCTGATTGACGTATTGTATGATTTCAGAGTGAAGCTCTGTGCTACCAGTACGGTAGGCGTAAACGATATTTATGTCGAAGGTGATTTTGCCGAAGAATTTACCCGCACTGCCAGCCGTATGGTGGAAATGCAATCGGAAGTTTATTTGGAACAGCCGCATCTGACGTTGAAAAAATAAGATTTAGGCAAAGAAAAAAGAGTAGCTTTTCCCAAAGCAAACTGAAATTTGATAAAATAGCAGTTCATTTTCCTCAAACTCAGACTATTGCACAATGCAATAAAAACAAGGACATAATATGGCTATTGAGCGCACGATCTCCATCGTTAAACCCGATGCTGTAGGTAAAAATGTAATCGGCAAAATTTACAGCCGTTTTGAAGAAAACGGACTGCGTATTGTCGCCGCCAAAATGAAGCACCTCAGCGTGCGCGAAGCCCAAGAGTTTTATGCTGTGCACAAAGAGCGTCCTTTTTACGACAGCTTGGTTGCCTTTATGACCAGCGGTCCTGTGATGATTCAGGTACTGGAAGGTGAAAATGCCGTTGCAAAAAACCGTGAACTGATGGGCGCGACCAACCCTGCAGAAGCTGCTCCCGGTACGATACGTGCGGATTTTGCCGAATCTCTCAGCGTAAACGCCGTACACGGCTCTGACAGTCTGGAAAACGCAGCAATCGAGATTGCCTACTTCTTCAGCCAAAGCGATATCTGCCCACGTTAACGATAAATGCCGTTCGAGCGTCCGACCGGTTCGGGCGTTTGGACGGTTTTGTCGATATTGTTTGTCTAAATCTGTTTTCAGACGACCTTTCTAAAACAAAGGTCGTCTGAAAATATGATAGAAGAAGCTTGAGAATAAAAGCTGTTTTCTCAAAAAAGATTGGGGAAATTTTCCAGACTGTTGCGAAGCTCCCTTCTCCATCAGATTCACAAGACTTATAACCAACGGCAGCCTTTATTCAAAAGCTTTACCAAGAAATAAACCACATGAAAACCAATCTGCTGAATTACGATTTAAACGGACTGACCCATCATTTTGCCGAGATGGGCGAAAAACCGTTCCGCGCCAAACAAGTCATGCGCTGGATCCACCAAGCCGGTGCGCAAAGTTTCGATGAAATGACCGATTTGGCAAAATCCCTGCGCCTGAAACTCAACGAACAGGCAAGCGTGGATGTGCCTAAACTGATGATGGCGCAAGAATCCACCGACGGTACGCGCAAATGGCTGTTGGATGTAGGAACGGGCAACGGCGTGGAAACGGTGTTTATTCCCGAAGCAGAACGCGGTACGTTGTGTATTTCCTCTCAAGTCGGCTGCGCATTGGAATGCACCTTCTGTTCTACCGGCCGCCAAGGTTTCAACCGTAATCTGACTGCTGCCGAAATCATTGGGCAACTGTGGTGGGCAAATAAAGCAATGGGCGTTACGCCGAAAAACGAACGCGTGATTTCCAATGTAGTCATGATGGGCATGGGCGAGCCAATGGCGAACTTTGATAATGTCGTTACTGCGCTGAGCATCATGCTGGACGATCATGGCTACGGCCTCAGCCGCCGCCGCGTTACCGTTTCTACATCGGGTATGGTGCCGCAAATGGACAGGCTGCGCGATGCGATGCCGGTTGCGCTAGCAGTATCCCTTCATGCTTCCAACGACGAAGTACGCGATCAAATCGTTCCGCTGAATAAAAAATATCCGTTGAAAGAGTTGATGGCGGCATGCCAACGCTATTTGGTCAAAGCACCAAGAGATTTCATTACTTTTGAATATGTTATGTTGGACGGAATTAATGACAAAGCGCAACATGCGCGCGAACTGATTGAGCTGGTAAAAGACGTACCGTGCAAATTCAATCTGATTCCGTTCAATCCTTTCCCCAATTCCGGCTACGAACGATCTACCAATGAAAATATCCGCGTTTTCCGCGATATTTTGCAGCAGGCAGGATTTGTGGTAACCGTCCGCAAAACGCGTGGCGACGATATTGACGCAGCTTGCGGTCAATTGGCAGGACAAGTACAAGATAAAACACGCCGCCAACAAAAATGGCAGCAGATTTTGGTTGAACAACAGAGCTGATTATGAAACTGAACATTTGGCAACCCATTATTTTAACTTTGGTTTTGGGCGCATGCGCCGGCCCGAAAGGTCCAAGCAGAGCGGAACGTGCAACACAAGTCGCCAATATCAAAACCCAGTTGGCTATCGAATACATGCGCGGGGGCGATTACCGTCAAGCAACGGTGAGCATTGAAGAGGCATTGAAAGCGGACAGCAGCAATGAAGATGCATGGCTGGTTCGCGCGCAAATCTATCAATATCTTAAAGTTCGCGAAAAGGCGCAGGAAAGCTTCCAAAAAGCCCTATCTTTGAAACCTGACAATGCGGAAATCAACAATAACTATGGCTGGTTCTTGTGCAGCGAGATGAATAATCCTGCCCAGTCCATCAGTTATTTTGACAAAGCCCTGGCCGATCCGACTTATCCTTCTCCGTTTATCGCCAACCTCAACAAGGGCATTTGCAGCGCGAAGATGGGACAATATTCGCTGGCAGAAGCTTATCTCGAACGCTCTTTGGCTGCGCAACCTCAATTCCCGCCTGCGTTTAAAGAATTGGCAAGAACCAAAATGCTGGCAGGCAATTTAAACGAAGCGGACTATTATTTCCGTCAATACCAAAGCAAAGTCGATGTCTTGCAGGCAGATGATTTGCTGCTGGGTTGGAAATTGGCAACCGCTTTGGGCAATAGCCAGGCAGCCTACGAATACGAAGCCCAGTTAAGGGCAAACTTCCCCTACTCGGAACAATTACAGGCAGTAACCACAGGTAAGTAACTACATGGAAAATCAAAAGAAAAACGAATACGACATTCAAGCTGCCAAATCATTGGGTGATGAGCTGGGACAACTCAGACACAAATCAGGTTGGGATATTGACGAAGTAGCGAGACGGTTGAAACTGTCTGCCGAACAAATTGAAGCACTTGAAAAAGGAGACTATTCTTTCTTTTCAGGATTGGTCTTCGTTATGGGCTATCTGCGTTCTTATGCCCGTCTATTGAAAATCGATGAAACAACCATTACAGGTCGTCTGAAAGCCATTTCCGCGCCGGAAGAAGACCATGTCTATCTGGTTGATCGCAAACAAAATGCCGGCTTGAACTACCAAGATGGTGAAAAAGTCGGTTTTCCCAAATGGGTTTTGGGCATGGCGGCGCTCATCCTGCTTGGCGGCGGTATTTATGTTTGGCAAAGCAAGTCCAATCATGAAAACGAACAACAAGTCGCGCAAAACAGCGATGCAGTACGCAACAGTATGCAGACGCCGGATTTGAAAAAAGAAAATGTTGCCGTTTCCAATATGGCAGAAAACGGCAAACAAGAAATATCCAATGCCGAAAAAGCAGCTTCAAGTGTCGCCGCATCCGAAGCAGCGGCATCCGCACCTGAAGTCAAAGTCGATTCAGACGAGCTTTGGATTAAAGTCCAATACCGAAGCAATCTGATTATCACCGACAAGAAAGGTACCATGATTTTCAGCCGGATCATTCCCGCAGGAAGCGAAAGGCGTTTTAAAGGCGGTGCGCCCTACAATGTCTGGATCGGTATTGCCACAGGCGCACAAGCCAATTACGGCGGGACAACCATCAATCTGGCAGAATACCGGGTTGCCGGTGAAAAATCAGCTTCCTTTGTAGCAGGAAAAAAATAAAGATGAACACATCCAAACGCCGCCAAACCCATCAAGTACAAATCGATCATCTCACCGTCGGTTCGGATGCACCCGTTGTCGTGCAATCAATGACCAATACCGACACCGCAGATGCTAAAGCAACCGCCCTGCAAGTCAAAGAATTGAGCGATGCAGGCTCAGAAATGGTGCGCATTACCGTCAACAGCCCGGAAGCCGCCTCCAAAGTTGCCGAAATCCGCCAGCGTTTGGACGACATGGGTTACACCACCCCGCTGATTGGCGACTTCCATTTCAATGGCGAACGTCTGTTGGCAGAATTTCCCGAGTGCGGCAAAGCCTTGTCCAAATACCGTATCAACCCCGGTAATGTCGGCAAAGGCGCAAAAGGCGATGAAAAATTTGCCTATATGATTCGGACTGCTGCCGAAAACGACAAAGCCGTCCGTATCGGCGTCAACTGGGGTTCGCTTGACCAAAGCCTCGCCAAGCGCATGATGGATGCCAATCTGGCGTCCTCATCGCCCAAACCGCCCGAAGAAATCATGAAAGAAGCCTTGATTATTTCGGCGTTGGAATCTGCTGAAAAAGCCGTCCGATTAGGTTTGCCTGAAAACAAAATCATCTTGTCGTGCAAGGTCAGCTCCGTTCAAGATTTGATTCAGGTTTACCGCGAACTGGGCAGCCGCTGCCAATATCCGCTCCACTTAGGCTTGACAGAAGCAGGCATGGGCAGCAAAGGCATTGTCGCTTCGACTGCTGCCTTGGCCGTACTGCTTCAAGAAGGTATCGGCGACACCATCCGCATTTCCCTGACCCCTGAACCCGGCAGCTCGCGCACGCAGGAAGTCATCGTCGGTCAGGAAATTCTACAAACCATGGGACTGCGCTCGTTTACCCCCATGGTTACCGCCTGCCCGGGCTGCGGACGCACCACCAGCACAGTCTTCCAAGAGCTTGCCCAAGACGTACAAAATTACCTTCGCCAAAAAATGACCGTATGGCGCACCCTTTACCCCGGTGTAGAATCTTTAAACGTTGCCGTCATGGGTTGCGTCGTTAACGGACCGGGCGAAAGCAAACTGGCAGACATCGGCATCAGCCTGCCCGGAACCGGTGAAACCCCTGTTGCCCCGGTTTATGTTGACGGAGAACGCAAAGTGACTTTAAAAGGCGACAACATTGCAGCCGAATTCTTAGAGATTGTCGAAGAATACGTCAAAGTCAATTATTGCGAAGGCGGTGCAAAACGCAATCAAAACCGTATCATCCCGATACAGTCAGCTTGATAGGCATGAGAATAAAAGGTCGTCTGAAAAACATTCAGACGACCTTTTGGTTTGCCGGTATATTTATTAATGAAAATTAGGAAGAGGTAGAGAAATAGACCAGTTCTTGGAATATTCAGCCCGTTAGAAACTTGGTCATGCTAAATTTGTTAGGCACGAGGTTTTGCCCATTCGCTATTTTCAAATTAACCTCAAACTCAAAAAAAAGGCGATACCTTTCAGTACCGCCAAAGCTGCTTTGGTGATGAAACCTGTTATTTCGAGGCGCAACGGAAGCCTAGGTTGTGCAGGACGTATTTCGATTGCAGGCTAGTGCGAATGCCGTAGCGCAGGAAGGCGGCGTAATTTGATGGGTCACTGGAGCCTACGGATGCGCCGCTGCAAAACATTTGCGTATCGGCATTGCCTGACGAGAGCAGGCTGCTGTTGAAGTCTTCCGTCCATTCCCAAATCAGGCCGTGCATATCGTAAATGCCCCAGTAGTTGGGTTTGCTTTTACCGACATCGTGCAAGCCGTTTCTGCCGCCGTCTGCATACCAGTCAAGAATGGTACGGTTGTAGCCGGGTTCGGCAGAACCGTTTTTCTGTGTGGCGGAGGCAAGTCCGGCAAATTCCCATTGGTCTATGGTCGGCAGGCGTTTGCCTTGCGCAGTACAGTAGGCATTGGCGGCAAACCAAGATACGTTGGTTACCGGATGTTTCAGTTCGTTGGGTTTGGGCGCGTAGCTGTTGCTGCCTGTTTTAACCCAGTGTTTGAGGTAGGCAGGTTCGGCTTGTTTGGAGCTGACTTTGCCTTTTTGCCACTGCGGGTGTTTTTTGACAAACTCTGCAAATTCGGCATTGGTAACGGGATATTTGTCGATTTGGAAGGGTTTGACTTTAATGATGCTTGTTTCTTTCTTCAGATAGAGCGGGCGGTAGCTGCCTCCTTCAACTTTTGCCATTTCGGCCGCTGCTGCACTGCCGCTTGCGACAAGGGTAAAGAAGGCGAGGAGTGGTATGAGTTTCATAACGGGCTTTCTAATCTGAATGCGGGGTATTAGGCTTTGATTATATAGCGAAACCGGATAAAAATCCTTAGAGGCCGTCTGATTATTGTGCTTTTGGCTTGTCGGGTTCGTGAATGCTTGAAACCGGTTTTTCAGACGACCTTCGATACTTGATAGGTCGTCTGAAAAACCAATCTTTCGATTGGTTGTGGAAGAAAGCCACTGTTGTCCTTGCATCAGCCGGAACAGCAGTGGCTTTTTTCTGTCTCTACGCCGAGATGACTGGATTAGTAGCCGCCTTTACCTGCAGATGCTGCGGAAGCAGGAGCTGCGGAATCAGCTGGAGCAGAAGCAGCAGGGGCAGAAGCAGCAGGGGCAGAAGCGGCACCGCTACCTACATAGGCTTTATCTTCCAGTTTTTTGGTCATGATTTCAGGGTTTTCTGCGCCCTCTACTTTCAGTTGACCCAACGCGCCTTTGTTGAATGCACGGAAGATAGAGTGGTCAACCAAAGTATAGCTGCCCGGAATATCGGCTTTAAATTCGACAATCGCTGCACCACCGGCAGGGATCAGGGTACTTTGTACGTTTTCGTTGATCAGTTTGCCGCCTTCTACGTAAACTTTATCGAAGATTTCACCGATAACGTGGAAGGAAGAAACGAGGTTCGGACCACCGTTACCAACGTACATACGGACGGTTTCGCCTGCTTTAGCTTTCAGAGCGTTGTCGCCGGCGATAGAACCTACGTGGCCGTTAAATACAACATATTCAGGTTGTTCTGCGATGGCTTTGTCCATATCGAATGGTTGCAGGCCTTGCGCACCTTTTTTGCCTTTGGTGTAGAAGTCACCTTGTACGATGTAGAACTCTTTGTCCACTTTAGGCAGGCCTTCTTTAGGTTCAACCAAAATCAGACCGTACATACCGTTGGCGATGTGCATACCGACAGGGGCAACGGCACAGTGATAGATGTACAGACCGGGTTGCAGGGCTTTGAAGCTGAATGTAGAAGTACGGCCCGGAGCAGTGAAGCTGGCTTCTGCACCACCGCCTTGACCGGTAGCAGCGTGGAAGTCAACATTGTGCGGTACAGTAGAAGACGGGTTGTTAGAGAATTCGATATCCACGGTATCGCCTTCGCGTACACGGATCATGCGACCCGGAACGTCGCCGTCAAATGTCCAGTAGTGGTATTCCACGCCATCGTCCATTTTCATGGTTTTTTCGATGGTTTCCATTTTTACGCGTACACGTGCAGGATGGTCGCGGTCAATGGCCGGCGGAACTTCAGGAGCGTGGGTGGTTACCGCGTCGATAACAGGCAAATCAGCAGCCGGGGTTTCGGCAGCAGTCTGAGTGCTGGAAGCAGGAGCTTCGGCAGTTGCAGGAGCGGAAGCGGTTTGCTCGGCAGGTTTTTGGGCAGCTTGCTCACCACAGGCGGCTAAAGCAAAAACTGAAGCAATGATTGCAGCTAAAGCTTGGCGTTTCATAGTTGTCATTTCCTTTAATAACTATTTTAAGAAGGTCAGGGTATAATTTTTCAACCTTTGTCGTCCGCGGCATACCGCTTTCGGCTCTTTACAAACTGCCTTATTCAGGGTCGTCTGAAAAGCATCTCTTATGAACTTTTGTAGGATTATGTAGGGGGTTTTGCCGCTATATCTTGACCTAAATCAATTAATTCATCAAAGATGAACTTTTACTACCTAATTTAATACCTAATTAATACTTAATAATTAGATAAAACTACATCAAATCATCTATTATTGCTCACATGTTTTATCCAATTCTTTACAAAAATGTCATCGTATTTTTGATAATAAGAATTATTATTGACTATATACCTGTTTTTTAAAGATTGTTGTTAAGAGAATATTTCTTTTGCCTGAAAAGAGTGCTACAATCTTTAACATTCATATAGTATGAATTTATAAGCAACCACTTTTTACCAAAATAAGGAGTTCTGAAATGGGACAGTACAAGAAGCTATGGTACTTGCTGTTTGCCGTCCTGGCAGTCTGCTTTACCATTCTTGGCTACATGGGCAGCGAGGTTTATAAAAAAGCCCCGCCTTACCCTGAGAGAGTCGTTTCGGCATCAGGCACTCAGCTGATGACCAAAGACGATATTTTGGCAGGTCAGTCTGCCTGGCAAACCACCGGCGGTATGGAAGTCGGTTCCGTATTGGGACACGGCGCATACCAAGCTCCGGACTGGACAGCCGACTGGCTGCACCGCGAGCTTGTCGCATGGTTGGATTTGACTGCGCAAGAGACTTACGGCAAAAAATTCAACGAAGTTTCTCCTGAAGAACAAGCCGTACTGAAAACCCGCCTTGCCGACGAATACCGTAACCAAAGCCGTATTAAAGAAGACGGCAGCGTCGTTATCAGCGATACCCGTGTCAAAGCCATTGAGAGTATCCTGCCTTACTACCACGGCGTATACAGCGATGATCCCGCCCTTCAGAAAACACGCGAACACTTCGCAATGAAAAACAACACATTGCCAAGTAAAGAAGCGCGTGAAAAACTGTTCAACTTCTTCTTCTGGACTTCATGGTCTGCTTCGACCAACCGTCCTGACGAAACTTTCACCTACACCAACAACTGGCCGCACGAGCCTTTGATCAACAACGTACCGACTACTGAAAACTACATGTGGTCGTTCACCAGCGTTGTATTGCTCCTGATGGGTATCGGCTTGCTGATGTGGGGTTACTCCTTCCTGACCAAACACGAAGAAGTGGAAGTTCCGACTGAAGACCCGATTTCCAAAGTACAGCTGACTCCTTCCCAAAAAGCATTGGGCAAATACGTCTTCCTGACAGTCGCCCTGTTTGTGGTACAAGTGTTGCTGGGCGGTCTGACCGCGCACTACACCGTCGAAGGTCAAGGCTTCTACGGCATCGACGAAGCACTCGGCTTCGAAATGTCCGACTGGTTCCCTTACGCATTGACCCGTACTTGGCACATCCAATCTGCCATCTTCTGGATTGCAACCGGCTTCCTGACAGCAGGTCTGTTCTTGGCTCCGATTGTTAACGGCGGCAAAGATCCCAAGTTCCAACGCGCCGGCGTGAACTTCCTGTACATCGCCCTGTTTATCGTAGTCGGCGGTTCTTACGCAGGTAACTTCTTCGCCCTGACCCACATCATTCGTCCCGATCTCAACTTCTGGTTCGGACACCAAGGTTACGAATACCTCGATTTGGGCCGTTTCTGGCAACTCCTGCTGATGGTCGGCCTGCTGTTGTGGCTGTTCCTGATGCTGCGCTGTACCGTTTCCGCCTTTAAAGAAAAAGGCGTGGACAAAAACCTGCTGGCAATCTTCGTTGCCTCCATGGTCGGTGTCGGCGTGTTCTACGCGCCCGGTCTGTTCTACGGCGAAAAATCCCCGATTGCCGTGATGGAATACTGGCGCTGGTGGGTGGTTCACCTGTGGGTAGAAGGCTTCTTCGAAGTATTCGCTACCGCAGCCTTTGCCTTCATCTTCTACAACATGGGCTTCGTCCGCCGCAGTACCGCTACCGCATCCACTCTGGCTGCCGCCGCCATCTTCATGTTGGGCGGTATCCCGGGTACGCTGCACCACCTGTACTTCTCCGGTTCTACCTCCGCCTCTATGGCAATCGGTGCCTGCTTCTCCGCATTGGAAGTCGTACCGCTGGTATTGCTGGGCCGTGAAGCTTACGAACACTGGTCTTACCAACACCTGTCCGAATGGGCGAAACGCCTGCGTTGGCCGCTGATGTGCTTCGTAGCAGTTGCCTTCTGGAACATGATCGGTGCCGGCGTATTCGGCTTCCTGATTAACCCGCCGATTTCCCTGTTCTACATCCAAGGCCTGAACACTACCGCAGTTCACGCACACGCAGCCTTGTTCGGTGTGTACGGCTTCTTAGCACTGGGCTTCGTCTTGCTGGTTGCCCGCTACCTGAAACCAAACGCACATTTCGACGACAAACTCATGACTTGGGGCTTCTGGCTGCTCAACGGCGGCTTGGTCGGCATGATCGCCATCAGCCTGCTGCCTGTCGGCGCGATTCAAGCATACGCCTCCATCACTCATGGTCTGTGGTATGCCCGTAGCGAAGAATTCCTGCAAATGGAAATCCTCGACACCCTGCGCTGGGTACGCACAGCAGCCGACTTGATCTTCATCGGCGGTGCAGTCTGCGTAGCCATCCAAGCAACCAAAATCGTATTCAGCCGCGATAAATAAATCCTAGCTTGAATACCATGCAAAAGGTCGTCTGAAAATTTTCAGACGACCTTTTCTTTTGGAAGATAGAAGAAACTCAATGGGGAGTTGCCTGAAAGGGGTAGGGCAGCTTAGCTTGGTTCATGCTCGCTTACGCCTTATTATCAGACATCGGAGCCATGCCGTTGATGTATTGGGTTTGCTGAATCTGCTCGTCGCTGGCAAACATTCGGTCAAACACGCTGCGGACTTCATCGGTCAATTCTACGTTCAGACTTTTCAGGGATTGATAGACCTGTTTCAACCATGAACGGAAACGGCGGAACACCCACGCAATTCTTCGCTTGGTGCTTTGCCTTCGTACAGGTAGGCTTCAAAACCGCGCGCCCATTTTTCGTGATTCTCGCGCTGCTCGTTCAGGCTCATTGCGTCCCATGCGGCAAGGTCTTTCACACCGAACCAATCCAAGGTCGTCTGAACGTCGGACAGGAATTGCCGTTCCTGTTCGGTCAGGTTTTCGGCAGGCTTGGCGGTCAGGTCGCGGGCGATATGGGTATTTGTTTCAAGGAAGAAATGCCCCAGTTCGTGAACGAATATAGATGCGTCGGCGTTTTTCAACAGGGCAATCAGGTTATGCTCACGGCTGAACATCCCACGGTCTGCGCCGCCTTGAAACAGTATGTCTTGATTGGTGTCGGTGTTGGGGGTAGAATTGTCATATGCCCTCTCCCCGTTTCGGACGTTGAGGCTTTGGCTGGAAATGTTTTTGATGACATTTTCGGATATTGCCGTTGGGGGATACTTCCGCATGGAATAGCTCGAAAATCTTTCTTTTTACGGCTGGCTTCGGCGATGTAAACCATCAGCCCGTCATCAAATCTCTTCAAATACGCAACCCGTTCAGCCCCTTGTTCTGATTGAAAACCTGTTACGATTTTGTCAGGCGATGTAACAATATCGGGAATCCGCGTCAAATCCTCCGCTGTTACGGCAACCTGAGACCTTTGCAAAATTCCCCAAAATCCCCTAAATTCCCATCAAGACATTTAGGGGATTTCCCATGAGCACCTTCTTCCAGCAAACCGCACAAGCCATGATTGCCAAACACATCGACCGCTTCCCATTATTGAAGTTGGATCAGGTGATTGATTGGCAACCGATCGAACAATACCTGAACCGTCAAAGAACCCGTTACCTTAGAGACCACCGCGGCCGTCCCGCCTATCCCCTGTTGTCCATGTTCAAAGCCGTCCTGCTCGGACAATGGCACAGCCTCTCCGATCCCGAACTCGAACACAGCCTCATCACCCGCATCGATTTCAACCTGTTTTGCCGTTTTGACGAACTGAGCATCCCCGATTACAGCACCTTATGCCGCTACCGTAACTGGCTGGCGCAAGACGACACCCTGTCCGAATTGCTGGAACTGATTAACTGCCAACTGGCCGAAAAAAACCTAAAAGTAGAGAAAGCATCCGCCGCCGTCATTGACGCCACCATTATTCAGACTGCCGGCAGCAAACAGCGTCAGGCCATAGAAGTCGACGAGGAAGGACAAGTCAGCGGCCAAACCACACCGAGTAAGGACAAAGATGCCCGTTGGACAAAGAAAAACGGCCTCTACAAACTCGGTTACAAACAACATACCCGTACCGATGAGGAAGGCTATATCGAGAAACTGCACATCACTCCTGCCAATACCCATGAGTGCAACCATCTGTCCCCTTTGTTGGAAGGCATTGCCGAAGGTACGACCGTCTATGCCGACAAAGGCTACGACAGCAAGGAAAACCGGCAACATCTGAAAGAGCATCAGTTGTTAGACGGCATTATGCGCAAAGCCTGCCGCAACCGTCCGCTGACGGAAGCGCAAACCAAACGCAACCGATATTTGTCGAAGACCCGTTATGTGGTCGAACAAAGCTTCGGTACGCTGCACCGTAAATTCCGCTACGCCCGGGCAGCCTATTTTGGTCTGCTCAAAGTGAGTGCGCAAAGCCATCTGAAGGCGATGTGTTTGAACCTGTTGAAAGCGGCCAACAGGCTAAGTGTGCCTGTTGCAGCCTAAAAGGCGGCCCGGATGCCTGATTATCGGGTATCCGGGGAGGATTAAGGGGGTATTTGGGTAGAATTAAGGAGTGATTGGGGGCGGAAACAGCCGAAAACAGCCGAAAACCTGTGTTTGGGGTTTCGGTTGTCGGGGGAAAAGGAATTTTGCAAAGGTCTCAACCTGTCCGCGTTCTTCTTCCGTTTTGGTGTTGCCATGTTCTTTGTAGATGTGGTGTGCTGCAAATCGGCTGATGGAATGTGAATATCCCTGTGTATCGGCAATTCAGGTATCTGCCGCGTTATCCAAAGTCCAAAATACAGCTTCGTTTTTCGCGGTTTCCCGTCCGTCTGTTGTCCAGATGTTGATTGCGTCCTGCGGGTTTTCGCTATGTACCCATCCGCGCGGCGGGTTGCTTGCTAATGCTTGATTCAATACGCTGTCGTCTAAAAGGCTTTCTCCGACCACATTCAAGCCGCCGTAGGCTGCATCAAAATCACGGATTCCCATATTCAGACGACGTGCAAGGGTTTCAACGGCGCGGGCGTACAGTGTTGCATCAGCTTCAGCCTGCGTTTTGTTCATTATAGTGTATTAACTTTAAACCGGTACGGCGTTGCCTCGCCTTGCCGTACTATTTGTACTGTCTGCGGCTTCGTCGCCTTGTCCTGATTTAAATTTAATCCACTATATTTGTTGTTTCATTCCATAAACGTTTGGTGAGGATTTTCTCTGCCGATTGTTGTATATCAATAGAAAAAGATCGTCTGAAACTTGGATTTCAAGTTTCAGACGACCTTTCTTGTTACTTCAAACTTTTTTAGAACTTGGCTTCAAGCGTGAAGTTGTAGCTTCTGCCGGGAGAGGTGAAGCGTTCTATACCGGCATGGGTTTTGTTGTCGACGCGGTTGACTGTGCCGAATTCGCGGATGCTGCGCAGCGATTCCCAAGTATAGTATTTTTTGTTGCCGATGTTGTACGCACCGGCGCGCAGGGTGAAATATTTGCCCAAGTTGACGTAGCCTGTCAGGTCGAAAAGCGTATAGGCTTTGCTGTGCTTGGCAAAAGGCCAGGGATTGTTCAAATCATCACTGCTGTGGACGGTGTCAGACGGTTTTTTAGCTGCGGTGTGGGTCAGGTATGCGTTGATGCCCCAGCGTTTGGAAGGAGTATCGTAGCCCAGGTTGTAAACGGCAGACCACGGGGAAAGGGCGTTAATCGGGGTTTCCTGTCCGTTGGTCTGTTTGGCTTTGCCTTTGATGTAGCTGACGTTGATACCTGCGTGTGTGCCTTGCGGCAAACCGATGCTGTCAAGGTTCCATGTGCCGTTAAATTCCAAACCTTTCGCCCATGCGGAGGAACGGTTTTGGTTTTGCCAAACGGGTGAGCTGACCAAGGCGGTACCGTCGGAAATCGGCGCATAATTAGGGCTGTTGGGGTTGTCTGAGGACACGCCCATGTAGGTCAGTTCGATAAAGTTGCGGTAGCGGGTTTGGAAACCGGAGAATTTAAAGTTTCCGGCTTTGCCGCTGCCGGCAAGTCCCAGTTCGAAGTTTTTGGCGGTTTCTGCCTTAAGGTTAGGGTTTGCTTTAAGGTAGAAGTCAGGATGCGGGAACAATAGCCAGGTTTCGTCTGAAGTCGGCGCGCGGAAGCCAGTGCTATATTTTGCCAAAAGATTCAGACGCGGCGTGAATTTCCAGTCTAATCCTAAACCGTAGCTGAAACCGCTGTGTTTACGTTCGCTGCCGAGATAAGGAATTTGACCGCGGATGGCAGGAGTGTAGTTGGGATTGTCTTTGGCTTTGCTGCTGCTGTTGTCGTAGCGAAGCCCGGCATTGAGGCGGTATTGGCTGCTGTCGCCGAATTGGAATGTGTTGTTCCAGTAGGCAAAACGGTTTTTGGAGGAGCTTTCGACCAGCATAGTCAATTCTTGGTTGTTGGACGTTTGATATTTCGGGTCGTATAGGCGTACCCAATAGCTATGATCTCTATTGTCGTTGTCGTTTTGGGAACCACCCAATCCGTATTGCATTGCCCATACCAATTTGGAAAAGTCGATTTGTTTTTCAGCATCGGCACCAAATTGGGTATTTTTTTGACGGATGTTGCGAAACATATGGTACACGTCGCTGTTCACACCGTTGCTGGCGTAATCGGTCGGCAAGTCCCAAGTCCAGGTACTCATGTCGATGGTTTGACGGTCGTAATGCAGGTTGAGACTGTCCCATGGTCCTTTGTCAAGTTGGTTTTTGTATTCAAAACCGATGCGTTTACGGTAGGAGATGTCTTGGCGGGAACGGGTATCGCCTAGTGCCTCGCCTTTCCAGTTTGCCGCCCACATATTAGATAATTCAGTCGTCGTGCGGTCGGTGCGTGAATCCTCGTAAATCCAACCGATACGGTTTTTATCGTTGAAGTTGTAACCCAGTTTGAATAAGGTGCTTTTGTTTACCCAATCTTGTGGATCGGGTTTGCTGCGGGCTACGCCGCGGCTGCCGTAGTTGGTGCTGCCGGCATTCGGGTTCCAGCTTTGTTTGTTGTCGGTGATGACGGTATCGGCAGCGTCGCTGTTGTTTTTGGTTTCTTTACCGAAACGGCGGGTATAAACCATCAATGCATCCAGCCCCAACCAGGTTCCAGCGGCGGTTATGCTGCTGAATTTTTGGCTGTTGCGTCCGATATAGCCGCCTTTAATGCCTAAGTGGTAAGGCTTTTCTTCGGAAACATAGTCGCTTGCGGATTTGGTTTTATAGTTGACGGCACCGCCCAATGCGCCGCTGCCGGATTTGAGCGAGTCCGCGCCTTTGTTGATGGTAACTTCCGAGAAGTTTTCGGGTTCGGAAGTATTGCGGTTAGCATTGAAGTTGCCGTATGCGCCGAACAGTTCTTGGAATGCTTCAGACGACCTGCTTTCTGCTTGTGCCAGTCCGTCCACGTTGATGGCGACACGGTCTTTATCGACACCGCGTATGGTAAAACCGTTAGAACCTGAGCGTCCGCCTTCGACGACGCTGATGCCCGGATCGTAGCGTACCAAGTCGCTTTCATCGGAGACCATTTGTTTATCCAATGCCTGACGGCGGACTTTCTCTTCACCGAGTTTTTGGACTTTGCGGCCGCCGATGACTTTGACTTCATTCAAGTCCTGATGGGCTTGTGGTACGGGGTCGGCAGCGAAGGCAGGGAAAGTTTGGCTGACAATAGCTGCCAGCAGTACGGGTTTAAAGGGGAAGGACATTTTTTACCTCTTAAAGATGTACTGATTATCGGTTTATTGGGATGTTTGACGTACGGTTACTTGCTGACAGGTGTCAAGCTTGTATCCGTCGTATTGCGGTCGTCATCATTCTTCACGCCGCCGAACACGGTATCCAACGATTTATCGGCATCAAAGGTAACTTTACCGCCTATACTGACTTCTGTTTTATCGCCGTTAAATTGACCAAAGAATTTCCCTTCGACTTTGCCGTTTTTACCATCGGATTCAGCAGTGCCTGAGAAATCAACGCCGTTGATGCCAACATCTTTCATCACAACATCCGGACCGTAATCCGCATTACCTAAAATCGTGCCGCCGAGTTTGTTGGTGTTGAAATTGGCTGTTAGCAGTGAAAGTTTGGGCGTGTTTTTTTCAGACGACCCGGAGGATTTGCCCGGATCGTAGGTTGAGGTAACGATATTGCCGTTGCGGACGCGGACAGCCCAAACTTCGTATGTAGTCTTACCTTTTGCCACTGTACTGTCTGACGGAGTGTAATAAGACGGTTTCGCCGTTCCGACGGGTTTGCCGCCGACAAACAGGTCTGCCGTGCCGTCTGCATTTATCCATGCGCCGAATTTGAGGTGGTCATGTTTGGTTGCCGGTGCATAGGTGAATTGTCCGGAATTGCTGCAACAGACAAACAGTTTTCCACCCTCAGACAAAGGCTGGCCTTCGTGGCGGGTACGCAGGGCATAAGACGGGCTGGAGTAAGAGGGGACAATCGGGTCGGAATATGAGCTGATGTTGTAATAGTTGCCGGAAGGGGTTTGATAGACATATTGTTTATCGGTATAGCTGCCGCCCCATGATGTTTTCACTTCGAGTTCCGCTTCATGCAGACTGCCGCCTTTACCGGAAAGGGTGTTGATGGTCTGTACCGCACTGCTTTCATCACTCAGCTTGATATTGGCGATAGGCTGAGCCGTAGGTATGGCAACGGGGACTTTGGGTTCGGATGCGCCTCCTCCAGCGCAGGCAGTCAGAATAAGGGTCGCTACCGCAGAAATTGCGGGTACTTTGATTTTCATGATGAATCTCTCTTAATATTGATATTTTATAAATTAATGATAAGGATTACCAATTTTGTTGTAATATTTTGTAATAATCATGGTGTTTTGGCAATATCCGCGTGGATTTTTTATGATTTCTGAAGTAAATATTAAGAAATAAATCAATTAATGACATGGAGTTGAATATTTGTTCTAAATATCTGATTTGATACTACTATCTATTACTGATGAAGAATATCGGGTGATAGTGTGATCAAACTATTGCTTTGGATTCGCAAGATATATTCCAGGCGTGTTCAGTGAGTTGGCTTGATTAATCCTATGAATCTACTGATGAATAACATTTGAATAATTTGTAAGACCATAAAATAAATCAGTTATGTTTGTTTTGGAATTTTACCTCTATAATGCTGCATCTTAATGCGAATCTGTTGCTTTTACGCAAAAAAGGTCGTATGAAAAGTTTCAGACGACCTTTGGCAGGCGTAAATCCCTGACTGGGAGAAATCAGTAGGGTATGTGGGTTGCATTTGGCTATCCCTGCGATATACAAACATATATTTCGGATGATTTTGAATGTTAAGAATAAAACAAAAAATGGTTTCGGTATCTTTATGTTGCCTGTTGCCTTCCGCAGTCTTGGCTCAATTGCCCGAAGGTAGTGTCCGGCAGGATGCGCCTTCTCAGGATGCTGCCGTACAAGTGCAGCAAAAACAATGGCTGGATATTTTGTCCGAAGAAGAAAGGTCGTCTGAAAAGAATGAGAATGCAGGCGAACCGACTGTGGTCGGCGATGATTTTTTAGCGGCAAACCCGCGTATTCTCGAGGACGCGCTGATTCAAGCACTCAACGGCAATAGCGCAGATTTGGTTTCTTCGCTTGCCGCACTTTACCGCAAACAGCCCAACCACAATCCCAAGCTGATTACGCGTGCCGATGCTTTGCTGGCAAAGTTGAAAGGGCGGACTTCCGAAGCGGTCGAACGTTATCGTACCCTTTATGAATCTGACGCTTCAGACGACCGCATATTATTGGATTTGGCGGCGGCAGAGTTTCAGGATTATCGTTTGGGCGAGGCGGCGGCGCATTTCCGCCATGCCGCGCAACGCGATATACCTGCCCCTGTTTTGGAAAACGTCAAACGCTTTCAAGAAGCCGTCAAGCGGCAGACAGAATGGAAATGGTCTGGTGGAATCAGTCCCGTGCATAGCGATAACGCCAACAACGCTGCTCCGCGTTATTGCATCGAAACAAGGGGGCAAACCGCATGCAGCGTTACTGTGCCCGTCAGTGCCAACGGCTTGAATTACGAATTGAACACCGAAAAACTCACCCCGTTTTACGGGCATCACGCTGTCAAATTCCGCGCCAACCTCAGCGGAACGAGCTATTTTTTCGACCGCCAATCGGCTTACGACGATGCGTTCGGCAGGGCTTATTTGGGCTGGCAGCGCAAGGACGGCAAACAAACCGTCAGCGTTTTACCGTTTTATCAGGCACAGTTGGCGGGCAGCAGCGAATTTGACAGTAAAAAAGAAAATAACCGCCGCGCCGCGCCGTATATGCTGGCATACGGGGTCGGCGTACAGCTTTCGCATATGGTTAATCTTGGCAACGCGACACAACTTTATTACTCGCTGGAACGCTACCGCCAAAACTATCGGGAAACTGATCGTGCGCTGCGCAACGACGGTTGGCACGACGGCACCTATCTCTCCCTGGCGCGCCGTTTCGGCAGTACGACCCTGTTCGGCGGTTGGCAATACAACCGCTTTGTTCCTGAAAACAAAAACATACGCAATGCCGTCAACAATGCCGCCTACCGCCGCAACGGGTTCAATATAGGCTGGATACAGCAATGGCCGTTTTTAGGCGGGCTGAACAGCCGCCTGACCGCTTCATTTGCCAACCGCCGCTATAAAGGCATTATGGCATTCGGCACGGAGCCGCAACGCAACCGCGAGCGCTCCCTCTTCGTCAGCCTCAGCCATGACAAATTGTCCTACAAAGGCATCACGCCGACCTTGAATTACGGATACAGCCGCATCCGCAGCAATGCCCCTTATGCACGACGCAGCAGCCGTCAATGGTCGTTGGGTGCGGAGTGGAATTTTTAAAAAAAGGCGGATTCGCATTTGAAGTGCAACTTTCCATAACAGAAAAAGGCCAGTATGCGGTAGCATACGGCCTTTCCTGCAAGAAAGATTGCCATGAGCTACACACAATTGACCCAAGACGAACGATACCATATCCAATACCTGTCCCGCCACTGCACCATCGCCGAAATCGCCAAACAGCTCAACCGCCACAAAAGCACCATCAGCCGAGAAATCAAGCGGCACTGCATCCAAGGACAGCAATACAGCGCCGAAAAAGCACAGAAGCAAAGCCGGCTGACCAAACAGCACCGGCGAAAACCCTATAAGCTCGATTCGCAGCTGGTTCAACACATCGACACCCTTATCCGCCGCAAACTCAGTCCCGAACAAGTATGTGCCTACCTGCATAAACACCACGGGATCACACTCCATCACAGCACCGTTTACCGCTACCTTCGCCAAGACAAAAGCAACGGCGGCACTTTGTGGCAACATCTCAGAATATGCAGCAAACCCTACCGCAAACGCTACGGCAGCACATGGACCAGAGGCAAAGTGCCCAACCGCGTCGGCATAGAGAACCGACCTGCTATCGTCGACCAGAAAACCCGCATCGGCGATTGGGAGGCCGACACCATCGTCGGCAAAAATCAGAAAAGCGCGTTATTGACCTTGGTCGAACGCGTTACCCGCTACACCATCATCTGCAAATTAAAGAACTTAAAAGCCGAAGACACTGCCCGGGCGGCCATTAGGGTATTAAAGGCATATAAAGCCAGAGTCCACACCATCACCATGGATAACGGCAAAGAGTTCTACCAACACACCAAAATAGCCAAAGCATTGAAGGCGAAAACCTATTTTTGCCGCCCTTACCATTCTTGGGAGAAAGGGCTGAATGAGAACACCAATGGACTCATCCGGCAATATTTCCCCAAACAAACCGATTTCCGAAACATCAGCGATCGGGAGATACGCAGGGTTCAAGATGAGTTGAACCACCGGCCGAGAAAAACACTTGGCTACGAAACGCCAAGTGTTTTATTCTTAAATCTGTTCCAACCACTGGTACCCTAGTGTTGCACTTGAAATCCGAATCCAAGAAAGCCTAAAATTCGAATACTTAATCAATAAAGGTCGTCTGAAAACGGGCATCGTAGGCTTTCAGACGACCTTTGCGGCATTTTCAAGCCGATGGATAGGGTTTTGCAATCAATATAGACAGCTTGAACCTTCCGTCTTAAGGACGGTAGAATCAGTCATTTCAATGCAGCAGTTCGAAGTTTTGTTGAAACTGCCGTATATCCTAAATAATCAGATATATATCATGAGTACCGAAACCAAAAACTACATTACACCCGTTGGTTGGCAGGCGTTGAAAGACGAGCTATATCAACTGGTCAATAAAGAACGTCCCGAAATCGTCCAAATCGTCAACTGGGCGGCAAGCAACGGCGACCGCAGCGAAAACGGCGACTATCTTTACGGCAAACGCCGTATGCGCGAAATCGACCGCCGCATCCGTTTTCTGACCAAGCGTTTGGAAGCCGCCGTCGTCGTCGATCCTGAATTGCGCGAAGCGACCGACCAAGTGTTTTTCGGCGCAACCGTCGGACTGTTGCGCGGCGACGGGCGTGAGCAAACCGTGAAAATCGTCGGCGTCGATGAAATCGATACCGCTCAAAACAAAATTTCTTGGATTTCCCCGTTGGCGCGTTGTCTGATTAAAGCGAGAGAAGGGGACGAAGTCATCTTGAATACACCGGAAGGGCGCGAGGAGATTGAGATTTTGTCGGTGGAATATATACGGATAGATTAAATCTCTCGCAAGCATAAGAGATAGGTCGTCTGAAAACTTTACCAATACGTTTTCAGACGACCTTTCCCATAAAAAAACACCGCTTTTGCAAGCGGTGTCCGGTAAAGCATAAATTATTTGCGCAGACCCAAGCGGGTAATCAGGTTGCGGTATGTATCAGGTTGGGTACGGCGCAAGTAAGACAACAGACGGCGACGTTGGCTGACCATTTTCAACAGGCCGCGACGGCTGTGGTGGTCTTTAGGGTTGGCTTTGAAGTGGGGAGTCAGGTCGTTGATGCGGAAAGTCAACAGAGCGACTTGTACTTCAGAAGAGCCGGTATCGCCTTCTTTGCGTTGGAAATCTTTAACAATTTGTGCTTTTTGTTCTACGGTCAATGCCATGATGGATAACTCCGAAAAATAAAAGAACCGTTATTCGGTTCGGACAAGTTTGACGAGCGCGAACCCGTTCAAACTCCTGAAGTCTTTTTGTGAAGACGGGCGGATTATGCCACAGTTTCATCTGTTTTGCACGGCTGAATCCTGTTTTTGATACGAAATTGTGGAAATGTCGTCTGAAAATGTATCGGGGTGTGGCGTAAAGTATGTGCGAGAAGTTTTGATTCGGTGCATTTTACAGCAGGTTAAAATGGAAAATATTCCCATCATTCCTGAACTTCCTGAACAGGCGTGAATCCGGGCTTTTGATTTCGGCAAGATTCAGCGATTATTGCGGATTGCCGCTTGAACAGAAATGGCGGCGTGGGTACTTTTTTTGAATTTCAGCGAATGGGTAGGGCTTTTCGGAAGGGCGTGGGTTTTGTAGTAAAATAGACGCTGATCGACGGCATGAAGAGGTCGTCTGAAATTTAAAAGAGCTTTGATATTATGAATTTTTTTAGAAAAACAGCCTTGTTTTTGCTCGTTTTGTCCGTATTGGCTGCCTGCGGTTCGTTTGTTTCGCAATATGTTTTAGGGATGAATCCCTGCGTATTGTGCATCGTGCAGCGTTTGTGCGTATTGGCGGTCGGGGTGGCGGCTTTGCTGGCGGTATTTTTCCGTCAGTCTTCCAAAGTGGGGCGGACGTTTTCCGCTTTGCTTATCAGCGCGCCTGCTGTGTACGGGATAGGGACGGCGGCTTATCAGTTGTGGTTGCAAAGCCTGCCGCCGGGTACGGCACCTTCCTGCGGTGCTCCGTGGACGTTCCGCTTGAAGGACTGGCCGTTGTTTGACTGGTTCGAACCCATCGTGCGCGGCTTCGGCAATTGCGCCGTACCGGATTATTTTTTGGGTGTCGCGCTGCCGGTTTGGAGCATCGCTTATTTTTGTTTCGTTGTCGTATTGGTTTGGTTTGCTTGGTTGAAAACGAAATAAATGTCCGGAATTTAAAAAAGGTCGTCTGAAAATTCGTTTTCAGACGACCTTTGCTTATGGGGAATGACTTACATCACATCCAACACGTCAATGCCCAGCAAATCCAAGCCTTGTTTCAGCGTGTCGCCGGTGAGCTTTGCCAGTTGTAGGCGGCTGTTGCGGGTTGCGCCTTCGGCTTTGAGTATCGGGCAGGCTTCGTAGAAGCGGCTGAACAGGGTGGCGGTTTGGTAGAGGTAGGCGGCGAGGTAGTGCGGATATGCCGTGTCCGCCACGCTTTGCAGCACGTCTTCGAATTTCAGAAGCTCGGCGGCAAGCTGTTTTTCCAGCGGTTCGGTCAAAACGGTTGGCGCGGCCACGTCCCATTCGCCTGCTTTGCGGAACACGCTTTGCACGCGGGTGTAGGCGTATTGCAGGTAGGGGGCGGTGTTGCCTTCAAACGAGAGCATGGCGTCCCAGTCGAACACATAATCGCTGGTGCGGTTTTTGCTCAAATCGGCGTATTTGACCGCGCCGATGCCGACGGTTTTGCCGATTTTAGCGGCTTCATCCGCGCCCAATTCGGGGTTTTTCTCTTTCACCAAAGCCGTGGCGCGCTCGACGGCTTCGGTCAGCAGGTCAACCAGTTTTACAGTGTCGCCGCTGCGCGTTTTGAACGGTTTGCCGTCTTTGCCCATCATGGTGCCGAAGCCGATAAACTCGGCTTTTGCATCTTCCGGCAGATAGCCTGCTTTGCGGGAAGTGGTGAAAAGTTGTTCGAAGTGCAAGGCTTGGCGGTGGTCGACGACGTACAGCAGGCGGTCGGCTTTCAGACGACCTATGCGGTAGCGCAGGCACGCCAAATCAGTGGAGGCGTAGAGGAAGCCGCCGCCTTGTTTTTGCACGATAAATGCGGCGGGTTCGCCTTCTTTATTTTTAAACTCGTCCAAGAACACGACTTTCGCGCCGTCGTCTTCAACAGCCAGACCTTTTTGAACCAAATCATCGACAACGGGCTGCAAATCGTCGTTGTATTTCGATTCGCCCGCCACGTCCTCAGGACGCAGCTTCAAGCCCAACGTGTCATAAACGGCTTGGGCGTGCGAGAGCGAAATATCGACAAACTGTTTCCACAACGCCAACACGGTTTCATCGCCGCCTTGCAGCTTCACAACGTATTCACGTGCGGTGTCGGCAAAGGCGGGGTCTTCGTCAAAGCGCACTTTGGCTGCGCGGTAAAACTGCTCCAAGTCCGCCAGCTCGAACGCGGCGTTGTCTTTTTGCTGCTCGACCAGATAAGCGACCAACATGCCGAACTGCGTACCCCAGTCGCCGACGTGGTTTTGGCGGATGACGGTGTTGCCCATGAATTCCAATACGCGCGAAATGCTGTCGCCGATGATGCTGGAACGCAGATGACCGACGTGCATCTCTTTCGCCAGATTGGGCGAGGAATAGTCGATGACGACAGTTTGCGGTTTGTCGGTTTTTGCCACGCCGAAACGCGCGTCATTCAAGGCCGCATGAATATTTTGGGCGAGAAATTCAGGACGCAGGCGCAGGTTGATAAAGCCGGGGCCGGCCACTTCCGCGCTTTCAATCACGGCGTTGTCCGCCAATGTTTCGGCAACCTTTTGCGCCAATTCGCGCGGATTTTGTTTGGCTTTTTTCGCCGCACCCATCACGCCGTTGATTTGGAAATCGCCGTGTTCGGCGTTTTTGGTCGGCTGCAAAACAACGGGGCTGTCGGCGATGCCTGCGGCGGCAAAGGCGGCGGCGGCTTCGCGTTCGACGGTTTGATGTAGGTTCATGAAGATCGGTCTTTCGGTTAAATTCAAATCAGGCGGTATTTTAAAAGAATTTGGGGTGTTGAAACAGGGTTAAGGTAAAAGGTCGTCTGAAAAAATGTGGATGGTTTCGGCGTAACCTGCCATGCCCGTTTTCAGATGACCTTTTAATGATGGCAGCGTTTGGGAAAATTCAACGGACAAGGTTCCAAGCCATTTTTATGGCAATCAGCAGCAGCATGATGCCGAAGGAGATTTTAAGCTGGCGGGCGGGGAGTTTGTGCGCGGTTTTGACGCCGATCGGGGCAAAAATAATGGTTGCGATGCTGAGGATGGCAACGGCGGGTAGATAGAGGAAGCCGCCGGAGCCGTGTGGCAGGTCGGGAACGTTCCAGCCGGTAACGAGATAGCCGATTGTGCCGGCGAGCGCAATCGGCCAGGCGAGGCCGGAGGATGTGCCGATGGCGCGGTGGGCGGGGAAGTTGCAATACATCAGGAAGGGGACGGACAGCGAGCCGCCGCCGATGCCGACCCAGCTCGAAGCTGCGCCGAACAATGTGCCGACCGCGCTTAAGCCGGGTAGGGCGGGCAGGTGGCGCGAGGCTTTGGGTTTGGAGTCTGTCAGGGTTTTGAGGGCGATGAGGGTAAGGAATACGATAAAGAAGATTTGCAGGGCGCGGGTAGGCATGTATTTGGCGGTGACCGCGCCGATCAGTACGCCGAATATCATGGAGGGGGTCATACGGCGGACAGTCTGCCAGTCGATGGCGCTTTTTTTGTGCTGCGCGTACATGCTGGAGAAGGTGGTGAAAACCATGACAGCGAAGGATGTGCCGATGGCGAGATGTTGGGCGTAGGGGTGGCTGCTGATGCCTTGCAGTTGCAGTGTCCACAAGACGACGGGGACGACCAACGTACCGCCGCCTACGCCGAACAATCCCGCAATAAAGCCCGCCGCGCTTCCGACGGCGAGCAGGGCGAGGATAATATCCCAAGTCCACATTTTTCAGACGACCTTTTTGGTTTTACGGCGTTTTTTCAACCATCGCCATACCGCCATGATGTAGCCGGATAGGCTGTAACCCAGGAAAAACAGAAAAAGTACAAGCGAAGGTTTCCAGTTGATGAGCAGCAAGACCAACACGGTAAGCACCATGCCCATAAACGGGACTTGGCGGCGGATGTTGATTTCTTTAAAGCTCCAAAACGGGATTTGGACAATCATGGAAATGCCGGCGAAAAGCGTGATGCCCAAAGCCCACCAATGCACGCCGGGGAAGCGTTCGATGCTGTGGTTGACCCAAATCAGGCCGACAATCAACGCGGCGGCGGTCGGACTGGGAACGCCGATGAACCAGCGTTTATCGACTTTGCCGATAAGCGTATTGAAGAGGGCGAGGCGCAGGGCGGCGCAGGCGCAGTAGATGAAGGCGACGGAATAACCGATTTTGCCAAACTGCCAAAGCTGCCATTTATAGGCAATCAAGGCGGGCGCAACGCCGAAACTGACCATGTCGGCAAGGCTGTCGAGCTGTTCGCCGAATGCGCTTTGGCTGTTGGTCAGCCGTGCCACGCGACCGTCCATGCCGTCGAGCAGCATGGAGAGGAATACTGCAATCGCTGCCGTCTCATAACGCCCGTGCATGGATTGGGTGATGGCGAAAAAGGCGCAGAACAACGCGGCGATGGTAAAGGAGTTGGGCAGCAGGTAAATACTGTTCCGGCGCAGCGAATTTCGCGGCGGGATTGGCGGTTGGTTTTGCATGTTGTCCATAATCGTTTGATGATGCAGTACAAAGCAGATGGAGGGATTATACCGTATTGAGATGAAAATGATTCCGGAATGTGCAGGAGGTCGTCTGAAAATGTGTGAATACAACTTGGTTTGTTCACTTTCAGACGACCTTTTTACCGAAATATGAGTTTTGCTGTCTTTCTAAAAAACAGGAACAATCAGCCGTAAATTGCCGTATTTTTGTCAAATCCGAACAACCAAACAATAGCGTACAACGTGGGCTTTGCCCGCGAGGATCATGATTGGCCTGCGGACTCGGCATTCATGCCATATCGGCGAAAGGGGTTCGTGAGGGACGGGCCGTCTGAAAACAGGCGGATCAAATTTTGTCAAAGCAAATGTTCAAATAATAAGCGCAAAGAAAAAGCATCAGAACCGTCATTCATCCGGATTTTTGGTTTTCGGAAGGATTAGGAACGCCATTATTCCAAATCTCCGGATTCATACCTGCGCGAGAATAACGGCAAGGGCGGTTTCTATTTTAATCGACCCTGTTTTCAGACGACCTTTTTCATTCAAGCCGACGGTTAATCAAACAATTCCCGCTGCGCCTGCTCTTTGGTCACGCGCACGTCGGTTTCGCCGTCGGCAAAAGTGATGTGCAGTTTCTGCCCTTGCTTTAAAACATCGGCGTTGCGGATGACTTGTCCGCGTGTGTTTTTGACGACGGAGAAGCCGCGCTCCAGAATCTGCTGCGGCGATACGGCTTCGAGCAGGGCGGTTTGGGCGGTCAGGCTTTGTCGGCGGTGGGCGAGCAGTTGGCGGAAGGCGTGCGACAAGGTCGTCTGAAAACGGTCGATGTCTTGCCGGTAAACGGAAATATCGGGGCGGCAATGTTTCAGGGCTTGGGTTTGGCGTTCGAAACGGGCGGTGTGGGCGCGGACGTTTTGCGTCATCGAGTAGGACAGGGTTTGCGCCAGTTTGCGGATGTAGGTGCGCTGTTCGTCGAGTTTTTGGTGCGGGTGGTGGATTTGCCGCGCGAGCCAGTCGAGCTTTTGGCTTGCATCGAAATAGCGTTGTTCCAAAACGGTTTTCAGACGACCTTTGGCTTGGGCGAGGCGGTGTAACGATTCTTGGCGGTTGGGGCTGACCAGTTCCGCCGCGCCGGTCGGCGTGGGCGCGCGCACGTCGGCGACGAAATCGGCGAGCGTGAAATCGGTTTCGTGTCCCACGCCGCTGACGATGGGAATCGCGCAGGCTTCGATGGCGCGCACGACCGGCTCTTCGTTAAACGCCCATAAGTCTTCAATGCTGCCGCCGCCGCGACAGACAATCAACACATCGCATTCGGCGCGTTGCGATGCGGTTTTAATTGCTTGGGCAATCTGAAACTCGCTGCCCGCGCCTTGAACGGAGGTCGGATAAACGATGACGGGAATTTCGGGCGCACGGCGTTTCAGGGTGGTAACGACATCGCGCAATGCCGCCGCCGCCAGACTGGTTACGATGCCGATACATTGAGGGCGGGCAGGCAAAAGTTTCTTGAGTTCCGCCGCAAACGCGCCTTCCGCCTGCAACTGCGCCTTCAGCCGCTCGTAGGCTTCGTAAAGCTGCCCCAAGCCTTTGAGCCGTACCTCGTTCACGGTAATCTGAAATTCGCCCCGCGCCTCATAAATACTGATTTTGCCCGCTACTTCGATATGGTCGCCTTCTTTCAAAGGTTTTGCCAAACGCGCCGCCGCACCCTTGAACATCGCGCAACGCACCTGCGCGCGGCTGTCTTTAAGCGAGAAATAATAATGCCCGCTGGCGGCACGGGTCAGATTGGACACTTCGCCCGCAATCCACAAGCCGGCAAGATGGTCTTCCAGCAAGGCTTTGGCGAGGGCATTGAGTTCGGATACGGAAATGGAGGAGGGCGCGAAAAGTTCGGACATTGGGGCGGAGATAAATGGGGAAAGGTTGGATTATAAGGGGTTTCAGACAAGGTTTGTATGGGAAAGGTCGTCTGAAAGAAGTCTTTGCCAGATATTATTTTAATAGTATATTGTCCAACCTATAAACGAAAACATTACGGGATACTGTTATGAAACATATTTTGATTGATTTTGAAAACGTCCAACCGGAAGCATCGCAATTGAGCGGAGTGGATGACGAAAACTGCCATATCTGGCTTTTTCTGGGAAAGCTGCAACAAAAAACTTTGTCGGTAGAGCTTTGCGAAGCCTTATGCAGGTTTGGAAAAAATGTTCATTTCGTACGGGTTGCAAAGACAGGCAAAAATGCTTTGGATTTTTATCTTGCCTATTATTTAGGCAAGATTACGGAACAGGACAAGGAGGCATTGATATGCATTCTTTCGAGGGACGGGGGATTTGATGTTTTAGTCGAACATTTGGAAGATACGCATTTGTGTAAGGGTATTGTCAGATTGGGAAGTTTGGAGGATGCAGGGAAGAATGAGGAATTGTTATTGGAAATGAAAAAACAACAGATAGGACAAGAACCTAATCTTTCAAAGGATAAGCACTCCGCCGAAGAAGCGGAAATTGTGTATTCTGAACCTGTTGCTTTACATCAATCTCCTACATTTATTAATTCATGTGTACGAAAGGTAATTGCAGCATTAATTCCGCCCAGTGCTTTCAGACCGACCGTTTTTCACAATTTGGAATCGCGCTTGCATTCTGTTTTGTATCAAGAATTAATCCCCTTTAATCAAGAACAACAAAATGAAATAGTTGGGAAAATTATCCAAAGTATGCTTAATAAAAAACTGATTTCGTTCAATCCTGATACTAATTTTGTGAATTATCACATTAGCAGTAATGATATTTTAGAGAAGTTGACGTGCAAGCTGATTGAATCAAAAAGTAAAACGGTACAGGGCGCTAGAAATGTTCTGCGTTCGCAATCTAAAATATTTTGTTTGGAAGTGGAAGAAAATACATTAGATGATATTTTAAAATACTGCGAATCCCAGCAATTGATACGTATCAAAGGCGACAAGATAGAATATGCCCCTTTCCCTTTGGAGATTCAAATTCCGAAACGGATTGATATTATCAGCAAAGAAGAAGATATTAAGATAATGGATACAGTACAGAAATTTTTTAATAAGTCAGCTAAAAATAAACCAAAAACCAAAAAAGCAATAATCAATTCTTTCAAATCCATTCTGAAATTATCGGATGACCATATTGAAAAATTAATTAATGTGCTTGCCAGTCAGAAAAAACTTTCTATTGATAATTTAGGGAAAGTGAACTATCCAAAAAAATAAGGTTTGCCTGTTTTGGATATTTCCCTTATCCATACTCCAAAAGATGCCCGAATGCCCAAACTCCATCAAATCATCGAACGCCATTGGCAACGCCCCAATCCGTTTTTATCTTTCCTGCTCAAACCCTTATCCAAACTGTTTGCCAAAATTGCGGCGAAACGGCGCGATGATTTCGTTTCAGGCCGTCTGAAAAGCGAAAAGCTGTCCGTGCCCGTGGTCGTGGTCGGCAATATCCACGCGGGCGGGACGGGGAAAACGCCGATTGTCGCCGCGCTGGTGTCGGGTTTGCAGGAAAAAGGCATCAAGGTCGGCATCATCAGCCGGGGCTACGGGCGCAAGAGCAAGGCGGTTCATGTATTGAATGCCGCGAGCCGTGCGGAAGATGCGGGTGACGAGCCTTTGCTGCTGTTCCGCAAAACCGGCGCACCGACGGCGGTGGGCAGCAGCCGTGCGGAGGCAGGCAGGGCGTTGCTGGCGGCGCACCCTGACATCGGGCTGATTGTGGCAGACGACGGTTTGCAGCATTATGCCCTGCGGCGGGATGTGGAAATCGCGGTGTTTCCGGCGGCGGATACGGGGCGGACGGATTTGGATTTACTGCCCAACGGCGGTTTGCGCGAACCTTTGTCGCGTTTGGATTCGGTGGATGCGGTCGTCGTCAGCGGCGGTCAGGCGGATGCGTCGTTTGCGCCGTCTGAAAACATGTTTCACAGCAGTATCGAAACGGGACGGATTTACCGTTTGAACCAGCCGTCCGAAATACTGGATACAGGTCGTCTGAAAAACCAAACCGTCGCCGCCGTGGCAGGTATCGCCAAACCGGAGCGTTTTTTTGATTCGCTGCGGAACATGGGCATCACCTTGAACCAAACCGTCGCGCTGCCCGACCATGCCGACATCGCAGCGGCAGATTTGCCCAATGCGGACGCGGTCATTATTACGGAAAAGGATGCGGTCAAGTTTTCAGCCGGCCTCAATCTGAATCATGTATGGGTGTTGCCTGTTTGTGCGATAATCGAACCTGATTTGGCGGAATTTGTGTTGGAGCAGTTAGGTCTTGCCGAAGAGGCCGTCTGAAAATATTCTGTAGGTCAGGCATTCATGCCTGGCAAGCCGTCTTATTTGGGAAACATCGTCTGAACATTTGTATTTTTGTTTTTAGAAGGAGAGGAAGATGAAATTGAAAACCCTGTTGCTGCCCCTTACTGCCTTTGCATTGTGTGCCAACGCATTTGCCGCTACACCCAGCGATGCGTCGCTGGAGCGTCTGTTTGAAGTGCAGAAGATGGATGCCCTGTTAGACCAGTCTTTCCAAAGTATGGAAGGCATTGTACTTTCCGATCCGAATGTACAGAAATTTTTAAAAGATGCGCCGGAAGACAAACGTCCGCAATTGGAGGCGGTATTGAAAAAGTATGCAAACCAATCGATTGCCGAAATCAACACGCCGCAAGTGCGCGCCCAGTTGCGTAAAGCGGCTTTAGACGGCATGAAGACGGTTTATACGCAGGAAGAAGTCAACGCATTGATTGGCTTTTACAGCACGGCGGTAGGTCAATCGATAATGGACAAAACGCCGCGCTATCTTGAGGCAACGGTGAAACCTATGATGGACATCCTTGCCGGCAAATACACCCAATCCAACCAAAGCGCAAACCTGAGACGTGAAATCCGCCAAATCATGTGCGAAGGCAAAAATCCTGCCCAAGCCTGCGCCAAACAGCCTAACAAACCGGCACGGAAAAAATAATGCCGCTTGAGGTCGTCTGAAAACGAGCGAAGCAAGTTTCGCCAAAACGAGCGAAGCGAGCTTCGCTAAAACCATCAAACCCGAAAGAAACCCCATGGAAAAAAAATTCTTAGACATCCTCGTCTGCCCCGTTACCAAAGGCAGACTGGAATATCATCAGGACAAACAGGAATTGTGGAGCCATCAGGCGAAGCTTGCCTATCCGATTAAAGACGGCATTCCCTATATGCTGGAAAACGAAGCACGAGCGTTGAGCGAAGAGGAACTCAAAGCATGACCGAATTCGTCGTATTGATTCCGGCGCGGCTGGATTCATCGCGCCTACCCGGAAAAGCCTTGGCGGACATCCATGGCAAACCGATGGTCGTGCGCGTTGCCGAACAGGCGGCAAAAAGCAAAGCCGCGCGCGTCGTCGTTGCCACCGACCATCCCGATATTCAGACGGCCTGTCAGGCGCACAGCGTCGAAGTCGTCATGACTTCAAACCGGCACGAAAGCGGCACGACGCGTCTTGCCGAAGCCGCCGCCGCGCTGAAGCTGCCGCAACATCTGGTGGTCGTCAACGTACAGGGCGACGAGCCGCTGATTGCCCCCGAACTCATCGACCGCACCGCCGAAGTCTTGGTGGAAAACAACGTGCAGATGGCGACCGCGGCACACGAATTGCACGATTTCGACGAATTTATGAATCCCAACGTCGTCAAAGTCGTCCTCGACAAAAACCGCAACGCCATCTACTTCAGCCGCGCCCCGATTCCCTATCCACGCGATGCCATGCGCGCCGAAAAACGCGAATTGCCTGCCGAAACCGCCGTCCTGCGCCATATCGGCATCTACGCCTACCGCGCCGGTTTTCTGCAACGCTACGCCGAAATGAGCGTTTCGCCGCTGGAAACCATCGAATCGCTGGAACAACTGCGCGTCCTGTGGCACGGCTACCCGATTGCCGTCGAAACCGCCAAACAAGCCCCTGCCGCCGGCGTAGATACGCAGGAAGATTTGGACAGGGTCCGAGCCGTCTTTGAGGCCGTCTGAAAGGAAAAACATGACCGATTTACGCCATTTGAGCCGCGAAGAGCAAAAACTGCTTGCCGATGTTGCCCTGCTGGTTCAAAACGACGACCAAGAGTTTAACTATGAAATGTTGAAAGCCGCCGCGCCGGACGAAGCCAGCGGCGAGTTTTGGTTCCGTATGGCGGAAACGCTCAGTACGCTGCCGCCGAACCGTTCGCTGGATTTGCGTTTGAACGGGGGCAGGCTGACAGTTGCCGTGTCGATTTTGTCGGTATTGCTGCAAGACAGCCCTGAAATTCCGCAGCTTTGGGCGCAAAAGGTAATTGCGCTCAACTACTTGGCACACGGGCATCAGACCCGCGCGCGCGGTTTGGCGCAGCAGGCGGACAAGGCGGCGGAAGCCAATGAGGAAGAATATTTGGCGAAGACTTTATCGCAAAACCTGCTTTCCACTTTGAAAGACGCATTGGAGCGGTTTCCCGAAGACACATGGTTTGCCGAAATGCGCGATGACGCATGGAAACATTTCGGCGCAGAACAGGCCGTCTGAAGTTTTGAACGATAAACGCAAGCCGTGTAAAATCATTTGAATCACGTTTCAAATCCATACTACTTAACAAGAAGGAACACCCATGAAAGTATTATTGTTAGGCGCGCCGGGTGCGGGTAAAGGCACTCAGGCACAATTCATCACCGCTGCGTTCGGCATTCCGCAAATTTCCACCGGCGACATGCTCCGCGCTGCGATTAAAGCAGGCACGCCGCTGGGTTTGGAAGCGAAAAAAATCATTGACGAAGGCGGCTTGGTGCGCGACGACATCATCATCGGCATGGTGAAAGAACGCATCGCGCAAGACGACTGCAAAAACGGTTTCTTGTTTGACGGCTTCCCGCGCACGCTGGCACAAGCCGAAGCGATGGTTGAAGCGGGCGTGGATTTGGACGCGGTCGTTGAAATCGACGTACCCGACAGCGTGATTGTCGACCGCATGAGCGGCCGCCGCGTCCACTTGGCTTCCGGCCGCACCTACCACGTTACCTACAATCCGCCCAAAGTCGAAGGCAAAGACGACGTAACCGGCGAAGATTTGATTCAGCGCGACGACGACAAAGAAGAAACCGTCAAAAAACGCCTTGCCGTTTACCACGAGCAAACCGAAGTGCTGGTCGATTTTTACAGCAAGCTGGAAGGCGAACACGCGCCGAAATACATCAAAGTTGACGGCACTCAGCCGGTAGAAGCCGTGAAAGCCGAAGTATTGGGCGCATTGGGCAAATAAATCGAAAAGGTCGTACCCACGGGCAGGCTTCGCACTCTGAAAACAGAAAATCAGGTTTTCAGACGACCTGTTTTTGACAAACAGCGTGTTGCAACCGAAAAATAATCATTCGGCGTCATTCCCGCGCAGGCGGGAATCCATTTCTGAATTTGGGCAATCGCTAGTTTAAATTTGATGAACTGAGTTTTATCAATGGATTCCCGCCTGCGCGGGAATGACGGCTGATGTGCCGGTTCAAATTCATCCGAAACAGTTTGTCGGGGGCTTGAGTCCGCGTAGGTCGGACATCAATGCCCGACCTACGGTTTGAATTTACGTTGTTATAGTGGATTAACAAAAATCAGGACAAGGCGACGAAGCCGCAGACAGTACAGATAGTACGGAACCGATTCACTTGGTGCTTCAGCACCTTAGAGAATCGTTCTCTTTGAGCTAAGGCGAAGCAACGCCGTACTGGTTTAAAGTTAATCCACTATACTGCGAAAAAGACGATAAAGGTCGTCTGAAAATCCGAAACGAAAACACCATGAATCCTTTAATCACCGACTTCCAAACTCCGCCACAACGCACCCCCGTCATCGTTGCCCTTGATTTTGCCAACGAAAAAGATACGCTCGGATTCGTCCGCAACCTTGATCCGACCTTGTGCCAAATCAAAATCGGCAAAGAGCTGTTTACCGCCACGGGACGCAGTTTGGCGGAAAGCCTGATTCATCAGGGTTTCAAACTCTTTCTCGATTTGAAATACCACGACATTCCCCACACCGTCGCGCAAGCCTGCAAAGTCGCCGCCGACATGGGCGTGTGGATGGTCGATATGCACGCATCGGGCGGCCGCCGCATGATGGAAGCCGCCGCCGAAGCCGTTGCCGGATACGGCACGAAGCCGCTCTTAATCGGCGTAACCGTGTTGACCAGCATGGAACAGAGCGATTTGGCGGAAATCGGTTTGAACATCGCCCCTGAAGAACAAGTCATCCGCTTGGCGAAACTGGCGCAAAGTTCGGGCTTGGACGGCGTGGTCTGCTCCGCCCAAGAAGCCGCGCCGCTGCGCCGCGAATTGGGACAGGATTTTGTCTTGGTAACGCCCGGCATCCGTTTGGACGTTGCCGGCAACAACGACGACCAACGCCGCATCATGACGCCTGCCGAAGCATTGGCGGCAGGTTCGACTTATCTGGTGATGGGCCGCCCCGTTACCCAAGCCGCCGATCCGGTAGCCGTATTGCGCGAAGTGAACCGCGTGGCGAACCTTGAAGCAAACTGATTTTCAGACGACCTTACAGGTTGAGGCCGTCTGAAAAAACACAACGGAGGCAATATGCCCACCAAGTTCCAACAAGAAACCCTCAAATCCCGTTTCGCGCAAGCCAAAGTCCTTGTTGTCGGCGACGTGATGCTCGACCGTTATTGGTTTGGCGATGTGTCCCGTATTTCGCCCGAAGCGCCCGTGCCGGTGGCCAAAATCGGACGAATCGACCAACGGGCGGGCGGTGCGGCGAATGTTGCGCGCAACATCGCTTCGTTGGGCGGCAAAGCAGGGCTGTTGTCGGTAACCGGCGACGACGAAGCCGCCGACGCGCTCGATGCGCTGATGGCGCAAGACGGCGTCGCCTCCTATCTGATGCGCGACAAACAAATCGCCACCACCGTCAAACTGCGCGTCGTCGCCCGCAACCAGCAGCTTATCCGCCTTGATTTTGAAGAACATCCCAACCGCGAAGTGTTGGAGCAAATCAAGCAGAAATACCGCGAAGTATTGCCCGAATACGACGCAATCATTTTTTCAGACTACGGCAAAGGCGGCCTGTCGCACATCTCCGATATGATAGATTGGGCAAAACACGCAGGTAAAACCGTATTAATCGACCCCAAAGGCGACGATTACGAAAAATACGCTGGCGCCACGCTGATTACGCCCAATAGAGCCGAATTAAAAGAAGTGGTCGGCAGTTGGAAAAACGAAAGCGAGCTGACCGAAAAAGCGCAAAACCTGCGCCGCCACCTCGACCTGACCGCCGTTTTACTGACCCGAAGCGAAGAGGGCATGACCCTGTTCAGCGAAGGCGAACCCATTTACCAGCCCACCCGCGCCCAAGAAGTTTACGACGTATCCGGCGCAGGCGACACCGTCATTGCCGGAGTGGGTTTGGGGCTGGCGGCAGGCTACACCATGCCCGAAGCCATGCACCTCGCCAATACCGCCGCCGGTGTCGTCGTCGCCAAACTCGGCACGGCGGTTTGCTCGTTTGCAGAATTGAACAAAGCATTGGAAGAGCAGTAATTTCTTTTTCAGACGACCCCGTCTTTCCAAGGTCGTCTGAAACGAGTGCAACGAGTTTCGCTAAAACCAAAAAACAAAGGAAACCCAATATGACCATCATCGTAACAGGCGCGGCCGGCTTCATCGGCAGCAACATCGTCAAAGCCCTCAACCAACGCGGTATTACCGACATCGTCGCCGTCGACAACCTGACCCGTGGCGAAAAATTCAAAAACCTTGCCGAGTGCGAAATCACACACTACCTCGACAAACACGAATTCATCCGCCAAGTGCGCGGCCATCTTCTGCCCTACGAAAACATCGAAGCCGTCTTCCATCAAGGTGCGTGTTCCGACACCATGAACCACGACGGCCTCTATATGATGGACAACAATTACCAGTACACGCTCGACCTTTTGGACTGGTGTCAGGACGAACGCATCCCCTTCCTCTACGCCTCCAGTGCCGCCGTGTACGGCAAAGGCGAAATCTTCCGCGAAGAGCGCGAACTTGAAAAACCGCTCAATGTGTACGGCTACTCCAAATTCCTGTTTGACCAAGTATTGCGCCGCCGCATGAAAGAAGGCCTGACCGCACAAGTTGTCGGCTTCCGCTACTTCAACGTTTACGGACAACACGAACAACACAAAGGCCGCATGGCATCCGTCGCCTTCCACCATTTCAACCAATACCGCGAACACGGTTACGTCAACCTGTTCGGAGCCAACGACGGCTACGGCAACGGCGAACAAACCCGCGACTTCGTCAGCGTCGAAGACGTCGCCAAAGTCAACCTCTACTTCTTCGACCACCCCAATCTCTCCGGCATCTACAACCTCGGCACAGGCCGCAGCCAACAGTTCAACGAACTCGCCGCCGCCACCGTCAACGCCTGCCGTGCCGCCGAAGGCAAACCTGAATTGAGCTTAAAAGAGCTGATAGAAGAAGAACTTATCCGCTACATCCCCTTCCCCGATGCGCTCAAAGGCAAATACCAAAGCTTCACCCAAGCCGACATTGCCAAACTGCGCGAAGCCGGATACAAGGAAGAATTTTTGGATGTCAAAGCAGGCGTCGAGCGCTACGTCAAATGGATGCTGGAAAATTTGGCTTGATTTGAAATGCCCATGAAAAAGGTCGTCTGAAAACTCAGATTTAAAGTTTTCAGACGACTTTTTATTGAACCGTTACCTTGTTCAGCGATACAGGAAAACGATGGTTTCGGCGGCTTTGACGCAGCTGTCGACATCGGCGACCAAGGCGATGCGGACGTAGCCTTCGCCTGGGTTGCCCCATTCGGTATCGCGGGCGAGGAAGCGTCCGGGGAGGACTTGGATGGCGGCTTTTTGCCAGAGGTTTTTAGCAAATGCCAAGTCGTCGCCATCTGGTACTTTCAGCCAGATATAGAACGATGCGTCGGGCAGTTTGACATCGAATGCCTGTTGCAAAATGGGGATGACGCGGTCGAATTTTTCCTGATACAGGCGGCGGTTGGCGATGACGTGTTCTTCGTCGTTCCATGCGGCGATGCTGGCGCGTTGGACGGGGATGCTCATTGCACTGCCGTGGTAGGTGCGGTAGAGCAGGAAGTTTTTAAGCAATTCGGCATCGCCTGCGACAAAGCCGGAGCGTAGTCCGGGGACGTTGGAGCGTTTGGAGAGGCTGGTGAACATGACGATATTGCGGTTGCCGCGCCCTAATTGCGCTGCCGCCTGTAAGCCGCCTATGGGTTTGTTGCCGTCGAAATAGATTTCGGAATAGCATTCGTCGGAAGCGATGATGAAACCGTATTTGTCTTGCAGATCAAAGATTTCTTTCCAGTCTTCCAGTTGCAGGACGCTGCCGCTGGGGTTGTTGGGCGAGCAGACGAACATGACTTTGGTGCGTTGCCATACGTCTTCGGTGATGCTTTTCCAATCGGGCTTGAAGGACGGGGCAGGGCAGTTGGCAAAACGGATTTCGCCGCCGCCGAGAATGGCTGCGCCTTCGTAGATTTGGTAGAACGGGTTGGGGCTGAGGACGACGGGTTTGAGGTCGTCTGAAACGGGGTTTAAGACGGTTTGAACGAAGGAAAACAAGGCTTCGCGGCTGCCGAGTACTGGCAGGACTTCCGTGTCGGGATTGACGGTCAGTCCGTCGTAACGGCGGCGCATCCAGTCGGCACAGGCTTGGCGCAGCTCGGGCAGACCTGCGGTCAGGGGGTATTTTTCCAGTTCGTGCAGCGAGGCGGTCAGCGCATTGGTGATGACTTCGGGGGTAGGGTGTTTCGGTTCGCCGATGTGAAGGTGGACGGGGGTGACGCCTTCGGGAGGGTTAATGCCCTGCATGGCTTCGCGCAGGCGGGCAAACGGATAGGGTTGGAGCTGGTCGAGTAGTGGGTTCATGGGTGTTCCAAATGTCTATCGAGACGGTCATCTTAGCATTTTTTATGCGGATTTTGTTGACAATGTATCCATAGAAAGGGAGGCAGGATGAAGGTCGTCTGAAAACTGTTTTCAGACGACCTTTGGAGAAGAACATGATTTGCCAGCAATAAAAAAGGACATATTGAATATGCCCTTCTTTGTTTTGCAAATCTGCGGATATGATTTATTTCGCTGCTGCGGGGAGAGCGCCGTTGAGCAGATATTGAATGGTTTCTTGCACCGTGCGGATAGCATTGCCAAAAGGCAGCGGATCTTTACCTCGGAAAAACAGACCTTTATCGACTTCGCCACGGAAGGCGGCGGAGAGTTGGATGTCGATGCAGAATTGTCCGGCTTTTGCCAAACCGTCGCGTAGTCCGCAGCTGGTCAGACAATTCAAGCCTTGCGTACAGCGGCGCGGGTCGGCTTTGGCGTTGGCTTGCAGCTTGGATTCGCGCTTGATGTAGCTGTCTAGAAACTTGGTGCGCACACCGCGTGCGGGCAGTCCGGCGACGGACATAAATTCGACAACATGCTCGGTTTCTGCGCCTGCCAGCGTTTTTTTGAAGTTGATGTGTGCATCGCCTTCTTCGGTAACTGCAAACGCCGTGCCGATTTGGACGGCGGATGCGCCCCAGTTTTTCAGCGCGGTTTTGACTTTTTCAAAGTTCGCCATGCCGCCGGCGAGAATGAGCGGGATTTTTTCGCTTTCAAGACCTAAGTTCTTGAATACTTCGAAAGTTTCTTCGATGACTCGTTTGAATTCAAACTTGGCATCATTCACACCTGCCACGCTTGCCGCGCCCAAGTGTCCGGCAGCGTGTGCGGGATGTTCGATAACGATGGCGTCGGGCAAAACACCTTTTTTCATCCAGCGTTTCAATACGATGCCGATACCGCGCGATTCGGACAAAATCGGGAACAGGGCGACATCTTTGTGATAACCCTCGGTCATTTCGGGCAAATCCAGCGGCAATCCCGCGCCCATCACAATCGCGTCCGCACCCGATTCGCAGGCTTGGCGGACGTAGGCGGCGTGGTCTTTGACGGCTTTCATGACGTTGACGGCAATCATGCCTTTGCCGTTTGCGTCGGCTTTGGCTTTTTGGATTTCGCGGTCAAGCGCGGTACAGTTGAGTCGGGTGTATTTTTCTTCGCTCGGGTTGATTTTGGATTCGGCGAGCAGGTCGTCGTGCAAGTGGCGCAAATCGACGCTGGCAATCGTGCCGACACCGTTTTCGCGGGCGACTGCGCTGGAGAGTTTCGATGCGGAAACGCCCACGCCCATTCCGCCTTGGACGACGGGAATCAATGATTTGCCACGGATGAGCAATGGGTCGAAGTTGCTTTGCATGTATGGGTTCCTTGATGGTTGCGGGTGGTGTTTTTAATAGACGGGTATCTGTATCGAGGTTGCTTTTATCGGCTAAATGATACCTATTTTAAGATTTTAGGAATTATACTCTAATCAAATGGGAAATTAGAGTTTTAATACAGTTTCTTTGTTAAAATAATCTTAATATATTGTTAATTAAGAAATTATTGTTTTGAGTGTTGGCGGTGTGCTGCGGCATTTTTGGGACGAATGTGTTGTTTAAAAATCAAAAAGGTCGTCTGAAAACCTGATTGGGCGTTTTCAGACGACCTTTGCTTTGCCGGTAACGGTTCGGGCTGCTTACGGACGGTTGGCTGCGATATGGTAGCGCGTTTCAAATGCGGCTTCTTCTCCCGCGTCCAGCTTGATTAACCCTAAACCGTTGTTGAAGCAGTCGGGGGCGCCGCTGAGGTTTTCGATGGCGATGGTGTCGCGGGTCGATGGGGTGAAGATTTGCAGGTAGGGATAGGAGGTATCGGGGTAAATGCTCAGGGTCAGTCCGTTGCCTGAGAGCGTGCAGGCGGCGGGTTTGCTACGTGCCAAGACAAAGCTGTTGTCCAATTCGATGCCTGCCAGGCTTGAGGTCGTCTGAAAACGGGAGTCGTCAATGATGCTGCCGTCGGGAACCAAATCGGCATCGAAGCCTAAGCGTTTGCTGCTGTCGATTTCCAGCGACCAATCGTCGGTTTTGCCGCCGAGTGTGAAATAGGGGTGCCAGCCGTCTGCGAGCGGCATGGCGGTTGTGCCTTGGTTGCGGACGGTGGAGCGGATGCTTAAGCCGTCTGCGCTGAGGCGGTAGCGGACGGTCAGGCTGAAGGGGAAGGGGTAGCCGCTGTCGTCTTGCGCGTAATCTGCGCGGATTTCGACTTCGGCGGATTGGTCGTCGGCATGGCTGTTGACGAGGGCGAATTCGCGGTCATACATCAAGCCGTGTGCCGCGTGTTCGGCGAGTTTGAATTTGCCGCACTGATAGGCTTTGCCGTCAAAGCTGTATTTGCCGTGGCGCAGGCGGCAGGCGTACGGGCTGAGTTTGCCACTGCGGAACCATTCGGTCAGGCTCTCGCAGGCGTGTTGCGGGGTATCGTAGGCTTTGACGATGTTGAACCATGTGCCGTCGGGGCGGCGGATTTCGTAGCGGTTGAGCAGCCCGCCGTAAAGATAAATTTCCGCGCGCAAATCGGGAGAGGCGAGCAGCAGGCGGTCATTGTCGGTTTTGAGTGTGAACATGAAGCGGCTCCTGATTGGGGTTGGGGCAGGGTGTATAAAAGGTCGTCTGAAAAGTTTTCAGACGACCTTTGCGGTCAGGACTTCTTCCGGTGGCGTTCGCCAGGCAGCAGCATGTCCGCCCATTTGATGATGTTGGCGACTTCGGCGGGATTGAGTTCGTAGAACTGCCCGCGTTTGAGGCGGTTGGGTAGGCCGATGGGGCCAAAACCGACGCGCACGAGGCGGCTGACGGTGAGGCCTTGGCTTTCGAATATGCGGCGCACTTCGCGGTTGCGGCCTTCTTTAATCACGACGTTGTACCATTTGTTCGCGCCTTCGCCGCCTTGTTCGTAGATGCGTTCGACTTTTGCCAAGCCGTCTTCGAGCATCACGCCTTCTTCGGTGAGGCTGCGCATTTGTTCGGTGGTCAGCCCGCCCAGTACGCGCACGGCGTATTCGCGTTCGACTTCGAAGCTGGGATGGGCGAAACGTTGGACGAGTTCGCCGGAGGTGGTCAGGATGAGCAGGCCGCTGGTGTTGATGTCCAAGCGTCCGATGGCGACCCAGCGGCTGCTGGCGGCCTGCGGCAGGCGGTCGAAGATGCTGACGCGGCCTTGCGGGTCGTCGCGGGAAACGATTTCGCCTTCTTGTTTGTAATACAGGATGATGCGGGGCAGGCGGTCCGCCCATTTGAGCTTGATGATACTGCCTTTGACGGTAACGTGGTCGTCGGGGGTGACTTTGTCACCCAGTTGCGCGGTTTTGCCGTTGACCGTTACCCAGCCGTTGTTAATCCATTCTTCCATTTCGCGGCGGGAGCCGACGCCGGACGCGGCAAGCACTTTTTGCAGGCGTTCGGGTTCCATACGCGACAGGTCGCTGCGGCGCTCTTTCAAATCGCGCGCGCGTTCCATGATTTTTTGGTTGGGATTGCGGACGACGAGTTTTCTGGCTTTGGCGGCGCGCTGTTTGGGGGTGTTTTGCGGCTTGAGGTCGTCTGAAACTTTTTGTCCGTAAGGTTTGGAAGCGGTTTTGCGCGTTTCGTCTTTGGGACGGGCTTTGCTTTTGAAAGGTTTGGCGGTTTTCTTGGCAGACGGGGCTGCGCCGTCGCGCCATTGGCGTTTGCTGGTGGGTTGCTTGGACATGGGGTTCTCCTAACGCGTTTGATGGCAGCGGGTTGAATTTGAAGCAGGACAAGGCAAGTCAAATTCAACCCGCTGCGGAAAACGGTTCTTCTGCGGCGGTGGCGGCAGGATAAGTTACGGATAAAAGGCCGCCTGAAAACGAATGAAACGAGTTTTGCTAAAACGTTTTTATATTTCAGACGACCTTTTGCGGGAGTCGGGATTTTACCCTATCGGCTTGAAGCTGTGGAAAGTTTAAGGCGACAGCCGCTCGCGTATCCAGTTGCCGTCAACCAAGCGGTATTGGATGCGGTCGTGCAGGCGGCTGGGGCGGCCCTGCCAGAATTCGATGCGGTCGGGAATGACGAGATAGCCGCCCCAATGCGGCGGGCGTGGGACGTGCAGCGGGTGTTTCGCGCCCACTGCCGCCGCTTTGGCAACCAACATCGCCTTGCTCGACAACACTTCGCTTTGCGCGCTTGCCCATGCGCCGATGCGGCTGGTGTAGGGGCGGCTGTCGAAATATTCGTCCGAAGCGGCGGCATCCAGTTTTTCGATTCGCCCTTCAACGCGCACCTGCCGCTCCAGCTCTGGCCAGAAAAATGTCATGGCGGCAAACGGATGCGCGTCAAACGAGCGTCCTTTGCGGCTTAAGTAATTGCTGAAAAACACAAATCCCTGCGGATTGACTTCTTTCAGCAGCACCATGCGGCTGTTCGGCCTGCCGTCTTCGCCCACGGAAGCCACGTTGACGGCGGTCGGCTCGTTGACTTGCGAATGAATCGCCTCGTTCAGCCATTGCTCGAACTGGACAATCGGGTCGGCATGGCATTCCGATTCCGAAAGTTCGCGCTTGCTGTAATCTTCGCGGATATTGTGCAAATCCATGATGTCCTCCGATACTCACGTTTGTTTGAATGAATCATACCCCGTTTTTTCAGATGACTCCAACGATAGGGAGGGAAGAATATGTGTATAATCCGCGTCAAATCAAATGAAACGGAAAAAAACCATGCAAACCGAAGTCGAACTGAAAATCCTTAATCCGAAAATGGCGGATAAACTGCCCGCCTACGCCACGCCCGGTTCTGCTGGACTGGACCTGCGCGCCTGTTTGGACGAAGCCGTAACCCTGCAACCGGACGACACCTATCTCGTTCCAACCGGTCTGGCGGTGCATCTTGCCAATCCCGACTACGCCGCCGTTTTGCTGCCGCGTTCCGGTCTGGGACACAAACACGGCATCGTCTTAGGCAACTTGGTCGGACTGATCGACTCGGACTATCAGGGCGAACTCAAAGTCTCCGTGTGGAACAGGGGCAAAGAAGCGTTTACCATCGAGCCGATGGAACGCATCGCGCAAATGGTCATCGTTCCCGTCATCCAAGCCTCGTTCAAAGTCGTGGACGAATTTGCCGCCAGCGAACGCGGCGAAGGCGGCTTCGGCAGCACGGGCAAGGCGTAAACCGCCTGTTCACATACAAAGGTCGTCTGAAAACTTGCGATGCCGGTTTTCAGACGACCTTTTGCTGTATTTGTATTGTAGGCTGAAATTGATAGAACGTGCAGTATTGGTTACAATTTCGTTTCTTAAAATTTTTTAACGTTTGACAACGGATAGAAAGACTGCAATGGCTGAAACAATGAAAAAACAGGCAGATTCGCCTGATTTGGTGTACGGTTTGGAAGACAAACCGCCATTCGGAAATGCCTTATTAAGCGCGATAACGCATCTTCTGGCAATTTTTGTGCCGATGATTACGCCTGCGCTGATTGTGGGCGGCGCGCTGGAATTGCCGGTGGAGATGACGGCGTATCTCGTGTCGATGGCGATGGTGGCGTCGGGTGTCGGCACTTATTTGCAGGTCAACCGCTTCGGACCGGTCGGTTCGGGGATGCTGTCTATCCAGTCGGTGAATTTCTCGTTCGTTACCGTCATGATCGCGCTCGGCGTGGGGATGAAAGAGGGCGGTTTGACTAAGGATGCGATGATTTCGACGCTGTTGGGCGTATCGTTTGTCGGCGCGTTTTTGGTGTGTTTCTCGGCATGGCTTTTGCCGTATTTGAAAAAAGTGATTACGCCGACGGTCAGCGGCGTGGTCGTGATGCTGATTGGTCTGAGTTTGGTACACGTCGGTATTACCGATTTCGGCGGCGGCTTCGGCGCGAAGGCGAACGGCACGTTCGGCTCGATGGAAAACTTGGGGCTGGCGTCGCTGGTGTTGCTGATTGTGTTGATATTCAACTGCATGAAAAATCCGCTCTTGCGTATGAGCGGTATCGCGGTCGGGTTGATTGTCGGCTACATCGTCGCGCTGTTTTTGGGCAAAGTGGATTTTTCCGCACTGCAAAACCTGCCGCTGGTTACGCTGCCCGTACCGTTTAAATATGGTTTCGCTTTCGACTGGCACGCGTTTATTGTGGCGGGCGCGATTTTCCTGTTGAGCGTGTTTGAGGCGGTCGGCGATTTGACTGCGACGGCAATGGTGTCCGACCAGCCGATTGAAGGCGAGGAATACACCAAACGCCTGCGCGGAGGCGTATTGGCGGACGGTTTGGTATCGGTGATTGCGACGGCTTTGGGTTCGCTGCCGCTGACCACCTTCGCGCAAAACAACGGCGTGATTCAGATGACCGGCGTGGCTTCGCGCCATGTGGGCAAATATATTGCGGCGATTTTGGTGCTGCTGGGTTTGTTCCCCGTTGTCGGGCGTGCGTTCACGACGATTCCGAGTCCGGTTTTAGGTGGGGCGATGGTTTTGATGTTCGGCTTGATTGCAATTGCGGGCGTGCGGATTTTGGTCAGCCACGGTATCCGCAGGCGCGAGGCGGTGATTGCGGCGACGTCGGTCGGTTTGGGCTTGGGCGTGGCGTTTGAACCGGAAGTGTTTAAAAACCTGCCTGTCTTGTTCCAAAATTCCATTTCCGCCGGCGGCATTACGGCAGTTATCCTGAACCTGCTTTTGCCGGAGGATAAAACCGACAAAGTCGTCAAAATCAATACCGAGGGGCTGGAGCATTAAGCTTTAAGCTAGACAAAAAGGTCGTCTGAAACCCATTTTCAGACGGCCTTTTTATATTTTTGTCTTTAGAGTTCTTAAATGTATTTACTACAACGGAGTTTGCTTATCTAATGCTTTGTATTTTAAACCGTGGTTGTGGATACGAGTTCTTTATTCACACTGCTTTTAATTTGAAAAATCAATATATCTAATTATAAAAAGCTATTACTACTGTTTGTTGTATTGTTAAATAAAAATACCATATCTTGTATCTTTATGATTTAATTCACACCATATGTTGTGTTTGTGTGATAAATCATGAAAACGTTGAAATTCACAATCGAGCAAATCGTATGGCAGGAAGTGCCGGGAGAAGTGTCGCTGGCGTTTCTGTTTTCAGGCTGCCCGCTGCGCTGCAAAGGCTGCCATAGTGCCGATGCGTGGAAAGAGGGTATCGGCACGGAATTGACCGAGGATTATTTGAGAGGTCGTCTGAAACGCTATCGCGGGCTGATTAGCTGCGTGTTGTTTATGGGCGGGGAATGGCAGCCGGAAGCCTTGCAGAAAATGTTGGGCATCGTGACGCAGGCGGGGTTGAAAGCCTGTTTGTACACCGGTTTGGAGCGTGAGGAGCTGGAGGCGGTTTCAGGCGGCATCCTGCCTTATCTGACGTATCTGAAAACCGGCCGTTGGCAGATGGAGCTGGGCGGCTTGGACAGCCCGACAACCAATCAGAAATTTATCGATTTGCGCACGGGCGAGGTGTTGAACCGCTTGTTTATCAAAGACAAACCCGCGCCCAAAATCATCCCGATTACGACTCAGCCGCAGGCAGCGGCTTTTCAGACGGCCTGAGGCTTTTTATCCAACCCACACAGGAGGAATTAACATGATTCGGCTGCATCCCGAACAGTTAAACGGCAAACTGCAATTCATGCATGACTACATCAGCGCGCAAAACGCGGCGGATGGCTCGAAAATGGACGCCAATGCCAACGTTACCCAGAAAAACATTGCCACGATGGAAGCGGAAATCATGAAAGACTTTTTCGTGCAGATTAACCGCGCCCAAGTGTCGCGTAAAATTGCCGAAATTTTCGACCAATCCGTTGCCGACGAATACATCCGCCAGATTGAGGCGCACGAGATTTATGTGCATGACGAAACCAGCCTTAAGCCTTATTGTGTGTCGGTTACGCTCTATCCCTTCCTGCTCGACGGCTTAAGCAAACTCGGCGGCGAATCTAAGGCGCCGCAGCATTTGGCATCGTTTTGCGGCTCGTTTATCAACCTGGTGTTTGCCATCAGCGCGCAGTTTGCTGGCGCGGTGGCGACGGTGGAATTTCTGACCTATTTCGACTACTTTGCCCGCAAAGACTATGGCGACGATTATTTGGAAACCCACGGCAAAGAAATCGCCAACCACATGCAGCAGGTGGTGTACAGCATCAACCAGCCCGCTGCCGCGCGTGGCTATCAGAGCGTATTCTGGAATATTTCCGTTTACGATCAATACTATTTCGACGCAATGTTCGGCGATTTCGTCTTCCCCGATTTCAGCAAACCGGTGTGGGCGAGCGTGGCAAAGCTGCAAAATTTCTTCCTCAAATGGTTCAATCAGGAACGCACCAAAGCCGTTTTGACTTTCCCCGTCGTGACCGCTGCGATGCTGACTGATGGCGGCAAATGCAAAGATACCGTGTTCGCCGACGCAATGGCGAAAGAGTTGGCGGAGGGCAATTCCTTCTTCGTCTATCTTTCCGACAACCCCGACTCCTTGGCTTCCTGCTGCCGCCTGCGCAACGCCATTGAAGACCGCACCTTCAGTTACACCCTCGGCGCGGGCGGCGTGGCGACCGGTTCCATCAACGTCATCACCATCAATATGAACCGATTGGAGCAAGACGGGCGCGACCTTGCCGCCGAAGTGGCCAAAATCCACAAATACCAATACGCCTACCGCAAACTGATGGAAGAATATCAAGCCGCCGGAATGCTGCCCGTTTACGATGCAGGCTTCATCACGCTGGACAAACAGTTCCTCACCATCGGCATCAACGGCATGGCGGAAGCCGCCGAATCGCAAGGCATCAAAGTCGGCTACAACGACGACTACATCCACTTCGTTCAAGGTCGTCTGAAAACCATATTCGAAGCCAACCAAGCCGCCAGCAAACACTACGGCGTGAAGTTCAATACCGAGTTTGTCCCTGCCGAAAACCTCGGCGTGAAAAACGCCAAATGGGACAAAGCCGACGGCTACAAAGTCAGCCGCGAATGCTACAACTCCTATTTCTACGTTGTCGAAGACGAAGAAATCAACGCGCTCGACAAATTCCTGCTGCACGGTAAAGAACTGGTGGACTGGCTCGACGGCGGCTCCGCGCTGCACCTGAACCTCGACGAAGCCCTGCCCGAATCCGGCTACCGCTCGCTGCTGGACATCGCCGCACAAACCGGCTGCAACTACTTCTGCGTGAACGTGCGCATCACCATCTGCAACGAATGCGGCCACATCGATAAACGCACCTTGCACGCCTGTTCCGCTTGCGGTTCGCACGACATCGACTACGGCACCCGCGTTATTGGCTACCTGAAACGCGTATCCGCCTTCTCGAGCGGACGGCGCAAAGAACATGCGCTACGGCATTACCATCGTAAAGCGGCTTGATGGTATTGAATAGATAAAGGTCGTCTGAAAACTGGTTTGGGTTTTCAGACGACCTTTTAGGTTTTATCTATGACTTAATAAAGGATGGACAAGTTTAAACTGCGGTATTTAGAAAGTTTAAACTCAATTAGCCTTTGAAGCTGAGAATAAGAGAAACGACCGATACGCCGTACCGGTCGTTTTTACGAATACCTGCTAAATTAGAACCAAGCTTTGATCAAAGCGGCAGTACCTGCGATACCGCCAATCAGACCGACCGCACCGGCAGCAGTACCCATTGCACCGTTGATTTGGTCTCGTTTGTTGGCGCGTTTTTCACGTTCCAATGCCAGCTCTTCAGAAACGTTTGCACGTTGGCGACGGTGTTGTTCCAGTTCTGCGCGGGAAAGTTGAGCAGAGGCACGGTTACGGCCTGCTTTGATGGCTGCGGAATCGTCACCGATAGCCAAGTCACCTACGGAGCTTCCTTGAGTAGCGCAACCTGTTACTACCAGAGAAGAAAGAAGCAGGGCAGCAATTGTTTTTTTCATAATTTTTACCTAGTAAAAAAATTAAGCGGGTGTATTGTAAATTTAGTGGAGAATATAAATTTTTTGATCACCGTAAGCACGTTTGATGGCATCTGCTTCATCCATCATTTCCTCACGGCGTTCGCGACGGCGTTCGGCACGTTCTACTCGTTCATCGTGCTGAACTCTTTGGGAATCAGCCCGCATTGTGGCTTCTTGTTCAGGGGAAGGTAAGAAGCGCATATTGCCATAGGTTGGAGAACAGCCGACCAGCGCAGATAACACAAGGGACATCAAAACAGTTTTTTTCAACATAACAAATCCACTTATCCTTAGAGAGAGTTGGTTTGGGTTAATTCTTTTCATTTTATATCAAAAATTATGAGTTTGGCAAACTATTTTACGAGTGTTTGGGAGGTTATAAAAAATGATATGACATAAATATCAGCGAACGGTAATCCTAATATTTTAAATAAATAACCCATTGTTTAAATGAGATAATAGTTAAATAACTAGCGGATATTTGTATGTTTATTTATATGAATTTACTAATGTAAGTAATCAAATATTAATAAGGCTCGTATGCCATTTTTTTGCATCATTTTAGCCGAGCTATATTTTATGTTTATAGATAGAAAAGAGGTTGTCCCAAGTAATTAAGGCAACCTTAAAAAAATATATAGTGGATTAACTTTAAACCGGTACGGCGTTGCCTCGCCTTAGCTCAAAGAGAACGATTCTCTAAGGTGCTGAAGCACCAAGTGAATCGGTTCCGTACTATCTGTACTGTCTGCGGCTTCGTCGCCTTGTCCTGATTTAAATTTAATCCACTATAATGAAACGCGTGATATCCGTTTTCAGCATGAGAAGCCTGTCTGTGAGATACAGCCTATTTTGTTTCGGCGCAGATGCTCAATCGATGCTGCCGAATTTGCCGCTTTTGAAATCGCTGATGGCTTGGCGGATTTCTTCGGCGGTGTTCATCACAAACGGGCCATAGCCGACGATGGGTTCGTCAATCGGGACGCCGGAGAGCAAAAGGATTTTGACTTCTTCGCTGCCGGCTTCTATGTGTACGTTGCCGCCGCTTTTCTCAAAACCGACCAATTGTTCTGCGCCTGCTTGCTCTTTGCCGTTTAGGGTAACGTTGCCCCGCAGGACGACCATAGACAGGTTGTGGGTTTCGGGTATTTCCAATACGGCTTTTTTACCGGCATTCAAAACGATGTCCCAGACGTTCATTTCGGTGAAGGTGTCGGCTGCGCCTTTTACGCCTTTATATTCTCCTGCAATCAGCCGCAGGCAGCCTGCCTCGTCAGGGAACTCAACCACGGGGATACCGGTTTTGGCGAGATGCTGATAGCGCGGCGGCGTGTTTTTGTCTTTGGCGGGCAGGTTGACCCAAAGTTGGACCATTTCAAACAGTCCGCCTTGTTTGCTGAAGTTTTCGGAGTGGAATTCTTCATGGATGATGCCCGAACCTGCGGTCATCCATTGCACGTCGCCTTCGTAAATGATGCCGCCCCCGCCGCTGGAGTCGCGGTGTGCCACTTCGCCGTGGTAGGCGATGGTAACGGTTTCAAAGCCTTTGTGCGGGTGTTGCCCGACACCGCGCGGGCTGCGGGCTTCGTTGGGGGAGAATTCATAGGGTGCGGCGTAGTCGAGCATCAGGAAAGGGTTGGTGCCGCGGTCGTCGCCCATGTGGGAGAACAAGGGTTGGACGAGGAATCCGTCGCCGACCCAGTGTTGGCTGATTGCACGGTAGATTTGTTTGACGTTGCGCATGATGAGGTTCCTTCTTGTGGGCTCATCTGAAACCTTTTCAGACGACCTTTGTGTAATGAAATTAATAATGTCGTGGTTGCCATACTTTGTTGCATGTATTATATGGGGTACAAACTTATTCACAAGTACGCACAATTTTTATACTGTCATTCGGAGGTCAATAATGGCGGAAACAGAACCGGCACACGGCGCCTGCTGTCCGGTCGTTAATACTTTAGATATTATCGGCGGCAAGTGGAAAGTGTTGATTTTATATTATTTATACGGGGAAACCCGACGATTCAACGAGTTGCAGCGTCTGTTGGCAGGTGTTACCCAGCGGATGTTGACGTTGCAGCTGCGCGAGTTGGAGCACGACGGTATTGTCCATCGCGAAGTGTATCCACAGGTGCCACCGAAGGTGGAGTATTCGCTGACCGCGTTCGGACGGACATTGATGCCCGTCATCGAGGCGATGCACCGCTGGGGCGAGCAATATGCCGCAGAATGCGTGAAACACAGAAAGCAGCCGCAAGAGTAAGCAGCTTTCAGACGACCTTTAGTCCGTTCGAGCAGGATAAGGTCGCCTGAAAGGGGCATATATCATGCCGTTCTTTTGTTTTATAATGACAACAGCCGATGTAAATAAAGTAATCAGGGATGAATATGAAAAAAACAGTTATTGCATTGCTTCTTGCCGTATGTGCAGGTACTGCGGGGGCGGCGGATACTTATGGCTACTTGGTCATGTGGCAGAATCCTGCGGATGGCGGCAGTGCCGTACAGCTTAAAACAACCAAAGAAAATGCTTCGCAACTGGAAGCAAATGCCGAATTGGAGGCTTTCTGCCGCGCACAAGATACACTTTCGGGCGTGCAGCAGGGGCAGGCGACAGGGTGTAAGTCGGTTATTCCGCTTCACAATACCTGTATTGCGCTCGCTTATCCGAAAGCGCAAGGCGGCCTCACGGCGGAAAATGTGGTCGCTATTACTTCTCCGCGTTTTAAAAGCGTCCATCAGACTGCGTTGAACCAATGTATTAAAAAATATGGGACGCAAGGTCAATGTGGTTTGGAAATTGCGTATTGTACGTCCGCTGATTTGTATGGCGGTCAGGTCAGGGCGTTTTGGAACCGCTTGAAATCGTTGTAAGTCATTGAGTTAATTTTTATGGTATAGCCGTTTAAAACAAAAAAAGGTCGTCTGAAAATAGGATTCTGTTATTTCGATTTTTCAGACGGCCTTTTTATTTGGATTCGCGATATTTATTGAGTGACGGTTATACGTTTGATAATAATGGGTTTGATTGGGACGTTTTGATGGAAGCCGCGTGTTTCAGTCGGCGTTTTGCTGATTTGGCGTACGACATCCATGCCCGAGGTTACTTTGCCGAAAACGGCATAGCCGTAGCCTTGCGGGGTTTTGTTTTTGAAGTTGAGGAATGTATTGTCGGCAGTGTTGATGAAGAACTGGCTGGTGGCGGAATTAGGATCGCCGGTACGCGCCATGGCGATGGTGCCGACAGTGTTTTTTAAGCCGTTGTCCGCTTCGTTGATGACGGCTTTATCTGTGGCTTTTTGGGCAAGGTCCGGGGTAAAGCCGCCTCCTTGAATCATAAAGCCGTCGATAACGCGGTGGAAGACGGTGTTGTCGTAAAAGCCTTTGCGGGCGTAGCTGACGAAGTTGGCGACGGTTTTGGGTGCTTTGGTTTCGTCGAGCGACAGGCTGATGTTGCCCATATTGGTTTCGATGACGGCGAGTGTCTCGGCTTGGGCGTTGAAGGCTGCGGCAAGGGCAAGGGCGGCGAAAGTGAGTTTGAGGGTTTTGTTCATTGGAGTGTTTCTCGTAGTGTGAAAATCAAACGTTATTATCGCGGATTTTATGTGAAATCTCTAAAAGGCGTTGTGAAATATTTTAAGGTCGTCTGAAAACGGATACAGTAAACTTCGTTTTCGGACGACCTTATGTGTTGCGCAGTGGCTTATTGTTTGGCGGCTTCGATTTGGATGTCGATGCGGACGTTTTTGGTCATGCCTGCATCAACCAGATAGTCCACGCCCCATTTGGTGCGGTCGATGGTGGTGCTGAAGTCGCCGCCGCAAACTTCGGTTTTCGCCATCGGGCTTTGGTAGCAGTTGAATTTTTCGGCTTTGAGTTTTACGGGGGCGGTTTTGCCGTGCATGGTCAGGTTGCCGTCAACGGAGAGCAGTTTTTTGCCGTTGAAGTTGAATTTGGTGGAAACGAAGCGGATGTTCGGGTATTTGGCGGCGTCGAAGATGTCGGCGGATTTCAGATGGTCGGTAAAGTGTTGCGAACCGCTTTGCAGGTTGGCAACGGGAATGGTAATGTCGATTTTGCCGGTGCGTTTGGCTTGGTCGAAATCGACGGAACCGGTCAGACCGTAGAAACCGCCGACGTTGGTGCTGGTGTTGAAGTGGTCGATGGCGAAACGGGCGTTGGCGTGGTATTCGTCCACTTTGTAGGTGGCGGCCGAGGCTGTACCGATGGCTGCTGCTGCGAGTGCGGCGAAGATGATTTTTTTCATGATTCTTGTCCTTTGTGTGAGGTTGTAAAGACGTTTATCTTAACATAGGAAAGGATGAGAATCATTTCTTAACGGTGAACGGTAGGTTTACTTATGTTTGATAAAAAGGTCGTCTGAAACCGATATTTCGGTTTTCAGGCGACCTTTGGTAATTACAAGGATTACAACTGGTCTTTTTGCGCCAAAATCCTGCGGCTGCCGTTGATGTCTGCGGGGGAAACGACACCGGCGTTTTCAAGCGCTTCCATCAGGTTGGCGGCACGGTTGTAGCCGATGCGCAACTGGCGTTGCAGGGAGGAGATGGAAGTTTTTTTGCTTTCCAAAATGTAGGCGACGGCTTGGTCGAACAGTTCATCGCTGCCCGCATTCGGATTGACGATGTTGGTGGTTTCCAGCGCGGCTTCACCGCTGAGCAAACCTTCGACATAGTCGGCGGGGGCTTGCGATTTGACGTAGTTGACGACTTGATGTACTTCGTCGTCTGAAACAAACGCGCCTTGCAGGCGGGTCGGCTCGGCGCTGCCCGGTTGCAGGAACAGGGAGTCGCCGTATTTCAGCAATTCGTCTGCGCCCATTTGGTCGAGGATGGTACGGCTGTCGATTTTGCTTTGCACGGTAAACGCCATGCGCGTCGGGATATTCGCTTTAATCAAGCCAGTGACGACATCGACGCTCGGTCGTTGGGTCGCGACAATCATATGGATACCGGCGGCGCGCGCTTTTTGGGCGAGGCGGGCGATTTGTTGCTCGACGGCTTTGCGTTCGGTCATCATCAGGTCTGCCAACTCGTCGATAACGACCACAATCATCGGCAGTTTTTCCAGCGGCTCGGGATCGTCCGGATTCAGGCTGAACGGGTTGGGCATGGGTTTGCCCGATGCTTTGGCGGCTTCGACTTTTTGGTTGAAGCCTTCCAAGTTGCGCACGCCGGCGTGGGAAAGCAGGCGGTAGCGTTTTTCCATTTCGGCGACACACCAGTTCAACGCCTGCCCCGCTTCACGCATATCAGTAACGACCGGGCAGAGCAGGTGCGGAATGCCGTCGTAAATGCTCAATTCGAGCATTTTCGGGTCAATCATGATGAAGCGGACTTCGTCGGGCGTGGCTTTGAAAAGCATGGACATAATCATGCCGTTCACACCGACGGATTTGCCCGAACCGGTCATACCGGCAACCAAAAGGTGCGGCATTTTTGCCAAATCGCCGACCACGGGCGTACCGGAAATGTCTTTACCCAAAGCGACGGTCAGCTTGGATTTGGCTTCAGTAAACACGGGCGAAGACAAGATTTCGCTCAACATCACGTCTTGGCGTTTTTCATTGGGCAACTCGATGCCCATGGTGTTTTTGCCCGCGATGGTTTCCACGATGCGCACGGCTTGCAGCGACATGGAACGCGCCAAATCTTTAGACAAAGCAACGATTTGGCTGCCTTTTATGCCTTGCGCGGGTTCGATTTCATAACGCGTAATCACAGGGCCTGAAGTGGCGGACACGACTTGCACGCCGATGCCGAACTCAGCCAGCTTGGACTCAATCAGCTCGGCAGTGCGCTCCAATTCGGCGGGATTGATGCTGACGGGTTCGCCATTGGGCAGGCGCAGCAGGCTCATGCTGGGTTTGTGGTATTCGCCTGTCTGTTGCGGCTCGTTGTCTTCAAACAAAGAAGCCTGAATTTTGGGCGGCGGCGCAACGGAGACTGCGACGGATTTGCGGTTGCTGGTGCTGCCTGCAAGCGGAGTAACGGGCGTGGCGGTGATGTTTTTGGCTTCTTTCACCATGCGGCGTGTATTTTCCGTTTCCAAGGCTTCGGCGGTCGAGCCGTCATCCTTGCGTCTGCCCAACGCCTTTTTCAGACGACCCCAAATGCCTGAAAACAGGCTTTCGGTATTGCGTCCTGTTTTTGCCATGAACTCCAGCCAAGACACTTGCGCCAGCAAGGAAACGGAAAGCAGCAGCATGACGCACATAATCAGCAGGCTGCCGGATTTGCCCAGCAGCCAAGCCAAGCCCGAACCTGCCAAAGCGCCGACCAAACCGCCCGCACCGACAGGCAGGGTTTCGTCCAAAGTATTTTGAAGGGTGAAATATTCGAGAATCGGGCTGCACACCAAAAGCAGGAACAAAGCCAGCGCGGCAACGCCGTGATTGTACGATTTGTAGTTTTCGCGCTTTTGCAGCGGGCGGAAATTTTTATAGAGGAAAACGCACGAAGCGGCGATCCACCACCAAAACGACAGACCAAAAAGATAATAGCCGACATCGGAAACATACGCGCCAAACAGCCCGCCGAAGTTGGCGATATCGTCCGATTTCGGCACGCTGCGCGACCATGCGGGGTCGGTCATTTTGAAGCTGGCGAGGGAAATGGCAATGAAGACCGTCACCATCAGCCCGAAGAGCCACAGCGCGTCGTTAATCAAATTGACGACATGCTCTGGGCGCGCTTTTTTTTCTTCATTTTTTTGCAGCGCTTTGGCAGCCTTCAAACGCTCGGAAACCTTGTTCGGCTCTGTCTGCGCCTTCGTTTGGCTTTGACGGCGCGTGCTCGGTTTGGCGTTTGTTTTGGCTTTCGGTTTTGATGCGGTTTTAGAGGATTTTGCGGTCATGGATGGATTTTTGGTATTCGGTACAGGTCGTCTGAAAAGGGAAAACCGACGGGGAATCAATCCGTCGGGTGTAATGTGTGTTGGGTTCAAATTATACCGTATTTACCGTTTCTGATAAAACAAGGTCGTCTGAAAAAGGTTTTCAGACGACCTTGTTGTCCTAATTAGACTTTAGAACAGGTTGCTGACAAAAATCAGCAAAATCACCAACGGCACAAGGTATTTCACATAAGCAAACCAAATATTGACCGTCGTATGGTTGCCTTTATAAAGCAATTCGTCCTTCGCTTCGTCCTTCATCACAAAACCGACAAACAACGCGGAGCCGAGCGCGGTCAGCATAAATAAGATGTTGCCGCTGATATAGTCAAAGGCATCGAAAATATTTTTGCCAAACACGGAAACGTCTTTCCACGGGCCATAGCTCAGAATGGACGGGATGTTGCCGAAAATGAAGATGGCAGCCAATACAATCGTAATCGCGGCTGTACGGCGGATTTTGGTTTTTTCCTGAATCGTTGTAATCAACACTTCATAAATGGTCAGTGAAGTTGTCAGCGCGGCAATCAGGAGCAGCGAGAAGAAAATCACGGCGAATACAGGTCCTGCCCACATATTCGAGAACACAATCGGCAAACTTTGGAACACCAAAGTCGGACCGGAATTAGGGGCAACGCCGAAGCTGAAGAGCGACGGGAAAATCATAAAGCCCGCCAGTACGGCGATGATGGTATTGGTAATTGCCGTGATAACTGCGGTTTGAACCAGATTTTCGTTTTTATCCAGATAGCTGGACAAGGTAATCATCACGCCGAAACCCAAGCTCAGGGCGAAAAATACTTGCCCCAAAACGAAGACGAACAGTTCGGCGGTAATCTTGCTGAAGTCAGGCTTAAGATAGAAAGTAATCCCTTCCATCGCGCCCGGCAGGGTAACGTTGCGCACGACCATGGCAATCAGGAACAAAAACAGTAGCGGCATCAGGTATTTCGCCGCTTTTTCAATGCCGCCGATGACGCCTTTGACCAAAATCCATTGGTTCACCGCCACAAACAGCAGCGTATAAAACGCAATTTCCCAAGGGCTGTTTTCGATATGTTCAGTGAAAAAGTTTTTCGTTATTTCGCCGCTGACAGGGCTGGAAATATTCAGATTTCCACCAATAATATTAACGATATAGCTGATCACCCAGCCGCCGAGCACCATGTAATACGCCATGATGCCAAACGCACCAATCAAGCCCATCCAGCCGACCAGTTTCCAAATTTTGGCGACAGGTTTGCCGTTCATCGAGCCGCCGAACGCATCCAGCGCGTTCACACCTTTGCGCCGTCCGATGACGTTTTCCACCAAAATCATCGGAATACCGATAACAAACATGGCGATACAGAATAAAAACACATACGCGCCGCCGCCGTTTTCACCGACCAAATACGGGAAACGCCACGTCGCGCCGAAACCGACAGTCGCGCCGGCAACGGTAAGGATATAAGTCAAACGGTTGGACCAAGTTTGACGGGGTTGGTTGGAAGACATAAAACACCATCTGCCTTATTGAGAAAACTTGAAATTATACGCGAACGGATTAACGGTTCTTAACTGAATATCAAAAAGCAGTATGGTGAAAATATCTAGGAATTTTGCATTTTTCAGGGGAAAACCATAAAGACAAAGGTCGTCTGAAAACAAAACAGGGGATATAGCTGGATACACTAGAAAACCATTGTCATTTTCCACCCTATTAAAATGTCAGGAACCATACTTAAAACCACGATATGAAAAAACCTGCTTTGATCATGAAATCAAAGCAGGTTTTATATTTGGTCGGAATGAGAGGATTCGAACCTCCGACCCCTTCGTCCCGAACGAAGTGCGCTACCGGGCTGCGCTACATTCCGAATGAGCAGGCATTATAGAGGAATTTTCGGAGGGATGCACGGATTTTGTCGGTGAAGTCGCCAGGATTCGGATAAACATTTGGATAATAAACATCTTATCGATATATCTATCGGCTTGGGTTTGAAAAGGTGGGAAATACTTACCGTTTTTCACATTTTCCTTGCTTGAAAGCAGGGATTTTATCTTTATGTTAGTATCCGCTATGGCTTCGAATATAAATACGGATTGGTCAGAATCGCTTCGGCTTAGAGATTAAGGAACAGTAATTATGCAATTTTTCGGTATCGGTTTTTTGGTTTTGATTTTTTTGGAAATCATGTCGATTGTCTGGGTTGCCGACTGGCTTGGCGGCAGCGTGGCGTTGCTGTTGATGGTCATCAGTTTCGTGTCCGGTGTATTTATGCTGCGCAATACGGGTCTGTCCGGCATTTTACTGGCAGGGGCGACGATACGGAGCGGAGGAAAGGTTTCGCTTTATCAAATGCTGTGGCCGATACGTTATGCTGTGGCAGCGGTGTGCCTGATGAGTCCGGGCTTTATTTCGACGGGATTGGCATTATTGCTGTTGTTGCCGTTTAAAGGCCGTCCGGTCATGCAAGCGGAGGTGGATGGGAATATGTTCGGGCAACGGCCGTTTTCAACTAAAGCACAAGATGATGATGTGATTGAGGGCGAATATACGGTAACGGGTGAAGATTCGGATACGAAGCAGCAGGCTTACATCGAACATAAAAAAGATTGAGATACGGAATCTGTCAGCCGGAATGGTTGGCTTGAAATAAAAAGGTCGTCTGAAAATATTTTCAGACGACCTTTTGTCATTGTTGCCGAATTAACGGCGACGACCGAATCCGCGACCCATCGGGCGGCGGTAGTTGGAAGGTTGTTGGGTGGTTTGACGGTAGCGGGGTTGTTGTTGAGCCTGCTGCGCGGGGATGCTGCGGGTATTCAGTTGCTGGCTGGTACGGCCGTTTGGACGGGCAGTTTGGTAGTAATGGGAACGTGCGCGCTGCGCAATCGGGCTGTTTTGATTGTTCGCACGAGTGAATTTGTTTGCCAGCGCGTTACCGATAAACGCGCCTGCGGCTGTACCGATCAGGCTTTGAAGCAGCCAGCTTCCTGTGGATTGGTCGTAAATATATTGTTGTCCGTCTTTGCCGGTAACGGGTTGACCGTTGTTGCCGTTAGCTTGCGCTTCGACAGGGATGGTGTCTTGTACGGCTTCGGGAGTGAGTTGGTAAACGGTATTGTCCTGCTGGCCGTTTTGCTGTGCCAATTGTTGTTGCAGGGCTTCGATTTGTTTTTGCTGCTGTTCAAGCTGTGCTTGCGTATTGTCTTTGCAGGCGGCAAGGGCGAAAGCGGAGAGCGCGGCTAAGGCGATAATTTTTTTCATTGTTGTGTGTTTCCTTGGTCGGTTGTCATTAACGTCGTCTTATGTTAGTCGGCGGCGTGGTTCTAAGCGCGTGGCCTGCCTGCCATATGGTGTGTTTTGGGGATTTATCAAGCAAGGTTGCTCTTTTTTACAATGGGAGTTTCGGTAGTTTGGCTGCAAAAGCAAGACTGTCGGCAACAATATTTCCTTGAGGTTTTACTTCGTGTTCGGTTTCCATAATAAGCAGTTTGTCGGGGCGGCGGGCGTGCAGGCTCATGTGCATCTCAGCGGGGGAGAAGGGGAGGTGATGGTGTTTGGCAAATGTTTGTGCGCGCTGATTGGCGGTTTTGAGCATGGGCATCAGGGTGATGTCGAGATGGAAGCGGCGAACGCCTAAAATAAGGATGCGTGCGGCGAAAAAGTCGGCTTCTTCTGTAAACACGGCGGGACTGTTGCAATTGAAGTCGTGTCGTTCGGCCGCAATCAATGTGGCGAGAGAGCGGATTTGCGGAATCAAGGCCTCGCTGATAAGGCCAGAAGTTTGGGGAACGGGGTTGTCTGAAAATGTGTTGTGGCTGTTGCCGTCAACAATCATATGGCAGCGGTGGAGGGTTTGTGGACGTCTTTGGATATTTGCAGAGAGGTTCATGGCTTTTCCTTTATTTGCAACTGTTCGCATCGTTTATTGGGATTGGCGGCCACGAAGGGTATAAAAAAAGCCGCTCAATCAGGGCGGCTCTTGTTTTGCTATTCATTTCCGTCTGTTTCAGACAAGCGCAAAAAAGTACCGCACGTTTGTGTGGTACCAATAGAAGAATGCGTTTGAATGCTTAGCAGTTTGCATGACGGTGTTTCTTTGGATATTGAATATATATGCGTCGAAGTTTAAAGCAGAAAGTCGAATAATTTCAATACTTGATGAATAAATTTGATTAATAATTTTTCAACTTGTTGTAATTGATGGAATTTATTTTTAAGCTATGTATGGGGAGGCGCATGGTATGCGGATGTTGAGGGGAGTATCATTGCTTGGGCAGGTTTGATGCCGTATATTTTAAAAAGGTCGTCTGAAAACGGGCAATGCCGGTTTTCAGACGACCTTTGCGTTTTTAAGCTGCCTCAATCATCAGGCGATTTCGAGCCACATCACTTGGTAGGGGCGCAGCACCAAATCCTGATTCAGTGCCACAGTTTCGCCGCTGATGAGGTCTTTGGCGCGGGCGGGCATGGCTTGCAGGGTGTGCGCGCTGATGGTTTGCGGGTGTTCGCTGAAGTTGCCGAACGCCAACAGCGCATTGTTGCGGATGTAGCCGATGATGTGTTTGTTGTTAGTGTTGAAGGTAACCAGACGGCCGCCGTTCAAACGCGGGTTGTTTTGGCGGATGTCTATCATGTGGCGCAGTCCTTGATAGATTTGTCCTGCCGCGGTTGACGGGTCGTGGCGCTGTTCGTACAACTCGGCGTTGTAACGCGGACGGTGCGCCCAGCGGCTGTCGTCGCTCTTGTTGCGGTCGTTCGACCAGTCGTCGTCGTTGAGCGTGCCGACTTCGTCGCCGAGATAAATCAGGGGCAGGCCGCCGGTACTCAGGGCGATGCTGTACAAAAGTTTGATGCGGTCAACGGCTTGTGGGTCGTGTTGCGCCAAACCAGCCAGTGCGGCGGCAGTACCACTGACGCGGCAGTCGCCGGTGTTGGGGTTGTATTGGAAGGGGACGCCGCGCGCGAAGCTGCCGTCGAAATGGTTGACGAAGAAGCGGTTGAGGAATTGGCGGTGGTCGTAGCCGTGGATGCCGAACTGCCATGCGTCTTCGTCGGCGAACGTCCAGCCGATGTCGTCATGGCTGCGGACGTAGTTGACCCATGCGGTATGGTCGGGCAGGTTGTGGCGGTAGGAGAGGGCTTGGTGGAGCAGGTTGACTTCGCGGGTGGCAAGGGTGTTCCACAGCAATGCCATTTGCAGCGGGTTGTAGCCGATTTGGCATTCGTCTTGTCCGATGTATTGGACGACTTGGTCGGGGTGGACGATGGCTTCAGATTTGAAGAACACGGCAGGTGCGGCGATGCGCATGACGGCGTTGAACGCGCGGATTAAGGCGTGGGCTTGCGGCAGGTTTTCGCAATCCGTACCCATTTGTTTCCAAATGAAGGCGACGGCGTCCATACGCAGGATATCGACCCCCAGATTGGCGAGGAACATCATTTCGCCTGCCATAGCGCGGAATACCCATGGATTGCTGTAATTCAAATCCCATTGGAAGGAATTGAACGTTGTCCATACCCAGCGTCCGTCTTCCAATTGGGAGAAGCCGCCCGGATGCTGGTCGGGGAAGATTTCGCGCAGGGTGCGGTCGTATTGGTCGGGCATCCAGCGGTCGGGGAAGATATAGTAGAAATTGTCGAAAAGCGGGTCGCCGGCAGCGCAGCGTTTCGCCCATTCGTGTTCGTTGGACGTGTGGTTGAAGATGAAATCGACGACGGCGGAAATGCCCGCTTCGTGCAACGCGGCAATGACATCGCGCAAATCGTCTATCGTACCCAAAGCCGGATTGACGTCGCGGTAGCTGCTGACCGCATAGCCGCCGTCGCTCTTGCCTTCAGGGCATTTAAACAGCGGCATCATGTGCAGATAGGTCAGCCCCAGCTCTTGAAAATAAGGGATTTTGGCTTTCAAGCCTTTCAAATCGCCTGCGAACAAATCGACATAGCACACGCCGCCGACCTGTTTATTGGACAAAATCCAATCGGGGTCATTCTCACGCGCGGCATCGATGGCTTTCAGAGACTTGTCGCGTTGGGAATAGCTTTGCCATGCTTGGGCAATCAGTTGTTCCAGCATGGGCAGGACGGCTTCGTTGTCGTTGTAAACGTTGTCCAGCTCGTGCATCAGCTTGGGGAAATGCTCGTTCAAACGCCGGTCAAACTGTTTCCAGTCTTCGGAAGCTTCGACGGTCGCACGCTGTTTGGGGCTATATTCTGCCAAGGCGCGCTCTTTGAGATGATGCAGGGTCAAATCGACCTGTTGGGTCTGGGTCAACATGATGTTTACTCCGAGTTGAGGTTGGATTTGTTTGGAAGCCTGATTCCGGCGGGAACATTGGCTGGAGACAGGCTTATCATACTTTAAGAAACTGCTTGTGAACAGGGTTTGGAGAGGAGTAACCGTATTGTTTTATGTGGAATTTTTTTAAACCTAGGGTGGCGGGTGTGTTTGGGGTAACTGTATATATTATTTGGAAAAAAATTTTATGTGGGGAAGGCTGTGTGGCAGGGGGATGTTTGGGAGGAAGAGGGGAGGAATATCAGATACCTGTCGGATGATTTGGTTTACAAAGGTTTATGACGAGCGCGGAAAGGTTGGATTAATACTGGAAGTAGACGGATGAAAACAATTTCCTTTGACGAAAGTCAAAAGATTGGGATGACATGAAGGGATGAATAAAAAAGGTTTTCAGAGGCCGTCTGAAAACCTTTTCGCTTGTCTATCGCCCCTTAAAACTTAAAGTTCACGCCGCCGGTGAAGCTGCGTCCCATTTGCGGGGTGTCGGACAGGAAGCTGCTGTGGGCGTAAACGGACTGGTTGAGCAGGTTGTCGGCTTTGACGTACCAATTCCACTCGCCGTAGCCGGTGCGGCGGCGGTAGTTTGCGCCGAGGTTGAGCATATGGTGTCCGGGCGTGCGCGTTTCGTAGCGGGCGAGTTTGTTTTGGGCAAACACGCGGTAGTAGTCGAGATGGGCATCGATGCGGTCGGTCAGTGCGGCATTCAGGTGGAAGCCGAGTCGTGCGGCGGGAACGCGCGGGGCGTTTTGGTCAGCTTGAGCGATGAGTGGACGGTTGCCGTAGGCATCTTCCCTGCCGGGCAGCGACGGGAGGTTTTTCAGACGACCTCTGACGTAGTCGCCGGAAAGTCCGATGCGGTAGCGCGGTGTGGGCTTGAAGTAGATTTCGCCTTCCGCACCGTAGAAGTCGGCGCCGGATTGGTTATAGCGCACGAGCTTCATTTCGCTGTCGTCTTCGATGGATTTGGGGCCCCGTCCGTCGTTTAAGGTTTGGGCGTAGATGTAGTTGCCGAAGCGGTTGCGGTAGAGTGCCAGATTGTATTGCCAGCGGTCGCCTTCGTAGCCCAGCGCGAGTTCGATGTTGTTGGAACGCTCTTTGTTGAGGTGTTTGTTGCCGACTTCAAAGGTGTTGGTGGCGACGTGTTTACCGTGTGCGTACAACTCTTGCGTTGACGGCAGACGTTCTTGATGGGAGGCGGTCAGGCTGAGTTTGTGTTGTGGCGTGAAATACCAGTTGCCGGAAAGCGCGAACGAGCGGGCGGTTTGGCGGTGCGCGCCGAGGTCGGGCAAGGGTTGGTTGTAGTAGTTTTCCCGATCAATCAATGCCTTGTCGTACTGAATGGCGGCTTTTTGTTTTTCCACGCGCACGCCGCCTTCAAGCGAGAAGTTGTCCCAATTTGCCTGTTCTACGCCGAAAAAGCTGTAATGATGCACATCGTTGTCGATCAACATCGGCTGTTGGACGGTTTCGGGAATGGCGGAAAGCGCGCTGGATTTTTGGGTGAGGTATTGCACGCCCCAACTGCCTTTCAGACGACCTATGGGCAGGTGGCGCAATTCGATGCGGGCATTTTGCGTTTTGTTTTTAAAGAAGTTTTCCACCGCATCGCCCGCTTTTTCGTCGTGGCGGTAGTCGTTGCGGTTCAGATGCACGCGCAGGGCTTCGAAACCGGGGAGCGGCTGCTTCCATTCGGCGCGGATTTCGTAGCGTTTGTTGCGCAGGTCTATCCACGGTCTGCCGCTGTGGGTATGCGCGTGTGCATTATCGTCGTCGTGGAAGCCGCAGCTTAAGCCCGGATTGTCGTAATCGATGTCTTCTTCGGTCAACAGGTGCGGATAAAGCTGCAAATAGCGTTTGTTAATCAAACTCTTCTGCCAGATGATGTCGGCGTGGCAGTCGTCGTAGAGGTGGCTGTGCGCAGGCAGGCCGTAGCGGTCGCGGCGGTCGCTGTACGTTACGCCGATAAAGCCTTTTTCGCCTACCCAAGACAGCCCGATGCTGCCGGTTTTTGAATCGGCATGGCTGTCGGGCAGTCGTTTCAGACGGCCTTCTTCTTTTTGATAGCGCGGTACGGCGTAATCGCCTGATTTGCGGTACAAGCCTTCGGTATGCAGCACGAAGTTTTTGCCCAAGCCGATATTGATGCCTGCGGATGTCAGTTTTTCCAAATTGCCGCTGCTCAAACGCAATCCGGCTTCGCCCGATACGCCGTTTTCAGGCATTTTTTCGGGGATTTTGCCATCGGCAACATCGACCAAACCGGCTACATTGCCCGAGCTGTACAACAGCGTTACCGGGCCGCGCAGGATTTCGACCTGCTGCGACAAGGCGCTGTCCACCATCAAGGCATGGTCGGGCGAGAAGTCCGCCATGTCGCCTGTTTCGCCGTGATGGTTCAATACTTTAATCCGTCTGCCTGTTTGACCGCGAATGACGGGAGCGGACGCGCCGCCGCCGTATTGCGAGGCATGAATGCCCGGTACGCCGTCCAAAGCATCGCCCAAGTTGACGGCTTTTTGGCGCAAGGTATCGCCGCTGATGATTTTGTCGGAGGCGGTCGAAGCGTGCAGCAGCCCCGACGTTGCACGCGGACGGCTTTTACCGACGACGGTAACCTCTTCCAAGTCAACCGACTGCTCGGTTTCATGCGCTTGGGAGAGGATAGGGGTGCTGATTAAAAGAATAGATAAAACAATGGGTTTGAGTGTGGCTTGTGTCATTTTAGTTTCTCATCATATTTCGAAAGGCTGTTATTATATAACATTGCGTCATTTATATGATAAGATTTTTGAGAAAAAAGGCCGTCTGAAAACGAAGCGTGGTTTTCAGACGGCCTTTGTCTTGTATGCAGGTTATGCAGGTTTAAATGAAAACGGAACAATCTTTCTGCTGCCTGGTTCTAGTAAGACAGAAAATCACGGCAGATTATTTGTTTTCATTGAAAGTATTACTTGTTTTCGGCGGCTTTAGCGCCAGCGGTCTCTGCAATCAAATCCAAGAATACCAACGGCTTTTTGCCGATATTTTTGAGTGCATGGGACTGGCCGGGGCGGGCGATGGTAATGTCCCCTGCGCCGACTTGGGTCTGTTTGCCCGTGCTGTCGGTAAACAGACCTTTGCCGGATACGATGATGTAAACGTCTTCATTGCCGGTATGTTTGTGTTGGCCGATGGAAGCGCCCGGCGGCAATGTGAGCCAGCCGATTTCTTTGAATGCGTCTTGGTCGGTGGTTTGATGGCGCGTGAAGGCAAAGTTGCCGAGCAACGGGCCTTGGCCTCCGGCTGCGTTTTCGCGGTTCCATTCTGCTAAGTCGGTTTTTTTGTACACTTGGATGCTGCGGTCGGTGGGGGTGGTTTGTTCGGCGGCTTGAGTGTTTAGAGATGTGCCGAGTAGAAGGGCGACAGATAATGCGGCAAATAGTGGTTTCATGGCGGTTCTCCGTTTGTCAGGTTGGGTCAGATAATGCGGATTCCGTTTTCAGACGGCCTGCGGGGTTGAAACGATTAACCCCGCAGGCTTCCCCCAAGATTTATTTCACATTGCGAAGATAGTTCAACAATAATGGAACAGGGCGGCCGGTCGCGCCTTTTTCACCGCCGGATTTCCATGCCGTACCTGCGATGTCAAGGTGTGCCCACGGGTAATCTTCGGTGAAGTAAGACAGGAAGGTAGCGGCGGTAATCGTGCCTGCACCCGGCGTGCCGATGTTGGGAATGTCGGCAAAGTTGGATTTGAGCTGGTCTTTGTAGGTTTCAAAGAGCGGCAGTTGCCATGCTTTGTCGTCCACGTTGCGGGAAGCGACCAGCAGGCTGTCGACCAAATCCTGATTGTTGCCCATCACGCCGCTGACGTCATGACCTAAGGCGATGATGCACGCGCCGGTCAGAGTGGCAACGTCGATAACGGCTTTAGGTTTGAACTGCTCGGCGTAAGTCAATGCGTCGCACAAAATCAGACGACCCTCGGCATCGGTGTTCAACACTTCGATGGTCAAGCCTTTCATGCTTTTCACGACGTCGCCCGGTTTGTTGGCCGCGCCGGAAGGCATGTTTTCGCAGGTGGCGACGACGGCGATGAGGTTGATCGGTAGTTGCAGTTTGACGGCGGCGCAGAAGGTGCTGATGACGGTTGCCGCGCCGCACATGTCAAACTTCATTTCGTCCATGTTCAAACCGGGTTTGAGGGAGATGCCGCCGGTGTCGAAGGTAATGCCTTTGCCGACCAAGACGACGGGAGCGGCTTCTTTGTCGGCCGCACCGAAGTAGCTCAATTCAATCAGATAGGGGTCTTCCACGCTGCCTTTGGCGACCGACCAGAACGAACCCATGTTTTCTTTGATGTAGTCTTTTTCGATGATTTTGGCGTGTGCGCCCAGTTTTTCGGCTTCGGCTTTGGCGGTGCGCGCTAAGAATTCGGGTGTGCATTCGTTGGGCGCGGCATTGCCCAAGTCGCGGCAGAGGCTTTGTCCGTAAACCTGCGCCTCAGCGACGCGCAGGGCTTCTTTGACGGCGGCTTCGTGTGCGGTGTAGAACACGGCTTGTGCGAATTTGGCGGGCTTGGCTTCTTTTTTGTAGCGGTCGAAACGGTAGGCGGCGTTGCCGAACGCGATGGCGAAGGCTTCGGCAACGGCGGCGGCTTGCGCTTCATCGAAGGCATGGATGTCCGCATTAACCGTTTCCTGATTTTGCGCCCATTTGGCGGCTTCGGCGGCAGCTTTGTTCAGCGCGGCGCGGTCGGTTTTTTCGAGGCGGACGACGGCGACTGCCTGCAAACCGTTGTCCGTCGGGATTTTGGTGTCGGCAAAAGTTTGACCTTCTTCAAGCGAAGACAAAAGGGCAAGGGCGGTCGGGTGGTTTAATTGCGCGGTTTCGGTGCAGACAAATAACTGCGCGCCTGCCTGTTGCGGCTGCAAGGTTCCGGCTTTTGTGCTAAATTCCACGTTTATTCTCCTGATTGAGATGGTTTCGGGTAGTTTCAGACGACCCTTTGCATTAAGGGGTCGTCTGAAAACGGTTGGAAAGATTGTACTCCATTTGAGAGGTCGTCTGAAACCTTGCGCAGACAATCCGCCTGCGCCGAACCGCTACCGCTCCTAGCCGCGATTCTATGATTTATCAAAGAAACTTCATCAAAGAACTCTCTTTTACCGCCGTCGGCATTTTCGTCGTCCTCTTGGCGGTGTTGGTCTCCACTCAGGCAATCAACCTGCTCGGCCGTGCCGCCGACGGGCGCGTCGCCATCGATGCCGTGTTGGCATTGGTCGGTTTCTGGGTTATCGGCATGACGCCGCTTTTGCTGGTTTTGACTGCGTTCATCAGCACGCTGACCGTGTTGACCCGCTACTGGCGCGACAGCGAAATGTCGGTTTGGCTCTCCTGCGGGCTGGCGTTGAAACAGTGGATACGCCCCGTCATGCAGTTTGCCGTACCGTTTGCCATCCTGATTGCCGTCATGCAGCTTTGGGTCATGCCGTGGGCAGAACTGCGCAGCCGCGAATACGCCGAACTCCTCAAGCAGAAACAAGAATTGTCCATGGTGGAAGCAGGCGAGTTCAACAGCCTGGGCAAGCGCAACGGCAGGGTTTACTTCGTCGAAACCTTCGACACCGAATCGGGCATCATGAAAAATCTGTTCCTGCGCGAACAGGATAAAAACGGCAACGACAACATTATCTTCGCCAAAGAAGGCAATTTCTCGCTGAACGACAACAAGCGCACGCTCGACCTGCGCAACGGCTACCGTTACAGCGGCACGCCCGGCAAAGCCGACTACAACCGCGTTTCCTTTCAAAACCTCAGCCTGATTATCAGCACCACGCCCAAACTCATCGACCCCGTTTCCCACCGCCGCACCATCCCGACATCGCAGCTCATCGGCAGCAGCAACCCGCAACATCAGGCGGAATTGATGTGGCGCATCTCACTGACCGTCAGCGTCCTCCTGCTCTGCCTGCTTGCCGTGCCGCTTTCCTATTTCAACCCGCGCAGCGGCCACACCTACAACATCCTCGTCGCCATCGGGCTTTTCCTGATTTACCAAAACGGACTGACCTTCCTGCGCAATGCCGTGGAAGACGGCAAAATCCATTTCTGGCTCGGACTGCTGCCCATGCACATCATCATGTTCGCCATCGCCGTCGTACTCCTGCGCGTCCGCAGCATGCCCAGCCAGCCCTTCTGGCGGGCGGTTGGCAAAAGTCTGACATTGAAAGGCGGAAAATGAACCTGATTTCACGTTACATCATCCGCCAAATGGCGGTTATGGCGGTTTACGCCCTCCTGGCCTTCCTCGCCCTGTACAGCTTTTTCGAGATCATCAACGAAGTCGGCGACTTGGGCAAAGGCAGCTATAACGGCGCAACCATGGCGCAATACGTCCTCATGCAGATGCCCGCGCGCGCCTACGAACTCATGCCCCTCGCCGTCCTCATCGGCGGACTCGTCTCCCTCAGCCAACTTGCCGCCGGCAGCGAACTGACCGTCATCAAAGCAAGCGGCATGAGCACCAAAAAACTGCTGCTGATCCTGTCGCAGTTCGGACTGATTTTCGCCATCGCCACCGCCGCGCTCGGCGAATGGATTGCCCCCACCCTCAGCCAAAAAGCCGAAAACATCAAATCCGCCGCCATCAACGGCAAAATCAGCACCGGCAATACCGGGCTTTGGCTCAAAGAAAAAAACAGCATCATCAACGTGCGAGAAATGCTGCCCGACCATACCCTGCTGGGCATTAAAATTTGGGTGCGCAACGACAAAAACGAACTGACGCAGGCAACGGAAGCCGAATCCGCCGTTTTAAACAACGACGGCAGTTGGCAGTTGAAAAACATCCGCCGCAGCACGCTTAGCGAAGACAAAGTCGAAGTCTCGACCGCCACCGAAGAAAACTGGCCGATCGCCGTCAAACGCAACCTGATGGACGTATTGCTTGTCAAACCCGACCAAATGTCGGTCGGCGAACTGACCACCTACATCAGCCACCTCGAAAACAACAACCAAAACACCCAGATCTACGCCATCGCCTGGTGGCGCAAATTGGTTTACCCCGTCGCCGCCTGGGTCATGGCACTCGTCGCCTTTGCCTTCACCCCGCAAACCACCCGCCACGGCAATATGGGTTTGAAGCTCTTCGGCGGTATCTGCCTCGGCTTGCTGTTCCACTTCGCCGGACGGCTCTTCGGCTTTACCAGCCAACTCTACGGCGTCCCACCCTTCCTCGCCGGCGCATTGCCCACCATAGCCTTCGCCCTGCTCGCCGTTTGGCTGATACGCAGGCAGGAGAGAAGATAAAAAGATGGATTCGGAGAAAACGTCGTCTGAAAATGGTTTTGCGAAATACGCTATGCCTGTTTTCAGACGACGTTTTGTTTGGCTTGATGTTAGGTAGGGCGGGGTAGCGGAGGGTACGGTTTATTTGGATTGTTATAGTGGATTAACTTTAAACCAGTACGGCGTTGCCTCGCCTTGCCGTACTATCTGTACTGTCTGCGGCTTCGTCGCCTTGTCCTGATTTAAATTTAATCCACTATATTTATTGTTATCCGGCGGTGTTACCGTTTTCCAAAACATCCAAGATGTTTTTCAGGCTGGCGGAATCAAGCTGACCGGGCGCGGAGGCGTTTCCTGCCGTGCCAAATGTGATGGCGGAGCCGAAGGTTGAACCTGAGATACGGCTGACGAGTCCGAGTTTCCCCATAGAAATGGTAACAATCGGGCGGTTTGCAGTTTGACGGGCTTCCCAAGTGGCGTCCAAAAGCGTCAGGACATCGGCAGGGCTTTGGGGCATCACGGCGATTTTGCAGATGTCCGCGCCTGCCTCTTCCATTTTTTTCAGACGACCTGTGATGTCCGATTTGGCGGGCGTTTGATGGAAATCGTGGTTGCTCATCAGGACGGCGGTTTTGTGCGCTTTGGCGGCGGCAACCGCTTGGCGGACTTCGCTCTCGCCGGCGGAAAGTTCGATGTCGATGATGTCGATGATGCCTGAAGCGGCGGCTTTATCGAGCAATTCGAAATAATACGCTTTGCTGCAAGGGTATTCGCCGCCTTCCTCCGCGCGCCTGAAGGTAAACAGCAGCGGAGTTTCGGGAAAAGCGCGACGCACGGCGGCGGCTTGGGTAAGCAGGTATTCGGGGTTGCCTGCTTGGGCGAAATAGTCGGCTCTGAACTCGATAATATCGAAACAGGCGTGTTCGAGGTTTTTCAGGGCGGCGGATAAGGCTGCTTCGTCTCGGGCAACCAAGGGAACGGCGATTTTCGGCTGTCCGCTGCCGAGCGTGAGATGGCGGATGGTCAGGGTTTTCATGGTTTTTCTGCTGTATTGGTACGATGGCTGTCAAGCAGCGGATCGGGGAACGGTGTCCAAACGACGCCGTTGATGCCGCTTTCGGTCAGGCGGCGGTTGAGCCAGCTGTTGCACGTATTGAAAAGATGGTAGCGGCCTTCTGCTTCGTAGAATGCGTCGTCAGCACTGTAATGCGCGCCGGCGACGGGGATGGCTTTGCCCGCTTTCAATTTGAAATGACGCATCAGGTTGGCACTCAGGCGGCGGTATTGTTCGCGGCTGACGGTGAATTTGACGGTATTTTCGCCTTCTCTCGGCGGCTCGCGGTAGTAGATGGCGTGAATCAGCGTGCTGTTGACCCCGCTTAACGCCTGTACGGCCGTAGAGGCGGTCAAATCCGACCACTGCGGCGTGTTCAAATAGAAATTGCGCTCGCCCCAGCCTATGCCGACATAGCGGATGGGCGCATCGCCTTGCCCTGCGGGGCTGTCGGCAGGATTGATGATGCTGGTCCAGTCGAAAAGGTCGTCTGAAAGCGGCATGACGATGTCGGCGTGTACGCCGTTGCTGTTCAGGTAAAGGGTTACCTCGCCATCGGAGGCTTCAATGCTGTCCTGCGGAATCTTACCAAGTATGTAAGCGGCGGCAAAGTAAAGGATGGCGGCGATGATAAATGCCAACAGGGCTTTCAGGAGGATTTTGAATATTTTTTTCATTGACGTGACGGCGTCGTTAAAGATGCGGCATCATATCACGATAACGGCATGTTTTAAGTATTTCAGACGACCTTAACGCTTTAACTACAAAAGAGGTCGTCTGAAAATCAACAAAAAGATATTTTTAGTTTCCCATCAATCCGTTTTCGTAAAAAACCGCACCCGATTGTTAACATTATATTTACACTACACCCGATTACAAATATACTCATTGCCATGCCGCACGGCTTTGTTTGCTTGAAATCCAAAGCCTGCGAACAACCCGCTGCGGGAAACAAGAAAAACCGATTCAGTGAAATCAATAAAAAAGCAATGTCGGGCGATGAGCCTATGCTTCAGCGGTTTTAGCGATTTCACGTTATGTTTCAGAGGAATACTCCATGGACTTACATGCAAAGGACAAAACCCAGCATCCTGAGAATGTCGAGCTGCTCAGTGCACAAAAGCCGATTACCGACTTTAAGGGCCTGCTGACCACCATCATTTCCGCCGTCGTCTGTTTCGGCATTTACAGCATCCTGCCTTACAGCACCGATGCCAACAAAGGCATCGCGCTGTTGATTTTCGTTGCCGCGCTTTGGTTCACCGAAGCCGTCCACATCACCGTAACCGCATTGATGGTGCCGATTCTCGCCGTCGTACTCGGCTTCCCCGATATGGACATCAAAAAAGCGATGGCGGGCTTTGCCGATCCGACGATTTACATCTTCTTCGGCGGCTTCGCGCTTGCTACCGCCCTGCACATGCAGCGTCTCGACCGCAAAATCGCCGTCAACCTCTTGCGCCTGTCGCGCGGTAATATGAAAGTCGCCGTATTGATGCTGTTTGCCGTTACCGCCTTCCTGTCCATGTGGATCAGCAATACCGCGACCGCCGCCATGATGCTGCCGTTGGCAATGGGTATGATGAGCCACCTCGACCAAGAAAAAGAACGTAAAACCTACGTCTTCGTCCTGCTCGGCATCGCCTACTGCGCCAGTATCGGCGGTTTGGGTACCGTGGTCGGTTCACCGCCGAACATGATTGCCGCCAAAGCCCCCTGAATCTGGACTTCGTCGGCTGGATGAAGCTCGGCCTGCCGATGATGCTGTTGATTCTGCCGTTGATGCTGTTCTCCATGTACGTCATCCTCAAGCCCAATCTGAACGAGCGCGTCGAAGTCAAAGCCGAGTCTATCCCTTGGACGCTGCACCGTGTAATCGCGCTGTTGATTTTCATCGCTGCTGCCGTGGCTTGGGTATTCAGCTCCAAAATCAAAGAAGCGTTCGGCATTTCCAACCCCGATACCGTCATTGCCCTGATTGCCGCTGTCGCCGTCGTCGTATTCGGCGTGGCGCAATGGAAAGAAGTCGCCCGCAATACCGACTGGGGTGTGTTGATGCTCTTCGGCGGCGGCATCAGCTTGAGCGCGCTGCTGCAATCCTCCGGCGCATCCGAAGCCTTGGGTCAGCAGGTGGCCACCACTTTCACCGCCGCGCATCCGCTGCTGGTGATTTTCGTAGTCGCCACCTTCATCATCTTCCTGACCGAGTTCACCAGTAACACCGCCTCCGCCGCGCTGCTCGTGCCCATTTTCGCCAGCATCGCCACGCAAATGGGGCTGCCCGAACAAGTCTTGGTATTTGTCATCGGCATCGGCGCATCCTGCGCGTTCATGCTGCCGGTTGCCACGCCGCCCAACGCGATTGTGTTCGGTACAGGCTTGATTAAGCAACGCGAAATGATGAACGTCGGCTTGCTGCTGAACGTCCTTTGTATCGTATTGGTTGCGCTGTGGGCTTATTTCATTCTGATGTAAACCCATAAAACCCTAGCCAAGGTCGTCTGAAAGAATATTTTTCAGACGACCTTGAAGTTTTTCCGCCCAGCTCCATTTGTAAAAAGATTCTTAACGAAAGGAAACCCATGATTATCCTGCACACCAACAAAGGCGACATCAAAATCGAACTCGACTTCGACAAAGCCCCCGTTACCGCCAAAAACTTCGAGCAATACGTCAAAGACGGCTTCTACGACGGCGTAATCTTCCACCGCGTCATCAAAGGCTTCATGATTCAAGGCGGCGGCATGGACGAGAACATGAACGAAAAAGAAACACGCGAGCCGATTCAAAACGAAGCGTCCAACGGCCTGCCCAACGAGAAATACACCATCGCCATGGCGCGCACCTCCGACCCGCATTCCGCCAGCGCGCAATTCTTCATCAACACCGCCGACAACGCCTTCCTGAACTTCCGTTCCAAAGAGCTGTACGGCAAAACCGTCGTCCAAGACTGGGGCTACGCCGTATTCGGCAAAGTCGTCGACGGTTTTGACGTGGTCGATGCCATCGAAGGCGTCGCCACCAAACGCCACGGCTACCACGACGATGTACCGACCGAACCTGTCGTCATCACCAAAGCCGAAGTGGTATAAATTTGACGCGTTACATCCCATGACGCAAAAGCAGCCTGAAACGGGCTGCTTTTTTTGCGGATAAGGCATATCGACGGCTTCTTTGGTTTTTGACGAATCAGTTGCCATCAACCGTCAGCAATCAATCAAACAAATCTGTTGCATTGGCAGCGTAGCGTGGGCTTGACGCAAGGAAAAATATGTAGGACGAAACTGGGCAGGGCGGTATGCCTGACTGTTTTTTGTAATCCGCAACGAAACAGCAGAAAACCTGTGTTTGGGTTTCGACTGTTGGGGGTGAAAAGGGCTATTTGCAAAGTTCTCGATAACAACAAAAGGTCGTCTGAAAACAGGTTTTCAGACGACCTTTTCGTTTTTTACCTCTCAACAATGGTTTGTATTGGAATGGGGGGATATTTAAGTAGAATGAGCGAGGAGATTTTGCAAAGGTCTCCTCATGCTGATTCTAGGAGATAGCTGATTTTAATAGCACTTTTTCATCATTTATAAAAACAAAAGGCATCAATCCGATGCCTTTTTAATTCATTAACATGAAAAATTAACGTTCACTTCAACGTTTATTCGATTCACGAATCACTTCTTTGGATTACTTCAAAAATGCCGCATGATATGCAATATGCTCACCAATAAAACTGGCGATGAAGTAATAGCTATGATCATAGCCTTTATGGAAGCGCACGTTGATCGGCTGATTTGCCGCACGACAGGTTTCGATAAAATCTTCGGTACGCAATTGTGTTGGTAAAAACTCATCTTCCAAGCCCTGATCAATGCGCATACCTTGCACTTTATAGCCTTGTTGAATGAGCGTGCCGGCATCATATTGTTGCCATTTTTCACGATCTTTTCCTAAATAGGCAGAAAAGGCTTTTTCTCCCCAAGGCACAAGGCTTGGCGACAAAATGGGCGAAAAGGCAGAGACACTTTGATAACGTTCCCGGTTTCGCAGTGCCAATACCAATGCGCCGTGTCCGCCCATTGAATGCCCCATAATGGAACGTTTGCCGTTGGTAGGAAAATTTTCCTCAATCAGACTGGGCAACTCGTTCAAAATATAATCATACATTTGATAATTCGTCGCCCAAGGCTGCTCGGTCGCATTCAGATAGAAGCCTGCACCTTGCCCTAAATCATAAGCCGCATCGTTCGGCACTTGCTCTCCGCGAGGGCTGGTATCGGGGGCAACCACAATCACTTGATGTTCTGCCGCATAGCGCTGAAAGCCTGATTTGGTAATGAAATTTTGTTCAGTACAGGTTAAGCCGGAAAGCCAATAAATCACACCAAGTGGTCGATTCTCCTGATTATCCGGCAAATAGACGGCAAATTTCATTTCGCATTGAAGCGTTTGGGCATGATGTGCCCAAACTTGTTGCAAACCGCCAAAAATTTGATGTTGTTCAATCAGTTTCATCACGGGCCTTAGTAATGAATAACAGAGCGGATCGATTTACCTTCGTGCATTAACTCAAAGGCTTCATTGATTTGATCAAGTGTCATTGTGTGAGTCACAAACGGTTCTAACTGGATATCACCTTTCATTGAATCTTCCACCATTTTCGGAAGTTCAGAGCGGCCTTTCACACCACCAAATGCCGTGCCTTTCCAAACACGACCGGTTACCAACTGGAACGGACGCGTTGAAATTTCTTGTCCTGCACCTGCTACGCCGATGATAATGGATTGTCCCCAACCACGGTGTGCACTTTCTAATGCTTGACGCATTACGTTTACATTGCCGATACATTCAAAGGTATGGTCAATGCCCCATTTATTGATGTCTAACAACACATCTTTGATTGGTTTATCGTAATCGTTCGGGTTTAAGCAGTCAGTCGCACCAAACTGTTTTGCCAACTCGAATTTTGCGGAATTGGTATCAATGGCGATAATGCGCCCCGCTTTGGCTTGACGCGCACCTTGCACCACAGCCAAACCAATCGCCCCCAAGCCAAACACGGCCACAGAGTCGCCTTCTTGCACTTTTGCCGTGTTATGTACCGCACCAATACCTGTGGTAACACCGCAGCCGAGCAAACATACTTGTTCGTGGTTGGCTTCCGGGTTGATTTTCGCCAGTGAAACTTCCGCAACAACAGAATATTCACTGAAAGTCGAACAGCCCATATAGTGATAGATCGGCTGACCTTGATAAGAAAAACGCGTCGTGCCGTCCGGCATTAAGCCTTTACCTTGCGTATCACGCACTGAGACGCATAAGTTGGTTTTACCTGAACGACAAAACTCACATTCTCCACATTCAGCGGTGTAAAGAGGAATGACGTGATCACCTGGTTTTACGCTTAACACACCTTCGCCCACAGCAACGACTACACCTGCACCTTCGTGTCCAAGCACCACAGGGAATACGCCTTCAGGATCGTTCCCTGATAATGTAAATGCATCAGTATGGCACACGCCAGTGTGGGTATTGCGGATTAACACCTCGCCTTTACGCGGCATTTCTACATCGATTTCCACAATTTGTAAGGGTTGATTTGGCGCGAATGCTACCGCCGCACGCGATTTGATGGTTGAATTGGTTTGTTTAATTTCCATTATTTTTGCCTTTTAATTCATTAATAAAGTTACTAAATGACACCAGTTTATACTTTGGACTCCAGTCTGAAGCAAGCGTTTTTTGCAATTTTGCTTCGGCAGTAGCATGATTGACTGAAGATGTAAAATGCAATTGGCATTTTATTGAAGTGTCATCAAATATCATTTTTATTTTAAATTAATAAACAAAACAATAATATAAATTATTATATCTTTCTCATCATTTCATTCGCCGATCAAATCCTCGTTGAGATGTACAAGAAAAAAATTCTTTAATGTCATATAGATAGAATTATTTATATTCCCGGCTACTTGATCTCAAGGAGAGCCATCATGGCCAATACATTGCACTCTTTATCCCGCAGCGCAGCAAACAATAAATCAGACGTCCTTAAAGGAACGCCCCATGATGACGTTTTACATGGCAGTCTCGGACATACCACATTCTACGGCGGCTTGGGCGACGATATTTATTACAGTAAGAACGCGGACGACACCATTGTTGAATATGCAAATGAAGGCAACGACACGGTTTACGCCGATACAACCTTTACCTTACCGACCCACGTCGAAAACCTGACACTGGAAGGCAACGGCAACACCTTCGGATTTGGCAACAACTCTAACAATATTCTGATAGGCAACAGCGGCAACAACCGCTTGAGTGGTGAAGAAGGCAACGATTTCCTGTACGGCATGGGCGGCAACGACACCCTGTCAGGTGGCAATGGAAATGATCACCTCAACGGAGGAGACGGAGATGACTATCTTGCAGGCGGCTTGGGTAGCGACACCATCATAACAGGTGCAGGCAGAGACACTGTCGCCTTTACTGCAGCAGATATTCGTGAAGGCAGCATAGATCGTTTGCTCGACTTTAACCCTGAGACGGATAAACTCGACCTATCTGGTATGCGTTCATTGCTGACTGGCAGCAACGCCAATTTGAGCTGGTCAAAGATGTTCGTTTACAAAGACCCTGAGGTCATTCTCCAAAAAGACCATCCTTATCTCATCTTTGATACAGAGCAGCAGACTCTTGCTTATCGTGCAGCAGGTTCAAGCAGTAGCACCGTATTTGCCAAATTCGATAGCGACGATCCATCAAAATGGTTGGATGCATCCAATATCATCGGCTAAAGACCCGTGAAAAAGAACCGACAGTTTGAAATGAATCTGCTTTTTAAACTCCAAAGCAAAGATTTAAAATAAACATTATTTGAAATAAATCGTCAGTTCATTCTAAGCTGATTCAATAAAAACGTCGTCTAAGAGCGTGTTCATAGTCTTCGTAGCAGGACTCCCAAGAAAGCCAAAGCTACCATTTGCAGACTGGTACTCAACTTACGCTCGCAGTTTTTCCAAAGCCGCCTGTTCTTTTCCAACCAGGAAAAGCTGCGCTCTACTACCCATCGCTTCGGCAATACTGCAAAACGGTGCAATTCGTTTCGTTTGGCAATCTCTACCTCCGCACCAATCAACTCCTGTACCGACGAAGCAAATGCCTTACCCGTGTAACCACCGTCAGCAAGGATTTTTTGTATCGCACCAAGATTATCCCGCCCACGTTCCAATGCCACCAGGCAGCCTTTTCTATCCGTAACATCCGCCGTCGTTACCGCAAGGGCATGCGGCAAACCTTGCGTGTCAACCGCTATATGTCGCTTGATACCGCTAACCTTCTTGCCCGCATCGTAGCCTTTTTCCATGGCGGTATCCGTGTTCTTCACACTCTGCGCATCAATAATCAGGAAAGTAGTTGCTTCATGGCGCCCCTGCTTGCGGTGCTCCGCAACTACCTGATTTTTTTAATGCTTCCTCAAGGATGCTGATGCCACTCTCGCGTGGTTCGGTCCATCTCTGGAAGTAGGAATGCACGGTGCGCCATTTGGGGAAGTCGCCCGGCAAAGCGCGCCAGGAGCAGCCAGTGCGTTGCAGGTAGAGAATGGCACAAAAGACATCGTACAAGTCCACCTGGCGTGGCGCTGTGCGTTTACGGGCACTTTCCAGCAGGGGAAGGAGAGGCGCAAATTGCTCGCGACTGATATCGCTTGGGTAGGTTTTTCTGTTCATGCCGATAGTTTACAGCAGAGGCTGAGACAATGAACACGTTCTAACAATATTCTGATAGGCAACAGCGGCAACAACCGCTTGAGTGGTGAAGAAGGCAACGATTTCCTGTACGGCATGGGCGGCAACGACACCCTGTCAGGTGGCAATGGAAATGATCACCTCAACGGAGGAGACGGAGATGACTATCTTGCAGGCGGCTTGGGTAGCGACACCATCATAACAGGTGCAGGCAGAGACACTGTCGCCTTTACTGCAGCAGATATTCGTGAAGGCAGCATAGATCGTTTGCTCGACTTTAACCCTGAGACGGATAAACTCGACCTATCTGGTATGCGTTCATTGCTGACTGGCAGCAACGCCAATTTGAGCTGGTCAAAGATGTTCGTTGACAAAGACCCTGAGGTCATTCTCCAAAAAGACCATCCTTATCTCATCTTTGATACAGAGCAGCAGACTCTTGCTTATCGTGCAGCAGGTTCAAGCAGTAGCACCGTATTTGCCAAATCCGATAGCGACGATCCATCAAAATGGTTGGATGCATCCAATATCATCGGATAAAGACCCGTGAAAAAGAACCGACAGTTTGAAATGAATCTGCTTTTTAAACTCCAAAGCAAAGATTTAAAATAAACATTATTTGAAACAAATCGTCAGTTCATTCTAAGCTGATTCAATAAAAACGTCGTCTAAAAACGTAGTTACAGGTTTCAGACGACGTTTCTGTTTCTAAGATTGCGCTTTCTGAAAAATCTGGCAAAGGTCTCAAACTGCTTAAGCTTTATACGTCATACGTTCCCATTACGCTTGCGCTGTCCAAGATATGTCCTTGCATGGCGAAGTGCAGGTCGTTGAAGCGGAAGCCGCGCGGCAGGTTTAATACGGTGTCGAGTGCGTAAACGATGAGTTCGTAGCGGTGGCGGCAGTTGGGCGGATACATACCGCCGTAGCCTGTGGCTTCTTTGATGTCCAACTTGCCCAACAGGCTTGCCCAACTGTTTGCGCCTTGTGTGTAGTCGGTGGCGGTCAAGCTTTCGTTTTCGGCGACGGAGGTGCGTTTGAGGTCGGCAATCAGCCAGTGTGTCCACACGAATCCGCTGGCGGTAATGGCGTCTTTGTCTTCCAAAACGACGGCAAAGGATTTCGTGCCTTCGGGAGCGCCGCTGATTTCAAAGGGAATGGAATAAGTCGGCATATTGTTCGGACTAAACTGACTGCCGCGTTTGCCGTATTTGTCTTCAAATTCACCGTTGACAATGGCTGAAGTCGTTACCTGCATAGTGTTCTCCTATGGGTTGGGGAAGGGGTCGTCTGAAAAAGGAAGGCTTGTTCAGACGGAGGGTGGATTGTTCGGTTTGCCGGGCTGCTGTTTTCAGACGACCTGTTTTATACCTGCCAATCTATCGGCGTTATCCCGTTTTCCTGCAAATAGGCATTGGCGTGGGAAAAGTGTTTGCAGCCGAAAAAACCGCGATAGGCGGACAGCGGCGAGGGGTGCGGCGCGCTGAGGACGAGATGGCGGCTGCGGTCGATAAACGCGCCTTTTTTCTGCGCGTGGCTGCCCCAAAGCATGAAGACGACGTGTTCGCGGTTTTGGTTGATTTGGTTGACCACTTCGTCGGTAAAGCGTTCCCAGCCCAATGTGGCATGGGAATGCGCCTGTCCCGCGCGGACGGTCAGTACGGTATTGAGCAGTAAAACGCCCTGCTCCGCCCAATATTGCAGATAGCCGTGTTGCGGGATACGGAAGCCTTCGATGTCGTCCGCCAGTTCTTTGTAAATATTGACCAGCGAGGGCGGGACGGCGACGCCTTCGCGGACGGAAAACGCCAGCCCGTGCGCCTGTCCTGCACCGTGATACGGGTCTTGCCCCAAAATCACGACTTTGACGTTACCGAATTCGGTTGCTTTAAAGGCGTTGAACACGTCTTCGGCAGGCGGATAGATAATCCGCCCCATGCCGCGCTCTTTTTTGACGGTTTCGATGATGTGTTGGAAATAGGGTTCGGACTTTTCCGAGCCGATTGCTTCGTGCCAAGTTTGCATGAGGCTGCCTTTGTGAAGGGAGATAGTTGGGATTATAGTGCGGTTGTTTGTAAAAAGGTCGTCTGAAAACCCTGTTTCAGGTTTTCAGACGACCTTTCGTCTTTATTTTTCGTTTTGTTTGTACCAGTTGATGAATTCGTCTGGTTTGACGAAGCCGAGCAAGGGGTCGCTGCGTCTGCCGTCGGCGTGGATGGCGAAAATGCCCGGCGGGCCGTAGATTCCGTATTCTTTGTAGAGTGCCTGATGTTCGGGCGTGTTGGCGGTTACGTCGATTTGGAAGAAGCGGTCCATATCGACGGCTTCATGCACTTGCGGCTGGTTGAGCGTGTAGTTTGCCATTTCTTTGCAGGAAATACACCAGTCGGCGTAGAAATCCAAAACGACGGGTTTGTCGGGGTTGGCTTTCAATGCGGCGTCCATGGCAGCTTTGAGTTCGGCGACGTCAGTGAACATTTTGCCGTGGCCGGTGGTTTTGCCTGCTTCGGACGGGGGAGACAATGTCAGGAAGTGGTGCAGGGCGGTGGTTTGTTTGTTTGCGCTTTGCCAGCCGAACCATGCGCCGCCGATGATGAGCAGGAAGCCTAAAACGGAGGCTGCGGTTTTCAGACGACCTTTTTGTTTGCCGGATTTAACCAGCAACATGACGGCAGGGACGATCATGAGCAGGGTGTACAGCGCGACCACGAGGTAGTAGGGCAGGTGCGGCGTGGCGAGATAGACGGCTACGGCAAGCAGGATGAAGCCGAAGGCGTATTTGATGCCGTTCATCCAGTCGCCTGCTTTGGGCAGGACATGGCCGCCGAATGTGCCGATGAGGATCAGCGGAACGCCGGTGCCGAGTGCCAAGACATACAGCGCCAGTCCGCCCAAAACGGCATCACCGGTTTGTCCGATATAGCCCAAGGCGAATCCGAGCGGCGGGGCGACGCAGGGTCCGACGATCAGCGCGGAGAGTATGCCCATGACGAAGACGGAGAAGATTTTGCCGCCGGAGAGTTTGCTGCTTTGGTTTTGGAAATAGGATTGGACGGCGTTGGGCAGTTGGATGTTGAAGAGTCCGAACATGGAAAGCGCGAGGACGACCATCAGACCTGCGGCGGCAAGGACGACCCATGCCTGTTGCAGCCATACGGTCAGAAGCGCGCCCGTCAAGCCTGCGATGACGCCGACCAGTGTGTAGGTCAGTGCCAAACCTTGCACATACGCTACGGATAGCGCGAAGGCGCGGCCTTTGCCGGCGGTTTTATCGCCGACGATGATGCTGGAAACAATCGGTAAAAGCGGATACATACAGGCGGTAAAGCTCAAAAATACCCCTGCGGTAAAAAACGCCAACAGGTTGGCGTTTAATGTGTCCCACGATAATTTGAAGCGGCTGCCGTCGTCGTTTTGCGAGGCTTTAGGCGCGGCGGCGGGGGATGGTTTGGCGGAATCGGGTTGCAGGAAGCGGTCTTTGGCGGATATGGGTTCGTCGCTTTGCGGCTGGTACAGGCCGTTGCCATTAATCTCGAAAGAAGTGTCCACAGGCGGGTAACATACGCCGGCTTCGGCACAACCTTGATAAGTCAGCGTCAGCTTGTAGGTCGGCGCGGCTTTTTTGTAAGGCCAGTTGACCTGCGCGGCGCGGTGGAACACGGTTTGTTTGCCGAAAAACTCATCTTCTTTGGCTTCGCCTTTGCTGAAAACGGGTTCGCCCAATACGCCTTCAGGCGCGGTGGCGGCGACGATTTTCGATTGGTACATATAGTAGCCGTCAGCGATTTTGAATTCGACGTTGATGCCTTTGTCGGTAACGTTCACTTGCGGCACAAACGCTTTTTCAGGCGGCAGCAAATCGTCGGCGTTCACAGCGAACGCGCTGGAACACAGGGCAAAAAAGGCGGTAAAGAAGTAAAGGAGTTTTTTCATGGCGTCTTCTCGGTGGAAGGGTTGAACAGGCGCATTATAAACGCAGCAGCCGTTTATAGGCCTTAATTTATATTAAAAGCAGCGATTGTTTTTTATCGTCGCGAGGGGGGATTATCGGACTACTTGATAGATGATGCCCGTCGGATTGTCTCTTTTTCATAGCCGATTGGAACGGGAAAGGTCGTCTGAAAACGGATAGGGTAAATTCTGCTAAACCATTTTCAGACGACCTTTCATGTTTTACCGCTTGAGTACCGGTATCTTGAGCCGTTTAATTGATTTCAGGCTGCGGGACTTTGTGCTGAACGGCGTAAACGGCGGCTTGGACGCGGCTACTGAGGTCAAGTTTTCGCAGCAGGTTTTGAACGTGAACCTTGACGGTGGATTCTGCCAATTCCAAATGACGGGCGATGACTTTGTTACTGTGTCCGGCGGCGAGGTAGCCTAAGATTTCGAGTTCGCGCGGGGTGAGGGTAGAGAGTGCCTGATCAGTACGCGGTGCGGACGGGGAAATCAGGGATTGGACGAGGCGGGTGGTCATTTCGGGAGAGAAGACGTTGTCGCCGTCCACGGCTTTGCGGATGCTGTCGAGCAGGAAGTCGGCGTTGATGTTTTTCAGCAAAAAGCCGCGTGCGCCGATGCGCATGCATTCGGTTAGGTCGTCGCTGTCTTCGGAAACGGTCAGCATGATGACGGTTTGGTTCGGGTTGACGCCCAAGATTTGTGCCAGTGCTTCGCGACCGTTCATGACGGGCATGTCAAGGTCGAGTAAGACGACGTCGGGTTTGAGCTGTTCCGCCATTTTGACGCCGGACAAACCGTCGGCGGCTTCGCCGATGACTTCAAAGTCGCTTTGACGGGAGAGCAGGGCTTTGATGCCGCTGCGGAAGAGTGTGTGGTCGTCGATCAGGATAATTTTAATGGTCATGAGAATGTTCTCTTGTGTTTGGGTAGGGTTAGGGTAACGGTTGTGCCTTCATCCGGTTTGGAGCTGACTTCTAATTCTGCGTGGATACGTTGGGCGCGTTCGCGCATGATGCCCATGCCGACATGTTCGCCGGAAAGCGTGTCCAGGTGGGCGGGATCGAAACCTACGCCGTCATCGCGGATGATCAGCGTGAAGTCCTGACGGTTGTCAATGCTGACGGTAACGTTGCGTGCCAAGGCGTGTTTGCGGATGTTGGACAGGCTCTCTTGGAGGATGAAGATAATCTGTAACTGCTCGTCGTTGTTCAATGCCGCGCCTTCATCCCTCCATTCGGTACTGACGTTGATTTTGGTCTGTCTTTCAAATCGGGTAAGCAGGGCAGAAACGGCTTCAGGGAAGTCTTTGTTACTGATTTTGGTGCGGAAGTTCAGCAGTAGTTCGCGCACGTCTTCATAACATTCCTGCACGCCGTCTTTGATGAAGCGGATATTCTCTTCAGCTTGTTCTTTTTGGTTTGAATAGAATGCGCTTTCCAGCATTTGGACTTGGAGGTTTAGGAAAGTCAATGCTTGTGCGATGCTGTCGTGCAGGCCTTGGGCAATCAGGTTGCGCTCCTGTAAAACGGCCAGCAGGCGGCGTTCTTGCTCGAGGCGGCTGTTGACGATGGAAACGCCTAATTGTCCGCTTAATGTACGCAGCAGTTCGTTGTCGTTGTTATCTGGTTTAAGGTCGTCTGAAAAATACAGGTTTAAAACACCCAGTTCTTCTTCTTGATAGCTGATGGGGAAAACGGCGTGTTTGAGTGCCGTTTTATCCGGGGCAGTATCTGGCTCATCCGAATCATCAGGCAGCCCGATGGACGCCACTATGTCCGTGCGTTTGCGTTCGTTATCCCAAAGGCGGATGCTGCCCGCTTCTGCGGAGACGGCAGGCAGGGTGCGCTTGAGAAATTCTTCCGCCGCCTGTTGGGGGGTAAAAGTTTGATGCAAATCGCGGGTGGTTTGATAGAGCAGCGTCAGATCACGGTTTTGTCGCGCCAGGTCTTGAGTTTGACGTGCCACTTGCCCCTCTAAATCGGTATAAAGCGTCTTTAGCCGGCTGCTCATTTGGTTGAAGCCTTTGTTGACTTGGGCAAACTCGCTTATCTGGTCTGTGTCGATCTGAACGCCGAACCTGCCTTGGCTGATGGTCTTTACACCGTCCCTCAGTGTTTCCAAAGGCCGGATAATCCATGCATAGTGCCAGATAATCATTAGTCCCGCCGCCGCAAAAATCATCCCCATCATAATCATTTGAAAGCGGCGCAACCATAGTGTGTTTTTCTCATTGGCGTGTTCCATCGCCTGTAAAAACAGTTCGATATTGGCTGCAAAACGGTAGAGCTTGATTTGGTCGGGGCGTTCGTAACGGCGCAGGACGGGTTGTATGTTGGCTTTCCAGTCTTCAATCAGCGCGGTCTGTATCAGGTCGTAGGCGGGCGGTGTTTCAGAGGGCATCAGCGGGTGTATGGCGTTACTCTGGCTGATGCGGTTGAGGTTTTGTTCGAATTCGCGGATTTGATTGTTGATTTGCGCCTTGGGTGCGCGTTCGCCGACCATGTAGGCAAGGCGGTAAACCTGCGTCCGCAAGTTGCCTGCATCTTCGATAACGGTGGCGGCATTTTGCAACCTCCAAGAGAGTACCAAAGTCAGGATGACGGACAAAAGGGCGGAGCCGACCCATAATATGGTCAGCAGCTTCAAGCGCGAAGACAGGCTCAGGCGGTTTAAAAAACGGAATGTGAAAGACATAGAAGGTATATGCCGTTGGAAGTTTTCGGTCGGTTACTGTGTAAACATATCATTCATTCGGCTTAGAGGCAATCGGACCGACGAGATGGTTGCCATGAAATAGAGATGACACTGTTTCAATGTAAAATCATGTTATGATAAAATTCAAATTATATGAATTTTATCATAAGCCCGCTCACTCGGATGAAGACTTTCAGACGACATCGGGTAACCAAACCGCTTCACAAAGGATAAATATGAAAATATTTGCGTTGATATCGGCAGGGGGACAGTCAGACGGCGTAGATAAAGGCCTGTTGCTCTGGCAAGGAAAAACGTTGATTGATTGTGTTATCGAAAGGATTAGGCCGCAAGTTGACCATATTGCCATCAGTGCCAACCGTAATTTGGAAAGTTATGCCGTCAGAAGCCCGCACCTGCTGCCGGATGCAAGGCAATGGCGGTATTTGGGCGGATTGGCTGCATTGTGTACCGCTGCCAATGATTTGCAGATTGCCTCTGCCGACTGGCTTTTGGTTGTGCCGTGCGATATGCCTAATTTGCCGGATGATTTGGTAGAAAGGTTTCAGGCAGTTTCTAAAAAAACACCTTTGTGCAATGCCTTTTATATCGAAACACCTGTAACGCCGCATTACAACGTGATGTTCATCCGCCCGCAAATTTTACAAAGTACCGTACCTTATTTGAATTCAGGATTAAGGACGGTGAGGGGGTGGTTGCAGCAACAGCGTGCCCGTGTCTTACAATTTGACCATGATGATTGTTTTATCCGTTACGGAAAATCAAACATTGCCTGAGCCGAAAAATTAAATATATTCAAACTACTGGCATTTATTTGTTGCGAAATGAATGTCATTACACAAAAGGTCGTCTGAAAATTTCAGACGACCTTTTGTGATTGAAGGAGGCTTGGGGTTGCAATATCAGCCGTTAGCCTTGCTTCTGCCTTTGCGCTTGGTTGGCGCGGTATTCGGGGTTTTCACCTTGATTTTCACGCTTTTGCTTGGCTTCTTGTCTTTGCGTTTGGCTTTTTCCGTTGCCGTTTTGGCTTTGGCGGTTTTCTTTTTGCCGTTTTCAGACGACGTTGTTGTGCTGGACGGTTGAGCTTTGCTGCGGCGTTTGGCGGCGGGTTTTTCCTGTTTTACAGGCGTTTTCATCGCGTCGTCGATTTCTTTCGCCGTCAGTTTGCGTTTGGTTTTCGAGCCGGTTTGTGCAGTGGTTTTGGCGCGGCGTTTTTTGCCGCTGCTTCCGCCGCTGATCAAGGTCAGGTCGATTTTGCTGGTGTCCAAATCGGCGCGCGCCACTCGGACGCTGACTTTGTCGCCCATGTTGAAGCGGATGCCGCTGCGTTCGCCTTCTATCGCCATGATTTCGGGGCGGAAGTTGAAATAGTCTTCGCCCAAATCGCTGATGTGTACCAAGCCGTCGATGTGGATGCCGTCCAGTGTAACGAAGAGGCCGAAGTTAGTCATGCCGGAGATTTTGCCTTCGAATATTTCTCCGACTTTATCGCGCATGTAATAGGTTTTCAGCCAGTTTTCCACGTCGCGGCTGGCATCGTCGGCGCGGCGTTCGCAAAACGAGGTATGCACGCCCAAAGCCTGCCAGCTTTTGTTTGGCGTGTAGGTCTGTTGGTTCAACACGGCTTTGATGGCGCGGTGGACGGTCAGGTCGGGATAGCGGCGGATGGGCGAGGTGAAGTGGGCGTATGCCTCGTAGGCAAGGCCGAAGTGTCCGTCGCAATGCGGTTCGTAAACTGCCTGCTGCATGGAGCGCAGCATCATGACTTGCAGCAATTCGGCATCGGGTCTGCCTTTAAATTGTTCGGCAAGCGCGGCATAGTCTTTCGGCGTCGGGTTGTCGCCGCCACCCAGTTGCAAACCCAATAAGCCGAGCTGCTCGCGCAGGGTGGCGAGTTTTTCGGGTGTCGGGCCTAAATGGTTGCGGAAGAGGGCGGTGTGCTTGTTTTTCATCAGGAACTCTGCCGCGCAGACGTTCGCCGCCAACATACATTCTTCAATCAGTTTGTGTGCATCGTTGCGGACCACGGGTACGATTTTTTCGATTTTGCCGTTGTCGTCGAAAAGCATTTGGGTTTCGACGCTTTCAAATTCCACCGCGCCGCGTTCGAAGCGTTTTTTCTGAAGGATTTTGAAGAGTTTGTAAAGGGTGTCGATTTGGGCTTTGTGCGGATGGTCGAGGTCGTCTGAAATCCAATCCCAGACTTGGTTGTAAGTCAGACGGGCATGGGAACGCATAACCGCAGGGTAGAAGCGGTATTCTTTAATATTGCCCGCGTAAGTGATGACCATGTCGCACACCATGCACAAACGCTCGACATCGGGATTGAGCGAGCAGATGCCGTTGGACAGGTTTTCCGGCAACATGGGAATCACGCGGCGTGGGAAGTAAACGCTGGTGCTGCGTTCCTGCGCGTCCGTGTCGATAGCGTCATCGGGGCGGACATAATGGCTGACATCGGCAATCGCCACGACCAAACGGTAATTGCGTCCGATTTTTTCGGCAAACACGGCATCGTCGAAATCGCGCGCCGTTTCCCCGTCTATGGTTACCAAAGGCAAATCGCGCAAATCGACGCGACCTTTCAAATCGCTTTTACGAACATGGTCGGGGATTTTTTTCGCGGCTTTGGCACACGCTTCGCTGAATTGGTACGGCAAATGGTGTTTGCGCACGGCGATTTCGATTTCCATACCGCTGTCGGCATAATCGCCCAATACTTCGATGATTTTCGCCACAGCAGGGCGGTTTTGCTCGGGATAAGTCTCGATTTCGCCGACGATGACCTGGCCGGATTCGGGTTTGAAATGTGCGACACTGTCAGGTTCCAAAACGATGCTTTGGTTCAGGCGTTTGTCTTCCGCTTCCAAAATCGCTACGCCGCGATCCATATAGAAACGGCCGACCACTTTGCTTTGCGCGCGTTCGACAATATCTAAAACCGTTCCTTCACGGCGGCCCTTGCGGTCGATGCCGGCAGGGCGGACGGTCACGATGTCGCCGTGCATGATGCCGCGCATTTGGCGTTCATATAAAACAAAATCGCCGTCTTTAGTGGGCGTGAGCGGTACGGCGAAGCCGAAGCCGTCTTTGTGCGCCTCGACACGGCATTTGACCAAATCCAATTTGTCCGCCGCGCAAACCGCACCGCGACGGTTGATTAAAACCTGACCGTCCCGCGCCATCGCTTTCAGACGACGTTCGAAAAATTCGTACTCTTCTTCCGTAATCGACAACTCGCGTGCCAAGACTTCGATTTTCGACGGCACGCCTTTTTGCTCCAATAATTCAATGATCCACTCCCTGCTTGGCAGCGGATGTTCGTAACGTTGTTTCTCCCGTTTCAAAAACGGGTCTTTTTCTCGTAAATTTAAAGATTTAATATTTTTGTTCATTTTATTGGTTGACATTCTTTTTCTAAAATATATAATGACCGCTTCTTTGCGAAATAGTCAATCACTGTAACGCAAAACAGGAAATAAAGCAAAGCCCAGGTGGCGGAATTGGTAGACGCGCTAGCTTCAGGTGCTAGTGTCCTCACGGGCGTGGAAGTTCGAGTCTTCTCCTGGGCACCAAGGCTTTTGGTCGTGCTGCTTTGCTTATCTCCATTCTAATTGCCCAGGTGGCGGAATTGGTAGACGCGCTAGCTTCAGGTGCTAGTATCCTCACGGGTGTGGAAGTTCGAGTCTTCTCCTGGGCACCAAATCAATTATCCGGCTTATCCGGATTTTTTATTGAATAGATTTATTTGTCTGATTAAGCTACAATATCAGACGACAAAATATGTTTGATTCCACAGAGAGGTGGATGAGTGGTTTAAGTCGCACGCCTGGAAAGCGTGTATACGTGAATAGCGTATCGAGGGTTCGAATCCCTTCCTCTCTGCCAGTTACCAAAACACCGCTTACAGCGGTGTTTTTTGTATCTACGACTAGAGAATTTGAGAACATTCTGATTTTTTGGGGCAAAATAGCCTCAAAATTTTTCGATATGAATTAGGTAGTGCATACAATACGGTTATTTTTCATATTCTATTTTTCTAAAGCCTCTTGCAGTTTCTTCTCAATCAAATCCGCGTCAAACGATTTGGCAATCAGCTCGAAGCGCGAGTCGCGCCGCCATGAGACTTGGTTGGCGCCCCATTGTCCGTCAACCCAGTTGAGCCACACCCATGTGCCAAGCACTTGGAACACGCCTTTGGCGCGGACGAGGCCGTCTGTGAATTTGGGCAGGTCGTTGAAGAAGTTGGTCAATTTTTCGCCGTCAAAATCGCGTCCGGCGGGGAATGTGAAACCTTGCGACTGGAAGCCCATGGTGTTGTCCGGCAGGGCTTTGAGGCGGTAGCGTGATTTTTCAACTACGGGGATGTCAAGCCATTGGATGTCGAGTTGTGCGTTTTGGACTTCGACCACTTTGGCTTTGGGCGGGAACAGTTTTGCCGCTTTGTCGTGAAATTCGGCAAGCTGTTCGGGGGTGCATAAATCGGTTTTACTGGCGACCAAGACGTCGCAGATGCCGATTTGGTCTTTATACAATGCCTGCTGCGCGTAATCGGGGTTGATGAACTGGCGCGGATCGACGACGGTGAAAACGGCGCCGATTTCCAAAAGGCTGTCCAGCGGTTTGGCTTTCAATTCGTCGATGACGCTGGCGGCGTGCGCCAGTCCGCTTGCTTCAATCATCAGGCGGTCGGGCTTGGCATCGCGCAGCATTTTCTGCACGGTTACGCCCATTTGCGGGCCGGCGGTGCAACACAAACAGCCGCCGGCGATTTCTGCCACGGGGATGCCGTTGTCGCTCAATACCGCGCCGTCAATGCCGATTTCGCCGAACTCGTTGACGATGATGACCCATTTTTCGTTCGGGTCTTTCTGTTCCATCAGGCTTTTGAGCGCGGTGGTTTTTCCTGTTCCCAGAAAACCCGAAATCAGGTGGACTTTGGTTTTTTTCACTTCTGACATTTTTTACAGATTCCAGTTAAAACAACGTGTTCTTCTTTCAGTGCAAAGCCGCTTTCGGCAACGCCTGCGCACAATGCCGCCCACTCGTGGCTCAGGGTTTGCTCGTCCGCCGTGCCGCATTCGGTGCAGACCAAAATAAACGCGCTGTGGTGCGCTTCGGCTTCTTCGTGGTCGTGGCAATGGTCGTCGCACTCGTGCTGCGCGTGGCTGCACAAAATATAGCCGTTGACCGCCGCCACTTTGTGTAAAACGCCCTGCTCCGCCCAAAAATCAAGGGCGCGGTAGGCCGTCGGCGGCGCAACCACGCCCTCGCTTTGCTGCTGCATCTGCGACAAGACGTTGTAGGCTTTAATCACGCCGCTTTGCTGCAAAACGATATCGAGCACCTGCTCGCGCAAAGCGGTTACCTGTACGCCGTCACGGCGTGCCTGTTCGAGGATTTTTTGTTTGATTGCGTGTTTCATAAAGGCTTTCAGACGACCTTAAAATTCTGAATGGAAAGGATTATATTATAACGTGTTTCCGTTTGGTTCAAACTGCTGTTGTTTTCAGGAGCGAAAAACTTGGGAAAACCCTTGGAAATAACGAATAATAGCCCTCCTTCAAAATCCAAATACCTGAAAATAAACCTATCATTTTACCGAGAGGAATGACTCTTCCCCCTTTGTATCTGTTTAGAGGATTAAAAATTTCAAAACAAAGATCGTCTGAAGTTTCAGGCGACCTTTTTTTGTTGTTTTTCCAACTTATTCATACCAAAACGAAAATTTTTACTTGTACCAAATAATTTGTGTGTTAGTATCAAAACACTAAATTGTTGACAATACAGCCCGATCCCGACTACCGGTTTTGCCGTGTATAGCCGCTTTCGGAGCGGATATAAAAAGTCGGACGGCGATTGCCGACAAAACCAAAAACAAGTCGACCAAAGGAGAAATTATGAACCACGACACATCATATTCCGGCATGCACAAGCCGTCGTCGGACTTTGAAAGCCGTGAGGCGTATTTGGAACACGAGCTGCAAATCATGCAGCCCAAACGCTGGCGGCTCAATCTGCCGTTTCGCGATTACCGCTTCGAACCCGAAGACCTGATTCCTGCTGTGGCGGGAACGATTGGTAAGGTAGTGATGGTCAGCGCGGTGGCGGCGGCGTTTGCCGTGCCATTGGGGCTGCCCGACACCTTTCTGCCACAAAACGTCCGTTACGAGCTGTTGATTGCATCCGTCTTCATCCTGCTGCTTTCCGGCCTCTTTCTTCCCACTTCCAACTTACCCGGTACACACGGACCGTTGATTCCGCTGATTCCCGTCGTCGTTGCCGCGGGCGGACATCCGCTGGCTTTCGGTTTGTTGATTGGTGTATTCGGTTTCTTGTTGGGCATTACCAAGGGCGGCAGTCTGATGGCGAAACTGACGAGCAACGGTGTATGCGGCGGGTTGCTGCTGTATCTGGGCTTCGTCGGTACGACCGGACAGGTCAAGAAGCTCTTTGAATGGGCGGGCAGTTTCGACAAAAGCTATATTGCCTTTATCGTGATCATCGGCACCATCCTGCTATATGCGCTGCTTGAGCATTGGCGCAAGCGTTGGCTTGCCGTCCCATTGGGCTGCGTGCTGGCTGGATTTACCGCCTATCTTTTGGGTGCGCCGTTTTCCTTCCAAACCGCTCCTGGCCTGCCGCCCATGAGTCCTGCCTACTGGTGGGGTGAAAATACCGGCTGGATGATGGGTTTACCGACGATGGACAGCTTTTTGGTCGTATTCCCCTTTGCCGTACTCGCCGTTGCCATGTGGTCGCCTGATTTCTTAGGGCATCAAGTGTTCCAAAAAATCAGCTATCCCGAGCGATCCGAAAAAGCCTTGATGAACATCGACGACACCATGTTCACCTGTTCCGTCCGCCAAGTCGCAGGCTCTATATTGGGCGGCGCGAACTTTACATCTTCATGGGGAACCTACATCGTTCCCGCTTCCATCGCCAAACGACCGATTCCCGCAGGCGCGATACTGACTGCCTTGTTCTGTATCATTGCATCCGTCTGGGGCTATCCCATGGATTTGGCGATTTGGCAGCCTGTATTGAGCGTTGCGCTGATTGTCGGCGTCTATGTCCCGCTTTTGGAAGCAGGCATGGAAATGACGCGCAAGGGTAAAACTACCCAGTCTGCCGCCATCGTTGTGTTCTCCTCTGCGCTGGTCAATCCCGTTTTCGGCTGGTCGCTGACCATGCTTTTGGATAACTTGGGTTTAATCGGATGTAAAGAACGCAGCGCGGAACTCGGCTTTATGGGTCGCGTCGTCGTACCTACCGTCGGCTTTGTCATTCTCTGCGCAGCAATGGGCGCAGTAGGCATGCTGCCCGGTATTCCCGCCTTCCTCGAGCAGTTTAGAAATCTGCATTAACAAAGTAGTGCCAGCGTTTCAGACGACTTTTTTAGAACTAGAGGTCGTCTGAAAACCGCGAATTTCGGATAAATCGTATAATCGGCATTGGTTTGGGTTTTATAGTGGATTAAATTTAAATCAGGACAATGCGACGAAGCCGCAGACAGTACAGATAGTACGGCAAGGCGAGGCAACGCCGTACTGGTTTAAATTTAATCCACTATAAAATAAGCTTTGAAATAAAAGGTCGTCTGAAAAACTGATTTTCAGACGACCTTTCGTTATTTGAGATATTAAGACAATAGATTTGGTAACGCTATTTCAGAAAAAAGTTTTTAGAACGTGTTCATTGTCTCAGCCTCTGCTGTAAACTATCGGCATGAACAGAAAAACCTACCCAAGCGATATCAGTCGCGAGCAATTTGCGCCTCTCCTTCCCCTGCTGGAAAGTGCCCGTAAACGCACAGCGCCACGCCAGGTGGACTTGTACGATGTCTTTTGTGCCATTCTCTACCTGCAACGCACTGGCTGCTCCTGGCGCGCTTTGCCGGGCGACTTCCCCAAATGGCGCACCGTGCATTCCTACTTCCAGAGATGGACCGAACCACGCGAGAGTGGCATCAGCATCCTTGAGGAAGCATTAAAAAAATCAGGTAGTTGCGGAGCACCGCAAGCAGGGGCGCCATGAAGCAACTACTTTCCTGATTATTGATGCGCAGAGTGTGAAGAACACGGATACCGCCATGGAAAAAGGCTACGATGCGGGCAAGAAGGTTAGCGGTATCAAGCGACATATAGCGGTTGACACGCAAGGTTTGCCGCATGCCCTTGCGGTAACGACGGCGGATGTTACGGATAGAAAAGGCTGCCTGGTGGCATTGGAACGTGGGCGGGATAATCTTGGTGCGATACAAAAAATCCTTGCTGACGGTGGTTACACGGGTAAGGCATTTGCTTCGTCGGTACAGGAGTTGATTGGTGCGGAGGTAGAGATTGCCAAACGAAACGAATTGCACCGTTTTGCAGTATTGCCGAAGCGATGGGTAGTAGAGCGCAGCTTTTCCTGGTTGGAAAAGAACAGGCGGCTTTGGAAAAACTGCGAGCGTAAGTTGAGTACCAGTCTGCAAATGGTAGCTTTGGCTTTCTTGGGAGTCCTGCTACGAAGACTATGAACACGCTCTTAGCAACTTACCGGCTGGCTGGCTACGTCTTCCCCTTGTTTAGACACCAAAAGCTGGTCGACTTTCAGATTTTCGGTGTCGATGATTTCAAATTTATAGCCCGCGTAAACCAAAAAATCGGTGCGTTTCGGGATTTTGCGCAGGGAATACATCATAAAGCCGGCGATGGTTTCGTAGTTTTCCGAATTGGGAAATTCCTCAATGTCCAACGCGCGCATTACGTCGGCGAGCGGCGTGGCGCCGTCCACCAGCCAGGTATCTTCGGTGCGGCGGATAATTTGCGGCTCTTCTTCGGTATTGACCAGCTCACCCATGACGATGCTCATCACGTCTTTCAGTGTTACCACGCCGACCACCAGCGCATATTCGTTCACCACCACGGCAAAGTCTTCGCCGGAAGTTTTGAAGGTTTCCAAGACATCGTAAAGCGACAGCGTGTCTGGGATGAACAAGGCTTTGCGCAACACGCGCTTGTCGGTCAGGCGGACGTCTTTTTCTTTTAAAAACAAGGTCAGCAGCGTATGCGACTCGATGTAGCCGATGACGCGTTCCAAATCGCCGTCGCACACCAAGAATTTGTTGTGCGGTTTTTCCGACATCATTTCCAACACGGTATCGCTGCCGTCGTTTTTATCGAAATAGGCGATGTATTCGCGCGTGCTCATGGTGGAAGTTACCGTGCGCGCCTGCATGTCGAAAATATTTTCAATCAGGTAGTGTTCCTGCTCTTTCAACACGCCAGCCTGCGCGCCCGCATCGACCACGGCGTAAATGTCTTCCGAGGTCAGCTGCTCTTGGCGGACGGTGGAAATTTTGAAGAGTTTGAATATCGCGTTCGCCAGTCCGTCAAATGTCCAAACGAAAGGCTTTAGGATAAAAATCAAAAACATCATCGGCCGCACGATGCGCACCGCCACCGCTTCGGGATGGGTCATCGCTATGCGCTTGGGCATCAGGTCGGCAATCAGGATGAAGCTGCCCGTGACCAGTGCAAACGTCAGCAGCGACGCGGCCGTACTGCCCCAACTGCCCGCGTTTGCCAACAAACCGCCAAAATAAGGGCGCACCGCCGCTTCGCCGACGATACCGGCGAGAATGGCGACGGCGTTCAAACCGATTTGGACGACGGTGATGAAGCTGCCCGGCTGCTGCTGCATATTGAGCACATCCAGCGCGCGAGTGTCGCCGCCGTCTTTTGCCATCACTTGCAATTTGATTTTGCGCGCCGAGGCGAGCGCGAGTTCGGAACAGGAAACAAATGCGCTGATGACAATCAGCAGGCACAATAATAATAAGGCTTCGAGGATATTCATGAAAAACGGTGTGTATGGCAAACAGAAGACATTTTAGCATTAAAGGTCGTCTGAAAAATTCAGACAACCTTTTTGCCAGTCATACTTACCAATCGCGCGGGGCAACCAGTTCTTCGATGTCCGCATCTTCAAAGCCGTAGCTTTGGGCGATGTATTCCATATCGGTGGCAATCGTGTCTCTAGCGACAGTCTCGATTTCGCTGTCGTTTTCATCAAACTCTTCAGCCAATTCGTTGAAGCGTTCGGTAGCTGCGTGGGTTAGTTCGTATAGGGCGTCGAGATTTTCGGGCTGTTCGGTTTCGATTTGGCGGCACAGTTCAACCAGGATGTTTTCTCCTTTTTGCACGAGTTTGTGCGGGAAATAATCGTCGTCGTACATATCCTGCAAAAAGGTGTGGTTTGCCAATTCGGTGTTGTTCAGTTGATGACGTGTAGTCATGATTTTCCTTTTCTATTTAGCAGATGGATTTTAAAAAAAGGTCGTCTGAAAGCGCAGCTTCAACGAAGTTAAAACGGTTTTGAGGTTTTCAGACGACCTCTGTGGATTGTGGGCGGCAGATTAGCTTTTTCCTTCAAACATATGGCTTAACTTTTGGCGGTAAAGCGTTTGTTGACGCGCAGGCGTTCGCCGCGGCCGGCTTTTTTGATTTCCAGCCAGTCGGTGTAGATGGCGTGGATGAGGTGGTTTATGGTTTCAAAGCCGTATTGCTGCGGGTCGGTGCCTTGTGCGGCGAGTTGCTTCGATACGTCGCTCAAACGCGCCCAGCCTTGTTCGTCGGCGTGGGTATCGACTGCCTGCTGCACGGCGGGGATCACGCGGGTAACGGGCAGTTTGCTGCTTTTGGTGGCGGGTTCGGGTTTTGCGGGTGTTGGTTGCGCGGTGTCTGCCGCAGGGCTTGGCGCGGTGTTTTCGTTCTTGGCTGGGTTGGGTTGCTTGCCGCGCGTTTTGCGTTTTGGTGCGGCGTTGGGGTCGTCTGAAACGGTTTCTTCTGCTTGATGGCTTGCCACCGGGTTTTCAGACGACCTCTCTGCCGGCTTGTCGACGGATTTACGGCGGCGGACTTGGAGTTGGTTGTTGTCGGTGCGGTGTTCGAAGATGTCGAAGGATTTGATGAGGTCGGAGAGTTTGCCGTAGCCGTACAGCCTTGAGTCGAAATCGGGATTGATTTTGCTGATGTAGCTGCCGATGGGGCCGAGGTTTGCCCAGCCGAGGTCGTCGGCGTTTTCGCGCACGGCGCGTTTGAGCAGGGACAGCGCATCAGGGGCGGCGGCTGGGGTGTTTTTGCCGCTGTTCTTCTCTTTTTCTTGGCGTTGTTTTTCGGGACGGAAGATTTCGGTGTAGATGAATTTGTCGCAGGCTTTGCGGAAGGCTTCGGGCGTTTTCTTTTCGCCGAAACCGTACACGGTCAGCCCGCTTTCGCGCAGGCGGCTTGCCAGTCGGGTAAAGTCGGAATCGCTGGATACGATGCAGAAGCCGTCGAAATTGCCGCTGTATAGCAAATCCATCGCGTCGATGACCAGCGCCATATCGGTGGCGTTTTTACCTTTGGTGTAGGCGAATTGTTGGACGGGGATGATGGCGTGGGGCAGGAGGGCGGCTTTCCATTTGGAAAGGCCGTGGCTCCAGTCGCCGTAGATGCGCTTGACGCTGGCGATGCCGTATTTGGCAACTTCTTCAAGCAGGCGGTCGATGATGTCGGCGGGGGCGTTGTCGGCGTCGATGAGGACGGCGAGTTTTTTGTTGGCCAATGTGGTCATGGGGACTCCGTGGTATTCATGTCAGTCGAGGTCGTCTGAAAACCGGTTTTCAGACGACCTCGATCTTTTAAAGCATATCTTGTATGGCGGCGCGTTCTTCTTCCAGCTCCGCCAGTGTTGCGGCGATGCGTTGGCGGCTGAATTCATCCGACAAGTCCAAGCCTTGGACGATGCGGTAGCTGCCTGCGTCGCAAATGACGGGGAAACCGAAAATCAAACCTTCGGGGATGCCATAAGAGCCGTCGGAGGGGACGCCCATCGTTATCCATTTGCCGCTGCTGCCGAGCAGCCAGTCGCGCAGGTGGTAGATGGCGGCATTCGCGGCGGAGGCGGCGGACGACGAACCGCGCGCGGCGATGATGGCGGCACCGCGTCCGGCGATTTTCGGCATGAAGACTTCGGTGTTCCAATCGGGTTCGGTAATCATGTCTTTGACGGACTCGCCGTTGCTGGTGGCGTAGCGGTAGTCGGCGTACATGGTCGGGCTGTGGTTGCCCCAGACGCACATTTGCTCGATGGAAGGAATCGGGCGGTTGATTTTCTCGGCGACTTGGCTGACGGCGCGGTGGTGGTCGAGACGCATCAGGGCGGTGAAGTTTTCCGGCGGGATGTCGAGCGCGGATTTCATGGCGATGTAGGCGTTGGTGTTGGCAGGGTTGCCGACGACGAGGACTTTGACGTCGCGATGGGCAACTTTGTTCAATGCCGCGCCTTGTACTTTGAAAATTTCGGCATTGGCGTGCAACAGGTCGGCGCGTTCCATGCCTTGCGTACGCGGGCGCGCACCGATCAAGAGGGCGATGTCGGCATCTTTGAAGGCGATTTCGGGGTCGTCTGTGGCGAAGATGTCGGCAAGGAGCGGGAAAGCGCAATCCTGCATTTCCATAATCACGCCGCGCAATGCCTGCTGCGCCTGTGGCAGATCGAGCAGTTGCAGGATAACGGGTTGGTCGCGTCCGAGCATAATGCCGCCGGCGATACGGAACAGGGTCGCATAGGCAATTTGCCCTGCGGCGCCGGTAACGGCGATTTGGACGGGGGGCTTAAGCGTCATATTTTTCCTTTTGAAGTCGTTGTTTTACTTGGTTTGCGGATTATAACAGCATTGAGTATTAGAGAATGAAAAGGTCGTCTGAAACTGGGAATAGATTTTCAGACGACCTTGGATTCGGATTTCAAGTGCAACACTAGGGTACCAGTGGTTGGAACAGATTTAAGAATAAAACACTTGGCGTTTCGTAGCCAAGTGTTTTTCTCGGCCGGTGGTTCAACTCATCTTGAACCCTGCGTATCTCCCGATCGCTGATGTTTCGGAAATCGGTTTGTTTGGGGAAATATTGCCGGATGAGTCCATTGGTGTTCTCATTCAGCCCTTTCTCCCAAGAATGGTAAGGGCGGCAAAAATAGGTTTTCGCCTTCAAGGCTTTGGCTATTTTGGTGTGTTGGTAGAACTCTTTGCCGTTATCCATGGTGATGGTGTGGACTCTGGCTTTATATGCCTTTAATACCCTAATGGCCGCCCGGGCAGTGTCTTCGGCTTTTAAGTTCTTTAATTTGCAGATGATGGTGTAGCGGGTAGTGCGTTCGACCAAGGTCAATAACGCGCTTTTCTGATTTTTGCCGACGATGGTGTCGGCCTCCCAATCGCCGATGCGGGTTTTCTGGTCGACGATAGCAGGTCGGTTCTCTATGCCGACGCGGTCGGGCACTTTGCCTCTGGTCCATGTGCTGCCGTAGCGTTTGCGGTAGGGTTTGCTGCATATTCTGAGGTGTTGCCACAAAGTGCCGCCGTTGCTTTTGTCTTGGCGAAGGTAGCGGTAAATGGTGCTGTGATGGAGTGTGATCCCGTGGTGTTTATGCAGGTAGGCACATACTTGTTCGGGACTGAGTTTGCGGCGGATAAGGGTGTCGATGTGTTGAACCAGCTGCGAATCGAGCTTATAGGGTTTTCGCCGGTGCTGTTTGGTCAGCCGGCTTTGCTTCTGTGCTTTTTCGGCGCTGTATTGCTGTCCTTGGATGCAGTGCCGCTTGATTTCGCGGCTGATGGTGCTTTTGTGGCGGTTGAGCTGTTTGGCGATTTCGGCGATGGTGCAGTGGCGGGACAGGTATTGGATATGGTATCGTTCGTCTTGGGTCAGTTGTGTGTAGCTCATGGCAATCTTTCTTGCAGGAAAGGCCGTATGCTACCGCATACTGGCCTTTTTCTGTTATGGAAAGTTGCACTTCAAATGCGAATCCGCCGACCTTTTCGATTTTGGCAAATACTGAAATATTGCTTACGGCAGGAGTTTGCCCGGATTCATGATGTTGTGCGGATCAAGCTGGGCTTTGATGGCGCGCATCAGGGCGATTTCGGACGGGGTGCGGACGCTGGGGAGCCAGTGTTTCTTGATGGTGCCGATGCCGTGTTCCGCCGCGATGGTACCGTGGCAGGCGAGGATGTGTTCATAGACGATGCTGTTGACGGCATCTTCGTAGCAGTAAGCATCGTTGCTCAAGACGTCGGGCAGGAAGGTGTTGTAATGCAGGCTGCCATCGCCCAAATGTCCGAAGCAGACAATTTGTATACCCGGAAAACGGGTTTCTAAGGCGGGGGCGCATTGATGGACAAAGGTGGCGACTTGGGCAATTGGGACGGCGATGTCGTGTTTGATGCTGGTGCCGAGCTTGCGCTGGGAGGCAGAAATGTTTTCACGCAGCGTCCACAGATCGAGGCGCTCTTGTTCGGATTGCGCGATGATGCTGTTTTCTTGGCCGTTTTGATAGAGGAACTCGGCAAGTTTTTCGTCGAGCGCGGCATCGGGAACGGAATCGGTCAGTTCGAGCAGGACGTGCCAGTTTGCATCGGTCGGCTGTTTGAGATGACTGAACTCGGAAGACAATGCCAAAGCGTAGCGGCTGATCAGCTCGAAACTGGTCAGTCGTTCGGCAAAATGCCCTTGTACGGCTGTTAAAAGCTGTACGGCAGATTCGATGTCATCCAAACCTACCCACGCGGTGGCTGTGGTTTGCGGACGGGCGAAGAGTTTGAGCGTGGCGGCGGTGATAATGCCGAGCGTGCCTTCGCTGCCGATAAAGAGGTGGCGCAGGTCGTAGCCGGTGGTATTTTTGTGCAGCGGTTGGAGATGGGAAACAAGTTCTCCATTAGGTAGGACGACTTCCAAACCCAATACCAAGTCGCGCATACTGCCGTAGCGTAAAACGTTTAATCCGCCGGCGTTGCAGGCGATGTTGCCGCCGATTTCGCACGAGCCTTCGCTGGCAAGACTGAGGGGGAACAGTCTGCCTGCTTCGGCTGCCGCTTTTTGGACGTTTTGCAGGATTACGCCCGCCTCAACGGTGATGCTGTTGTCGGCAAGGTTGATTTCGCGGATGCGGTTGATTTTGGAAAGGTTGAGCAGTACGCCGCCGGAAGCTACCGCTGCGCCGCACAAACCGGTATTGCCGCCCTGTGGGGTAACGGGGATACGGTGTTCAAAACAAAACCGCATGATTTCTTGTACATTTTCTATGGAATGCGGTTGCAAGATGATGTCCGGTTCGGAAACAAAGCGGCGGCGCTGGTCGTTTAACAGGGCCGGAGTGGCTTCGAGGATTTCGGCGGGGGAAAGGAATTCAAGAAAACGGTCGTACAGATTGGGCATAACGGGCAGCAAGGATGGTTTATGTGTGTACGGAGGATTATATAGCGGATAAGGGAAGCGAAAAACGGTAAAGGTCGTCTGAAAAACAAAAAAGCAGGATACAATCCGTATCCTGCTTTTTTAACTGTAAAAATATTATTTTGCAGCAGAAGCGGCTTCAGTAGCGGCAGAGGCAGCTTCGGTAGCGGCAGAAGCAGCTTCAGTAGCAGCAGAAGCGGCTTCGGTAGCAGCGGCTTCGGTAGCAGAAGCAGCGGCTTCGGTAGCAGAAGCAGCAGCTTCAGTAGCAGCAGAGGCAGCTTCGGTAGCAGCAGATGCAGCTTCAGAAGCGGCAGAAGCAGCAGTGTCAGCAGCTTTGTCGCCACAAGCAGCCAGAGCCAAAGAGAACAAAGCAGCAGCGATCAGAGATTTTTTCATTTTGAGACCTTCTTTAAATCGATTTAAATAAAAACGGAACGATTGAAAACGGCATAAAGCCGTTCCCTTAGAGTAAAAATTCATTGCTGAATTTCCTGCATTATGCCCCACAGGATGGCTCGGCGCAACGATACAGACGAATTAGTAATCTTTTAGTAACTTCTAATCAATCCGGAATGGACGAAAGTTGTGGAAGAAACTAATCCACATAGATTGTTACCTAGGGTACATTTGAAATAAACTGTATAGTAAAATTTATTGATTTCATGTATTTATAATTAAATAATGCACAATCTGCCTCTATTTCTGATTTGTTTGAATAACCTGCATAAAACCATTATGCATAGAAATACAAGTTGTAAAAAAGTTACACAATTATAAAAATTATCAAAATTTACACTTCCGTCTGTCGCAGGTTAAATATTATTTATCTGAATTAACGATTGTTAATTTGTGAATATTAGGATAAATCTCCGTACATGACGGCGGTGTGTTAAAATGTTTTGGATTTGTTGGCAGAGGGTTGTCAATAAAGCCTGTTTTGATAAACGGTCATGATAAAGGATAAAGAATGGCTATTAAAAAAAATTCCGTGGTTTCGCTTCACTATGAAATGTACGATGCGGATAACCAACTGCTGGACAAAACCGAAGAACCCATCGCCTATCTGCACGGCGGATATGACGGCATTTTCCCTTTGGTGGAAGAAGCTTTGCACGAGAAAAACGTCGGTGATACCGTTGAAGTCGCGCTGTCTCCCGATGATGCGTTCGGCGAACAAGATCCCGGCCTGGTGCGTATCGAAGATGTCAGCGTATTCCCGGTTGAAGTGGAAGTCGGCATGATGTTCGAAGCCGATGATCCTGAAACCGGCGATGTCTTGGTTTATCGCGTAACCGATGTAGCAGACGGCAAAGCCGTAGTAGACGGCAACCATCCGCTTGCCGGCATGAAAATCTTGTTCAAAGCGACAGTTGACAGCGTGCGCGATGCGACTGAAGAAGAAATCGTACACGGCCACGTTCACGGTCCGCACGGTCATCATCACTAATTAATCTAATTTGAAACAATAAAAGGTCGTCTGAAAACAGGATTGGGTTTCTGTTTTCAGACGACCTTTTTATATCCTGCAAACCCATACCCAAATATAGATGAAACATTCCGACAACCATCAAAATTGAGCTGCCCCTATCGCCCAAAAATTTTGGGATAAGTCAAACTAAGCAGGGAAATTCTGGTCTGAACGGTTGTTTTCTCTGAATTATGGGAAACATTCAATCTTATTTATATTAAGATTCGGTTTATTGTAAACAGGCGAATTGTGTCATGAGCGAACATTTGGAAGAGCAGGCTGCAGGCTTGGGTATTGATTTGGGTTTCCACGACATCGGTGGAATTTATCATGCGGCCAAGCCCGAGGTTTTGGAAGGGATTATTAAGGCTTTGCAGCAGGACGGTTTTTCAGACGACCTTTATGCGGATACTTTGGTCGCGCATGAAAACGGTCGGGAATCTTTGCGACTGCCTGCTGAGTTTCATGGTGCGGCTGAAGTTTGCTTGGAAGACGAAGCGGGCGGACGGCAGGTTTTGCCGTTGAACTATGGCGAAGACGGCGTGCTTTGGGTTGCGCTGCCGGCTTTGGCTTGCGGCTATTACACTTTGTCTGCGGAAGCGGAAGGCGGCGTCCGCAAGGTGCGGCTGGTGGTTGCGCCGCAGTCGGTTTATCAGCCGAAAACGCTGGAACACGGTTTGCGCATGAACGGGCTGACCACGCATTTGTACAGCCTGCGTTCGCAACGGAACTGGGGCATTGGGGATTTTACCGATTTGCTGGATTTGATGGCGTTTGCGGCGGATAAGCAACTGGATTTCGTCGGCATCAATCCGCTGCATGCGCTTTTCAGTGCCAAGCCTGCTTTTGCCAGCCCGTACAGCCCGTCTTCGCGCGAATGGCTCAATCCGATTTATCTGGATGTGGAAAAGGTCGGCGCGTTTACTTACAACGAAAAGCTGAAAAACTGGCTCAAGCAGCCGAATATCTGCCAGCGCATTGCGGCGTTGCGGATTACGGAAACCGTCGCTTATACGGCGGTTTGGGCGTTCAAGCGCGATGCTTTGCAGAGGGCGTTTGACGCGTTTGAAAACGACGGATGCGAAGCCGCCGAACAAGAGCGGGCGGCATTTGACGCCTTTGTCGAAGAACGCGGCTGGGCTTTGGAAGGCTTCGGTTTGTTTGAGGCGTTGGATCAGTATTACAACCGCTCCGGTGAAGTGGGTTGGCTGTCTTGGCCGGCGGAGTTTCATGATCCGCATGGTGAGGCAGTTCAAAGATTTGCACAGGGCCATCGCCGCGAAATCCGTTTTTATATGTGGCTGCAATGGCTTTGCGCGGAGCAGTTGCGCGAAGTGAACGAGACGGCTGCGGCGCGCGGCGTGAAGCTGGGGATTTACGGCGATTTGGCGGTCGGCGTAGCACGCGGCAGCGCGGACACTTGGCTTAACCGCGCCGATTACTGCATGGATATGGCGGTCGGTGCGCCGCCCGATCCATTCAGCCCGACGGGACAAAACTGGGATTTGCCGCCGCTCAATCCGATGATGTTGAAGCACACGGGCTATGAGAAGTTCGTCCGCCTTTTGCGTGAAAATATGCGGCTTTACGGCATCTTGCGCATCGATCATGTGATGGCTTTGTGCCGTCTGTGGTGGGTTGCGGGCAAGACGGCGGACTTTGGCGCGTATGTGCATTACGACGCGGATGTGATGTTTGCCATCCTGGCTTTGGAAAGCCGGCGGAATCGATGCGTGGTCATCGGCGAGGATTTGGGAACGGTACCCGACCAAGCGCGGTATTTGCTGAACCGTTATCAGGTGTTTTCTTATAAGGTCGTGTATTTCAGCAAAGGCTGGCACGGCTTTGAATTACCCGAAGAATATCCCGAACAGGCGATTACGGTGGTCAGTACGCACGATGTCGCGCCCTTGGCAGGCTATTGGACGGGCAAGGATTTGGATTTGATGTTCCGCTTGGGTACGATTCCCGATGCGGAAACTTTTCAGACGACCTTGGAAGCGCGCGAACACGACAAGTCGGATTTGTTCGATAAATTGAAACACGCAGGCTGCCTGCCTGCCGACGCCGAGATGTCCTCTGAAATTGACGAAACGCTGTTAACCGCCTTGCACCGGTATGCCGCCATGAGCCGCAGCAAACTGTATGCGGTGCAGCTGGAAAACCTGCTGGGTATGAGCGACAACCTGAATGTGCCGGGCGTTTCCGAGGGTTATCCCAACTGGGCGCGCAAAATGCCCGTCGCGCTTGAAGATTTTCCCCACAACCGCCTGATGGGCGGCCAACTTGCCATGATTGGAGAGGTACGCATGAAGAAAAACAGCCGGATGAAGCCTTATCACGAGCTTGACCAAGTCGAACGCGACACGGTCGAAAGCCTGTTTCTTGCCACCCACAGCGATTTGTTCGCCTATTTGGGACGACACCGCCTTGCCGAAGGCGACGAGGTCGTGCGGACCCTGATTCCGAACGCTTCGGGCGTGGATATTGTCAACCGAGAAAGCGGCGAGGTGATTACGTCGTCTGAAAAAGTCGATGAACGCGGATTCTTCGTTGCCGTGCTGCCCGAAGGCGCGCCCGACTATGCTTTGAACGTCCGTTATACCGAAGATGCCGAGCCTGTGCGCGAAGAAGACCCATACCGCTTCGGCTCCGCCTTGAAAGACATGGATTCTTGGTTGCTGGCGGAAGGCAAACACCTGCGTCCGTATGAAACTTTAGGCGCACATTTTGCCGAAGTGGACGGCGTGAAAGGCGTGAGCTTTGCCGTATGGGCGCCGAACGCGCAGCGCGTTTCTGTCATCGGCGAATTCAACCACTGGGACGGCCGCCGCCACGTCATGCGTTTCCACCGCGACAACGGCATTTGGGACATCTTCATCCCCGCCGTCAAACTCAACGCCCTCTACAAATTTGAAATCCGCGATGCCAACGGCAATGTACGGCAAAAAACCGACCCGTATGCCTTCGGCGCAGAATTGCGTCCGAATACCGCGTCTGTCGTGCGCGGTTTGCCGGAAAAAGTGGACACACCCGACTTCCGCGCCCGCGCCAACGCCATTGATGCGCCCATCAGCATTTACGAAGTGCATTTGGGTTCGTGGAAACGCAATCCCGAAAACAACTTCTGGCTGACTTACGAACAGCTCGCCAAAGAATTGGTCGCATACGTCAAAGACATGGGCTTCACCCATATCGAATTCCTGCCCGTTTCCGAATACCCGTTTGACGGCTCGTGGGGCTATCAGGCGACCGGATTGTATGCGCCGACCAGCCGTTTCGGTTCGCCCGACGAGTTGCGCGCCCTGATTAAAGCCGCCCACGACGAAGGCATCGGCGTCATCCTCGACTGGGTGGTCGGACACTTCCCGACCGACGACCACGGGCTTGCCAAGTTTGACGGCACCGCGCTGTACGAACACGCCGATCCACGCGAGGGCTACCACCAAGACTGGAACACCCTGATTTACAACTTCGGCAGGAACGAAGTCAAAAACTTCCTGCAAGGCAATGCCCTGTATTGGATAGAGCGTTTCGGTTTCGACGGCATCCGCGTGGACGCCGTCGCCTCCATGATTTACCGCAACTACTCGCGTAAAGACGGCGAATGGATACCCAACCAATACGGCGGCCATGAAAACCTCGAAGCCATCGCCTTCCTGCGCGATACCAACACCATGCTGAAAGAGGTTGTCCCCTCCGCCACCGAAATCGCCGAAGAATCCACCTCGTTCGCCAACGTAACCCGCCAAGAAGGCTTGAACTTCAGTTACAAATGGAACATGGGCTGGATGAACGACACCTTGCGCTACATGATGGAAGACCCCATCAACCGCAAATACCACCACAACAAAATGACCTTCGGCATGATGTACCAATACAGCGAAAACTTCGTTCTGCCACTCTCGCACGACGAAGTCGTACACGGTAAACGCTCGCTGCTCGGACGGATGCCCGGCGACTGCTGGCAGCAATTTGCCAACCTGCGCGCCTACTACGGCTTCATGTACGGCTTCCCCGGCAAAAAACTCCTGTTTATGGGCAACGAGTTCGCGCAAGGCAGGGAGTGGAACTACAACGAAGGGCTGGATTGGTTCCTGCTCGACCAAGAAGGCGGCTGGCACAAAGGCGTACAAAATTTTGTGCGCGATTTGAACCGCGTCTATAAAGACACCGCGCCGCTTTACCAGCTCGACCAATGGCCGGAAGGCTTCGAATGGCTGGTCGCCGACGACGGCAACAATTCCGTCTTCGTCTTCGAACGCCGCGACCGCGAAGGCAACCGCGTCATCGTCATCAGCAACTTCACGCCCGTCGTCCACGACAGCTACCGCTTCGGCGTGAACGAAGCCGGCGAATACCGCGAAATCCTCAATTCAGACGACCCCGGTTACAACGGCAGCGGCGTATCCGCCGGACAAACCCTGCAAACCGAAGAAATCTGGTCGCACGGCAGACCCAATTCGCTCGCTGTCAAAGTACCGCCGCTGGCAACGGTTTACCTCTACAAAGCCGCCCAGCCGAGTGCAACGGACTCAACCGATCAGGCAGAAGGCGAAGCGTAAGTTTGGGCTGAACTTGTTTTTTTGAACACAGAAAGACAGGTTCAAACCAACCGCTTTGTCTGTTTCAGACGACCTTTTGAGATGAAGGGGTCGTCTGAAATTTTTTTGGATGGCAGATAAAGGTTGATATGCCCGATTACATCGGTTTTGACTGGTAAGGGATGTTGTGTAACGACAAACAGGTATAACAAAAGGTCGTCTGAAAATACTTTCCTCTTCATTGAGGCTGAGTTTTCAGACGACCTCCGTTCAAACTGCTACACCCGCCAGTTTGCCGATCATACCCGTAACCACCAACGCCGCCACACCCCACAGGCACACGCGCAGGACGGCGGGAGCGACGGGTGCGCCGCCGAGTTTGGCGGAGGCGTAGCCCAGCGCGGCGAGTCCGAACAAAGTGGTCACCGCCAGCGTAGGGATCAGGGCGGTGGGGGCAGTCAGCGCGATCAGCAGAGGCAGTATGGCGCCGGCGCAGAACGAACCGGCGGAGGCAAGAGCGGCCTGCATGGGCTTGGCAGCGGAGGTTTCGGTGATGCCGATTTCGTCGCGGGCATGGGCGGAGAGCGCGTCGTGTTCCATCAATGCTTGCGCGACTTCGGCGGCAAGCGCGTCGGACAAACCGCGGCGGCGGTAGATTTCAGTCAGTTCTGCCAGCTCGGCATCGGGGTTGGCTTCCAATTCGTAGCGTTCTTTGTGCAAGTCGGCTTTTTCTGTGTCCGACTGGCTGGATACGGAAACGTATTCCCCCGCCGCCATCGAAACCGCGCCGCCGATAAGGGCGGAGACGCCCGTCAGCAGCAGGGTTTGGAAATCGGGGGCGGCGGCTGCGACCCCCGTCAGCAGCGAGGCGGTGGAAATCAGGCCGTCGTTCGCGCCCAATACGCTCGCGCGCAGCCAGTTGTTGCGGTTGCTGAAATGGCGTTCGCTGTGTTGTGAATACATGGCAGTGTTCCGGCGGTGTTTTGTGTTATGGTAGCACCGTATCGGTTTATCGGGGCGGCGTAATCATATGTTGGCGCGCTGAAAATCTGTCCACACTTGATAATCATTGTCGCTTAAACGGGTTTGTGGTATAAATCCTAGAAATTTAGCTCTAAACTCTAATAACTGCCGATTAACCGAGAATCATGATGACACACACCGAATCAAGCGCGCAGCCGTCAACTATGGACACGGCTGCTTTTTTAAAGCACATCGAATCCGCATTCCGCCGCATTTTTTCAGACGACCTCAACCTCATGCAATACCTGCCCGAAGACAAATGGCTTGCCTTGAAGCAGGCGGGTTTGCTGTTGCCCTTCCTCGACAAAAAACACGGCGGCCGTAAGGGCAGTCAGTTTGAAATCCAAGAAGTCCTGCGGATTGCGGGGCATTACGGCGTGCCCGTTACCTTGCGTACCGGCATCGAAGGCGCGCTGGTGTTGCAGCCTCTGCAAGAGTTTGGCGACGAAGCGCAAGTCGCGCAAGGTTTGGACATGGTTTTCAAAGGCGAGGGCGGCGGTTTGGGTATTACCGAACCCGAAACCTCCGGCGCGGCGATTGCCCGCGAAATGCAGTCCTACTACGAATACATCGACGAACAAACGATTTACGTCAACGCCGCGAAATATTGGCAGGGCAACTCGCAGAGCGACTTTCTCCTCGTTGCCGCCAAAGAGCGCAAAAACGGCAAACTCTCCAAAGTCATCAACCTGCTGCTCGTTCCCAAACAATACATCCGCTACGAAGCCCTCGCATCCGAAGGCCTGCGCGCCGTCCGTTACGCCGTCAACCGCATTGATGCCCAAATGCCCGCCGCCGCCATCATGAAACTCTCGCAGAGCGACGCCGCCGGTTTGCGCGCGTTCCAAAACATCTTTATCCGCAGCCGCCTGCAACTGATCGGCATGACGCACGGCATCATGGAATACATCCTTGACAACCTGAACCGATACGTCCGCCACGACATCAAATTCGTTGATTACGAACGCCGCGAAATCCAACGCCGCCATCAGGTTTCCGAGATTCTTTACCGCTACGTCTGCCATTGCGTTTCGCCCGTTGCCCCCGTCGCCCATCAGCTGATGGAGGCAAACATCATCAAAACCCTCGCCACGGAATACACTTACGCCGCAGCCCAAATGTTGCAAAAACTTTTGGGCGCGAAGGGTTTTGAACGCGGACACACCGCCAGCAATATCGCTATCGACATCCGCCCCTTCACCATCTTCGAAGGTCCGAACGATATGCTTTATGCCGAAATTTACGACCAGTTCGTCCGCGCTACCGCCGAAGAAAAAGAAGCAGGCATTAAGTTGGACAAAAACCAAACCCTGCTCAATCGTCTGCAAACCGATGCCCGCTTTGCCGCCGTTGCGCGCGACTACACTTTACCCGAAGATATCCGCAGCTTCCTGCAGGAACGCACCCTGACCGACGCCTGCGCCTTGCAAAAAGTCTTTATCGGCAAAATCATCGCCCGACTCTTCGCCTTCGTACAGGCGGAACACGAAGACACCGCAGCCTTCCTGTTGAACGACATCCGCAAAGATATATTGGATTGCCGATATTGCGGTTGATGTACTAACACACACGGGGATGAAGAGGCAATATTGTGTGAAAATGACATAGCCTCTTCATCCCCGTTTTCTATTTATTTGAGAGATTAGAGTGGAATCCAGCAAAGAAGGCATTGGTTGATGGTCAGCCTTAAATTACGATATATTGGGTTTCTTAGTATTTTCAGACGACTTTGTTTTTAAAAATTCATTTTAGGATTAATTAATGAGAAATTTTTTGTGGATACTTTATACAACATAGAGATTTGAGAAAAATCGAATGTAAATCTAAAGAAATATTGGAGGAATTTAAGGATAATGCCAAGCACCCTGAACGTAAACTTTAATTTTTACAGCAGATAATAAGGAATAGTTGATGAAGTATTTTACCGTAAAAAAATTATATGCCGCCTTCTGCCTGTTGCCGTTTTTAATCGCTTGCAATCCGCCACAAAAAAACGATGCACAGGCTGTATTTGATCAAAAAGAGAGTCGTTATCCCTATCCGCATCATGATACGGTCGGCAATTTTGGGGGAATCCCTATCCGTTTTTCGTCATACATTACACCCGGTCCCGTTGTCAGTTACGAAGACACGCCGAGTGGTTTGTCGAAGGAATGGGAAACCTATGATCCGCCGCCTCGAACCTTAGAATCGCCTCTGACCGGATTTTTAGTTATATGGAACCTGAAAACGGACGAGATTTTCGATTTGCGAAATCAGACGGGATTTGATTATTATGATGCCATGGATTATCCGGAAAACCCTTGGGTGGAGTTCAGCTATCATGCGGATAAAACGCCTTGGTCATTGGACTTTTTGACCAAGAAACTGGAGAGGGATTTAAGGTATAAACCTACTCTTCCAGAATATAGTTTTAAGTCTACGGGTGAAAAACTATACGGATTGGAGGTATATAAACAACTTGAACCCAACACCAATACAAAAACAACTGATACGCTTTTTATAGGTAGGGATAAGAATGGGAACGTAACAACTTATATTTCCTGTTTCGATAACAACAAAAATGAATCGATTAATCCTCCATGCAGCCACAATTTTCTGTCAGGCAATAATCCGTATATCACATTTGATGCCTCATACAGCAGGTTTTATTTGAAAGACTGGAGGAAAATCGAAAGTCAGTCCAAAAAAATATTGGAAGAATTTAAGGATAATGCCAAGCATCCAGAACGTAAACTTTAACTTTTACAATAGAAAAGAAAGGAATTGAAAATGCCTGCAACCATTAGATTAAACGATATTGAGCGCTATCAGAATATGATTAAAACACAAGGCGTACAAGGTGCTATCCGTGTTTACGAAGAACTTTTGTCCAAAGGCTACGACTATGCGGGTTGGGCAAAAGGCGTTGCCAAAGGCGATACCGTAACGGGCGAAGCCGCCATTCTGTTTATGGAGGAAACCTCGGGACGGAAATTAAGTGAAAGTAAGCTGAATGAAATCCGTGTCGATATGGCTAAGGGGTATCTTGATGCATTAACAGTTCAAATGAGCAAAACGGGTCAAACCGATACCGATGTTAAATTTGAAAAAATCCGCGATTTCCACGAAAAAGCGTTCATTAAGCACAAATTGAGCTTGAAGAACTGGACACTTGAAGAGCCTATGCGCCTGCTGGGTAAATACGGACACGGTAAAGCGACGCAGGAAAGAGTATGGCAGGATCTTGCCAAGACTCAGGGAGACGGGCCGGATGCGGTGGCGGCAAGTGCTGTGTTATACCTGACCGTTGCCGATTTTGCCGACGGTATGATCGAAGTCGATAAAAACGGCAAGTATTTTCCCAGACCGCAGGCAGTTACGCCTTATTCCCTGCCTGTTTATGGATATGCGGAGGGTTTCCATCGCGTTGACGTGGAAGACCAAAAGCGGGCGTTAGGCTGGCTGAAACATGCGGCACAATGGCGTTCGCTTTCCAAAACGTTTGCAGATGCCCAAGACGCTGTCGAACAAAAGGAGTGGCTGGCAATGAGCACCTCTTTAGAGCAAGGAATTTACGCAGGAATGGACAGTCAGGATACGGGGAAAAACAGTATCGAAGTTGCGGAATCAAACCGCTCCCAATCTGCGGAAGAAAGATTTAAGCATATCGTTAACGGATTGCTGAACGATACAGACGGTTCGTTTGCCAAACAGTTGTTGGCAGAGAATCCGAGCAGCAGTGAAATATATGAGAAGGGAGTGGCGGCATACAGAGAAGAAGTCCGTCAGGCCGAACTGGCTTCAGTACAACAGCAGGAAATGGTGCAGCAGGAACGCTCCCGAGGAATCAGTCTGTCTTAAATAAATACTTGAATAAGTCGTCTGAAACTAAATATTTTGTTTTTCAGACGACCTAAGCGATAGTGAAGTCTATTGTTTCAACTGTCAGAATAATATAAAGCGATTGTGTAGCGTGGGCTTTGCCCACGAATAAATTAAATAAACATTGCAGGAAAGAAGAAAATGGCAAAATTTTTAAATACCAGCGGTACAACGTATTACTTGGAGGAGTTAATTAAAAATGCACAGGAACGGCTTTATTTGATTAGCCCTTATCTAAAATTAAACGATAGGGTAAAAGAGCTTTTAGAAGACAAAGACCGCATGAAAATCGATGTGCGGATTGTAATGGAGAATATAAATTACTTGAAACTATAGCACAGCAACTCGGAAATAATCGTAATGTATCAGGTAGAATTGATCTATTTACAGAATTAAAGGCCTGTCAATCTTGCAGCAATGTTATTTTAGAGTTTAGAAATCGCTATCCAAATATTCAATTAAATATTTTTACAGGAAAATAGAATCATGGGAAAAATAAAAAATTATATAGAATTCAAGAAATTATTTAAAAATATAACGGAAAAATTTGTCAGAGATTTAGATATAACATTAATTGAAGCAGCTGAATATTCTATAATTGAATTCGAAATTTATTTATCTGAATATCCGGAAGATAGTACATTTATTTTTACAGCATGGGCAATCTATCTGTTAGAAAATAACTGTCTCAATGAAAGAGGAAAAGATAATTTTTTCATCGCGGAAATGAAAAAATGTTATCAACAAACTAATTTGGATAGAATAAAATCTATCTATTCTTCGAGTGACTATCATATTTTTGCTAAGGATGTAAACAAGATTCAACAAACATTTAAATTAAATCTTGCCAATATCATGCAGCAAGAGTAGCAACTGTATTTTTAACCCCGTCGGGCAAAAATACCAAAAACGGTAAATCACTAAAAATACTTTTATACCGCCGCAGCAGCAAGCTGTAGCCTGCATGAAACCTAAAATCCATGCGTAAGGTGTGTGCTCCAGCACACACGCATTCCATGATTTACGGCTCAATGCCGTCTGAAAAGCTCACAATTTTTCAGTATGGTAAAAGTGAATTGCAGCCATCAGAGGCAGCTTGGTTGAAAAATTTAAATTATGTTCGTACAAGCTATTGTCCGAATCTTCATGCAAAATGTTACGTCAGCGAAGATGCTTGCATTATTACAAGCCTGAATTTATATGAATTCAGCCAAGTAAATAATAATGAAATGGGTATCTTGCTGAAGCGTAGTGAAGATGGGGAAGTCTATCAAGATGCTTATAGCGAAGCGCAGCGTATTATCCGTATTAGCGATGAAGTTAAGATTTCAGTTGACGTCGTAGAAAAAGAGCAAGTGGCGCAGAAAAGTCAAAATGCAGAAATTGCTAAAAAATACGATACATTGACTGTCGCTAAGCTGGCAGAAAAATGGGGAGTAACGACGGAAGAATGCAATGCGAAACTGTGTCATGCAGGTTTGCAGGAAATAGACGGTAAGTTCTACCGTTTGACAGATACAGGTAAGAAAGCCGGTGCACTTATCAAAAAAGGACGTTACGGATATTTTATTGTGTGGCCGGATAGTTTGACATTGGAAATGGTCGAAGCGGCTGGCAATAATCAGAAAGATTTGCTGGATAGGTTTATTAGCTGGCTTATCAGTTAAATTTTTTACAAGTATTCAAAGTATAGGTCGTCTGAAAGCAATCCGTACTTTTCAGACGACCTTCAAACCCAAATAGAGGAATACCCAAGCATGTACCGTTACATCCTCCACCGCCTATTACTCTTAATCCCCACGCTGTTGGGGATTTTGGCGATTACTTTTGCCGTTATCCAATTCGTGCCGGGCGGGCCGGTGGAGCAGATGGTGCAGCAGTTGACGCATGGTGCGGTCAGCGGCGAGACGGCGAATGCGACGGCGGGCAATATCATGAAAAACGGCAACCGCATCAGTCCGGAAGATTTGGCGGCGTTGAATGCGCTGTACGGTTTCGACAAGCCGCCGCTGACGCGGTTTGCGGATATGGTGTGGCGGTTTGCCCGTTTTGATTTGGGCAAGAGTTTTTTCCATCATGAAACCGTGTTCGAGCTGGTCAAACAGAAAATGCCGGTGTCGATGAGTTTGGGCTTGTGGACGTTTTTCCTGACTTATCTGATTTGTATCCCGTTGGGCATTGCCAAGGCGGTGCGCGACGGCAGCCGTTTTGATGCGGTAACGGGGATGGTGGTGCTGGTCGGTTATACCATACCGCCGTTTGTGTTGGGTTTGGTGCTGCTGGTGTTGTTCGGCGGCGGCAGCTTTTTTGCGTGGTTCCCGCAGGGCGGTTTGGTCGGCGATGATTTCGACACGCTGTCGTGGGCAGGCAAAATCAAGGATTATCTGTGGCACATGGCGCTGCCGATTACGGCTTCGGTGGCGGGCAGTCTGGCGGTAACGACGGTGTTGACGAAAAACGTGTTTCTTGAAGAAATCCGCCGCCAATATGTCTATACCGCCCGCGCCAAGGGTTTGCCGGAAAAGCAAATTTTGTGGAAACACGTTTTCCGCAACGCGATGATTCCGCTGATTACCGGCTTTCCCGCCGCCTTTATCGGCGCGTTTTTCACCGGCAGCCTGCTGATTGAAACCTTGTTCTCGCTCGACGGGCTGGGGCTGCTTTCCTACGAGGCGGTGATGAAGCGCGATTATCCGGTGGTGATGGGGACGCTGTATGTGTTCACGCTGATGGGTTTGCTGGCGAAATTGGTGTCGGATATTTCTTATTCGTGGGTCGATCCGCGCATTCATTTCGGCGGACAGAAATAGGTCGTCTGAAAAATATGTTTCTGAATCATGACTGATAAACCTTTCCAAACCATGAAAACACACACCTCAAACCCCACTTGGCAGGCATTCAAACAACACAAACGCGGCTGGTTCGCGTTGCGGGTTTTAGCCGTTTTGTTCGCCGTCGCGCTGCTTGCGCCTTTGTGGAGCAACGACAAGCCCTTGTGGATACGTTATCAGGGCGAATATTATTTTCCGCTGGTAAACGAATACAACGAAACCGTGTTCGGCGGCGATTTCGACACGCCTGCCGATTACCTCGATCCGCTGATACGCGGCAACATCACGTCAAACGGTAATTACGCCGTTTATCTGCCCAATCCCTACGACGCCGATACGCTCAATGATTTCGACACGCAGCCTGACCCTGCAAGTCCGTCCGAAAGGCACTTGCTCGGCACGGACGACCGCGGTCGTGATGTCTTGGCGCGTTTGGTTTACGGATTCCGCGATTCCCTGTTGTTCGCCCTTGCGCTGACTTTGGTAACGACCGTAATCGGCGTGATCACCGGCGCGGTGCAGGGTTATTTCGGCGGCAAGACCGACCTTTTGATGCAGCGTTTTATCGAAATCTGGGGCGGGATGCCGGAGCTTTACCTCTTGATTATCCTGTCTTCGTTTTTTAATCCCAGTTTGTTGATTTTGCTGGCGTTGCTGTCGCTGTTTGGTTGGATGGGGCTGTCCGACTACGTCCGCGCCGAGTTTTTGAAAAACCGTCAGGCAGATTACGTTTTGGCGGCGCGTTCGATGGGCGTGGGCAACCGCGCGATTATGTGGCGGCACATCCTGCCCAACAGCCTGACGCCCGTATTGGCGTTTCTGCCTTTTCGTATCTCCGGCGCGGTGCTTGCGCTGACCAGCTTGGATTTCCTCGGTTTGGGCGTTCCCGCGTCGCAGGCGAGTTTGGGCGAACTCTTGGCGCAGGGCAAGGACAACTTAGACGCTTGGTGGATAGGCTTGTCCACCGTCGGTACGCTGACGGTTATGCTGCTTTTGCTGGTGATGATAGGCGAGGGCTTGCGGCAGGCGTTTGACGTGCGCGCTAGGGGATAGTATAAGCACGGAAATTCTGAGGGAGCGCCCATTGATGGGCAACCCGTGCCTTTAGAAGTTTCAGACGACCTCTATAATATTTTACTCACTTCATTTTTAAAGAATTTCAATGAACCAAACACACAATACAAACTTCTACGAAATGCTGACCGCTGCCTGCCGTAAAAACGGCAAAGGGACTGCGGTGTTCAATGATAAAGAAAAAACCACTTACCATGCACTCAAGCAGGAAGTCGATGCCGTAGCCGCATATCTGCAAAATATGGGCGTCAAATTCGGCGACAAAGTGGCTTTGGCGGTATCCAATTCGCCGGAGTTTATCAGCGCCTATTTTGCCGTCTCCGCCATCGGCGCGGTTGCCGTACCGATGAATACGTTTTTGAAAAACAACGAATACGCGTATATTTTGAACGACTGTAAAGCGCGGTTTATGTTTGCTTCGGCAGGTTTGCAGAAAGAATTGAAGGGGCTGAAAAAACAGACCCGCGTCGAGAAAATCATTTGGATAGGAGAAGCGAAAGCAGCGGACGAAGCCGATGTGCGTTTTGAAGAAGCGCGCCGTTTTTCGGGTACGCCCGATTTGAGCCACCAGCCGAAAATCGATGATTTGGCGCATATTATTTACACTTCCGGCACGACAGGCCACCCAAAAGGCGCATTGATCAGCTATGGCAACCTGTTCTCCAACCTTGAGGGCATCGAGCGCATCTTTAAGATTACCAAACGCGACCGCTTCGTCGTGTTCCTGCCGATGTTCCACAGCTTTACGCTGACGGCCATGGTGTTGCTGCCGATTTATATGGCGTGTTCGATTATTTTGGTGAAATCCGTTTTCCCGTTCTCCAATGTTTTGAAACAGGTTTTATTCAAACGCGCGACCGTGTTTTTAGGCGTGCCCGCGATTTACACCGCCATGAGCAAGGCGAAAATCCCTTGGTATTTCAGATGGTTCAACCTCGTCCGTCTGTTTATCAGCGGCGGCGCGCCTTTGGCGGAACAAACCATCCTCGACTTTAAAGCGAAGTTCCCGCGTGCCAAGCTTTTGGAAGGCTACGGCTTGAGCGAATGCTCGCCCGTCGTCGCCGTCAACACGCCCGAAAGGCAAAAAGCCCGCAGCGTCGGCATCGCCTTGCCCGGATTGGAAGTCAAAGCCGTCAACGACGAATTGGTCGAAGTACCGACGGGCGAAGTGGGCGAACTCATCGTCAAAGGCGGTTCGGTCATGCAGGGCTACCTGAATATGCGCGATGCCACGGACGAAGCCATCGTCAACGGCTGGCTGAAAACAGGCGATTTTGTCACGATAGACGAAGACGGCTTTATCTTTATCGTCGACCGCAAAAAAGACCTGATTATTTCCAAAGGGCAAAACGTTTATCCGCGCGAAATCGAAGAGGCGATTTACAAACTTGACGCCGTCGAAGCCGCAGCCGTCATCGGTGTGAAAGACCAATATGCCGACGAAGAAATCATTGCCTTTATCCAACTCAAAGACGGCGAAACGTTGGACGAAGCCGACGTGCGCGCCCATTTGCGCGGACATTTGGCGAATTTCAAAATCCCCAAACAGATTTACTTTAAAGACGAACTGCCGAAAAACGCCACGGGCAAAGTGTTGAAACGGGTGTTGAAAGAGCAGTTTCAGAAATAATAAGCGTTCAGACGACCTCGGTTTGCGGGTTTGAATCAGAGGTCGTCTGAAAAGCAGAAAGCAGATGTTTGTTGGGCGCGATTTTTGTTCATCATCAGATATGGCTTACTGCTTCGTAAAGATTTCTGCCCGTGCGGCGGGTATTGCCGATTTGATTCCACCCGTTTTCCGTTTTCAGACGACCTCGATACCATGACAAAACCCATCCTTGAAATTGAAAACCTAAACGCCTTTTTCCCCGGCAAGCAAGTCCTGCACAATGTCAGCCTGAGCGTACAGACCGGCAGGAAACTGGCATTGGTCGGTGAGAGCGGCAGCGGTAAAACTGTGTTGGCGCAGGGCATTATGCGGCTGAATCCGCTGGTGTCGTTTGACGGTCGTCTGAAATTTGACGGCAACGATTTGCTGACCCAATCCGAACGTGCCCTGCAAAAGCTGCGCGGGCGGGAAATCGGCATGGTGTTCCAAGAACCGATGACCGCGCTTAACCCCGTGATGCGCGTCGGCGCGCAGATTGCCGAAGTGCTGACCCTGCATCTGGGTTTGGACAAAAAACAGGCATGGGCGAGGGCGGTCGAACTCTTGGCGGAAACCGGCATCCGCGAGCCTGAGCAGAAAGCCTTTGCCTATCCCTTCCAGCTTTCTGGCGGACAGCGGCAGCGGGCGATGATTGCGATGGCGGTTGCCGCCGAACCCAAGCTCTTGATTGCCGACGAACCGACCACCGCCTTGGATGTCGCCGTGCAGGCGCAGATTCTCGATTTGTTGGCGCGCTTGCAGCAGGCGCACAACATGACCATGCTCTACATCACCCACGACCTGAACCTTGTCTGCCGCTTTGCGGACGACGTCGCCGTGATGCGCGGCGGACGCATTGTCGAAACGGGCGCAGCGGCGGAAGTGTTCGCCCGTCCGCAACACGAATACACGCAAATGCTGTTGAACGCCGGCGCCGCGCGCAAGGTCGTACCTTTGGCGGACAACCCCGCCACCGTCTTGCAGGCGGAGCAGCTTTCCGTCGCCGTCAAAGAAACGGCAGGCTGGTTCAAAAAACGCAGCAAAACCCTGCTGGAGCCGGTTTCCTTCGATTTGAAAGCGGGCGAAACGCTGGGCATCATCGGAGAAAGCGGCTGCGGTAAAACCACGCTGGCAAAAGCCGTGATGCACCTTATCGATGCGGAAGGCCGTCTGAAAATCAACGGTGAAGCTTGGACGCGCGAATCGAGACGCGACATCCAAATGGTGTTCCAAGACCCGTTCGGCGCATTCAACCCGCGCATGAACGTCTTTAACATCGTTTCCGAAGCCTTGCGCGTCCACGAACCCGATTTGTCCCGCGCAGAAATGCGGCAGCGCGTGCAAGACGTATTGCGGCAGGTCGGACTGCCCGAAGACGCGCTCGAACGCTATCCACACGCCTTTTCCGGCGGACAACGCCAGCGGCTCGCCATTGCCCGCGCCATCATCGTCCGCCCGAAAATCCTCGTTTTGGACGAACCGACCAGCGCGCTCGACGTACAATGGCAGCAACAGATTCTGGAGCTGCTCGCCGATTTGCAGAAAAAACACGGTCTCAGCCTCATCATCATCAGCCACGACCTCGCCGTCATCCGCGCCCTGTCGCACCGCGTGATGGTGCTGAAAGACGGCAAAATCGTCGAAGAGGGCGGCTGCGAAACCGTATTTGCCAACCCTTCCAGCGATTACACGCGCCATCTGATGAGCTTTAGGGCAGGCTGAACTGTCGGATAGGTCGTCTGAAAAACATTAGCCAATCCCGATGGCAACCTTACAAAAAAGCTATTACACTTTTGCGACACTTGAAATTTTCAGCCCCAAGCCCTATCCTGCACAACATCTGATTCAATTTGACACAAAAAGGAAAAACTCATGAGCAGCGAACTGATTATCCACACCACCGATGCAAATTTCGAACAAGACGTTTTGAAATCCGACGTTCCCGTATTGCTCGACTTCTGGGCACCTTGGTGCGGCCCTTGCAAAATGATCGCTCCGATTTTGGACGACATCGCCGCCGAATTTGAAGGTCGTCTGAAAGTCGTCAAACTCAACATCGACGAAAACGAAGCCACCCCTGCTAAATTCGGCGTACGCGGTATCCCGACGCTGATGGTGTTCAAAAACGGCGAAAACGTCGCCACCAAAGTCGGCGCTTTGGCAAAAGGTCAATTGACTGCATTTGTAAACGCTTCTTTGGCTTAAGTTTCAACAACGCAAAAGGTCGTCTGAAAATTTTCAGACGACCTTTTTGCTATAATTCTCCATTTCCCCGAACCAAAAACAGGCGGCAATATGGAAGTCATCCAATACCCAAATTCCCCCTTCAAACTCCACCAACCCTTCCCACCCGCTGGCGACCAGCCCACTGCCATTGCCGGCCTGCTCGAAGGGCTTTCAGACGGCCTGGCCTATCAAACCCTGCTCGGCGTAACCGGTTCGGGCAAAACCTACACCATGGCCAACGTCATCGCCCAAAGCGGCCGCCCCGCCATCATCATGGCGCACAACAAAACCCTTGCCGCCCAGCTTTATGCCGAAATGCGCGAGTTTTTCCCTGAAAACGCGGTGGAATATTTCGTCTCCTACTACGACTATTACCAGCCCGAAGCCTATGTGCCCAGCCGCGATTTGTTCATCGAAAAAGACAGCGCGATTAACGAACACATCGAGCAAATGCGCCTTTCCGCCACCAAAAACCTGATGACGCGCGACGACGTGATTATCGTCGCCACCGTGTCCGCCATTTACGGTATCGGCGACCCGACCGAGTATCAACAAATGGTGTTGTCCGTCAAAGAAGGCGACACCATCGAGCAGCGCGACATCATCGCCACGCTCGCTTCCATGCAGTACGAACGCGGCGATTTGGACTTTAAACGCGGCAGCTTCCGCGTGCGCGGCGACGTGATTGACGTGTACCCCGCCGAAAGCTCCGAAAACGCCTTGCGCATCAGCCTGTTCGACGACGAAATCGACCGCCTCGATATGTTCGACCCACTTTCAGGCAGCCTGCACCAGCGCGTCGGCCGCTACACCGTCTTCCCGTCCAGCCACTACGTTACCCCGCGAGACACCGTCTTGCGCGCCTGCGAGTCCATCAAAGAAGAATTGCGCGAACGCATCGAATTTTTCGCCCGCGAACAACGACCCGTCGAACAACAACGCATCGAACAGCGCACCCGCTTCGACCTCGAAATGCTCTACGAAATGGGCTTCTGCAAAGGCATCGAAAACTACTCCCGCCACTTCTCCGGCAAAAAAGAAGGCGAACCGCCGCCCACACTGATGGACTACCTGCCCGACAACGCCATCATGTTCATCGACGAAAGCCACGTTACCGTCACCCAAATCGGCGGCATGTACAAAGGCGACGCCTCGCGCAAGCAAAACCTCGTGGACTACGGCTTCCGCCTGCCTTCCGCCCGCGACAACCGCCCACTCAAATTCCACGAATTTGAAAAAGTCATGCCGCAAACCGTCTTCGTTTCCGCCACCCCCGCCAAATACGAAGAAGAACACGCCGGACAAGTGGTCGAACAAGTCGTCCGCCCCACAGGGCTGGTCGACCCCAAAATCATCATCCGCCCCGTCGCCACCCAAGTCGACGACTTAATGAGCGAAATCAACGACCGCATCCAAAAAGGCGAACGCGTACTCGTTACCACCCTCACTAAACGCATGGCGGAGCAACTCACCGACTATTACAGCGAACTCGGCATCAAAGTGCGCTACTTACACAGCGATATCGACACCGTAGAGCGCGTTGAAATCATTAGAGATTTGCGGCTCGGACTGTTTGACGTACTCGTCGGCATCAACCTCTTGCGTGAAGGCTTGGACATCCCCGAAGTCTCCCTCGTCGCCATCCTCGACGCCGACAAAGAAGGCTTCCTGCGCTCCCACCGCAGCCTGATTCAAACCATAGGCCGCGCCGCGCGCAACGTGAACGGCGTTGCGATTTTGTACGCCGACAAAATCACCGACTCCATGAAAGCCGCCATCGACGAAACCGAACGCCGCCGCGAAAAACAGATTAAATTCAACGAAGAACACGGCATCATACCGCAGCAGATTAAAAAACAGGTCAAAGACATCATCGACGGCGTGTACCATGAAGAAGACGGCGGCAAAGGTCGTCTGAAAGGCAAAAACAAGGTCAAAGTCGGAGAAATCCACAACGAAGAAGACGCGATTAAAGAAATCGCCAAACTGGAAAAAGCCATGCAGCAAGCGGCTAGGGATTTGCAGTTTGAAGAAGCGGCTGTTCTTCGTGATAGAATTCGGGGGATTAAGGAAGGGTTGTTGTTTGGGGCGTAAAATTTATGCTTTTGATTTTATATAGTAATTATTGAGGTTTCAGTTATGTCCAATTTTGATGAAGTTGTTAGTACATATCAAAAAAATAAAGAGAGAGTAGAATCACTAATTCAGATTTATAAAAATCTAGGAACAGAAAAGAAAAAGGGGAGAAAGTCTGTTTTACATACAGATATATTACGTTCTTCAGTTGTATTTTTGCATGCATCTCTAGAAGAAGTAATGCGGGGTTTAGCAATTATTATATGGCCCACGAAAGATGCTAAATTTATTAATGATAGAGTGCCGTTATGGTCAGAGAAAAAAAAAGATAGATCTGATAAATTTTATTTAGGGGAATTACTTAATTTTGAACCTGACACAACAATTAGGGAGATAATCCAAGACTCTGTCAAACAATATATAGATTCAAAATTCACAATTAATAATGTTGGTCAACTAAAAAAAGAAATAACAGATTTAGAAATTTTTGTGAATATTTCTGACTCAGAAGCTCAAATATTAGAAGGTTTTTTTCAAAGAAGACATTCTATTGTCCATCATGCAGATAAAAATAATAATATTGGAGGAAGTGGAAACCATAGTACAAAAACAATTAAACCTAAGGATGTTGAGAAGTATATAACAGAAGTAGATAAGGTAATTCAGGCGTTATTTTGCGAAATGCAAAAGCAAGCGTAGCCCGTGTAAGGTATGTAGCAAGCGTAGGGTGGACACTTGTTGCCCACGTGTTCTTTGCTTGAGGCAGCCTGCATCTGCGTAAGCATAAATGCCCACCCTATATCCTAAAAAAGCAGCCTGCACTTTGAAACATCTCCAAAGTGCAGCAAGCCGTAGCCTGCATCCCTACCAACCGCGTGCGTGGCTGCGCCACATACTTTACCTGCGGGCAGCAAGCGTAGGTTGGGTCAAGACCCAACAAAACTGTTAAATTTCACAAAATGTTGGGTTTGCAACCCAACCTACATTTTGCTCAAGTGGCACATAATAAAAAGGTCGTCTGAAAACCGTGAATCTGTTTTCAGACGACCTTTGTTTCATTTCAGCAAGCGTAGGTTGGGTCAAGACCCAACAAAACCGTTAAATTTCACAACATGTTGGGTTTGCAACCCAACCTACATTTTGCTGTCCCTCATATCAAATATTCTCTTATTTTAGCACCTCACCAAAAATTTTCGGAATAAATATTGACTTTAACCTTAGGTCAAAGTTTATGATTTGTGCTCCTTCAGTTATCACATAGGCGAAAAACATGAAAAAACTTATGACTTTTATCACACTTAGCGCTATTGCAATTTCAAATTATGCCCAAGCTAATGAACAACCGCATCAAGCACACATGAATATGCCAATGTCGACAGATTCTGCAATGCAACAAGAATTAATGCAAGGCATGGATCAAATGAATCAAGACATGATGGCAGCTGCGCAATATAAAGATCCTGATGTTGCTTTTGCAGCAGGTATGTTGCCACACCATATTGGCGCAGTAAAAATGGCGGAAGTTGAATTAAAATACGGAAAGGATCCTGAAATGCGTAAGCTTGCTGAGGATATTATTAACGCACAACAAGCGGAAATTGAACAAATGCAAAAATGGCTTAAAGCACACAACAAAAAAGCAAGCCGTAGCCTGCATCCCCGCTAACCGCGTTCGTGGCTGCGCCACACACCCCACCTGAGGATGGCACAAACTTTAAAACCAAGGTGTAGGGTGTGTGCGGTACGCACGCACGCGTTCTTTGTCGTTCAAACCATTGTTTCAAACTTTCAGACGGCCTCAAACGTCGTCCGAAAACCTCTAGCATAAAGGTCGTCTGAAAACTGATTTGGCGTTTTCAGACGACCTTTTGCTGATTTTAGGCTGTCGATACAGTTATTTAAGAGCTAATTTCCTCCAGCGTCCTGCCTTTCGTTTCTTCGCCTAAAGCCAAAATTACCAATACAATCAGCATCATCACGCCGGCGAACATCATGAATATATTGCCGAATCCGCCGCTGCCGCCAATCATCGCGGCAACCGCCATCGGTGCAAGAATGCCGCCCGCCCGTCCGATTGCGCCTGCCCAGCCGGAGGCGAAGGCACGGAAGCGGAGAGGGTAGAGTTCGGGTGTGTAGGTGTATAAAACGCCCCATGCGCCGAGGTTGAAGAACGACATCAGGCTGCCCCACGCCATGACTTCGGCGGCGCTGCTGCTTTGCCCGAAAAACCACGCGCAGACGGCGCAGGCGGCGAGAAAGCCCGCCAAAGTCGCTTTACGCCCGATTTTTTCCACCAATGCCGCCGCCGCGATGTAGCCGGGCAGTTGCGCGACTATCATCACCAGCACATATTCAAAGGTTTTGACCACCGTATTGCCTTGTTCGACCAAGAGTTTCGGCAGCCAAGTAAAAATGCCGTAATAGGAAAAGACGATGCCGAACCAAACCAGCCAAAGCATCAGCGTGCGTCGTGCGAAAGGCTGTTGCCATAGTTGCATAAAACGGATGCGCTGTTTTTCCTGTTGCGGCGGTGCTACGGCTGTTGTGGCGGGCGTAATCCCCGCTTCCTCTTCCAAGCGGCTGACCAGCCGGTGCGCCTCGTCGGTTTTGCCTTGCGAGAGGAGGTAGGGTACGGATTCAGGGATGAATTTCAACACCAGAGGGATATACACAATCGGCAACGCGCCGATTAAAAACGCGCTGTGCCAGCCGAATTTTGGGATAAAGAAATAGGAAGCGAGTGCGGCGGCAAGCCAGCCCAAGCCCCAAAAACTTTCCAGCAACACGATGAACCGACCGCGTACTTTCGGCGGGGCGTATTCGCTGACCAATGACACCGCGACAGGGAGCTGTCCGCCCAGTCCTACGCCGACAAAGAAGCGGCAGGTAAGTAGTGTTGCAATGTCAGGTGCAAAGGCGCATAGGCCTGTCGCCGTGCTGTACACTGCCATGGTCGCGGCAAATACGGTTTTCCTGCCGAAGCGGTCTGCCAGCCAGCCGCTCGCTACCGCCCCCAGTGCCATGCCGATAAAGGCGATGCTGACTATCCAGCCCAGTTGCGCCGGCTGCAAACCCCATTCTTTGCCCAATGCGGGCAATATAAACGACACGATGCCGGTATCCATTGCGTCAAACAGCCAGCCGATGCCGACCAATACCAATAATTTGTAGTGGAACCTGCCCGGCGGCAATGCTTGCAGGCGGGAAAGAATGTCCATCTTGATTCTCCTTTGGGGTTTTGAGGAAGTATATATAGCAGATTCGCTTGATTTTTGATACGGTATTTGCCGGCGGCCGTCATTCCCGCGCAGGCGGAAAACCGTCGAAAACTTTGAACAACAGATGTTTGAAAAACGGTTGCCGAAATTCAAAAGTGGATTCCTGTCTGAGCGGGAATGACGGCATGGATGCTTTTGATTTGGTCTTACATTAGAGTTTTTGCGAAATTGGGTGTTACCGGAAAGCAGACCCGGTGCTTGAGCGTGTACTGAAAACGTTTGAGGCCGTCTGAAAATTTTCAGACGGCCTTTTCTAAACATCCATACCGTTTTGTGCACAATGCTCCCTTACCCGCGCTTTGCCGTCCGCGTCCAAACGGCGGTAAAGATTGATGACTTCCTCGGCGGAGGTGGTGTTTTCCGGCTGCGCCGTGCCAAACAGGGAGCGCACATAATCATCCGCCGGATGGTTTTGAATATCCTGCGGCGTATCGACCTGCACCAGCCTGCCTTGGTGCATCACGCCGATGCGGCAGGCGAGTTTGGCGGCTTCGTTCATGTCGTGGGTAACGAAAACGATGGTGGTGCCGAGTTTTTTGTGAATCAACGACACGGTTTCTTGAAGGGAAGCACGGGCGAGCGGGTCGAGGGCGGAAAAGGGTTCGTCCATCAACAAGATGTCGGGTTTGGCGGCGATGGCGCGCAGGATGCCGATGCGTTGCTGTTCGCCGCCGGAGAGTTCGTGCGGATAGCGGTTTAGGTAGGTTTCGGGCGGCATACCGACCAGCTCGAGCAGTTCGTTCACGCGCGATGTGCGCTTCGGTTTGTCCCAGCCCAAAATATCGGGCATCAGCTCGATGTTTTGCCGAACGGTCATGGTCGGGAACAGGGCGATTTGTTGCAGCACATAGCCGATGCGGTGGCGCAGCCCGCGGATGTCGTAATCTTTGATACGCCTGCCGTTGAAATAAACATCGCCGTCGGTCGGCTCGGTCAGCGCGTTAATCATGCGCAGCGTGGTCGATTTGCCGCTGCCCGAACCGCCCACCAACACGAAAAACTCGCCTTGATAAATGGTCAGATTCAGTTCGTTCACAGCGGTGTGGTTGTCGTAGCGTTTGCTGACGTTTTTGAATTCGATCAGCGGGGTATGTTCAGGCTGCATCATAAATATCCTTTGCAACTTCGACAAAACGGCGCGGCTCATGTTCCAATAATTTCGGCAGGTCGTCTGAAGCGGTGGCAAGTTCGCCTTTGGCAATGGCGGTGTAGGTGGAAACCCATGCTTCAATCTGCCAGTCGGGCGTATCAGGGTACGCGGCTTTGCGGCTGGCAAAGGCTTCTTCCATGGTTTCATTGTGGTAGCGGTGCGGTTTACCGGTGATTTTGGTTAGGACGGCGGCTATTTCAGTAAAACTTAATGATTGGGAACCTGTCAGCGTGTAGGTTTGATTATCGTGGCGGTGGTTGCCGCATGCGATGTCGGCGATGACGTTTGCCGCCGCTTGGGCAACATCGCGCTGCGAAACGCAGGCAACGCGCCCATCGTCGGCAGGGCCCGCGATGATGCCGTCTGCGTTGACAATCGTTGCCATCATCTCGCTGTAAAAATTGTCGCGCAGAAAGGTGTAACGCATATTTGTTTGCCGGATCGCATTTTCGGTAACCGCATGGGTGCGCGCCAGCGTGAAGGTGCTGTCCAACGCCGCCTGTGCAAAAGAGAGATAAACCATATGTTGCACGCCCGCTTCCGAAGCAGCCTGCACCAAAGTCAAATGCTCTTGTTCGCGCGTCGGGCTCTCGGCAGCGGACACCATAAACAGCACGTCCACCCCGTTTAACGCCTGCTTGGCAAGCTCCAAATCGTCATAGGCAAACCGCCGCGCTTCGCAGTTCGGCAGGGCGGGCGCTTTGGTGGGGTTGCGCAGCGGCAGAATCAGCGGCAGTCCGCGTGTGTTCAGATGACGGGCGACCATGCCGCCGATGTTGCCGCTGGCGCCGGTGATGGCGATGTTCATGGGGAACTCCTTGGGAAGTGGAGAGAAATAATAGGGGAAGGGTAGCTGAAAAAGAGGCTTTAGGGTAGACGGGTTTTCAGACGACCTTTTAGAAGTAGTAAAGGTCGTCTGAAAACCGATATGAAGATTTTTCAGACGACCTTCGAATCACAGAACTCATTTCTCCCGTTTCTGCTGCATCAGCCAGTCACGGGCGGGTTCGAGCAGGTAGGCATAATCAAACGAATACATATGCTCCGCGCCTTTGTTGGCGGTGTTTGCGGGAATTACTGTATTCGGCGTGAAGCGGATGAAGTTGATGCGTCTGCCTTGGGCAAGTATTTGTTGGACTTTTGCGTTTTGTTCGGACTGCGGCAGTTTGGCGGAAAACTCGGTTTCGGCGTAGGCGACTTTGTTTTGTCGCAGCATTTCGCCGACTTGCGCCATGCCTGCCGATGCCTTAGGGTCTCCGGCAGAAACGGTGTAGATGAATTTCGCCCGCGTTAACGGTTTCAACACGTTGATGTCCCATTGGCTGCCGACGAACATGGAAGCGGCAAAAAGATTCGGCTCAATGCTGTTGAGATAAAAGGAAATCATGCCACCCATGGATTGGCCCGTGGTGTAAACACGGTCGGGGTCAATCGGTTTTTCAGCCATCAGGCTTCTGACAAGGCGCAGGGTCATGCCGACTTCGTTCGTGGTTTGCCATTGGTCGTTTACCGCCGTTTCGGTGTAGGACGGCACGAGGACGAACGCGGGGTGTTTCGCCTGCGCTTCGTCGGTAGCCCAAATAATGCCGCCGTAGCCCTGCATCAGCGGGGCTTTCACGCCTTTGCCTGCGGTGCTGGCATCAGCGATGAACATCACCAGCGAGTATTTGCGGCCGGGTTCGAGGTTTTTCGGCGTGTAGAGGTTGTACTGCATTTCTTTACCCGTTTGCGGGTCTTTGAAGGTCAGCACTTCAAAACGCGGGGCGATTTGCTCGCGCAGGGCGAGCAGGCGGCTGTCGTAGGCTTTGTCCGCTCCGCCATACTGTTTGTCCCAAGCGGGATTTTGTGTGCTTTGGGCGGCGGGGCTGTTTTCAGCGGTGTTTTGCGTGGCGGTGCAGGCTGCCAGCAGCAGGCCGGCGGCGATGACGGTGGCGGTTTTTTTCATGAGATTACTCCTTAAAAGGTTGAGGGAAACAGTTAATTTGCTTTCACGCCCAAGCGGTTCAGCGCGTCAATGGCAGGCTGGGAAACATGGTCGCCACGTGCGACGGATTTCTGATACCAGCGCACGGCCTGGGTCATGTCTTTTGCCGTGCCGATACCGTTTTCGTAGCAATAGCCCAGCCAGTATTGCCCCGTGATGTCGCCCGCTGCGGCAGCCTGCGTGAAGTAGGCGAAAGCGGTTTGTGCATTTTTGGCGACGCCTTCGCCGTTCAGATACATCAGTCCCAGATAACGCGGCGCTTTCATATGCCCCGCCTGCTGCGCCTGCTCAAAGTAGGGCTTGGCGTGTCGGTAATCCTGTTTTTGATACAGGACGATGCCTTCGTCCAGCAGGGCTTTCGCCTGCTCGTTATGATGCGGAACGGCAGAACAGGCGGCCAGAAGGGCGGTAGCGGCAAGCGCGGATAGTTTGGATTTCATGGGTGTTTCCTTAAAGTGAGGGAAATGGGGATTTTAGGAATATCATGCGGTTACAGCAAGCGGCGGGGTGCAACAGGCGTAAATTGCGTCGAGATCCAACAAAACCGTTTAATTTTTCTAAAACGTTGGGTTTATCAACCCAGCCTACTTGTTTGGGAGGCGAAATTGTCTAAGTCACCGTCAGATTGGCTGTAAAGGTCGTCTGAAAAGTAAAAAAGCAGTCCGCAACTTCATTTTGAAGGTGCGGACTGCTTTTGTTTGGACTCAGTTAAGGTTGTGCTTTCAAGCTGCCTTGCATCTACGACCGTTTAGCGGAATTCAAACAACTCCAAATGTTGCGACCGCGTTTTTAGGCTGCCTGAGATGCTGCGAGTGAAATTGCGGTTGCCACAAAGCCATAGGCTGCGGTTTGCACTGTCGCGGACAGTCTGCCCGATATGTTCGGCGGTGAGCCTTTGGGTTTCGGAGGGGATATAGTGGAAATTGACATTGGCTTGTTGTGCTAAATTTTGCCAGTGGGCGAGCGTTTCGGCAGGTAGGTTTCTATCGGCATGAAACCAGTCTATTGGCTGGGTGGCGGGCTGTTTGGCCAGTTCATTGAGTCGTGCGAGAAATGGGGTAAAACCGATACCGTTGCTGACCCAGATTTGCGCTTGTCCATCGGAAAAGTCGAATCGTCCGTATGCGCCGTCGATTTGCACGGTGTCGCCGATATTCAGGCGCTGCGGCAGGCGGCGGGTGTAGTCGCCCAAGTCTTTGATCACGAGCGTGAGCTGTTGGTTATCAGGCTGCCAGTCGGAGGCGATGGTAAAGGGGTGGCTTTCTCCGTGTGCGCGTAAAAAGAGGAATTGTCCTGCGCGGTGTCCTTGCCATTTCGGGGTGTTCAGGGTCAGGGAGAGCAGATTGCCGTTTTGATTTAGGGCGGATACGGTGGCGTTTTGCGGATTGCCGATGCGCTTGAACAGGGCAATCAGCGAGCAGGCGATGCCTGCAAGTAAGGCTGCGATGAGCAGCCATCCCAGCGGTTGCGACCAATAGGCAAAATTTGCCAGTACGATGGTGTGCCACACGAGCGCGAGATAAACGGGGACGATAAGTATGTGGAGTTTGGCAAACCAGCGGTAGGGTATACGTTTGATGAGGGCGGCGACAAGCAGGACGATGGCGACATAAAAAGCAATTTCGCCAACTTCTTCGGCAAAGTGGCGTTGGGTAGCCAGCCAATCTTTTAACGTCAATATTTCCTGCATCGGCGGGCGTGGCGGACGTTTTCCGTCAATCAGACCAAGTTCGATAAGCCATTTGGGGAATTGTTTGCAGGTCCAATGTAGGATGCTGCCTGAAAGGGCAATGATGCCGAGCCATTTGTGCAGGCGGTACATTTTGTCCAGCCCGCCGAGCGGCGTTTCCAGCATTTTGGGACGCACGGCAAGTATCAGACAGCCACTCATGGCCAGTATGCTGATGGTGCCAGTTAGTTGCAGCAATAGGTTGCGTACCGGAAATACGCCCCACTGGTCTGGAAATGATGTAGCAAGCAGCCATAAAGCGAATATGCCGCCGAAAAATATGGCTAGGGTAAATTTAATGTTTTTCATGGTAGTGGTCCTTACGGATGGGAATATGAAGCGGTCTGCGCTGTTTGTGGGGATTGTATGTGGGGAAAATTAGATGGAAATTATTGGTGTGGGTCAGGGTGGGAAGGGTTTACCTGTTGAGGTCGTCTGAAAAGTTTAAAACAACCTGACCTTTTCAGACGACCTGAAAAGCAGCAACCCGTTTCATTGGCCATGATTCCGTTGTCCAAACGCGTTCAAATTCTTCGGCGAAACCGTGTTGTGCGGCGTAGGTTTGCAATTGTTGCAGCCAGGTTTTCGGGGCGATGTCGGCGGCGGCGCGGGTGGTGTGCAGCAGGTAGGGGCGGGTATCGAAAGCTTGGACGATGTGCTGGCTGACGGCGTTTAAGGCTTGGGGATTGTGGTCGGTTTGTCGGGCGATTTTTTCGTATTGCGACAGGGCGGCGGTTTTTGCGGTTTCGTGTTCGGCGACGGTTTGCGGGCTGTTTCGGGCGGTGGTAGCTTGGATGGTAATCAGGGGCGGCAGTTGCCCTTCGGTAAGCGCGGCGGCGAGGCGCAGGTGTCCGTCTAAAATCAGCCAGCGGTCGGACAGGGCGGGAAGTTCGTACACCAAGACGGGCGGCAGTTGGTTTTGCTGTGCGTGTTTGCGCCAATATTTCAGACGACTGTCTTCGGCGTAGTGGGTTTCAGTGCGATGAAGCGTTCGGCTTGGGTATAAAAATTGTTGTCCAGTACGTCGAAACGGCTGCCTGAAAACAGCCATTGGGCGTAGTTTTCGTCGGTTTCGGGCTGCCCTAAGGCGGTGTCGTGCCAGCATTCGCCCCATTGCGGCGGCAGGGGTTGGGCGGGGCGGTAGTCGAAGTGCCATTCGCCGATGCCGAGCAGCCCTGCGTTGTGGGTGGCGAGTTGTTCGATGAAATATTTGTTCCAAAACAGGCCTTGCTTTGCGGCGGGTTGGCGGGCGATGTGTTCGTTTACGCGGCTGCCGATGTGCCCGACGGGTTGGTATGCCTGCCAGCTTTCGGCGTAGCTGCGGATGAGGTAAACGTCGTATAAATCGTGGCTGAAGAACGACCAGAACATGGGTTCATCGTTGTAAGTCAGGCTGAGGCTGATACCGTCAGGCGTGTGGAGTTTCAGACGACCTTGCGTTTGACGGTCGATATGCAGGGCGAGTCTGTTTGGGGAGGTGGGATTATGGGTCAGGTTGCCGCTGTATTGTTCCAGCGCGGCGGTTAGCGATTGGTAGTGCATGGGGTGTCCTTTGTGAGGCGTTCAGCGATAACTGATGACGATCATCGTACTGCCGTCTTTATTGTGGTAATACGCGCCCGCATTGCCCCAGGCAAATTGACGGCATTTGCCGGATAACGATGCTTTAATGGAACAAGGGGCATCGCCCAGTTGTTTATTCAGCCATCGATCAAACTGTTTTCTGCGTTGTAATTCGCGCTCCTCCGACCATGCTGCCCAGCTGTTGTCCTCGCCTATCGGGCAGAAGAATATGGATAAGCGCTCCAGCCGCTGCTGCTCGAACCGAGCGGTAAGGGTGTATTGTTCAGACTGTTTGGTAAATGACAAACTGAAAAATGTTATTCCCGCTTGCAGATGATTCGGGCTGGATTTTGGGAAGGATGCAATCCAGTCATCAAGCGTGGTGCGTGCGCTAATCATGTTGCCGTCCGGCAGGGTAATGCTGCCGTTTTCAGGGTTTATCTTCATCGGTTTGAATGTCCAAATGTAGTTTTCAGACGACCTAAGACCATGTTCGTTTTATCACGCCTTTAAGCCGCACGATTTTTCATTTCACCAACAACCGTCCCTGTCTCGCTAAATTCAAAGTCGCCAGCAACAGCAGCATCACCAAGCCGGAGCCTGCGGTGGCGAGGAAATAGCCTAAAAACAGTAAACGCTCTTCGGCAATCAAATGGAAGCCGCAGCCTGTCATTGCCGCCAAACCGAACGAGAAACCCCAAAAGCTGGGGCTGAATCCTTTTTCCAGCATCCAAGGCAGAAGGCGCAGCAGCAACAGGAATTGCAGGCAGCCGTAGCCGATTAAAAGCAGCGCGAAGGTGTCGATGTTCCCGCCCGATACGGCGAAATAGGCGCCGCAGCCGACAAAAGCGGGCGCAAGCTGAATGCCGACAATACCGCGCACAGGGGCGTTGACGGGTGTGCCGGTGCGCAAACGGCTCAATATGGCGGCTTCCAAGCTAAGCCATGAAAACAAACCCGCGCCCAAAAACAGCCAGGCGTAATCCGACCAACCCAATACCGCCATTGCGGTCGCGCTGACAAAATTGGTGGCAACGGTGGGCAGGTAAACAATCGGCGTGGTGGCATCAAGGGTATGGACGCCGCGCCACAAGCCGCCTGCGCGGTACATGGCAAATGCCAACTGCCCCGCCGTTCCCAGCAAAATCAACCCTTTTGCCGGTAGCGTTTGATAGGGTAAGGCTGCCAAACCTGCCAGCATCGTGGTAATCGGAATCGCGCTGATGAAACAGCATTGCACCAAATCCTGCAAATCCTGCAAAAATTCGGGGCGGAAAAAACGGATTTTGATGATGTAGGCAATGACCAGCAGCAGCCAAAGCACAAAGGCAGCGGCTAACAGCGTTTCCGCAACCCAATTTGGCAAAAGCCCGATATGCGCGCCGTAACGCCAAGACAAACCGAGCGCGAAAAGTCCCAACGGCATACTGAAATAGCTTAGTGGGACGGGAAATTTTTTGGTACTCATGACAATGTGTGTGTTAAGGAAAGGCGGTAGTATAGCCGATTCAAATCGGTAAGCGCAGCTTGGGTCGAGACCCGATAAAGACGTTAAATTTGCCTGAGACATTGGGTTTTAGCATGAGCCGTTTTGGGTATGGATATGCTGATATTTGAGTTTATAAATTCGGTTTTCAGACGACCTTGTCAGATTCCGAGGTCGTCTGAAAAAGTATAGTGGATTGACTTTAAAGCAGTACGGCGTTGCCTCGCCTTAGCTCAAAGAGAACGATTCTCTAAGGTGCTGAAGCACCAAGTGAATCGGTTCCGTACTATCCGCCCTGCCTGGGCGGCGGCGCGGTTTTTTAGTACGCGCCCCACAGCATCAGCAGGGCGCACAATAAAAACAATATCCACTGGCCGAGTAGGAAATAATTTTTGCCGCGCGCACCGGCCATTTTAAGCTGTATCAGCCACACGGTGCACCACAGGCCCAGATAAACAGCAACAAAACGGGCAGCGGCGGCTTCCATACCGTCGAAAATCCGTGTGAACGCAAGCAGGCAGGCTGTGGCGGCCAGCAACAGCAAATCTACACTGACCAACTGGAAGACGCACACAGCCTGCATCCAGTTGCGCGTACCCTGTTGCGTGCTGTTTTCTGCATCGGGTTTCAGGCTTAAGGTTTCGCGGGTGCCGACAAAAAGATGGGCAAAAAATGCCACGGCCAACAGCAGGGCGGCGGCCGCAAAGGGAATGTTCATGTTATGCTCCGATTTTGATGGTTTGGCATATTTCTTCTCGATTGCGTTTATGGCGTTTTTCAAACAGGTTTGCGGAAGGTAATGCAGTAAAAGCGGTTGCTCCACAGCAGCCGCGTTTTCTTTTCCTGAGACCTTTGCAAAATTCCCCAAAATCCCCTAAATTCCCATCAAGACATTTAGGGGATTTCCCATGAGCACCTTCTTCCGGCAAACCGCACAAGCCATGATCGCCAAACACATCGACCGCTTCCCATTATTGAAGTTGGATCAGGTGATTGATTGGCAACCGATCGAACAATACCTGAATCGTCAAAGAGCCCGTTACCTTCGAGACCACCGCGGCCGTCCCGCCTATCCACTGTTGTCCATGTTCAAAGCCGTCCTGCTCGGACAATGGCACAGCCTCTCCGATCCCGAACTCGAACACAGTCTCATCACCCGCATCGATTTCAACCTATTTTGCCGTTTTGACGAACTGAGCATCCCCGATTACAGCACCTTATGCCGCTACCGCAACTGGCTGGCGCAAGACGACACCCTGTCCGAATTGCTGGAACTGATTAACCGCCAACTGACCGAAAAAAACCTAAAAGTAGAGAAAGCATCCGCCGCCGTCATTGACGCCACCATTATTCAGACCGCCGGCAGCAAACAGCGTCAGGCCATAGAAGTCGACGAGGAAGGACAAGTCAGCGGCCAAACCACACCGAGTAAGGACAAAGATGCCCGTTGGACAAAGAAAAACGGCCTCTACAAACTCGGTTACAAACAACATACCCGTACCGATGAGGAAGGCTATATCGAGAAACTGCACATCACTCCTGCCAATACCCATGAGTGCAACCATCTGTCCCCTTTGTTGGAAGGCATTGCCGAAGGTACGACCGTCTATGCCGACAAAGGCTACGACAGCAAGGAAAACCGGCAACATCTGAAAGAGCATCAGTTGTTAGACGGCATTATGCGCAAAGCCTGCCGCAACCGTCCGCTGACGGAAGCGCAAACCAAACGCAACCGATATTTGTCGAAGACCCGTTATGTGGTCGAACAAAGCTTCGGTACGCTGCACCGTAAATTCCGCTACGCCCGGGCAGCCTATTTTGGTCTGCTCAAAGTGAGTGCGCAAAGCCATCTGAAGGCGATGTGTTTGAACCTGTTGAAAGCGGCCAACAGGCTAAGTGTGCCTGTTGCAGCCTAAAAGGCGGCCCGGATGCCTGATTATCGGGTATCCGGGGAGGATTAAGGGGGTATTTGGGTAGAATTAAGGAGTGATTGGGGGCGGAAACAGCCGAAAACAGCCGAAAACCTGTGTTTGGGGTTTCGGTTGTCGGGGGAAAAGGAATTTTGCAAAGGTCTCTTCCTGTACGGTTTCGGGGATGCAGTTTTCGATTTGTGTCAGGTCGAAATCGGTGTCTTGGAAGTAGTTCCGCGTGAATAGGCTTTTTTTGTATTGTTGTTGGATGAAGTCAGTGGTTTCGTCTGCGATCATGATTTTGGTACAGGGCTTGGCGAAGCGCAGCATTTCGTTGATGGCTTTTTGTTTGTCGCTGAAAAAATTAATGCCGCCCACATGGAATACGACATCGAACATATTGTCGGCAAAAGGTAAGTCTTCGGCGTTGCAGTGTACCAAGTCCAAGCCCGTCGCTTTTTTCCGCCATACGTTGCGGCAGCGTGCCAACATGCCGAGCGACAGGTCGGCACCGGTCAAATCCAGCTTGGCGGGGTCGATGCTGGCGGGCAGGTGGTTCAAATCGACGCCTGTGCCGATGGAGACGTAGAGCGCGGTGCAATCCTGCCGCCATTCCGGTTCGTTCATCAGGCTGCGCCGCATTTCGTTGATGCTGTTGCCGTATTTGAGGCGGGCTATCCAGCGTTCGCCGAAATCGTACCAACGGGCGAGGCGGTTGTACATTTTCATGTATTTGGCGTTGTCGCCTGTTACGTTGTCGGAATCGAGGAACAACAAGATGCCGTCTTGTTCGGGCGGAAGCGGGTTTTGCAGGGCGGGTTTGAGTTTTTGGATGAGTTTGGCGGAAGGCATGGTGCTTCTCCTGTTGAGGGTTGAGCGATGCGTATCTCGAGTCGGGATTCGACAAGGCCGTTAAAACATTGGATTCATCTGTCCGATTTATTCGGCGGGGTCGTCTGAAAGTTTGATGGGATGGGGAACAGGCGATTTTAGGGTGGCTGCGCCGTTGCTATGTTGATTGAAATAAAGGCCGTCTGAAATCGTGTTTCAAACGGCCTTTTGACATAGTTTAAGACAAGAGGGGATTAGAACTTGCTTTTGATGTCGTCAATCAGGTTTTCGGCTTTTTCTTTTGCCTCGTCAACCAGATGTCCTGCTTCTTCTTTGCCTTTTTTCAATACGTCGCTTGCTTTTTCCTCAATGTCGGCGGCAACTTCTTTGACTTTGCCGATGCCTTGTTGGATTACACCTTCTGCTTGGAGTTTGGAGTCGTTTAACAGTTCTCCGGCTTTTTCTTTTACATTACCGCTGATTTGGTCTAATTTGCCGCTCATGATTCATTTCCTTGATGTTTATATTGATCGAGGATCCACTATAGTCTAATCAACGGCTTATTGCAACTTGAGGGGTCGTCTGAAAATCTGTTTCAACAAAATGAAAACCGTTTTTCAGACGACCTGAATCATTTGCCCTTATCGTTTATCAAACCGTTTTTCTGTAAATAATCCCGCGCTACGTCCGCCGGTTTTTCTCCGCCCACTTTCACGCGGTAGTTCATTTCAGTCATTTCGGCTTCGCTGATTTTGCCTGCCAGTTTGTTTAATGTGTTCACGACGTCGGGATGCTGTTCGGCAAACTCAGTTTTCATCAGCGGCGCGCCTTGGTAGGAGGGGAAAAGGGCGATGTCGTCTGAAAGGACGGCGAGGCGGTATTGTTTGAGGTCGCTGTCGGTGGAATAGGCTTCGACGAGGTCGATTTTGCCGTTTAGGAGGGCGGTGTAGCGCAGGGCGGGTTCGAGCGTCGAGAGGTGGTTAAACTGTATGCCGTGTTGTCGCAGACCTTTGTAGCCGTCGGCGCGGTCGGTAAATTCGAGGGTAAAACCGACGCGGATTTGGTTTTGCACGCGCTTGAGGTCGGATATTTTGTGCAGGTTGTGCGCGGCGGCGTAGTCTTGACTGACGGCGAGGGCGTAGGTGTTTTGGTATGCCATCGGCGGCAGAAAAGTCAGCCGGTGTTGTCGGGCAAGCAGATCTTTGGCGGTTTGGTAGGTCTGTTCGGGAGAAAGGCGGCGGTTTTGCTGTTCGGCGGGGACTTTGACCAGACTTTCAAGGACGGTGCCGGTAAATTCGGGGTAGATGTCGATTTCGCCGCTGTTTAAGGCGTTGAACAGGAATGAGGTTTTGCCGAAATTGGGTTTAAGCATCACTTGCGCGCGCGGATTATTTTCTTCAATCAACTGTTTGTACATATTGATGAGGATGTCGGGTTCGCTGCCGAGTTTGCCTGCGATGGTGATTTTTTGTGCGGATGGGTTCGTTTGAAAAATCGGTGCCAAACCGATGGCGATAAGGATGGCAAGCAGGGCGGCGGTAATCGGCATTTTGCGCTTGGACTTCTGCAGTATGCCGATGCCGCCGCTGACCAATACGGCGAGCAGGGCGGACAGCAACGCGCCGGTAAACGTCATCGCCATATTATTACGGTCGATGCCGAGCAAAATCAGGTTGCCCAAGCCGCCCGCGCCGATGAGCGCGGCGAGTGTTGCCGTGCCGATAATCAATACGGACGCGGTGCGGATGCCGGAAATCATGGCGGGCAACGCCATCGGCAATTCAATACGCCACAACGCCTGCCATCGGGACAAGCCGAACGCGGTGTGCGCTTCTTTGATGGCGGGATCGATTTGGCTCAAACCAAGATAGGTGTTCTGAAAAATCGGCAATAGGGCGTAGAGCGTCAGCGCAATCAAAACCGGCGGCGAACCGATGCCGACAAAGGGAATCAGCAAACCGAGCAGCGCGAGGGACGGAATGGTTTGCAGGATATTGGTCACTTGCAAAACACCTTCCGCCCAACGCCGTTTGTCCGCCAGCCACACGGCCAGCGGTACAGCAAGCGCGACGGCGTAAAGCAGGGCAATCAGGGAGAGGCGGAGGTGTTCAAGCGTCGCCTGCCACAGTTCGGCAGGTGGGACGGGAAGGAAATCGGGCATAAGGTGCAAATCAAACAAAAAAGAACTTCACTACAGCAAAAGGTCGTCTGAAACATTTTCAGACGACCTCGGAGGATTATAAGACAGCGTCAAAGCCCCCATCTTCCACCGCCTCAATCAATGCGGCAGGATTGGTTTTCGCAGGGTCGAATTCAATGACCGCATTTTTGTTTTCCAAACTGACTTCGGCTTTGGCAACGCCTTCCGTGTTTTCCAAAATACGGGTAACGCTTTTCACGCAGCCTCCGCAAGTCATGCCGCCGATATTGAGGGTAAGGGTTTCCATAGGATTTCCTTTCTGTAAACGAATTGAGCCTAAAAGCGAATAAAATGTGATGGATTAACAAAAATCAGGACAAGGCAGAGAAGCGTACCATAGTTCAAATTCAATCAACTATAACCCCAAATGTAGGGGAAAAGTCAAGCAGGTCGTCTGAAAACCTGCCATCGTTTATCTGCATCATTTGAATCATCACGCTACCTTTGATTTGTCCCATTGCTCACAAAGAGTCAAATTGATATTGTTATTTATTACAAATGCTGTATTATGTTCGGGTAATTATAACAAATAAAATAATAACATCATAAGTTCCTAACTATCTCCTTTATCCGTCATTCAGACGACCTCATTCCACAGATTTTCGATTTTTCAACACTTCAAGCCATTTATATGGCTTGTTCGTTAAATTTTGCGCGTTTTAAATTTGGAGAATCGATGTGAATTTCGACTATATAGCCCACGCTCGCCAGGACTCATCAAAAAATTGGCATTCCCATCCCCTGCAAAAACATCTACAAAAAGTCGCCCAACTCGCCAAGCGTTTTGCAGGGCGTTATGGAGAGTTGTTTGCCGAATATGCGGGGCTTTTGCACGATTTGGGGAAATTTCAGGAAGCTTTTCAGAAATATATCCGTAATGCATCCGGCTTTGAAAAAGAAAATGCCCATTTGGAAGATGTCGAATCTACCAAGTTGCGCAAAATTCCGCATTCCACTGCCGGTGCCAAATATGCAGTAGAGCACCTTAATCCGTTTTTTGGGCATTTGCTGGCGTATCTGATTGCCGGGCATCATGCTGGGCTGGCAGATTGGTATGACAAAGGCAGTCTGAAAAACCGTCTGCAACAGGCGGATGACGAGTTGGTGGCATCTTTGTCGGGTTTGGTGGAAAGCAGTTTGTCCGAAGATTTTTTCCGGTTATCAGATGATGATCTGAAGCGGGATTTTTTTGCATTTTGGAAAGAAGGAGCAAAGCTGGAAGAATTGCATATTTGGCTGCGTTTTCTCTTTTCCTGTTTGGTGGATGCCGATTTTTTGGATACCGAAGCCTTTATGAACGGCTATGCCGATGCGGATACTGCGCAGGCTGCCGGATTGCGGCCAAAATTTCCCAGTTTGGATGAGTTGCACCGACGATATGAGCAATATATGGCGCAACTTCATGAGAAATCAGATAAAGATTCATTCTTAAACCAAGAACGCCATGCCATTTTGCAGCAATCTTTTTCTGCCGCAGAAACCGACCGCACTTTGTTTTCTTTAACCGTGCCGACCGGTGGCGGTAAAACTTTGGCGAGCTTGGGGTTCGCTTTGAAGCACGCGCTGAAATTCGGCAAAAAACGTATTATCTATGCTATTCCTTTCACCAGTATTATCGAGCAGAACGCCGATGTTTTCCGCAAAGCATTGGGCGATGACGTGGTATTGGAACACCACAGCAATTTGGAAGTGAAAGAAGACAAGGAAACTGCGAAAACCCGCCTTGCCACGGAAAATTGGGACGCGCCGCTGATTGTTACCACCAACGTGCAACTGTTTGAAAGCCTGTTTGCGGCGAAAACCAGCCGCTGCCGCAAGATTCACAATATTGCCGATAGCGTGGTGATTTTGGATGAGGCCCAGCAGCTTCCGCGCGATTTCCAAAAGCCGATTACCGACATGATGCGGGTGCTGGCGCACGATTACGGCGTTACCTTTGTGTTGTGCACGGCGACTCAGCCCGAACTTGGCAAAAATATCGACGCATTCGGGCGCACTATTTTGGAAGGCCTACCGGACGTGCGCGAGATTGTGGCGGATAAAATTGCCTTATCGGAAAAACTGCGCCGCGTCCGCATCAAAATGCCGCCGCCAAACGACGAAACACAAAGCTGGCAGGAAATTGCCGATGAAATTGCTGTCCGTCCGTGCGTTTTGGCAGTAGTCAATACGCGAAAGCACGCCCAAAAACTCTTTGCTGCCCTGCCTTCTGACGGCATCAAACTGCATTTGTCCGCCAATATGTGCGCCACACACCGTAGCGAAGTGATTGCGTTGGTTCGCCGATATTTGGCACTGTATCGCGCAGGCAGCCTGCACAAGCCCTTGTGGCTGGTCAGCACGCAGTTGATTGAAGCCGGCGTAGATTTGGATTTCCCTTGCGTGTATCGGGCGATGGCAGGGCTGGACAGCATTGCCCAAGCGGCGGGGCGGTGCAACCGCGAAGGCAAACTGCCACAGTTGGGCGAAGTGGTCGTGTTCCGTGCCGAAGAAGGCGCGCCCAGCGGCAGCCTGAAACAGGGGCAGGACATTACCGAAGAGATGCTGAAAGCAGGGCTGCTTAACGACCCACTTTCCCCGTCGGCATTTGCCGCATATTTTCGCCGGTTTAACGGCAAAGGCGATGTGGACAAACACGACATTACAAGACTTTTAACGGCAGAATCATCAAATGAAAATCCGCTGGCAATTAAATTCTGCACCGCTGCCGAACGTTTCCGCCTGATTGATAACCAAGGCGTGACACTCGTTGTGCCGTTTATCCCATTGGCTCATTGGGAAGAAGGCGGCATTCCGCAAATTATCAAAGCAAACGAGTTGGACGATTTTTTCAGACGACATTTGGACGGCGTGGAAGTTTCAGAATGGCAGGATGTTTTAGACAAACAACACTTTCCTCAGCCAGCCGACAATTCCTTTGGGCAAACTGACTGCCCGCCGCTGCCTGAGCCGTTTGAAAGTTGGTTCAAATTTTTAGAAAACGATCCACTCAAACACAAATGGGTTTACCGCAAATTACAACGCTACACGATTACCGTGTATGAACACGAACTGAAAAAGTTGCCTGAACATGCCGTTTTTTCCAGAGCGGGGTTGCTGGTGTTAGATAAGGGCTATTACAAAGCCGTGCTTGGCGCGAATTTTGATGATATGGCTTGGCTGCCTGAAAATTCGGTTTTATGAAAAATGCCCCTATTTCTAGGGGCATTTTGCCATTTTTAACATGGCATTATAGTTTCAACACACAGCCGCCCAAAAGCGACTGACCGCTAATAATCCATTTAATCAATTGTATGGAAAGAGGTTTAGCGTAGGCATATTTTACAGTTTATTGAAAAAATAAGCGAATCACACTTGACATGAGTAGCATGGTAATACTAATATGGCTTTATAGAATTATTAATGAGGAGTCGATATGAGTTTCATTTTAGAAATTAGCGGTGAGCTGGCGTGCTTTACCAGGCCTGAGCTCAAGGTGGAACGGGTTAGTTATCCCGTAATTACACCATCAGCAGCACGAAATATCCTAATGGCAATCTTGTGGAAACCCGCCATTCGATGGCAGATACAGAAGCTCGAGATTCTCAAACCGATTCAGTGGACGAATATCCGCCGTAACGAAGTGGGAATCAAAATGAGTGAACGCAGCGGCTCGCTCTATATTGAAGACAACCGCCAGCAGCGCGCATCCATGCTGCTGAAAGACGTTGCCTATCGCATCCACGCCGATTTTGACATGACAAGTGAAGCAGGCGAGGGCGACAACTACGTCAAATTTGCCGAAATGTTCAAACGGCGCGCAAAAAAAGGGCAGTATTTTCATCAGCCTTATTTGGGTTGCCGAGAGTTTCCCTGCCATTTCAGGCTGCTTGAAAAGGTTGAAGACGGTTTGCCGCGCGAAGACATCACCCAAGATTTCGGCTTTATGCTGTACGACATGGATTTCAGCAAATCCGACCCGCGCGATTCCAATAACGCCGAACCCATGTTTTACCAATGCAAAGCGATAAATGGCGTAATTACCGTGCCCCCAGCTAATAGCGAGGAGGTGAAACGATGATTCTGCACGCACTCACCCAATACTACCAACGCAAAGCCGAAAGCGATGGTGGTGTTGCCCCGGAAGGGTTTGAAAACAAAGAAATCCCGTTCATTATTGTTATAGACAAACAGGGTAATTTTATTCAGCTGGAAGATACCCGTGAGCTGAAAGGTAAGAAGAAAGTTGGCCGCACTTTTTTGGTGCCGAAAGGTTTAGGCAGGAGCGGTTCAAAATCCTACGAAGTAAGCAACATTTTGTGGGATCACTACGGTTATGTGCTTGCCTATGCCGGAGAAAAAGGGCAGGAGCAGGCGGATAGACAGCATGCCAGCTTTACCTCCAAAGTAAACGAATTGAAACAGGCGCTGCCCGATGATGCAGGTGTTGCCGCCGTTGCCGCCTTTTTGGCTTCTGCGGCAGAAAAAAGCAAAGCCATGCAGGCTCCAAATTGGGTGGAATGTGCCAAAGTCAAAGGCTGTAATCTCAGCTTCCGCCTAGTGGATGAAGCGGTAGATTTGGTTTGCCAGTCAAAGGCGGTTCGGGCATATGTGAGTCAAGCCAATCAGGCGCAGTCCGATAACGTCCCAAAAGGCATTTGCCTGGTAACGGGCAAGCCTGCGCCGATTGCGCGGTTGCATAACGCCGTGAAAGGCGTGAACGCCAAGCCCGCCCCGTTTACATCGGTAAATCTGTCGGCTTTTGAATCATACGGCAAAGAGCAGGGCTTTATCTTTCCCGTGGGCGAGCAAGCCATGTTCGAATATACCACCGCCTTGAACACTCTGCTTGCCGGTAAAAACCACTTTCGTATCGGCGATGTAACGGCTGTATGTTGGAGCGCGAAACCGACTCCGTTGGAAGAGAGTCTTGCTTCGCTGATTAGCGGCGGCGGCAAAGACAATCCCGATGAGCATATCGATGCCGTTAAAACCCTTTATAAAAGCCTGTACAACGGCCAATACCAAAAACCTGACGGCAAAGAAAAATTCTACCTTTTAGGCTTATCGCCTAATTCCGCGCGCATTGTCGTCCGCTTTTGGCATGAAACCACCGTTGCCACCTTATCAGAAGGTATTGCGGCGTGGTATGACGATTTGCAGATGGTGCGCGGCGAAAACTCGCCGTATCCTGAATATATGCCGCTGCCGCGCCTGCTGGGAAATTTGGTGTTGGACGGCAAAATGGAAAACCTGCCGTCTGATCTAATCGCCCAAGTAACCGATGCCGCACTTAACAACCGAGTTTTACCCGTCAGCCTGTTGCAGGCTGCTTTGCGGCGCAACAAGGCGGAACAGAAAATTACCTATGGCAGGGCAAGTCTGCTTAAAGCCTATATCAATCGCGCAATCCGCGCGGGTCGTCTGAAAAACATGAAGGAGCTAACTATGAGCTTAGATAGAAATCGCCAAGACATCGGCTACGTGCTAGGGCGGCTGTTTGCCGTGCTGGAAAAAACACAGGATGAAGCCAATCCCGGCTTAAATGCCACTATTGCCGACCGCTATTTCGGTTCGGCAAGTAGCACGCCGATTGCCGTATTCGGTACTTTGATTCGTTTGTCTAAACATCACCTGAGTAAACTGAATACGGAAAAATACAGGGGAAAACGAATTTTTTTAGAAAAACTTTTTCAAGAAATTATCGGAAAAATAGATAATTTCCCCAATCATTTGGATATTAACCATCAAGTTTTATTTGGGATCGGTTATTACCACCAAAAACAAGATTTTTTCCAATCCAACTCAACTGAAACAATTAAACAGGAGCAAACGCTATGACTATTGAAAAACGCTACGACTTTGTCTTTTTATTTGATGTGCAAGACGGTAATCCTAACGGCGACCCCGACGCAGGCAACCTGCCGCGTATCGACCCACAAACCGGCGAAGGCTTGGTAACCGATGTTTGCCTGAAACGCAAAGTCCGCAACTTTATCCAAATGACCCAAAATGGCGAACATCACGACATCTTTATCCGCGAAAAAGGCATTTTGAACAACTTAATTGACGAAGCCCACGAGCAAGAAAACGTAAAAGGCAAAGAAAAAGGCGAGAAAACCGAAGCCGCCCGCCAATACATGTGCAGTCGTTATTACGACATCCGCACATTCGGCGCAGTGATGACCACCGGCAAAAATGCAGGACAAGTGCGCGGTCCCGTGCAGCTGACCTTCTCTCGTTCCATAGACCCTATCATGACCCTAGAACACAGCATTACCCGCATGGCGGTTACCAACGAAAAAGATGCCAGCGAAACCGGCGACAACCGCACTATGGGTCGCAAATTCACTGTCCCCTACGGCTTATACCGCTGCCACGGCTTCATTTCTGCCCATTTTGCCAAACAAACAGGCTTTTCCGAAAACGATTTAGAGCTGCTTTGGCAGGCACTTGTCAATATGTTCGACCACGACCATTCCGCCGCACGCGGACAAATGAATGCACGCGGGCTTTATGTGTTTGAGCACAGCGGCAGCTTGGGCGACGCACCTGCTGATAGCCTGTTCAAACGCATTCAGGTAGTCAAAAAGGGCGGAGTGGAAGTGGTAAGGAATTTTGACGACTACCTTGTCAGCGTGGACGATCAAAATCTTGGCGAAACCAAGCTGCTGCGTAAATTAGGCTGAAAATGACCAAACTTTCAGTCGAAAACCCAAGGGGAATTCAGGACACGCGCCTGATTCCTCTTTCTGCCTTGCAACACTATGCCTTCTGCCCGCGCCAATGTGCGTTGATTCACAACGAGCAGGCGTGGGCGGAGAACTATTTGACCGCGCAGGGCAAGGTGCTGCATGAGCGAGTGGATTCGGGCGAGCCGGAAACGCGCAAGGGCGTGCGCTTTGAGCGGACGGTGCATGTGTCGGCGGAGAAACTGGGCATCAGCGGCGTGTTGGATTTGGTAGAAATGGAAACGAAAACAGGTCGTCTGAAACCTGTGGAATATAAGCGAGGCAAGCCCAAACCCGACCCGATGGACGAAATTCAGCTTTGCGCCCAAGGCTTGTGCTTGGAAGAAATGACGGGGCAAACCATCTTCGAGGGCGCGCTGTGGTATATGCAAACCCGCCATCGCGTCCCCGTCGTGTTTTCAGACGACCTGCGCGCCCAAACACTCGCCACCATCGCCGCTGTGCGCGAACTCCTAAACAGCGGCCAAACGCCGCCGCCCGACTACGGCAAACGCTGCAAAGCCTGCTCGTTGCTGGAAATTTGTCAGCCGGAGTTGTTTGGGAAACGGGATAGGAGTGTGGGGTATGTGGAGGGGTTGTTTGGGGAGTGAATCTTTTACTTTTATTAGTCTAATGACGAGATTACATATTATTTGAGTTTTAGAAAATGAGGAACATATGTCTATTAAAATAGATAAATTTAATAATGAAATTATACCGTTATGGAATGAGGTTCAGAACGTTGTTAATGGAATTAATGAAACACTTGTATCTGAATCATATATAGAAAATTTTGCTTATCTAAAAAAAATAACTGCTTTTTTGTCAGAAGCAATGTTTTGTATTGATGCAGATTATTTGCCTACGAGTTTGTTAAGTAATGTTAAAGCCTATTTAAATGAACTAAAAAATAATCTAAATTACAGCCAAAATTATTCAAACTCATATGTTCAAAATATAGAAAATAATTTAGATAATTTGTTGCAAATAGTATTCCCTTTTGTTCTACATAAAGGAAAAGCGATTAAAGGGCTGAGAGTAGGTTTGAATGAATATTCAAAAACTATAAATGAACATGTGGAAAATGGATTTTCAGAAATAAAACTAACTCAAGAAAATGCAATTAAAATTAAATCTGAATTAGAGAATGAGTTAGATGAGTTTCAGAGAGTTAGAACTGAAATAGAAGAATATAGGGATTCAATATTTTCTAAGGATGGTATAAAAGATAATGTTGAAAAATTATTGAGTGATTCAGAGTCAAAATTATCTGAGATAGATGAGCTTCATAATTCAATTTATGAAGAAGATGGATTAAAACAAAAAATTGATGAGTTCTATTCAAATATTTCTGATAAAAATAAAGAAATTAATGAATTGAAAGAGGATAGTTCAACTACTTTGCAAGGGCTATCGAATTTTTACGATAAAATTTTTGGCAAAGATGATGGGAATGGAAAGAAAGCAGGTGGTTTAAAGCAAGAAATTGACCAAAGAAGAAGTGATTTAGATGAGTTCAAACAGAAACAAGAAGAGAGATATAATGAGCTTAATAAACAAATAGAAAATTTACTTCCGGGCGCAACTTCTGCTGGGTTATCTAGTGCGTATAGTGAAATGAGAAATAAATTTAGTAAAAATGCAGGATGGTATGGGTGGGCATTCTATTTCTCATTGTTCGTTTTGTTTATTACTGTTTTGTGTATAAAAGATGTAATGTTAGTAAGAGATATTCCTTTAGATAAAGGAATTTGGATTAGTCTTCTTGTACTATTAGGAAATTTTGCCGTGAAAATGCCGTTTATAATTCCGGCATTATGGCTAGTAATATTCATATCAAGAAGACGAAGTGAGGCAGAAAGATTGTCACAAGAGTATGTGCATAAAGAGGTTTTAGCTAAGTCATATGATAGCTATAAACAGCAAATTGAGAAACTATCTAAAAAAGAACAAGAAGAGTTATTGCCTGTGCTAATGGAAGGTATGATTAAGGCTATTTCCTTAAATCCAGCAGAAACATTAGATAAAAAACATCAAAGTGATAGTCCTATTTCAGAAGTTTTAAAAGATAAGAACTTTATAGATTCTATTGTGGATAAAATAAAAGGTTCTTCTTCCAAATCCTAATAAAGTACGGACAAACCCCAAGGAGTTTTTCCCATGCGCAAACTGCAAAACACGCTCTATATCACCACCCAAGGCAGCTATCTGCATAAGGAGCGGGAGACGTTGGTGGTGGAGCAGGAGCGTAAAAAGGTGGCGCAGTTGCCGGTGCATTCCATCGGGCATATTTTCTGTTTTGGCAATGTGCTGGTGTCGCCGTTTTTGCTGGGATTTTGCGGTGAAAATAATGTGAATTTGACGTTTTTTACCGAAAACGGACGTTTCTTGGGGCGGCTTCAGGGGCGGCAGAGCGGTAATGTGCTCTTGCGTCGGGCGCAGTATCGGGTGTCGGAGCAAAATCCCGTGCCGATTGCGCGCAATATCATTGCGGCGAAGATTCAGGCGAGTAAGCGGGTGCTTCAGCGGCAGATTCGCAATTACGGCGAGAATGAGGCGATTCAAAGTGCGGTCGATGCTTTGAACATTTCGCTGCGGCAGTTGAAGGGCGCGGCGGAGCTGGACATGGTGCGCGGCATTGAGGGCGACGCAGCGGCGCGTTATTTCGGCGTGTTCGGGCTGCTTTTGAGCGAAAAAAGCGGCTTTTCTTTTGACGGGCGTAACCGCCGTCCGCCCAGAGACGGGGTGAACGCGCTCTTGTCGTTTGTGTACAGCATTCTGGGTAAGGACATCAGCGGCGCGCTGCAAGGCGTGGGGCTGGACCCGCAGGTGGGTTTTCTGCACGCCGACCGGCCGGGGCGCGACAGTTTGGCGCAGGATATTTTGGAAGAATTCCGTGCGTGGTGGGCGGACAGGTTGGTGTTGTCGCTGATTAACCGCGGGCAAATCAAACCGCAGGATTTTGTTACCGAGGCAAGCGGTGCGGTAAACCTGAAAGCCGAGGCGCGTAAGCTCTTGTTTCAAGCCTTGCAGGCGAAAAAGCAGGAGAAAATTGTGCATCCATTTTTAGGCGAGGAAGTGGAAATCGGGCTGCTGCCGTATATTCAGGCGATGCTGTTGGCGCGGCACTTGCGCGGGGATTTGGTGGAATATCCGCCGTTTTTGATGAGATAGGTTTGCAGGTCGTCTGAAAACGGGCTGGACATTTTCAGACGACCTCTGAAGCAGCCTGCACATGGGAATACAAAATGCTGATGCTGATTACTTACGATATTTCGCTGGAAGATGCCGAAGGGCAGGCAAGGCTGCGGCGCGTGGCGAAATTGTGTCTGGACTACGGCGTGCGCGTGCAATATTCGGTGTTCGAATGCGACATCGCGCCAGACCAGTGGGTTGTTTTAAAAGACAAACTTTTGAAAACCTACAACCCCGAAACCGACAGCCTGCGCTTTTACCATTTAGGCAGCAAATGGCGGCGCAAAGTGGAACACCACGGCGCGAAACCGGCGGTGGATGTGTTTAAGGATACGTTGATTGTGTGAATCGCGAACCTGCGGTTCTCATGAAAATGCGGCAGGGTTGGCGAACTGGAATTGTTCTTTAACAATCAGGATATTGCGAATGCGGGTGTAACGGAAAAGGCTGTGTTATACTTGCGTTCGCGCTTTTCTTGGGAGCCTAGCGAAATCGGGGCTGCGAAACCTGATGGAGCAAGGCTTTTGAGAGAGGCTCCAGCCGCCTTCGGGCGGCTGTGTGTTGAAACCGTTTTTGATGGGTTTTTGTGCGGTTTTGTCGTTGCCAGCCGCCTTCGGGCGGCTGTGTGTTGAAACTGAAATAGTTATCGGCGACGTAGTTCAAGATGCCCCAGCCGCCTTCGGGCGGCTGTGTGTTGAAACTTTCGTAATACCCAAATCGCGGGCATCTTGTTCAATCCAGCCGCCTTCGGGCGGCTGTGTGTTGAAACATTTTCATATCTAACCCTTAAACAAGTAAATCAACCAGCCGCCTTCGGGCGGCTGTGTGTTGAAACAGCCTTTTGTACGGGGCTGGTCTGAGTTCAGCCTCCAGCCGCCTTCGGGCGGCTGTGTGTTGAAACATGCACCTCCCGAAAGGGCGGTTTTGTCAAAGCAATCCAGCCGCCTTCGGGCGGCTGTGTGTTGAAACCACGTTCAGGGTGTTGGTGCGGTCGAAAACCGCCCAGCCGCCTTCGGGCGGCTGTGTGTTGAAACAGGTCGTCTGAAAGACGCCGCAATCAAAAAAGCTCCAGCCGCCTTCGGGCGGCTGTGTGTTGAAACATTATCCTCAATTTGGCGAATAACTTTTGCTGCACCAGCCGCCTTCGGGCGGCTGTGTGTTGAAACTTCGCGGATGGCGAACATAACGGCTTTATTCAACCAGCCGCCTTCGGGCGGCTGTGTGTTGAAACAATCCTTATAAAGCCAAAAAGACCGAAACAGCAGAAGCCAGCCGCCTTCGGGCGGCTGTGTGTTGAAACACCTAATTGTAAATACCCGTGTTGATATACGGCCCAGCCGCCTTCGGGCGGCTGTGTGTTGAAACACTTGCGTATTCAGATCGGTGTAGCCGTTGCTGACTACCAGCCGCCTTCGGGCGGCTGTGTGTTGAAACTAATGAATTCGAGTCCTAAAAAACCAAGTCCATCCCAGCCGCCTTCGGGCGGCTGTGTGTTGAAACAAGAACATGGTAAAAATCGCAGCCCAATATTTTTTCCAGCCGCCTTCGGGCGGCTGTGTGTTGAAACTTTCAGTAGGAATTACAAGTTCGGGTATTCCATGCCAGCCGCCTTCGGGCGGCTGTGTGTTGAAACAGGTGGTTCAGACGACCTTAACCAAAGCGACAGGCCCAGCCGCCTTCGGGCGGCTGTGTGTTGAAACTTTTTCCGATGTTTTGCCCTTTTTAAAATCCCTGCCAGCCGCCTTCGGGCGGCTGTGTGTTGAAACATCAATCAGATTGCACGAGGCGTTAGAAGTGTTCCCAGCCGCCTTCGGGCGGCTGTGTGTTGAAACGATGGTGCGGACGGCTGTGTATAGCAATAACTGCCCAGCCGCCTTCGGGCGGCTGTGTGTTGAAACCCATTTCTGCGCCGCGTCCTCTTGGGCGTAGTAGCCAGCCGCCTTCGGGCGGCTGTGTGTTGAAACCAGTGTGTATTTGTGTGTAAAGATTTTGACGTATCCAGCCGCCTTCGGGCGGCTGTGTGTTGAAACGCGAACGCTCTCGTAAGGGTCTAAGAACGTGTTCATTGTCTCAGCCTCTGCTGTAAACTATCGGCATGAACAGAAAAACCTACCCAAGCGATATCAGTCGCGAGCAATTTGCGCCTCTCCTTCCCCTGCTGGAAAGTGCCCGTAAACGCACAGCGCCACGCCAGGTGGACTTGTACGATGTCTTTTGTGCCATTCTCTACCTGCAACGCACTGGCTGCTCCTGGCGCGCTTTGCCGGGCGACTTCCCCAAATGGCGCACCGTGCATTCCTACTTCCAGAGATGGACCGAACCACGCGAGAGTGGCATCAGCATCCTTGAGGAAGCATTAAAAAAATCAGGTAGTTGCGGAGCACCGCAAGCAGGGGCGCCATGAAGCAACTACTTTCCTGATTATTGATGCGCAGAGTGTGAAGAACACGGATACCGCCATGGAAAAAGGCTACGATGCGGGCAAGAAGGTTAGCGGTATCAAGCGACATATAGCGGTTGACACGCAAGGTTTGCCGCATGCCCTTGCGGTAACGACGGCGGATGTTACGGATAGAAAAGGCTGCCTGGTGGCATTGGAACGTGGGCGGGATAATCTTGGTGCGATACAAAAAATCCTTGCTGACGGTGGTTACACGGGTAAGGCATTTGCTTCGTCGGTACAGGAGTTGATTGGTGCGGAGGTAGAGATTGCCAAACGAAACGAATTGCACCGTTTTGCAGTATTGCCGAAGCGATGGGTAGTAGAGCGCAGCTTTTCCTGGTTGGAAAAGAACAGGCGGCTTTGGAAAAACTGCGAGCGTAAGTTGAGTACCAGTCTGCAAATGGTAGCTTTGGCTTTCTTGGGAGTCCTGCTACGAAGACTATGAACACGCTCTCAGACGACCTTTTTTGTTGATATGGCATTAAACATTCAAAATGAGTTAATTTATAAAATATCAATCGAAATATATATTTCAATAGAAAATTACCAAGATAAACCAAGAGGTAAACCTTGCAATGCAAACAGTTTTTATTTATATTCATGTTTAAGAATAAAACACACTATCAATACTAAGCGAAAGAAAACACGGAGCACATTATGTTTGTCTGCATCTGCAACGCCATTACCGACCACGAAATCAAAGAAACCATCGCCGCCGGCGCAAGTACGATGAGCGATTTGCAGGCTCAATTAGGAGTAGCTACTTGCTGTGGGTGTTGCAGCGAATTGGCTGCTTCGTTTCTGAATATCAACAATGCCCAAACTACCATTACCGCTGGTATTAATGTTCAGTCTTAATTTCATCTAGAATTCAAACAAGGTCGTCTGAAACCAAAATCTTTGGTTTCAGACGACCTTTTGCATCTACTCTAAAATAAAACAGTATATGCCGAACTGCCGTTTTGAAGTTAATCGGCTATACCTTACAATCTCGATTTCCGTTTACAGTAAAGAGTCTATTATGAAACTGACGTTGATGTTTCGCGAATATTGCAGCCTCTGCCACAAAATGCGCGAACAGCTTAAACCATATCAAGAAAGATTTGGCTTTGAGCTGGAAATTCTTGATGTTGATGAAGATCCTGTCTTGGAGGAAAAATATAATGAACTTATCCCTGTTTTGCTTGATGGCGAAACAGAAATTTGCCATTGGTTTTTGGATGGGGAAAAATTGAAAACCTTTTTGGAAACAAAATGTGATGGGGTATAACGGCTGAAAGTATTTCTGTTTTGATAAGTTGGTTTCGATAAATTGAAAACAGCTCGTCTGAAAAATTTTCAAAGAATTTCAGGATTTTGTTCTTACGCTACCGCTATATGAATAAAAGGCTGCCTGATTTTTATTTCAGACAACCTTTGAAATATCATGAGGGGTAAGCATCATCCCCTCTGTTTGGTTTAACCGGCTACGGGTGTAGTCGGAGCAACCGGTTTTCTGGTGAAGGAGGCGCGTTTTGCGGCTTGGTAAATAGCCAGTCGTCTGCGATGTGGCATTATTTTTCCTTTCTGTGATTTAAAGGATTATCCCGAAACGAAAGATGAATAAAATCATAAATTTACCGTTTAATAATCCTGTCGTTGATTGTTTATTGGGCTTTTATCGCTTATTCAATATATTGTGAGATGTTAGATTATAATGATAGCTGTTTTTTATTTAAACTAAAAGATGAATTGTGTAAAGTTAAATGCCTGTTTCGTAAGGCTTGACGTTTATATAAAAAAGCCCCTGATAACAGGGGCTTTTCAGTAAAGATTAGTCCAATTTACCGATGATGTCGTTTAAAGCTTTTTGCCAGTCAGAGGGTTTGATGCCGTAATCGTTTTCGATTTTTCGACAATCCATAATACTGTACTCGGGACGTGGTGCAGGAAGAGGATATTGATCAGTGGTGATGGGTGTTAATTGCGGCATTTTGAAATTATTGTCATGTTTTAGTGCTGTTTGAAAGATAGTTTGACTGAATTCATACCAAGTAACAGATTTGTTGCCGCCGAAGTGGTAGATCCCTCTAGAAGGCGATGGGTGTTGCAAAAGGGTAATGATGGCTTGCGCCAAATCCCCCGCATAGGTCGGGCATCCGATTTGATCGTTGACAACGGAAAGGCTGTCTCGTTCTTTTGCCAAGCGCAGCATGGTTTTAACAAAATTATTGCCGTATTCGCTAAATAGCCAAGAGGTACGGATAATTGTGCTTTCCGGATTAGCGGCAAGCGCGAGTAGTTCGCCGGTGGCTTTAGTGCGGCCATATACGCTTTGCGGATTGGTGTAGTCATGTTCACGATAGGGCGTTTTGCTTGTCCCGTCGAAAACGTAATCGGTCGATACATGGATAAATCGGGCATGAACAGAACGTGCCGCATCGGCAAGGTTGTGAACGGCTGCGGCGTTAACGGCAAATGCTGCAGGAACGTTTGTTTCTGCGCGATCGACAGCGGTATAGGCAGCGGCATTGACAATTGCATCGGGTTGAAAGCTTTGAACCATATTGCGTACAGCATCAGCATCTGTAATATCCAAGGAAGAGGAGTCAGTAGCAATCAGCTCCCAATTATCAGGAAGTCGGTCTCGGAAGCAGTGTGCGAGTTGTCCTTTAGAGCCTGTCAGCAGAGTCCTCATGGTATATCTCCTTAATGAATATTGTTTCGGCAAGATGGACATCATTATAGAGCAAACATCAGCTCTTAACAGCATTTTACGCCCTCACCGTTTTAAACTTATGTTTATCGGAAAATTTGAACGGGGTAAGGAACGATCGTTGTAATGTCTCGCTAATATTTGGTGGTAAGATAAGACGAATGATGAAAAATTTTGTTTGAAGGGGAAAAAAGGAATCTCTGTTGTGGAAAAAAACAATAAATAGTACGTTGAAATAAATAATATTATTTCGACAAAATAATCAATATCTTGTTTTTTAAAAAGGAATTATCATTAGAATAAAGTGTCAATTTAAATTTGATTGCTTTAAAAAATGTTTCCATTCGTCTGAAATTTCAACCGTTAGCGAATTGAAAAACAGTTAATCATGAAATATCACTAGAATAACAGTGTAGGCAGTTTGATCAGTTTGCATTTTGACAAAAGGCCTATGCTTCTTAATTACATATATTCTGGGAGTGATTTATCATGACTTATCATTATGGCGGCTATTCTTCTAAAGCCCACTTCAACTCATACTGCCCTCCGGCTAAACCCTACAATCCTTACTGCCCTCCTAGCCATGGCGGTTTCGGTTACAAAGGCGGTTTCCATAACTACGGTTCTTCACACGGCTTCAAAATGCCTCACGGCAAATTCGGTCATGGCGCCTACTGCCCTCCGCCGAAACCCGTGTACAAATGCATTATTATTGATTTCAACTGCAATCCGGGTAAACCTTATTACCCTAAACCGGCTCCAAAACCGGTTCCTCCAAAGCATGTTGATCCTTACTGCCCACCGGTTGAACCAAAACCACAGCCTCAACCACACCCACAACCCCAACCTAAGCCGCAGCCACAACCTCAGCCGCAGCCTAAACCTCAACCGCAGCCGCAGCCGCAGCCTAAACCTCAACCGCAGCCCAAACCGCAGCCTAAACCCAACGATAAAGACTGCAAAGATTGTGTTGATGATCAAAACCAACAAAATACCTACGGACATGACGACAAAAATCCGGGCAACATTATCCATGTTGATGGTTCGACCAAAGATAAAAATGGCCTGACCAATACCGTAGGTACTGATAAGAAAGATACCATTTACGGTACTAGTGGTGAAGACGTGATTTATGGCGGCGACGGTGCCGACGTGATTTACGGCGGTGACGGCAACGACACTTTGCAAGGCGGTAACAACGGCGACTCTCTGTACGGTCAAGGCGGTAAAGACTACCTGCAAGGCGGTGACGGTAACGACTACTTGAACGGTGGTGCCGACGCTGACATCATGCGCGGTGGTGATGGTAATGACGTTTACTTTGTTGATCACAAAGGCGACGAAGTTATCGAATATGGTAATTTAAACGGCGGTATTGATACTGTCCGTACAGTAATCGACTACACCCTGACCGACAACGTTGAACACCTGTTCTTGCAAGGTTCCGGCAACCTCAACGGTACCGGTAACGCTCTGAACAACGACATCAACGGCAACTCCGGCAACAACCACCTGTACGGCTTGGCAGGCGATGACTGCCTGGTTGGTAAAGACGGTAACGATTACCTCGACGGCGGTATCGGCAACGATGTCCTGATCGGCGGTACCGGCGACGATACCTACTTCTTTGATAAAGGTTACGGTCGTGACACCATCCAAGACGAAAGCGGTAACGATACCCTGCAATTCGGCAAAGGTATTTCTGCTTCCGACGTGTTGTTGAGCAAAACAGGCAACAGCCTGACCGTATCTGTCGGCGGCGGTGACACTGTTACCATTGACGACTGGTTCTCCGGTAACAACCATAAGATCGAAAACTTCAAGTTTGCCGATGGCAGTACTTACGAAGTAACCGGTCATGGCGATTACTACTCTCTGTCAGCTGTAAACAGCATCCAACAACAAACCCAAGTGCCTAGCATCTAATCTCTGATTAGCAATACTTAGGATTGATAAGGTCGTCTGAAAGCGTCTGCATCCGTGCAAAACGTTTTCAGACGACCTATTTTGTAAACAATCTGACCCAAAAATCCAAATTCGGATAAAATAACGGAATCCTGTTTAAACCGAGTCAGCGAAGGGAGAAACCTGAAATGTCCGAAATCAGCTTGAAAAAGATTTACTCCGGAAAAGTGCGAGATTTATACGAAATCGACAGCAAGCGCATGTTGATGGTCGCATCCGACCGATTGTCTGCATTTGATGTGATTTTAGACAATCCGATTCCGGGTAAAGGAGAAATTCTGACGCAGATTTCCAATTTCTGGTTTCAAAAACTGGCGCATATCATGCCCAATCATTTTACCGGCGATACGGTTTATGACGTGTTGCCTGAACATGAAGCCAAAGCCATCGAGAAACGCGCGGTTGTCGCCAAAAAACTGACTCCTGTCAAAGTAGAGGCGATTGTGCGCGGTTATTTGGCGGGCAGCGGGTGGAAAGATTACCAAAAAAACGGTTCTGTCTGCGGCATCAAACTTCCCGAAGGGATGAAAGAAGCGCAGCAGCTTCCGGAAGTGATTTTTACCCCGTCCACCAAGGCTGCCGTCGGTGATCATGATGAAAACATCAGTTTTGAAGAATGCGAACGCATTATCGGTAAAGAGTTGGCGGCTGAAGTGCGCGCTAAAGCCATTCAGCTTTATACGGAAGCTGCAGAATATGCAAAATCACGCGGTATCATCATATGCGATACCAAATTCGAATTCGGGCTGGATGAAAACGGTACGTTAACCCTGATGGATGAAGTACTGACGCCCGATTCCAGCCGCTTTTGGCCGGCGGATCAATATCAAGTCGGCACCAATCCGCCATCTTTTGACAAACAATTTGTTCGAGATTGGCTGGAGCAAAGCGGTTGGAACAAAAAAGCTCCGGCACCGGACGTCCCTAGTGATGTTATTCAGAAAACAGTTGATAAATATCGGGAAGCATTAAATCTTTTAACCAAAGAATCATAAATTTGATAAAAGGTCGTCTGAAACACGGAAGCGCGTTTCAGACGACCTTTTGCTGTCATGAATGCTTGGATTTACTTACATTTGCTATTATAATGCGCGTTTGGATTGACCGTTTGAGGTCGTCTGAAAAATATAGTTTTTACCAACCGCCGCACACCTGAAACCCTAACTATGCACATTCTCACTTTTAGTGTGCATTATTAGTGTTTTAGCGTGCGGCATTCTGAAAGGAACGAAATGTTCGATAAACACGTTAAAACCTTCCAATACGGCAATCACACCGTTACCTTGGAAACCGGCGAAATCGCGCGCCAAGCCGCAGCGGCTGTTAAAGTATCGATGGGAGATACCGTTGTTTTGGTCGCTGTGACCACCAACAAAGAAGTCAAAGAAGGTCAAGACTTCTTCCCTCTGACTGTCGATTACCTTGAGCGCACTTACGCCGCAGGTAAAATCCCCGGAGGTTTCTTTAAGCGCGAAGGTAAACAAAGCGAAAAAGAAATCCTGACCAGCCGTCTGATTGACCGTCCTATCCGCCCGCTGTTCCCTGAAGGTTTCTACCACGATATCCAAATTGTTGCGATGGTGGTTTCCGTTGACCCTGAAATTGATTCCGATATTCCTGCCATGCTCGGCGCATCCGCTGCGCTGGTGTTGAGCGGCGTACCGTTTGCCGGTCCGATTGGTGCCGCACGCGTAGGTTATGTAAACGGCGTGTACGTATTGAACCCGACCAAAGCCGAATTGGCTAAATCTAAGCTGGACTTGGTGGTTGCGGGTACATCCAAAGCCGTTTTGATGGTGGAATCCGAAGCTAAAATCCTGCCTGAAGACGTGATGTTGGGTGCCGTAGTTTACGGCCACGACCAAATGCAGGTAGCGATTAACGCCATCAACGAGTTCGCCGATGAAGTAAATCCTGAAGTATGGGATTGGAAAGCGCCTGAAACTAATGAAGAATTGGTTGCCAAAGTGCGCGAAATCGCAGGTGAAGCAATTAAAGAAGCATTCAAAATCCGTCAAAAACAAGCGCGTTCCGCTAAATTGGACGAGGCTTGGAATGCAGTGAAAGATGCGTTGATTACTGAAGAAACCGATACTCTGGCTGCCAACGAAATTAAAGGTATTTTCAAACATTTGGAAGCTGACGTTGTCCGCACCCAAATTTTGGAAGGTCAGCCGCGTATCGACGGTCGCGATACCCGCACCGTCCGTCCGCTGAACATCCAAACCGGCGTATTGCCGCGTACACACGGTTCTGCCCTGTTTACCCGTGGCGAAACCCAAGCCCTTGCCGTGGCGACTTTGGGTACTTCACGCGACGAGCAAATTATTGATGCGCTCTCCGGCGAATACACTGACCGCTTCATGCTGCATTACAACTTCCCGCCGTATTCTACCGGCGAAGTAGGTCGCGTCGGCGCGCCGAAACGCCGCGAAATCGGACATGGCCGCTTGGCAAAACGCGCACTGGTTGCTGTATTGCCGTCCCCTGAAGAATTCAGCTACACCATGCGTGTTGTTTCTGAAATTACTGAATCCAACGGTTCGTCTTCTATGGCTTCTGTCTGCGGCGGCTGCTTGAGCCTGCTGTCTGCCGGTGTGCCTTTGAAAGCACACGTCGCCGGTATTGCGATGGGTCTGATTTTGGATAACAACAAATTCGCCGTATTGACCGACATTTTGGGTGATGAAGACCACTTGGGCGACATGGACTTTAAAGTTGCCGGTACGACCGAAGGCGTGACTGCGCTGCAAATGGACATCAAAATCCAAGGCATTACCAAAGAAATCATGCAGATTGCTTTGGCGCAAGCCAAAGACGCGCGTCTGCACATCTTGGAACAGATGAAAGCCGCCGTGGCAGGTCCGCAAGAGCTGTCCGCTCACGCTCCGCGCCTGTTCACCATGAAAATCAACCAAGACAAAATCCGTGAAGTCATTGGCAAAGGCGGCGAAACCATCCGTGCGATTACTGCTGAAACCGGTACTGAAATCAATATCGCGGAAGACGGCACCATCACTATTGCTGCAACCACTCAAGAAGCCGGCGACGCTGCGAAAAAACGTATCGAAGAAATCACTGCCGAAGTGGAAGTGGGCAAAGTGTACGAAGGTACTGTGGTTAAAATCCTCGACAACAACGTCGGCGCCATCGTCAGCGTGATGCCGGGCAAAGACGGTTTGGTACACATCAGCCAAATCGCCCACGAGCGCGTACGCAACGTCAGCGACTATCTGCAAGTCGGTCAGGTTGTGAATGTGAAAGCATTGGAAGTGGACGACCGCGGCCGCGTGCGTCTGTCTATCAAAGCATTGACCGAAGCTCCTGCGCGCGAAGAAAAAGCGCCTGAATAATCGTTGAGCCGATTTTGATTGATGAAAGGTCGTCTGAAAAATTTCAGACGACCTTTTTTGCTGAATGCGGATGAAAAAGTAGGGGTAGGAATATGAAGTTGAGTTGTCTTGTGTCGGAACTTTGATTTATCGTTCCTTTTAGGCAGCAATTAGGGAGAATGCTGAAAGGGTCGTCTGAAAACCATTTTCTTTGGTTTTCAGACGACCTTTTATATCAATAATATTCGGGGTAGATGTAGAAACTAGTATCGTTGTTTACAGTATTTCCAGGAGAATACTGAAACATGAACATACATAAAAACACCCGTCTCACCCCGCACCACCGCCAAGCCATTTGGCTGGCCTACACGCAGGAAAAGGAAAGCGTTACCTCCCTGGCACGCCGCTACCAAGTCAGCCGCGTCACCATTTACCGCGCACTTAAAGCCGCAAGAGGCAGACTGCTCAAACCCCAAACCAGTACCAACAACCGTTTCAAACAGGCAAAGTACGGAATGAAACGCCTGGCCAAGGTAGAACGCGGCATTCAGGAAAAACTCAAAAGGCAGGCCAAACGCTACAATAAATCCTACCCCAGAGAGCTGGTGCATCTCGACACCAAACGGCTGCCGCTGCTCAAAGGGCAGAAAGCCACCGATAAGCGGGATTACCTGTTTGTCGCCATCGACGATTTCTCAAGGGAGCTATACGCCGCCATTTTGCCGGACAAAACCGCAGACAGTGCCGCCAAGTTTCTGACCGAACACCTGATTGATCCCTGCCCATACCTGATTGAGTGCGTTTACTCCGACAACGGTACGGAATATAAAGGCTCGGCTAACCATGCTTTCGGTGTAGCCTGTTATGAGAACGGGATTGGTCAAAAGTTTACCCGGGTTGCCCGTCCGCAGACCAACGGTAAGGCGGAACGGGTTATCCGCACCCTGATGGAGATGTGGCATGAGAAACAGTTGTTTGACAGTCCGGAACACCGGCGAAAGGAGTTGTGCCGCTTTGTTAATTTCTATAACACTGTGAAGCCGCACCGCAGTTTGAACGGCGATACGCCGTTTGAGGTCTTGCAGGCTTATTTTTCTCAACCTGTGGTATAAACAACGCAACGTTTTCCTACAAATCAGATATATTGAACCGAAATAATGTCGTATTCGCGTACACCACCAGGGGCTTGTACTTCAGCGACATCGCCTTCCTCTTTGCCGATTAGGGCGCGGGCAATGGGGGAGCCGACGTAGATTTTGCCTTCTTTGATGTCTGCTTCGTCTTCGCCGACGATTTGATAGGTAACGTGTTCTTCGGTTTCCAAATCTTCCAGCGTTACGGTCGTGCCGAAGACGATTTTGCCTTCTGCGTGGATTTCAGCGGGATTGATGATGTGCGCCATGGACAATTTGTGTTCCAACTCGGAAATACGACCTTCGATGAAGCCTTGTTTTTCTTTGGCAGCTTCATATTCAGCGTTTTCGGACAAATCGCCGTGCGAACGGGCTTCGGCGATGGCTTCGATGATTTCTGGACGGGCGACGCTTTTGAGGCGTTGCAATTCTTGTTTGAGCAATTCTGCGCCGCGTACGGTCAATGGAATTTTTTGCATGGTTTGTTATCTCCGCAAAAGCGTTTGGACTGCTTTTGCCTAGTAAATACGCGGGAAACATAGTGGATTAAGTTTAAATCAGGACAAGGCGACGAAGCCGTAGACAGTACAGATAGTACGGCAAGGCGAGGTAACGCAGTACTGGTTTAAACTTAATCCACTATAAAATCCGCAAAATGAAAATAAAAATACAAGCCGCCTAAATCTCGGCGGCTTGTCTGTGTAAGAATGAATGGCGGTATTGTACCAAAATCAGGGGAAACTGCAACGGCAATCGGCTTTTTCCCTGCTCTGGTGTGGCTTTAGTCCAAATGTTCGCTGCTTTGCGCCAAAACAGTACGGTTGCCGTTGGTTTCGGCAGGCGAAACGATGCCGTCTGCTTCCATTTGGTCAATCAGGCGGGCGGCGCGGTTGTAGCCGATGCGTAATTGACGCTGGATGCCTGAGATACTGGCTTTGCGTGTTTTCAGAACAACGGAGACGGCATCGTCATACATCGGATCAACTTCGCTGTCGCTGCTGCGGCTGATACCCGGCAGATCGTCGGTTGTGCCGCTCATCAGAATATCGTCGATGTAATCGGGTTCGCCGAATTGTTTCAAATATTCGACTACGCGGTGTACTTCGTCGTCTGAAGCGAATGCGCCGTGGACGCGTTGCGGATAACCTGTACCAGGCGGCAGGAACAGCATATCGCCTTGTCCGAGCAGGTTTTCCGCGCCCATTTGGTCGAGAATCGTACGGCTGTCGATTTTGCTGGATACTTGGAAGGCGATGCGTGTCGGGATGTTGGCTTTAATCAGACCTGTGATGACATCGACGCTGGGGCGTTGTGTGGCAAGAATCAAATGGATGCCTGCTGCGCGGGCTTTTTGGGCAAGGCGGGCAATCAGTTCTTCGATTTTCTTGCCTGCGGTCATCATCAAATCGGCAAACTCGTCAACCACGACTACGATAAACGGCAGTTTTTCCAAAGGTTCGGGATCATCAGGCGTCAGGCTGAACGGGTTGGCAATTTTCATGCCTTGTGCGGCAGCTTCCATGATTTTTTGATTGAAGCCCGCAAGGTTGCGCACGCCTACATGGCTCATCAGACGATAGCGTTTTTCCATTTCGTTGACGCACCAGTTGAGCGCATTGGCCGCCAGCTTCATATCGGTAACGACAGGCGCGAGCAGGTGCGGAATGCCTTCGTAAATGCTCAATTCCAGCATTTTCGGGTCAATCATAATCATGCGCACGTCTTCAGGCGTCGCTTTGAAGAGCATAGATAAAATCATGGCATTAACGCCGACCGATTTACCCGAGCCGGTCGTACCGGCAACCAGCAAATGCGGCGCTTTGCCCAAGTCGGTAACGACGGGCTGACCGGTAATGTCCTGACCGAGCGCGAGCGTCAGCTTGGATTTGGATTCGGCAAACGCGGGTGAATTGAAGATTTCGCTCAGGCGTATCATTTGCCGTTTCGGGTTCGGCAACTCCAAGCCCATGCAGGTTTTGCCGGGAATGGTTTCGACAACGCGGATAGAGGCAACACCGAGCGAACGGGCGAGGTCTTTTTCAAGGTTTATGACCGAATTGCCGCGCACGCCGACATCAGGTTCGATTTCGTAACGTGTAATCACCGGACCGGAATAAGAGTCCACGACTTTGACTTTGACCTTAAATTCCGCCAGCTTTTCTTCGATGGTGATGCTGTTGTTTAACAATTCTTCTTCGGTCTGTGTGGCAGCCGGGTCGAATTGGGGCGGAAGGAGCAGGGCGGTAGTCGGCAGATGGATGCTGTTCGTCTGCGGGGCGGTGAGGTCGTCTGAAGCCGCGTCCCAATCATCGTCGCCGTCAAACCATGGTGTTTCATTGGTTTCAATGTTTTCAGACGACGTTTGCTCGTGTGGCAGGTCGCGTCCGAATACATCCGCGGTATCGTTGTCTGTTTCGGAATCAACGTCCTTAATTGTGTCGCTTGCCGATTCGCGAATCAGGTAATCATGTATAGAGATTTCCGGATTGTTGCTGATGTGTGCGTTAACTTCCGACTCAAATACGGAAACGGACGGATGATTACGGAACACGGGTGGTTCGGGAATGTCGATTTTGTTTTCGGGTAAATCGAATTTGGGCGGTTTCGGAATATCGACCGCAGGTGCCGGTACGGGCGGTACGGGAGGCGGTTCGATGACGGTTGCGTCAGGAGCGGGCGGCCGGGAGATGAAAGTGTTTTCACGAACGGCGCGGGACAGTTTGGCGGGAACCGCCGCTTTTCGGCTGAGAACAGGAGCTTGGCTTCTTGCTGTAAAGGATGAGGTGGGTTTCGCCGTTGATTGTTCAACACTTTCTGCTTCTTGTTGAGACAGTTGGCGACGGGTTATTTTTTCTGCGGCAGCTTCGGAGTGCTTGAGCGTGCGGCGGCGGTTTGCGGGCAGTTTCAGATTGGCAAAAATATCCTCATCTTCAATAATTTGAGGCTGGTATCCGCGCACAGGAGCAACGGCTGCGGCAAGTTTGTCGCGAGCGGCACGGCGCATGGCGAGATTGTTTTGGATGTCGATGACGTTGATTTCGTCTTTTTGACCGTAATAGTTGGCCGTAGAGGGGATGGATTCACGTTCGGCAGTACGCAAAGCGGTTTGTGCCGTTTCGATATGGGGACGGCCGGCTTTTTCCAGATGGATGCGATCCACATAAGATTTGACGCGTTCGCGCGTACGGCGTAAGACAGGGTCGTTGAAATCAATGACTTCCAAACCTTTCATCGGTGTAACCGATGTCCGTACCAAACGGATTTCCGGTTCGCTTTCATCGGTGATGGCAACGGGGTTTTGTTTAGCGGTTTGATGCTCTTCCCATTCTTGGACGGCAGCTTCAGTCAGCGAGCGGGTGGCTTCTTCCAAAGTAATCTCTTCGAAGGCACCGCCTGTTACCAAGCCGGGCGTATATTCCGGCGTATCGGACGTTTCGAACGGTACGATTTCCGGATATTGCTCAGGTTTGTGGGCATTTGGACGGACTTTAGGGAGGGGGGTGTCGGGTGTTTGGGGAAATTCAGGCTCGTGGAGGTATTCCGGCTCGAAATCGGTTTCAGACGACGTTTCGTATGCGGGCGATGAATCTGCCGCATCTTCTTGTACGGAAGGGGAAACTTGGAATGCGCCCATAGCCTCCGCCAGCGAGCTTGGAGAGAAAGAGGAGTCGTCTGAAAGCGTTTGCGTACGTTTCTTGTAGTCGTGTTGCGCAGCCAAAAGACGCAGGCGGGCGATGGTTTTGTTGCCTGCGGTTTTTGCTTCTTCCGTAAGTTCGTACGCTGCGTCCGGATTTTCGTCAAAATCCCTGCCGCGTTTCAGACGGACCAGCTCGCGTTCCCAATCTTGTTCTTGTTTTTTGTGCAGTAAAAACACGATGCCGATGGCAAGCAATAAAATAATAATCAGCACGCTCCACAACATATTGAAATTTTCCCGAGTCAAAAAAGCAAAGTCCGTTATTCTAACGCTTTTCAGGATGAAACAAAACCGACAAGGCTTTGTTTCCTTTCGGTTGTGCGAATCCACTATAATCAGGTCGTCTGAAACGCTTTTTAAACATTGAGGATATATGCTTTTCCAAACGGGATGGTTTTCGGGTTTGATTTTGGCCGCTGCGTGGTGCGTGTTGGTTTTATTGTTGGCATTATCCGCACCGAAGGCTTATCGTGATTTTCGAAAACATGGCTCGGCTGCCGCATTGGCAGGGATTATTTTGGCGTCGGTCTGGAGCTTGAATGCCACCCCTGACGGCGGGCAGCTTGCGGGGATGAGTTACCATCTTTTGGCGGTCAACCTGATTGCCTTGATGCTCGGTGTCCCGCTGGCATTTTGGGTCTGTGCGTTGCTGTATTTGCCCTATGTTTGGATATTTGGCTCAGATTGGCAGGCTTATCCGGTCAATGCGCTTGCATTGTTTCTGCCTGCGCTGGCAGTCAATTTGCTGTCGCGCGCCTGGGTCAACCGGCTTCCCGCCAATATTTTTATCTTCATTTTTGTCAATGGTTTTTTAGCATCCGCAGCGGGTATGCTGCTGACCGGGGGTGTTTTGGTCGGCATATTGGACAGGGTGCGGGCTTTTCCTGAAACGGCATTGTGGAGTACGGCATTTCCCGTGTTTTTCCTCATTGCATGGGCGGAAGCGTTTTTAAGCGGTATTACCGCTGCTATTTTTATTGCGTTAAGGCCGCAGTGGATTAATACGTTTGATGACGGACGCTACCTGAAACCGTCGAATAAGATTTGGTAAAAAGTCGTCTGAAAACCCGATTTGGGCTTTTCAGACGACCTTTCGTTTGGGGCGGTATCAATAAACGTCGCGTTGGTAGCGTTTGTCTTCGCGCATTTCGTTGAGATAGTCTTCGGCATCGTCGCGGCTGAGTTTGCCTTGGGTTTCGATGACGTCGATCAGGGCGGTTTCTACGTCGCGTGCCATGCGGGTGGCGTCGCCGCAGACGTAGAGGTGTGCGCCTTGTTGCAGCCAGTTCCAAACTTCGGTGGCGTGTTCGGCGATTTTGTGTTGGACATAGACTTTGTGTTCGCCTTGTCTGCTCCATGCCAAGTCGGCGCGGGTGAGTATGCTGTCTTTGCGGTAATCGCTCCATTCAAGCTGGTAGAGGAAGTCGTCGGCGAGGCGTTGGTTGCCGAAGATGAGCCAGTTTTTGCCATTGTCGCCGTTGGCGGCGCGTTGCTGCATGAAGGCGCGGAAGGGGGCGATGCCTGTGCCTGCGCCTATCATGATGATGGGGGTGTCGCCGTCGGCGGGCAGGCGGAAATTGGGGTTGGGTTCGACGAAGACGCGTACTTCTCCGCCTTCTTCAAGGCGTTCGCCCAGATAGCCTGAGGCTGCGCCGGTGTAGGTGTTGCCGTGGTGTTCGAAGCGGACGACGCCGACTGTCAGGTGAACTTCTTCGCCGACTTCGTCTTGCGCGGAGGCGATGGAGTAAAGGCGCGGGGTTTGGGGGCGGAACAGTTGGAACAAGGTTTGCGCGTCCAGCGGATGGGGGTAGGCGGCGAAGACGCCGACGGGCGGGGTAGCGGCGAGGTAGGCGTCCAATCGGGTTTTGTCGGCGGCTGTGGTTTTGAGTTCTTCGCTACCGGACAATTCGGCGTATTGCTGCACGAGTGCCGGCGTGTTTTGCGTGATGTCGGCGGACTCGGTCAGGGCGGTGCGGATGTCGGTTTCGAGGTCGTCTGAAAGGCGGATTTTTTCTTCCCCGCTTAATTGGTGCAAATCAAGGATTTCTTGAACCAAAGCGGGAGCGTTGAGCGGGAGTACGCCCAATGCGTCGCCTGCCTGATAGTGCAGTCCGGAACCGGACAGGTCGATTTCGATGTGCTCCACGTCTTTTTCGGCGGAGCGGGACGTGATTTTTTGGCGGACGGACAGGGTGGCGGTATAGGGTTTGTCTTTGGTATAGACAGTACCTGCAGCTTGAAGGGCAGCAGGTGTTGCAACGGATGCTGCGGCGGTTTGCACGGCAAGCTCGGCAACTTGTGGGACGACGGCTTCTATCCACGCGTCGGCGGCGCTTTGGAACTCTAAATCGCAGATGCCCAAGTCGTTCAGACGACGTGCGCCCAGTTCGGCAAATTTGGCGTCAAAGTCTTTGCCCGCTTGGCAGAAATTGGGATAGGAAGAATCGCCCAAACCTAAAACGGCAAAAGTGAGTTTGCCCAAATCGGGGGCTTTTTTGCCGAAGACGAATTTATACAGCGGCAGGACTTCTTCGGGCGGTTCACCCTCGCCTTGTGTGGATGTTACCAACAGTACGATGTCTTCATCGGGCAGGGTTTTGCTTTTGAAGTCCCCCGCGCTGCTCAATACGGCTTCGACGCCGGCGTTTTTGAGTTTGGCGTGTAAAGATTCGGCAACGCCGCGCGCATTGCCCGTTTGCGAGGCAGATAAGACCAACACGCGTCGCGCGGGGGCTGCAACGGCGGGAGCTGCGGAAACCTCCAAACCGCCCGCCGCCCCTTGACTTTGCGCCCAGCAGTAGCCGGAAAGCCAAGCGAGCTGTGTAGGCGAGAGGGCGGCGAGTTGTGCGGAAAGTTCGGTGGGAAGCGGGTTGGCTGGGGTCATGTCGGTTCCTTTGTGCGGACGGCTGCTTGAGGCAGATCGTTGCCTGCGCGGCTTTAATTGTTTGGTTGAATGGTGATTTTTCTGAAAACAGTGGCGATACTGTAAACAGGTCGTCTGAAAAACGGAAAGAATGCTTGGTTTTAATTTAATGCGATTTCGTTATATTCTGGATTGAGAGAGGGGGAGAGGGTTGATATCGGTTTTCAGACGACCCGACTATAATCTTTTGAGATTTTTAAGGGGCAGCAAAAGCGCAGATGTCCATCGGACAACTAATCAAGCAGCTTATATAAAGCTGCCGTCAGAGGTAATCAGATGATTGAATTTAATGATTTCATAAAAGAAGTAAATAAAAAATTTCAAGATGAGCTATGGGCTGATTTTGAATCCAAATTTTTTGGAGATGATTTATTTATTAAAGTAGGAATAGATTTTTCTTATGGCCATCAGTTTGAACTGTATATTCAAAATGCACTCATGAATAAATCGATTGAGGAATGGACGGTAGATTTGAAGAGAAATCAAATCATATATCTGAAAGATAGGGAAATTTATTTTATAACGGATGTCGATGAAAAAATAATGGTAAAAGGGGAAAGGTTTTTTGTTAATGTTTTGACGACTATTTACCATTTGAATCCTTCTGATAGTTTGACAAATTACATAATCAACCCAAAACTGATGGATTTTCCTACTGTTTCAAATGTTACGGTAAGTAACCATTTTGAAGAGTTGCGATTGTAATAAGCGCCAGTCATGACTGACATGAAATTGAATTCGTCTCTAGGGGAAGGGATATTAAATTCAGAAAACAGCAAAAGGTCGTCTGAAAACAGTTTGGCAGTATCTGCACTCGTGTTTTCAGACGACCTTTTGAGCTTTAAAGCGTTAACCGTTTACAGCGGCCATTTCAGCGCGGGATTGCTTTCTATGACGGCTTTGAACTGGTTTTGAATCCGTTCGATGGCTTCGTCGGAATCTGCCTCGAAGCGCAACACCAAAATCGGCGTGGTATTGGAGGCGCGCATCAGACCGAAGCCGTCGGGGAATTCTACGCGCAGGCCGTCGATGGTGATGATTTCGGTCGCGCCTTCGAATTTGGCTTTGGCGGCGAGTTCGTCGATAACCTGATGGCCGTTGCTGCCTTCGGGCAGGTCGATGTTGAGTTCGGGTGTGGAAATGCTTTGCGGCAGGCTGTTCAGGACTTCGGACGGATTGTCGAAGGCAGACAGGATTTCCAAGAGGCGCGCGCCGGCGTACATGCCGTCGTCGAAGCCGAACCAGCATTCTTTGAAGAAGATGTGTCCGCTCATTTCGCCGGCAACCAGCGCGCCGGTTTTTTTCATGGTGGACTTGATGAAGCTGTGGCCGGTTTTCTCCATGACGGCTTCGCCGCCGTGTTCTTTAATCCACGGTGCGAGCAGGCGGGTAGATTTGACGTCGAAGATGACTTTCGCGCCGGGATTGCGGCTCAAAACGTCTTGGGCGAACAGCATGAGTTGGCGGTCGGGATAGATGATGTTGCCGTCTTTGGTCACGACGCCCAAGCGGTCGGCATCGCCGTCAAAAGCCAAGCCGATTTCGGCATCGCTGTTTTTCAGCGCGGCAATCAAATCTTGCAGGTTTTTCGGTTTGGAAGGGTCGGGATGGTGGTTGGGGAAATTGCCGTCCACTTCGCAGAAAAGTTCGGTCACTTCGTTGCCCAAACCTTTGTAGAGCTTGCCTGCGAATGCGCCGCCTACGCCGTTGCCCGCGTCGATGGCGATTTTCATGGGGCGTTTGAGTTTGACGTGGCCGACGATGTGGTTGTGGTATTCGCCGGAGATGTCTTTTTCGGTTACGCTGCCTTTTTTGTCGGAAGCGGTCAGTTTGTCGGCTTCGATCAGGGCGAGCAGTTCTTGGATGGCTTCGCCTGCGAGGGTGTCGCCGCCGAGCATCATTTTGAAGCCGTTGTAATCGGGCGGGTTGTGGCTGCCGGTAATCATCACGCCGCTGCCGCCGCATTCGTTGATGGCGGCGAAATAAAGCATGGGGGTAGCGACCATGCCGACATTGAGGACGTCGATGCCGCTGTCGGTAAAGCCGCGCTGGATGTGTTCCATCAGTTCGGAACCGCTCAAGCGTCCGTCGCGTCCGAGTGCGATGCGGGTAATGCCTTTTTCGGCGGCTCGGGTGGCGATGGCTTTGCCGATGAGGTAGGCGGCTTCGTTGGTCAGGGTTTTGCCGACAATGCCCCGGATGTCGTAGGCTTTGAAAATGTCGCGGGCAATGTTTGCCATGATGGTTTCCTTTGTGATTGTGAATGGAAAACGGGCTTATTCTAACATAGGCAAAGGTCGTCTGAAGGCTTTCAGACGACCTTTGGGGGTTATATCAAATAACCATTTACTGCGGTTTCAATCAATTGCCGAATGTGTTGCATTGATTGATGTCGCCGCTGTCCAAACCGCGTTTGAGCCATGCCATGCGCTGTTCGGACGAGCCGTGTGTAAAGCTGTCGGGAACGACGTAGCCCTGCCCGTCTTTCTGCAGGCGGTCGTCGCCGACGGATTCGGCAGCCAGCATGGCTTTGGTGATGTCTTCGGCTTTGAAGATATTGTTGTTGACGGCGTAATGCCCCCAAATACCCGCGTAGCAGTCCGCCTGCAATTCGAGTTTGACGGAAAGGGCATTGGCTTCTTTTTTGTCGACCTGCTGCTGCATTCTGTGGACTTTAGGCAGGATACCGAGCAGGTTTTGGACGTGGTGTCCGACTTCGTGTGCGATGACGTAGGCAAACGCGGCATCGCTGGCAGAGTTGAGTTTGGTCTGCATATCCCTATAAAAGTCTAAGTCGAGATAGACTTTTTTGTCGCCCGGGCAGTAAAACGGCCCCATTGCCGATTGACCCATGCCGCAGGCGGTGGATGTACCGCCGTTGTATAACACCAGCGTGGTCGGGGTGTAGGTCCGTCCGATTTGTTTGAAATAGCTGCCCCAAGCTTTTTCAGTGTCGGCGAGGACGACGCGGGCAAGTTCGTTCAGTTCGGCTTCTTCTTGAGGTTTGAGCTGGGAGGTTTGGGTTGAACCCGTACCCATGGAAGGCGTGCCGACCAAGCCGCTCAAATCGACGCCGTAATAAGCGCCAATCAAAACGACGATGATGCCGAGGATGCCGGGCGTTCTACCGCCGCCTCCGCCGCTGCTGCCGCGTCGGTCTTCTACGTTTTGACTCTGTTCGCGTCCTTTCCAATCCATCTTGTGTGTTCCTTGTTGTGAAGTGATATGAGGCGGATTATACCGTGAAGGGGCGGCGTGATGCCTGCCTATATTGAGAAAAGGTCGTCTGAAAACACCAAACGGAGTTTTTTCAGACGACCTTTTTGCTATGTTAAAACCGGATTATTCCGCCTTCAAACCTGCCACACACTGCTTGTCGCGCTCTTCAAACGCTTGCGCGCCGCCGAGCAGGTCGAGCTGCTCTTGCGGGCTGAGTTTGCCCAATGAACGGATTTGATCTTCGGAGAGTTTGTCCAAAGGCTTGTCCCACATACAGGTGCAGTAATCGGTGGCGAGTTTGCTGTTGTTTGAATCCAAGCCCCTTTCTTTCAAATCGTTTTGCCATTTTTCGGCAAAGGGGATGTTTTTTACGCAAGACTCAAAGATGTTCTGCTTTGCCTGCGGTTTGGACATGGCGCATTGGGAGAGCAGGGCGGTGGCGGCGAGCAGCGCCAAAATGACCCACGCCCAAATGCGGATGGTGCGGATTTTGGCTTTTGCCTTTTTACGCGCCGCGGCTTGCTCTTCGGCGGACATTTCGTTTTTCGGTTCAGTCATGCAGGCTTTCCATGCGGATCATGGTGATTGGTTTTTCCACGCAGCTTAATGCTTCGATGGCTTCGATGGCGCGCTTGATGTTTTTCTCGACCGTGCTGTGGGTCAGAATCACGATTTCGGCGGTGGTTTGGTCGATGACGCCTTTTTGGATTAAGGCTTCGATAGACACGTTTTCTTTTGCCAAAAGCGCGGCGATTTGCCCCAGCGTACCCGGTTCGTCTTTGGCTTGGACGCGCAGGTAGTAGCTGCTGGTGATTTCGTCCATAGGCAGGATGGTCTGCGCTTGGACTTGGGCGGGCTGGAACGCTAGGTGCGGCACGCGGTGGCCGGTATCGGCGTCAATCAGGCGGGCGATGTCGATGATGTCGGCGACCACGGCGGAAGCGGTCGGCAGTGCGCCCGCGCCCGCGCCGTAATATAAGGTTTCGCCGACCATATCGGCGTTGACGCGCACGGCGTTCATCACGCCGTTGACGTTTGCCAAGAGGCGGCTTTCGGGAATCAGGGTCGGATGGACGCGCAATTCGATGCCTTTGTCGGTTTTGCGGGTGATGCCCAGAAGTTTGATGCGGTAGCCGAGTTCTTCGGCGTATTTGATGTCGCGGCTGTCGAGTTTGCTGATGCCTTCGAGGTAGCAGGCGGGGAAGTTCATCGGCGTGCCAAATGCCAGCGCGCTCATGATGGTGATTTTGTGGCCCGCGTCGTTGCCTTCGATGTCGAAGGTCGGATCGGCTTCGGCGTAGCCCAATGCTTGCGCTTCTTTCAATACGTCGGCAAACGCGCTGCCTTTTTCGCGCATTTCGGAGAGGATGAAGTTGCTGGTGCCGTTGATGATGCCGGCGATGCTGCGGATGCGGTTGGCGGCGAGGCCTTCGCGCAGGGCTTTGATAATCGGGATGCCGCCCGCTACTGCCGCTTCAAATTGCACCATGACGTTTTTTTCTTCCGCCAGCGGGAAGATTTCGTTGCCGTATTCGGCGAGCAGTTTTTTGTTGGCGGTAACGATGTGTTTGCCGTTTTCAATGGCTTTCAATACCGCATCTTTGGCGATGCCGGTACCGCCGAACAATTCGACGACGACATCGACGTCTTCACGCGCGACCAGTTCGAACGGGTCTTTGACAAAGGCTGCGGACGGACAGGTTTGGCGGGCTTTTTCTTCGCTCAAGTCGCATACGGCACTGATGCGCACTTCGCGTCCCAAACGACGGCTGATTTCCGCCGCATTGTCCTGCAACACGGCAGCCGTACCGCCGCCGACCGTACCTAAACCTAAAAGACCGATGTTTACTGGCTTCATTGTGCCTCCTTGTGAGCCGATTCTCTTAAATCAAAAAGTAAAAACAGAAATTCAGAAAGCCCGAAACGCACCGCCGCCGCAGATTGATATAATGCTGATTTTGCAAGGGCGGAAGGCGCAGGCTAAAGTCGCCCATCCTACCTGAAATTGCCTGATTTTGCACCTTTTTTACGGAACGCGGCGAAAGGGCGGCAAGCCTGTTTGAAATTGATATATCAAGCCGAGAAAGAAACGGAAGAAAAATGCTGATTGAAGAAAACAAAACCGATGAAACCCTAAGCCTGACCGCTTATCGGGCGGGCGCAATCGAAGCGGGCGGCAAAACCTACACCGCGCCCATCATCTGGCGCAACGGCAAAATTGAAGCAATGAACGTGCAAACGCCGTCTGAACTGACTGCCGCCGACCTGTTTCAGACGACCTCCGATTCGGACGGCTTGCCCGAAGTCATCATTATCGGCACGGGGGAGAAGCAGCAGTTCCTCCATCCGAAAATCGCCGCCGAACTTGCCGCACACGGCATCGGGTTGGAATGTATGAACACAGCCTCCGCCTGCCGAACGCTGGTGTTGCTGCAAGGTGAAGGACGCAGCGTTTGGGCTTGGCTGTGGGTGTGAGCGGGCATAAGGCGCATATAAAACAGGTCGTCTGAAATTTTTCAGACGACCTGATTTGAGCATATTGCCCTTAATTATGTATCACTTGGCAAATAGATAAAAACCTTCTATCCTCGTCAATATTTTTCGTCAACCTAAAAAAGGAAACTCTTATGGCTCAAATTACCTTCCACGACAACCCTGTCCACACTTCCGGCGACCTGCCAGCCGTCGGTCAAACCGCGCCTGCATTCAGCCTGACCGCTGGCGATCTATCCGACAAAACTTTGGCGGATTTTGCGGGCAAACGCAAAGTGTTGAACATTTTCCCAAGCGTCGATACCGGCGTATGCGCCCAATCCGTGCGTACGTTTAACCAACGCGCGTCTTCTTTGGATAACGCGGTCGTTCTGTGCATTTCAGCCGACCTGCCGTTTGCCCAAGCACGTTTCTGCGGCGCGGAAGGTTTGGACAATGTTATCAACCTGTCTACGTTCCGCAGCAGCTTTGCCGCCGATTACGGCGTCGCCCTGACCGATAGCCCGTTGCGCGGACTGACTGCGCGTGCCGTTGTGGTTTTGGACGAAAACGACAAAGTCCTGCACAGCGAACTGGTTGCCGAAATTGCCAACGAGCCTGATTACGACGCGGCTTTGGCTGTTTTGTAAACAAGGGTTTTAAAGCTGAAAAAGGTCGTCTGAAAAGTTTCAGACGACCTTTTGTCTTTCTTCCTAAACTATTTCGCAGGCGGCTTCAATTCAAACACTTCGGGATGCGCCTTAAAATATTCTACGGCGATAAATCCGCCGCCGATGATGATTACCAGGAACACCGCCATGACAATCATGGCAAGGATGAATTTGTCCGAAGGATGGGCGTCGGGCTTGCGTTTATCCGCCATTATTGCATCTCCGAGAGCCAGTCGCGGGCGGTGAGAAACTCGTTCAGCCGCGCTTCGGGCGAACCTTCTTTGGGCGCGTATCGATACTCGAAGCGCACCAAAGGCGGCATGGACATCAAAATGCTTTCCGTACGTCCGCCGCTTTGCAGGCCGAACAGCGTACCCCTGTCCCAAACTAAATTAAATTCCACATAACGCCCGCGCCGGTAAAGCTGGAAATCACGCTCGCGTTCGCCGTATGGCGTGTTTTTGCGTTTCGCCACAATCGGCAAATACGCTTCGATGTAGCCTTCGCCGACCGCCTTGATGAAATTCAGGCAGGTGTCGAAATTCCAGCGGTTCAAATCGTCGAAAAACAAACCGCCCACGCCGCGCGTTTCGCCGCGGTGTTTCAGGTAAAAATACTCGTCGCACCATTTTTTGAACTCGGGATAAACCGCTTCCCCAAACGGCGCGCACACGTCCCGCGCCACCGTGTGCCAATGCAAAATATCTTCTTCAAACGGATAAAACGGCGTCAAATCAAAGCCGCCGCCGAACCACCACACAGGCTCGCCGCCTTCCGGATACGCGATAAAAAAGCGCACGTTCGCATGGCTGGTCGGCACATACGGATTTTTCGGATGAATCACCAGCGACACACCCATCGCTTCAAACGCCGCGCCCGCCAGTTCAGGGCGGTGCGCCGTCGCCGAAGCGGGCATTTTGTCGCCTTTCACGTGCGAAAAGTTCACGCCCGCCTGCTCGAATACCGCGCCGTTTTTCAACACGCGGGTTTCGCCTACGCCCAATTTGCCCGTCCATTCTTCACGCGCAAACACCGCCCCGCCGTCTTCTTGCTCAAGTGCGGCGCAGATTTGGTTTTGCAGGTTTTTCAATACGGTTAAAACGGCTTCGGTGTGCATGGGTATTCCTTGCTTTTATGATGAGACAGAGTTCGTCGGGTTGATGAGAGAATTTAATTCGGTATTGTAGTCTGAAATGAGAAATTAAGGTCGTCTGAAAACCCTTTTTCAGGATTTTCAGACGACCTTTCCGTTTTACACAATGCTTAAACGGGCAAGCGGATTATGCGCCGTAAACGGGGTATTTGTCGCAAAGTGCGGTGATTTGCTTGCGGACGTTTGCCAGATTCGCTTCGTCTTCAGGATTTGCCAAAACGTCGGCAACGAGGTTGGCGAGGACTCGGGCGTCGGCTTCGTTAAATCCGCGCGTGGTCATGGCGGCGGAGCCGATGCGGATGCCGGAGGTAACGAACGGTTTTTCCGGGTCGTTGGGGATGGCGTTTTTGTTGACAGTGATGTTTGCTTTGCCCAATGCGGCTTCGGCGGCTTTGCCGGTGATTTTCATCGGTTGTAGGTCAACGAGGAAAACGTGGCTTTCGGTGCGGCCGGAAACGATGCGCAAACCGCGTTTGACCAATTCTTCCGCCATCGCTGCGGCGTTGATTTTCACCTGTTTCGCGTATTGTTTGAACTCGGGTTGCAGGGCTTCTTTGAACGCAACGGCTTTGGCGGCGATGACGTGCATCAGCGGGCCGCCTTGCAGGCTTGGGAAGATGGAAGAGTTCAACGCTTTTTCATGCGTGTTGTCGCGGCACAAAATCACGCCGCCGCGCGGGCCGCGCAGGGTTTTGTGGGTGGTGGTGGTCACGAAGTCGCAGAATGGGACGGGGTTGGGGTATTCGCCGCCGGCAATCAGACCTGCGTAGTGCGCCATATCGACGAAAAGGTAGGCACCGACTTTGTCGGCGATTTCGCGGAATTTCGCCCAGTCGATTTGCAGTGCGTAGGCAGATGCGCCGGCAACGATCATTTTGGGTTTGTGTTCGAGCGCGAGGCGTTCGACTTCGGCGTAATCGAGGACTTCGTTTTCATCCAAGCCGTAGGTAATGGCGTTGTAGAGTTTGCCGGAAATGTTGACGCTGGCGCCGTGGGTCAGGTGTCCGCCGTGGGCGAGGCTCATGCCGAGGATGGTGTCGCCGGGTTTGAGGACGGAAGCGTACACGGCTTGGTTGGCTTGGGAGCCGGAATGGGGTTGGACGTTGGCGTATTCCGCACCGAAGAGTTCTTTGACGCGGTCGATTGCCAGCTGTTCGACGATATCGACGTATTCGCAGCCGCCGTAGTATCGTTTGCCGGGGTAGCCTTCGGCGTATTTGTTGGTCAATTGCGAACCTTGTGCCTCCATCACGGCGCAACTGACGTAGTTTTCGGAAGCAATCAGTTCGACGTGGTCTTGCTGGCGTTGGTCTTCTTGGGCGATGGCGGCTGCCAGCTCCGGATCATATTGGGCTAGGTTGACGCTTTTTGAAAACATCTTCTCGACTCCTTTGTCGGTTGGGAAACGGGGATTGATAAGTGTTGAACAATGTACCAAATCGGTTTGGATTGTCAACGATTTTATCTTTCAGACGACCCCTTTGCTGCTTGGAGGGTCGTCTGAAAAGTTTTATTTGAACAGATTGTCTTGTTTCAAATGAAATTCGATTTTTTCGAGCAGGGCTTCGAGGTCGGTCTCGGCTTGGGTGGCGGCGAGGTTTTTGCCCAACTCCTCCAAAGCCAGCGCATCGAGCCTGCGGCGTTCGAGTTTGCGCGCTTCTTCGTTGAAGATTTTGATGTTGTCGGGCAGGACAAGCGGCGGCACGCTGCCGTCGGTCGTATAGAACGCTTCATCCGCAAACACGAACCCCTCCGGCAAGGCGGGCGCATTGTCGTAGTCGGCATCGTTGACCGGCATCCACTCGGAATGCTGTTCCAACAGGATGAATTGCCCGTTCATGCCGTAAATGTGGGCAAAACGGGAGAGCTTGGGGCGTTTGGTGTTCATGCAAAGATTGTATGCCGATGATGCGGGAGCGTCTAGGGTGGAAATTTGTGTCGTCGCAGTAGGAAGGTCGTCTGAAAGTAGTATAATTACAGATTCGATAAAATCTTGAAGACAAATATAAAAAGGGAAACCCCAATGTCAGCAAACACAAACAAGCAATGGTTAAGCGTCATCGCCCTGGCGGTCGGCGCATTCATTTTCAACACCACCGAATATATCCCGATTGCCCTATTGAGCGACATCGGTGCGACCTTCAATATGCCGCCGACCGAAGTCGGCATCATGATTACCGTGTATGCGTGGATTGTCGCGCTGCTGTCACTGCCGCTGATGCTGGTAACGAAAAACATCGAACGCCGAAAGCTGCTGCTCGTCCTCTTCGCGTTCTTTACCCTCAGCCACATCGTTTCCTATTTCGCCCGAAGTTTCGAAATCCTGCTCGTCAGCCGCATCGGTATCGCCCTGACGCATGCCGTGTTTTGGTCAATTACCGCCTCGCTGGCAGTACGCGTTGCGCCGCAGGGTAAAGGCAATCAGGCTTTGGGGCTGCTCAGTACGGGTACGGTTATGGCGATGGTGGCGGGCATCCCGCTGGGGCGCGTTATCGGGCAACACTCAAGCTGGCAGTTCAGCTTTTTGCTTATCGGACTTTGCGCGGCGGCAGTCATGGGCATATTGGCGAAAAACCTGCCGCTGCTGCCCAGCGTGAACACAGGTTCGCTCAAAAGCCTGCCCGGATTGCTCAAGCGCAAAAACCTCATGCTGCTCTACGCGCTGACCGTCCTGCTGATTACCGCCCACTTTACGGCATACAGCTATATCGAACCCTTCGTCCTGCAAGCCGGCGGCTTCGCGCCCGAACAAGTGACCATCGTCTTGAGCCTGTACGGACTGGCGGGGTTTGCCGCGTCGTATCTGTTCGGCAAATGGTTTGCCAAACACCAGCGCACATTCCTGCTGACCTCGGTATCCGTCATCATGGCTTCAACGCTCTGCCTGCTGCCCCTTGCCACTTACCCGATAGCCGTTTACGCGCTGGTGTTTGTCTGGGGTATCGCCATCGTCGTCTTAAGCCTCGGCATGGTATCCAAAGTATTGGACTTTGCCTCGGATGCGACCGATGTAGCCAACTCGATTTACTCAGGCCTCTACAACGTCGGTATCGGCGGCGGCGCGCTTTTGGGACATTACGTTACCGTCTGGGCGGGCATTTCCAACATCGGCTTTGCCGCCGCAATCTTGGCAGCAGCAGGATTGGGCGTGTGTCGGATGTTGGTTGAAATGCGAAAATAAGAGGGTTGTATAAAAAAGAGGTCGTCTGAAAACAAACGTTTTCAGACGACCTCTTTTTTATTCTTATAATTAATTCTTTATGTGTACTTAATAGTATTTTTACTATTCTTTGTAGCTATTGACAAAAATCAAAGTTCATAAACAAAGACAAAGTTATCCGCATTCTAGGTAAAGAAAATGATATATCATATCGCCTTTCGTGATGTGTTATCTAAAAAGGATGAATGGTGAAGCAAACTATCTTTTTCAATAAAAACAGAATATTGTGTGCTGTTTTAGCGGTTTTTTCAGGACAAGTGGTTGCGGAAGATACCCCGCAAGTAGACTTGCCTGAAGTCAAGGTTACTGCGAAAGCACCTTCTAACAACTGGCGTTTGCAATCTGGTGCAAAAGACTACCTGAAAGACGGGGAAGTCTTGACTACGAATGATTTGAAAACAAAACGCGCCGTATCGCTCGGGCAGACTGTGGAACAAGTGTCCGGTGTTCAAAATAATGCTTACGGCCCTAATACAGGCGTACCGCAAATCCGCAGTTTGAGCGGTTCGCGTGTGTATGTCAGTGAAAATGGATTGGGTATTTCGGACGCTTCTTCTTTAAGCCCTGATTTGCCGTTGATGGTGAATCCGTTTATGGCGGAAAAAATTACCATTTTGAAATCATCGGCTTCGGTGCTGTATGGCGGTAATGCGATTGGCGGTGCGGTCGATGTCGATACGGGCGTGATTGCCAGTCAGCTGCCTGAAAAAGACGTGGGCGGCAAAGTGGAAGTGAGCGGCGGTTACAATACGCCGCGCGTCGCCGCGTTCAAATTAAACGGTAAGGTAGGCAATGTGGCTTGGCATTTGTCGGGCGCGGACACCCATTCGGATGATTACCGCATCCCCGGCGATTCCAAGCCGGCAGCCTGTTACGATCCTGCCAATATTTACAGCTCGCGTCTGATGTGGGCATGTCAGGTTACTCCGGATATTAGCGAAACCTTAAATAAAGGCCATTTCCGTTATGTCGCGAAAGATATTCCGGCTTTTATCGCCCAGTGGAAACGCTATAACGATGGGTCAGAACCTGACGAGTCTGAACTGTACAAAGTGAATAAACCGTCTTGGGGCGATTGGGTAGAGAATCCGCTTTACGATGGCAGCAAAGACCGTAGGATTAAGGTCGTCAATGCCATGAAAGACGATATGCCTGTTGAAAAAGGTCGTCTAAAAAACAGCCACTTGAGCAATCAGAACTTTGCTTTCGGTTTGAGCCATATCGGCGAGCGCAGCTATGTCGGTTTGTCTGTCAGCCGCTTCTTAAGCAAATCAGGCATTGCCGGATTCGGCTATTACAATTTTGCTTCATCCGGACACAATCATCATGGCGGCTCTTCTAACAAAACCGGACGCGAGTATGCCTCCGTGCGCGCCCAGCAAACCCGTTGGCAGGCTGAGGCCATGTACCGTCCGTTGGCTCCGTGGATAGAGAACATCAAGTTTCAAGCTGCTTATACGCAAACGCCTACCGCTGAATATTTGGGCGACACCAAAATGCAAACGCTGGACAGCAAAACCTTCCAAAGCCGTTTGGAGTTCAACCACAAAGCCGGTTCTTGGCTGAAAGGCACAATGGGCGCAGACTGGAAACAACGCAGCACTGAATCTTCCGGCATCAACGGCAAACGTACCGGAAACTACGCCTACCTGCCTGATACCGACAGCAAAGAATACGGTATTTTCGCGTTGGAAAACTTCAAATGGAAAAACTGGGATGCTTCGTTGGGCTGGCGGCACGGTCAGGTTCGCCACTCGGTCGATATCGGCGATTTCAAACCTGGACGCAATAGCTCGACAGTTCAAAGTTTGCAGGAAAGAGGTCGTCTGAAATACAGTTTGAACCACTATCATGCCGGTGTAGGCGTGGATTTGTTTGACTTCTGGAAGCTGGGCGCGCGATATAGCCGTTCGCAACGCGCTCCTGAAGTCAACGAGTTGTACGCAGGCGGCGATCACTATGCCCTGATGGCTGCCGAATCACACTGGGCGGTCGATGTCCTCCGTCCTGAAACCGCTAGAACTTGGGAATTCAACAGCGAATTCGGTTGGAAAGACGGACGGCTTCGCGCAAGCTGGTACAGAACCCAATTCAAAGATTATGCCTTCTTGGTCGATGCGGCACACGATGGCGGTCAACGCCTTCCAACCAAATATTGGCGCGCCGGCAATACCCAACTTCACGGTTTAGAGTTGGAATTGAATCAGTGGTTTGACCTGAACAAATACGGCACATTGGAAGCACGACTTTTCGGCGATTTCGTACACAACCGCGCCGATTTGGACGACGAGCGCAACACTTCCTTAGAACACGGCAGCCGCGTCCGCAACAACGGCTATTACATGCCCAATATGCCCGTTTCCCGCTACGGAGCAGGTTTGACATGGAATAAAGGCGGCTGGCAAGTGGGCAGCAGCCTGACGCGCTACCGTCCTGCCAAACATACCGGCCATATGGCTGCCAATTACAAAGAACCTGTGTTGGGCGGCTATACCATGTGGGATGCGTATTTGAGCCATACGCTCAAACACGGCAAGGTAACATCTGAATGGTTTGTCGATGCGCGCAACCTTGCCAATCGCACCGCACGTCCGCAAAACTCCATGCTGAAATACATCGCACCGCTGCCTGGCCGCTCCGTCCGCGTGGGTGTGAGAATGAATTTCTAAGTTTGGAATAAAACAAGCCGGATTCCTTTGATGGGAATCCGGTTTTTCTTTTTGATGATTGGATTTTCAGATGACGTTTTGGGGTCGTCTGAAATGTGAGACACCATTTACTTCTGCTTATCCAACGCCTCTTCATCCAGCGATTTCAACCATTCCAGCTTTTCGCCGATTTTGATTTCCAGTCCGCGCGGGACGGGTTGGTAGAAGTCCGGTTCGTCCAAGCCGTCGGGCATATAGCTTTCGCCGGCGGCGTAGGCGTTCGGTTCGTCGTGGGCGTAGCGGTATTCGCGTCCGTAGCCCAATTCTTTCATCAACTTGGTCGGCGCATTGCGCAGATGGACAGGCACTTCGTTGCTGGCATTTTCTTTGACGAAACGGCGCATTTGGTTGTATGCCTTATAACCTGCGTTTGATTTGGCGGCGGCGGCAAGGTACAACACAGCTTGAGCCAAAGCAAGCTCCCCTTCCGGCGAGCCTAAGCGCTCATAAGTCGCGGCGGCATCATTGGCAATCGTTAAGGCACGCGGATCGGCCAAGCCGATGTCTTCCCATGCCATGCGGACAATGCGGCGGGCAAGATAGCGCGGGTCGGTGCCACCGTCGAGCATACGGCAGAACCAATACAATGCCGCGTTAGGATGCGAACCGCGCACGGATTTGTGCAGCGCAGAAATTTGGTTGTAGAAACTCTCGCCGCCCTTATCAAAACGACGGATTTGCGCACCCAAACTGTCGGCAAGAAATTCGGCAGTCAGGGTTTTCAGACGGCGTGTATCGGCAGCGCGTAAAAGCTGCTCAATCAAGTTCAACAATCTGCGGGCATCGCCATCGGCGGTATTCACAAGTAATTCTTGCGCATCGGCTTCAATCGTAAACTCTTGGTATTCGGGCAAGGCCAACACTTTGGCAATCAGCTTTTTCAGGTCGTCTGAAGACAAGGATTGCAAGACATAAACCTGCGCCCTGCTGAGTAATGCCGGATTGACTTCAAATGACGGGTTTTCCGTGGTAGCGCCGATAAAGGTTAATAAGCCGCTTTCGACATAAGGCAAAAATGCGTCCTGCTGCGCTTTGTTGAAGCGGTGTACCTCGTCAACAAACAAAATCGTCGCGCGCCCTTGTTGCAAGGCAATTTCAGCTTTCTCGATTGCCTCGCGTATGTCCTTCACACCGGAAAATACGGCGGAAACAGGCAGAAACTGTGCATTGAAACTCTGCGCCAAAATCCGCGCCAACGTCGTCTTGCCCACGCCCGGCGGCCCCCACAGCAACATAGAATGCGGCTTCCCGCCTTCCACCGCCACACGCAGCGGTTTGCCTTCGCCGATTAAATGCTGCTGCCCGATAACGTCATCAAGCGTATGCGGGCGCAGGCGTTCGGCAAGCGGCGCATCAGGTTGGCGGGTGAAAAGGTCGGACATGGCGGTTTCCGTGAAAGAGGGTTTTCAGACGACGTGGATTATAGCAGGTCGTCTGAAAACGGACGGATGGCGAAGAGAACAATAAAGACAGGATACATCACAGCCGTCATTCCCGCGCAGGCGGGAATCCGATTGTAAATTTCAGTTGATTGATTTTTATGGATTTTCCTATCCTCAAAGATGGATTCCCGCCTGCGCGGGAATGACGGCATAGGTTTGCCATAACTTACTGGCAGATTTTTTTGTCTGTGTATCCTATACCAGGATGATCATCCTTGTTTCTTGACGAATCATGATTACAGCTGCCGTAGTTAATCTGGATTGACATATTTTTTGCATTAGATTGTATCGGCAGGATAGGTTGGACATTGAAATTATTCAAGCCGGCATTGGATTGGGCGTTAAGGTCATTTTTGAATTTAACGTCAGTGTTAATATCAATTGCAGGCTCGTCATGACCGGTATTCTCAGGATTACTGTCGTCAATGCCATCAGTATTGGTACTGATATAACTTTTAGGCATGATTTGCAGGGCTTTTCCGCTGATGATGATACATTCTTCAGTTAATTTGTCAGCTTCTTTAGCAGCTAATTCGTCAGCTGCTTCTTGTTCTTTAGTTTTAGGGTCCTCATTTTTACTTTTAGAGTCCTCATCTTTAGTTTTAGTGGAGTCGGCTTTGGTGTTATCAGTAGTCGCTGGGCAAAAAAACTTAATATCGCCCAAATTCCACGCCATATAGCCGTATAGGGCATTATTGCGTTGTTCGGGAATCGAAGAACAATTAATGTTTTTATCTGCTTTTTCTTTTTCTGAAAGAATAGAACATTTGAAATTTTGTTTTAATTTGATCAAGTCATTTTTATCAATACCGTTGGTTTCTTGAGAGCCGTTGTTTTGTTGGAAGTTATTATGCAATAAGTACCATGAGGAGTCTTCAGGTATTTCAATGATATGCGTAAAGTTTAAGATTCTTGTTTTATCGCCCATACCTAATATCATTAGATAAATTATCATGATTAATGTTATGAGTAATCTAGTAAAGGAAATAAAAGATTCTTTGTCGTTTAAATTGAATAAATTAAGCAAATTTTTACGGTAATAATCTATTAATGTCAGTAAGAATATGAATAATATGAGTATAAATGAAATGAGATATATACCGATATTATTTGTTTGTGGAAATAAATATTCTAAAAAAATTGTGAGAAATCGAAAAATTACCCAAAAAATTATTAAGGAAATACATATATTATATAATCTAAAAATAATTTTTACAGAGTGATTTGACTTGGTGGATTTTGAGTTTAGAGAGTCCTGTATAGCAGAAGATGATTCTGGTAAAAATGAATGCAATAAAAGATAGTGTAACGAAATTATAATAATATAAATAAGTATAAAAATTGTAATTGCAGCAATTAGGCTAGACGGATTGCTTATTACATCAGGAAGAATACTTAATTGATTAATCTTCAAGAGATAGATATATATAACAAATCCACCGGAGAGTATCCCTAATATTGTCGATATTCCGATGAGTTTGCTGAAAATTTCCAAATAGTCAGTTTTTTGTTTGCTCTGTTGTATTTGTTTGCGCTGTTGTCTTAGTCTGTTTAAATTTCGATGTGTCGTTGTTTCTTCCACATTCTTTGAGTTTTTATTTTTTCTTGCGCATATCCATTCCTTAATCTTTGTAAAAAATTTACAGCAGCTAGGGTTTTGCGTGTTTTCTTTTGAGTTAGACATTGATCAATCCTCTATTTTCCCAAAAAAACGGATTATACCCGACTTTCCCCAATCCCCCATCTCACACCGCTTACGGTATAATACGCGTTTGTTTAAAGACTTTGCGGGGCGTTTCAGACGACCTTGCGGCAAGGGATGGCTATGAATATGAAAAAGATTGTTGCCGTTGCTTCTGTGGCGGCTTTTTTGGGCGGTTGCGCTTATGATTCTGACTCGGCGTTCGGCGGTTTGGGCGGCGGTACGGGGATTGGTGGCAGCGTGGTGAAAATGGCGGTCGATCATCAGTGCCGTTCGGAGTTGAAAAAGCGCAATGAGTGGCGTTTGGTCGCGCTGACCATGAGCGCGGAAAAACAGCGCGAGTGGGAAGACAAAATCTGCGGCTGCGCGAGCGAGGAAGCGCCGAACCAGGTGTCCGCGCAAGAGTTGATGGATGTTTTGAATCCTTCTTCGCGCGATCGGGCGATTGCGTCGGTAACGGTGAAAACTGTCAATACTTGTTTCAAGCGTTTGTATAGATAATGTTTTCAGACGACCTCTGTGTATCGGGGTCGTCTCAAAGTTTATAGTGGATTAAGGTCGGGATAGGACGGCTTGTGGGATATAGTGGATTAAATTTAAACCAGTACAGCGTTGCCTCGCCTTGCCGTACTATCTGTACTGTCTGCGGCTTCGTCGCCTTGTCCTGATTTAAATTTAATCCACTATAGTTCGCAGGCGGGTTTCCTGTTTTGATTAGCAATATTTTTGTTTTTATAGAGAAGAAATCATGAAATATATCAGTACGCGCGGCGAGACGGCGCATAAACCGTTTAGCGAGGTTTTGTTGATGGGGCTTGCGCCCGATGGCGGTTTGATGCTGCCGGAGCGTTATCCGCAGGTCAGCCGCGAGACTTTGGACAAGTGGCGCGGTTTGAGCTATCCGGAGCTGGCGTTTGAGGTGATGAGCCTGTTTGTAACGGATATTCCGGCAGACGATTTGCGCGATATTCTGAACCGTACTTATACGGAAGCGGCGTTCGGCACTGAGGAAATCACGCCTGTGCGTACTTTGTCCGACGGCATCAAAATCCAAGCCTTGTCCAACGGCCCGACGCTGGCGTTCAAGGATATGGCGATGCAGTTTTTGGGCAATGCGTTTGAATATGTGTTGAACAAAAAGGGTAGGGAACTCAATATCTTGGGCGCAACCAGCGGCGATACGGGTTCGGCTGCGGAATATGCGTTGCGCGGTAAAAAGGGCGTGAATGTATTTATGCTGTCGCCCGACGGCAAAATGAGCGCGTTCCAACGTGCGCAGATGTACAGCCTGCAAGACGAGAATATCCACAATATCGCCGTGAAGGGGATGTTTGACGACTGTCAGGATATTGTGAAGGCGGTGCAGAACGATGCTGCGTTCAAGGAAAAATACCATATCGGTACGGTCAATTCGATCAACTGGGGACGCATCGTCGCGCAAGTGGTTTATTACTTTGCGGGCTATTTCAAGGCGACGCAAAGCAATGATGAGCAGGTCAGCTTCTGCGTGCCGAGCGGCAACTTCGGCAACGTTTGCGCGGGACACATCGCCAAACAAATGGGCTTGCCTATCCGCCGCCTGATTGTCGCGACCAATGAAAACGATGTGTTGGACGAGTTTTTCAAAACCGGCGCATACCGCCCGCGCAACAGCGAGCATACTTATGTTACCTCCAGCCCGTCTATGGATATTTCCAAAGCGTCCAACTTCGAGCGTTTCGTGTTCGACCTGATGGATCGCGATCCTCAGGAAATCAACACGCTGTGGGCGGAAGTGGCGGCGGGCAAGGGCTTTGACTTGCAGTTTGCCTTGGAAAAAGTCGGCGGCAAATACGGCTTTACTTCCGGCAAATCTACCCACGCCGACCGCCTCGCCACCATCAAGCAGGTTTACGAGCAAGATAAAGAACTCATCGACCCGCACACTGCCGACGGCGTAAAAGTCGCCCGCGAAGTGCGCGAAGAAGGGGAGACGGTTGTGTGTTTGGAAACCGCGTTGGCAGCGAAATTCGATGCGACCATACACGAAGCCGTCGGCGATGTCGCCATTCCACGTCCCGCCGCGCTGGAAGGTTTGGAAAAATTGCCGCAGCGCGTCCGAGTCGTGCCAAACAATGCAGCCGCCGTCAAAGAAATCATCCGCGAAACCTTAGATAAGTAATGCGTTGCCAAGAGGTCGTCTGAAAAGTTTCAGACGACCTCTGCTAGACAGCAAGCATTGTGATGATAAATATTTTCGTTTAAAATTGCGCGTTTGCTCTAATTCGGCATTATCTATTCACAGGCGAGAGAGGTCGTCTGAAAACCCTTTTAAACCATCATCCGCCCGACCCGCGCGATCAGACGGATTTACCGACAGGAAACTCAAATGGCAGCATTCAATACCCAAAAAGTATTGTCCGTACATCACTGGACGGATGCGTATTTCACCTTTACCTGCACCCGCGACGAATCGTTGCGCTTCGAAAACGGCCAATTCGTCATGGTCGGATTGATGGTGGACGGCAAGCCGCTGATGCGCGCATACAGCGTCGCCTCCGCCAACTGGGAAGAACACCTCGAATTTTTCAGCATTAAAGTCCAAGACGGCCCTCTGACCAGCCGCCTGCAACACCTCAAAGTCGGCGACGACGTGTTAATCAGCAAAAAACCGACCGGAACCTTGGTTGCCGGCGACCTGAATCCCGGCAAACACCTTTACCTGTTGAGCACCGGTACCGGCATCGCCCCTTTCTTGAGCATCACCAAAGATCCCGAAATTTACGAGCAATTTGAAAAAATCATCCTCGTACACGGCGTGCGCTACAAAAAAGATTTGGCGTACTACGACCGCTTTACCAAAGAATTGCCCGAACACGAATACCTCGGCGACTTGGTTAAAGAAAAACTGATTTACTACCCCATCGTTTCCCGCGAAGACTACGAACACCACGGCCGCCTGACCGACCTGATGGTAAGCGGCAAACTGTTTGAAGACATCGGCCTGCCCAAAATCAACCCGCAAGACGACCGCGCCATGCTCTGCGGCAGCCCTGCCATGTTGAAAGACACCTGCAAAGTTCTGGACGATTTCGGTCTGACCGTCTCCCCGAAAACCGGCGTACGCGGCGACTACCTGATTGAGCGCGCGTTTGTGGATCAATAAGGGTTTTGTTTTAAGGATAGATAAAGGTCGTCTGAAAAGTTATGAAAACTTTTCAGACGACCTTTTGGCTTTTAAACCGATAATAGGTAAACGAATGAAAGAATCAGGCGGGAGAATTTATATCAAATCGGCTTTGTGATACATTTCATATCTTTACAAACCGCTATATGAAAGGCGGCAGGTAGGCAGTTTGACTGTTTGACAGTGGCTTCAAATAGAAAATATTTGTACCGTGATTGCCGCGGCAGGTATTTCTTATTTGAATTTACTCCTTTCCAATCTGCCGTTTCATTGCCGATTACCGCGCCCTTCATTGTTGCACATCAAAAATACAGGAAAACAAATGTTTTGGTACATCATAGGTTTTTGCGCCTTTGTCGTTTCGCTTCTCGCGCTTTGGGTCAACGCTAGCGCGTTCGGTATGCAGGATGACGATACGCCGCAATCGGAATATGAAAAACGCCTTGGTCTGGGAACGAAATTGAAAGACAAGGAAACCGCCGCCAAAGAGCGTGCAGCCGCGCGTTTCCATCCGGACGATTGAGCCGTTTGGCAATATTGGTTTCAGACGGCATAAGGAATCCGAACAATGAAAAAATGCGTTGTCCTGACCGGCGCGGGAATCAGCGCCGACAGCGGGTTGCTGACTTTCCGTGATGCGGGCGGTTTGTGGGAAGGGCATAGGGTTACAGATGTCTGCACGCCCGAAGCCTTGGCGCGCAATCCCAAGCTCGTGATTGATTTTTATAACCAGCGCAGGCTTCAGGCAAACGCCGCCGAGCCGAACGCCGCGCATCTGGCGTTGGTCAAGCTGGCGCAATATTACGATGTGCGCATCATCACGCAGAATGTGGACGCGCTGCACGAGAAGGCGGGCAGCAGCAAAGTATTGCACCTGCACGGCGAGCTGAACAAACTGCGCAGCACCGTCGATGAAGACGAAATCATCGAATTTACCGGCGAGCAGACAGACGATGTGCGCGACAGCCAAGGCAATCCGATGCGCCCACATATCGTGTTTTTTGGCGAGCAAGTGCCGATGTTTGACGCGGCGGTCGAAGAAATGCGCGATGCCGATGTGGTCATGATTGTCGGCACATCGATGCAGGTTTATCCGGCGGCTTCGCTGATTCACTACGCGCCGCCCGATGCGGAATGCTATCTGGTCGATCCAAATCCGCAAGGCGTGGGCGCGGATGTCGAAGTGATTCCGAAACGCGCGGCGGAAGGTGTGCCGGCATTGGTCGAGTATTTGATTGGTCGGGTTTGAGAATTAAGGAAAGGTCGTCTGAAGAAGTTTCAGACGACCTTTGGTATTGTATGGGGCCATCCGGTTGGAGATTGTTTGGCGGGAAGTTTAAATGTTAAGTGTGGATATTGTCTTCACTCTCTCCCTTAGATGACTAACCTATCGTCGTCATTCCCGCGCAGGCAGGAATCCGGAAGTTTAAAGTTATGGCAGCTTTGAAATCATTCCGAAATGCCAAGGTCTGGATTCCCGCCTGCGCGGGAATGACGATGGATAAGGGTTTCTTTGAGTTTTTTAAAGATAGGTTTGGTGGTGGTTTTCGTGGGCAAAGCCCACGCTACGTTTAGGTTATCGATGGGAGGAGTTTTTAATTAAAAGGTCGTCTGAAACCTTTTGATTTGGCGATAGATTAGGTTGAAAATTGGGTATCGCAGAAGATTCAGTAATTTTTGTTAGGGTTTGACACAGCCTGCACTTGCTTCACTTTTTCCCCTCCCTCACACATGGCTAACCTACCGTCGTCATTCCCGCGCAGGCGGGAATCCAGAAGTTTAAAGTTATGGCAGCTTTGAAATCATTCCGAAATGCCGAGGTCTGGATTCCCGCCTACGCGGGAATGACGATGGATAAGGGTTTCTTTGAGTTTTTTAAAGATAGGTTTGGCGGAGGTTTTCGCGGGCAAAGCCCACGCTACGGTTGGTTTTTTTGATTGAATTTGAGATAAAAGGTCGTCTGAAAACCTAAATCCGTTTTCAGACGACCTTTGCTTTTCGCCAACTTTATTGTCCGCGTAAAAACAGTGCGTCCAATTCTTTCAGCGTCAGTTTCACCCAGGTCGGGCGGCCGTGGTTGCATTGGTTGCTGCGCGGGGTGTTTTCCATGTCGCGCAGGAGGGCGTTCATTTCGGGCAGGGTGAGCTGGCGGCCGGCGCGGACGGAGCCGTGGCAGGACATGGTGGCGAGGATGTGGTTTTCGTGTTCTTCGATGGTTTGGCTGCTACCGACTTGGGCGAGTTCGTTCAATACGTCTTTGGCGAGCGAGACGACGTCGGCTTTGCCGAGCATGGCGGGGACGGCGCGGACGGCGAGGGTGTTGCCGCCCATGTCGGACAGTTCCAGCCCGAAGCCTGCCAGCGTGTCGGCGTGGTCGGCAAGGGCGGCGCATTCTTCGTGGGACGCGGCGAAGGTAACGGGGATGAGCAGGCGTTGGCTTTGCAGGTTGCCGTTTTCCTGCCGCTGGCGTTTCATTTTTTCGTAGTTGACGCGCTCGGCGGCGGCGTGCATGTCGATGAGCAGCAGGCTGTCTTCGGCTTGGGCGAGGATGTAGATGCCTAATAATTGGGCGATGGCGAAGCCCAGCGGCGGCAGTTCGGGTTTGGGGTCGTCTGAAAAGCTGCGTGCGGGGGTTTCAGACGACGTGGCGGATGTGGTGCTGAAGCGGGCTTGTTCGAACTGTGCCAACTCGATATCGGCTTCATCGGCTGCGCTGTTTTTGAAGAGTTCGGCGTAGGTGTTGAGGGCGGCGCGGCTTTCGCGCAGGGACAGGCTGCGTTGCTGCGGCGCGCGTGCTGCCTGATAGGGCATGGGGGCGGTTTTGCCTGAACTGAAGGCGTTGCGCGGTTCAGAGGCGTGTGCGCTTGGTGCAGCGGCGAAAATATTTTCAGACGTGGGCGGGTTTGGGCGGAACCCGCTATGCTCGTTTTCAGACGACGTTACCGCGGGACGGATGCCTGTGATTTCGTGCAACACTTCGCCTGCGTTGCCGACGCTTTCGGTCAAGTCGGCTCGGGTGTCGGCGAGGGCTTTGTTGAGGGTGTGGAACACGAGTTGGTGTACCTGCTGGCTGTCGCGGAAGCGGATTTCGGTTTTGGTGGGGTGGACGTTGACGTCCACGGCTTCGGGCGGCAGGTCGAGGAAGAGGACGAAGGCGGGGGTGAGGGCGTTGTGCAATACGTCGCGGTATGCCTGTTTGACAGCGTGGAGCATGACTTTGTCGCGCACGAAGCGGTGGTTGACGAAGCAGTATTGTTTGTCGGTTTTGCCTTTGGCGAAGGTGGGTTTAGCGATGGCGCCGTAGAGCCGCAGTGCGCCGTTGCCGCTGTCGATTTCTAAGGATGCTGCCTGAAAGTCTTCGCCGACAATGGCGGCTATGCGTTCATGCAGGCTTTGGGCGGGGAGTTTGAACACTTGTTTGCCGTCGCGTTTGAGCGAGAAGGCGATGTGCGGATGCGCCAGCGCGAGGCGTTCGAGCATGGTGGCGCAGTGGGCGTATTCGGTGTTTTCGGATTTGAGGAACTTGCGCCGCGCGGGTGTGTTGAAGAAGAGTTCGGCGGCTTCGATGGTGGTACCGACGGGGTGGGCGGCGGCGGTGGGGCTGCTGAGTTTGCCGTCTTCGGCTTTGACTTGGGTTGCGTGCGCGCTGCCGTCTTGGCGGCTGGTCAGGGTCAGGCGGCTGACAGAGGCGATGCTTGCCAAGCCTTCGCCGCGAAAGCCCATACTGGCGACGTGTTCCAAATCGTTTAGGGTTTTGATTTTGCTGGTAGCGTGGCGGTGGAGTGCGAGTTCGATGTCGTCGGGGTGGATGCCGCCGCCGTTGTCGCTGACTCGGATGAGGCGGATGCCGCCGCCTGCCAGCTCGACTTCAATCGCCGTCGAGCCTGCGTCTATGCTGTTTTCGACGATTTCTTTGAGGGCGTTGGCGGGGCGTTCGACCACTTCGCCGGCGGCGATTTGGTTGACGAGGTGGTCGGGCAGGGCGGCGATTCGGGACATGGGTTTCTTCCGTTTTCAAACTGGCGGGTATTATAGCAAAAGGTCGTCTGAAAACCGGAATCGGGATTTCAGACGACCTTTTGAAATTTATAGTGGATTAAATTTAAATCAGGACAAGGCGACGAAGCCGCAGACAGTACAGATAGTACGGCAAGGCGAGGCAACGCCGTACTGGTTTAAAGTTAATTCACTATAACTGCCGTTTTACAGGATACTTGTAGCCTTACTTTGTCTTATTTGAGATTCTCCAACAATTTTTCCCCATCAGTAATCTGAGATAATGTTTGGGCAAAAGGAAAAGAACGTCCCAAAATGGATTTAACCTGTCTTGCTTTGATTGGATTTTGACTTAAATCGACAAAATGTTCTAGTTTTTGAAAAAATGTTTTATTATCAACACCATAATGATGTGTTTTCTCTACGATTCCTGTTGCTTGACCATATGCAACAATTCCTTGTCCGGAGGCGTATAGGAATACATAGTCTCCTTTTTTAATCCGACAGATTTTTTCTTTGTAGCCATCTTCAAATGCAGCAGCTACTTGGTTTGTCATCATAAAATTATGGTCTTCCAGGTCGTTGGCACTATTAGTATTTAATAAGAAATATCGTGTTGTAGTTGAATTATCAAATTCTTCGTCTTTTTGTTTGTCAATCATTCGTTTGTTCTCCCAGTCTTGAATAATGAATTCTTGAATTAAATCATTGATGATATCTTGGCGGGTTGTTTCCCAAGCATCGGCAAGCTCTTGCAAAATCAAATCATCTTTAATGGATAAACGTAAACTCAACGTAATCTTATTTTGATTTCGTTGGTTATATATTTCTGTGCGGCGGTCGATATAGCTGTTGGGCATAATTATATCCTTTTGTTTTTAGAGTTAAATAAAATATTAGGAGGAGAATATCCTTTTTGATGATGAGCATTATGCTATATTTGTATTTTAAATGCAATAAAAATTATTCTTGAATTATTTTATAATTATTATATTATTATTTTTATTTGAAATAAATTATAGTAATATAGTGGATTAACTTTAAATCAGGACAAGGCGACGAAGCCGCAGACAGTACAGATAGTACGGAACCGATTCACTTGGTGCTTCAGCACCTTAGAGAATCATTCTCTTTGAGCTAAGGCGAGGTAACGCCGTCCTGGTTTAAAGTTAATCCACTATAATTTTCATGGGAGGTTGGCTGAATCAGGTAATTTATAGCAAAAGGTCGTCTGAAAACCGGAATCGGGACTTCAGACGACCTTTTGATAAGACGGGCGGTTTATTTGTTTTCTGCTTCTTCAAAGCCGACGACTTCCAAGCCGAAGCCAGTCAGGCCGGTGAAGGCGGAGGGCTGTCCTAACACGCGCAGTTTGCCGACGTTGAGGCCGGCGAGGATTTGTGCGCCGATGCCGTAGCTTTTGCTGTCCCATTTGTAGGCTTGGTTGGCGCCTTTGGGCAGGGTGCGGTCGAGCAGGGTGGCGCCGTCTTCGGTGCGGTGCAGGAGGATGACGACGCCGCTGTCGGCTTGCTGGATGCGCTCAAGGGCTTTGGGCAGCGACCAGGAATGGCGCGGGTTGGCTTGGATGAAGTCCATGACGCTGAAGGGTTCGTGTACGCGGACGAGGGTTTCGGTGTCGGCGGCGGGTTTGCCTTTGACGAGGGCGAGGTGGGTTTCGCCGGAGAGTTTGTCGACGTAAACGTGTTGCTGGAATTCGCCCCACGGGGTTTGTACGGGGGCGTTGCCCATGTCTTCGAGCAGGCTTTCGGTGCGGCTGCGGTATTCGATAAGGTCGGTAATTGTGCCGATTTTGAGGTTGTGTTCTTCGGCGAACTTCATCAGCTCGGGCATACGCGCCATGGTGCCGTCGTCGTTGATAATTTCGCAGATGACGGCGGCGGGGATGAGTCCGTTCATTTGTGCCAAATCGACGCCGGCTTCGGTGTGTCCGGCGCGTACTAGGACGCCGCCTTTTTGCGCACGCAGGGGGAAGATGTGGCCGGGTTGGACGATGTCTTCGGGTTTGGCGGTCGGGGAGACGGCGGTTTGGATGGTCAGGGCGCGGTCGGCGGCGGAAATGCCGGTGGTGATGCCTTGCGCCGCTTCGATGGAAACAGTAAAGTTGGTGCCGTATTGCGCGCCGTTTTTCTGGGTCATCATGGGCAGGCCGAGCCGCTCGACCATGCTGCCTTCCATCGGCAGGCAAACCAGTCCGCGCGCGTGTTTGATCATGAAGTTGATGGCTTCGGGGGTAACGAACTGCGCCGCCATCAGCAAATCGCCTTCGTTTTCGCGGTCTTCCGCGTCGGTGATGATGACCATTTTGCCGGCTTTGATGTCGGCGAGGATTTCGGGGATGGAGGAAATGTGGGGCATGGTGCGTCTTTCTTGATGGTCGGGTTGGGCTGTGGCGTGTTCTTGATCCAGCCACATGGCGGGCATTTGTGCCGCCTGTTCGATTTTGCGGGCTTTTTTCTCGCCGAAGGATTTGTTTTTCAGAAGGGCGGACAATTCGCCTTGGTTGATGGCGATGGCTTCGGCAAAACGGGTTTGCTGGCCGCCGTATTTGTCCGCTATCCATTGCCGCAGGTTGCGGCGGCGCAGGTCGGTGGTGTTCATGATGTGTGGGGTGGCTGAAAAGATGTAGGCGATTGTAGTCTTGTCTTTACCAAAAGGCAAACTGTGTTTGATGGCGGATTTTTATTACCTTTTGGTAATGTTTTGATAGGAGGTTGTCTGAAAAACAAAAATGGCGTTTTCAGACGACCTTTGCTTGAAATCTGAACATTTGAAAGAATATGGGCGTTATAGTGGATTAAAATAAAAATGAGACAAGGCGGCAACGCCCGCCGTGTACAGGTAGTACATAAGGGCGTTGGCAACGCCGTATCATTGCAATTTTAATCCACTATAAGTTTAACGCAACCGAAAAGGGTCTAACCTAATGAAAATGGTTTACCGATTGATTTTAATATCTATTTTTTGCGCAGTCGCAGCGGCGGGCGGCTGGTTTTATGCCCAGCACCGCAACGACAACGCCCATGAAGCGATTTCGCGCGAAGGCGTTTTGATGCAGATTAAGCAGATGAACCGCTTGGAAAGCACGGCTTTTTACATCGACACCATCATCCGCACCGAGAAAAAAGGCGACTGGCGCAGATTGTGGCAGGACTCGCAAAGCGGTCTGTTTATCGTGCGCGGCAAAGTGTTGGCGGGCTTGGATTTGGACAAGCTTCACGCCGACAACGTCAATATCGTGGACGGAAAAGTCCTCATCAGCCTGCCACCCGTAGAAATCCTCAGTGTCGATTTGGAAAATATCGAGGTGTACGACATCCAAACCGGCTCGTTCAACCTTTTGCCCGTGGATAAGGCAGTGTTCAAAACCGTGCAGGACGAAGCCAAAAAACAAGTTCTCGCCAGCGCGTGTAAAGCCCAGATTTTGGATCACGCCAACCGCCAAGCGCAAACGCAGCTTGAAAACCTGTTTGCCCTGACGCAGACGCAGGTATCAGTTTATCCGGCGGCAGTGGGGCAGTGCAACTGAACGCTGGATGACGTTTGACAGCATAATATTGCGAGTGGGTAACCAAAAGTGTATTTGGATTTGCATACCTTTTCCCAATAAGGTGTTTCGGTAGGCGAGACTTTTTGAGAAAATACGTTGCCTTTTGCAAGGTATTTGAAGAATTCATTTTTTACATAACAAACAAATTTAAAGGAACACTGGTGAAACGTGTCTTTCTGTTTCTCGTAACCAATATCGCGGTTTTAGTTGTCATCCGGATTGTTTTGGCAGTCCTCGGTATCAACAGTACGGACCAAGTCGGCAGCCTGCTGGCGTATTCTGCCGTCGTCGGCTTTACCGGTTCGATTATTTCTTTGCTCATGTCCAAAACCATCGCTAAAAACTCGGTGGGTGCGGAAGTTATCGTTCAACCGCGCAGCGAAGAAGAAGCATGGCTTTTGGCAACTGTTGAAGCGCAGGCCCGTCAATGGAGTCTCAAAACTCCTGAGGTAGCGATTTATCATTCTCCTGAGCCGAATGCTTTTGCAACCGGCGCGACACGCAACAGCTCCTTAGTCGCCGTCAGTACCGGCCTTCTCGATCATATGACCCGGGACGAGGTCGAAGCGGTTTTGGCGCACGAGATGGCGCACGTCGGCAACGGTGATATGGTTACGTTGACACTGATACAGGGTGTCGTCAATACGTTTGTGGTTTTCTTGGCACGCGTCGTTTCCGGCATGATTGCCCGCAATAACGACGGCAGCACTTCGCAAGGCACATATTTTATGGTGAGCATGGTGTTGCAGATTGTGTTCGGCTTTTTGGCAAGCATCGTCGTCATGTGGTTCAGCCGTCAGCGCGAATACCGTGCGGATGCGGGTGCCGCCAAGTTGGTTGGTGCGCATAAAATGATTGCCGCGCTGCAACGTTTGAAAGGCAGCACGAGCGATTTGCCAGAGCAGATGAATGCGATGGGGATTGCCAGTGATGCCAAAGATTCCCTGCTGAGTACGCACCCTTCTTTGGATAACCGCATTGCGCGCTTGAAAAATCTGTAATGCGGAAAAACAAAAGGTCGTCTGAAAACCAAATTTGGTTTCAGACGACCTTTTTTCATGAGTGTTTCGGATAGACGGCCGCAGTATGGGGGCGATACAATAGCATCCCTTTTCAGAGAGCTATAACAATGAACATCTTGATTTCCAATGACGACGGGTACTCTTCGCAGGGCATAGCCATTTTGGCCAGGGTGGCGGCGGAGTTTGCCAATGTCCGCATCGTTGCTCCCGAACGCGACCGAAGCGGCGTCAGCAATTCTTTGACACTCGACCGCCCTTTGCAAATGAAGCAGGCGGCAAACGGGTTTTATTATGTTGACGGTACGCCCACCGACTGTATTCATGTGGGTTGTCATGTGCTTTCGGATTTTAAACCCGATTTGGTCCTTTCAGGCATCAATAATGGTGCGAACATGGGAGACGATACGCTTTATTCGGGAACGGTTGCCGCAGCGACCGAAGCCTTCCTGATGGGCATTCCTGCCGTTGCGTTGTCTTTGAACGATACGCGGGGGCGTTATTGGCAGACGGCGGAACAGGCGGCTTGGATGATATTGGAGCGGTTGTTGAAAAATCCTCCTAAAACGCCTGTCCTTTGGAACATCAATATTCCCGCCGTACCGCCGGATGCGGTACAAGGTATCAAAACAACGCGGTTGGGGCGGCGGCATCATGAGCAAAGCGTTATCCCGATGAAGAATCCCCGCGGTGAGTCTATTTATTGGATAGGTCCCGTCGGCGATATTTCTGATCGGGAGCAAGGTACGGATTTCGGGGAGTGTGAGGCGGGCTTTATCACGGTTACACCGCTGCAAATCGATTTGACTTCCTACCGCCATATGGATGCAGTCAGCGGATTTTGGCAGGACGGTAAAGAGGGATAAGCACACAGATTTCTGTTTTTTTTGCCGAGTGTTTTCAGACGATCTTTTTGTTCTGAAACAGGCGCGGCAAGCCGATTTTAACAGTCCCTAACCGCCCCGATACTTGAGGGGCGGGCTTATTTTTATTATGATATGCACCAATCAAGACAATAACCCCGATATAAAGGTCATCGATTATGTTGAAAAAAACCGCATTTTATGCCGCTTTCGCCCTGACATTGGGCGCATGTACCAGCCAGCAACCTGCCCCCGTCGTCGTCGGTAATGCCGGTTCCGGTACTTCTTCCAATCCTTATGGTGCGACCCCTTACGGCACAAATGCGCCGGCAGCCAACGATGCCCCTTATACTCCTCCTTCCGCTCCCGCTGTCAACAACAGCTATACGCCTCCTGTTTCCGGTGGTGCCTATGTTCCGTCCTATGCTCCGGTTGACATCAATGCAGCAACGCATACTGTCGTCCGTGGCGATACCGTTTACAATATTTCCAAACGCTACCATATTACCCAAGACAATCTGCGTGAATGGAATGGTTTGACTGACAACAACATCAGCGTCGGACAAAATCTGCGCGTCAAACCGGCCGGTTATACTGCCCCTGCTTCGACTGCGGCAGCCAAACCGTCATATTCTGCACCTGCACCCGTTGCCAAGCCTGCTCCCGCACCTCTCAATACGCCGACAGTTGCTACCGGTGCAACCCGTACAGTCAGCGGCATTACATGGCAACGTCCGACCAACGGTAACGTTCTTGCCAACTTTGGCGGCAGCAATAAAGGCGTGGACATCGGCGGTAATGCTGGTCAGCCCGTCGTAGCTGCCGCAGACGGTAAAGTGGTTTATGCAGGCTCGGGTTTGCGCGGTTATGGCAACCTTGTCATCATCCAACACAACTCCTCATTCTTGAGCGCATACGGACACAACCAACGTCTGCTCGTCAATGAAGGACAAAATGTCAAACGCGGACAAACCATTGCACAAATGGGTAATACCGATGCCAACCGTACTCAACTTCACTTCGAAGTCCGTCAAAACGGCAAACCGGTCAATCCTGCCACTTATATCGCATTCTGATGAACAAATTGAAGGCCGCCCGATTATTCGGGCGGCCTTTTAAATTAAATCCGTAATTCACAGCGCGGATGAAAATGTAGGTCTCCCTGTTTCGGTGTGTAGGAAATCGTCGCGTTGTTTACACTTTTTCTACGGCGGACAGCTTTTGTTTTTGCTTGAATGATTCTTAGACAGCTATCCGGCATTATCAAGAACAGAGCGGGTTTCCCGTGTCTATCGACATTCTTGACAATGCCGGATAGCTGCTCAAACGGGTCTTCAGGCAAAAGCCAAAAGTGTAAACAACACTGTTGATTTCTACAGAGTGCCTGTCCGGGTAATTTATCAAAGGGGCTGTTTGAGTAGAACTTTATACCGATATGCTGCCCTAAATATTGGTTTTCAAGAATATATACTGTGAAAACGGCCGTATGTATGTTCTTAATTTTTGAAAATGTAAAAATAGAAAAGGAGCGATGATGAAACAATATACCTTAGATCCCAAAGCCTTGTTGGGCGGGGTGATCAGCAGTGATACTGATCAGGAAATCGTCCAGCTTTCTTTGCAGAAAGACAATGAAATTCCGCCCTATGAAGCCGAAGCGATTATTTTGTTGATTGTGTTGAACGGTAGTGCGCAAATCTCGACGTCGTCTGAAACTTTACATACCGAAGGCCTGCAAATCGTCCGGATCGAACCCGGCGAGACACACAGTATCCGTGCGCTTGAAGATTATACGAATATCTTGGTGATTAAGCAGTTGACTTACGTTGCGGGCTTAAACAAAAAATTGCGTTTCGGAAAATGTTGCCTGTGAAAATTTTTGCAGTATGGCGGTACTGTTGCGGTAAGTTTGGTGATTCCCATAAAGAACCAGATAGTAGGCGATGTACTGTACAAAGGTCGTCTGAAGAACAGATAAGGTTTTCAGACGACCTTCATCCATAGCGTTTAAACAGGAATCCCCATGCGTACCCTGAAAAACATTCTGACCCTGATGCTCAAAGAGTTCCGCAGCGAGCTGACTGATCCGGTGCTGATGGTGCTGATTGGGTATATCTTTACAGCCACGATTTATCAGATGGCGCAGGTGGGCGCGGATTTGAAAAATGCCACCGTCGGCATCATCGACCAAGACCGTTCGGTTTTGTCCATGCGTATCCGCGATGCCGTGCAACATCCGTTTTTCAAACTGGTAGAGGACGTGCGGCGCGAGGATTCGGACGAATTGATGGATAAGGGCGAGTTCACCTTTATTTTGGAAGTGCCGCCCAATTTTCAGCGCGACATGGCGGCGGGGCGCAATCCTGATTTGCAGCTTTTGGTTGATGCGACGTCGATGACGCAGGCGGGGGTGGGCGCTTCGTATCTTTCGCAAATTATCAACCGCGAAATTTACGAATTCACCGGCGTGACGCGGCCGGAGTTAATCAGCCCCGTCATCAATACTTATTACAATCCCAACGGCGAAAGCGCGTGGTTCATGCCGACTTCGCAAATCGGATCGATGTCGTGTATGTTGCTGATTTTATTGACGGGGGCAGCGGTTATCCGCGAACGCGAACGCGGTACAATCGAGCATTTGCTGGTGATGCCGGTCAATGCGTTCGAACTGATGATGGGCAAAGTGCTGGCAAATGCCGCCGTGATTTGGGTGGCGGCACTGTCGTCGCTGTGGTTTATCGTGCATTTGAGCATAGGCGTGCCGCTCATCGGTTCGGTGCCGCTTTATGCGGTAGGGTTGGCGTTGTTCCTGTTTTCGGTGGCGTCGCTGGGCATCATGATTGCCACGTTCGCATCGACGATGGGGCAGTTCGGTATGCTGATGCTGCCGGTGTATATCGTGATGAACCTGTTTGCCGGCGGCGCATCCCCGCGCAGCAACATGCCGCACACGGCGCAACTGATCAGCGAATATTGGCCGCTGACGCAGTTTGTGAAATTCTCGCAAGACATCCTGTTCCGCGGCGCGGGGATTGAAATCGTCTGGGGACATATGTTGATCATGGGCTGTATCGGCGTAGGATTCTTATGGCTGGCATTGTTGCGGTTTCAAGGGATGTTGGAACGGCAGGGTTGAGGTTGACCCGCCAAGTATTGCTAAAAAGCAAACCTGACGGTTTGCTGCCCTCTCCCTAGCCCTCTCCCACGGGGAGAGGAGATTGAGGATGCTGAAACCCAACCATTTTTAGGGATTAGACCAATTTGTCCCCTCTCCCCGTGGGAGAGGGTTAGGGAGAGGGCAGTAAGCCGCAGGCTTACATTCAGGTTTCTAGGTTTCGCAAAAAATCTTCTGAAAGGTTGTCTGAAAGGTTGCCCCGTCAAGAGGCTGAGCACACTGAGAACGAGCGAAACAAATTTCGCCAACACGGAACGCTAAAACCTTTTCAAAAAGGAAAATACGATGAAATTCAATCAAATCCATTTATTGTGTATTGCCGCAGCCTTGGCGCTTGCAGGCTGTAAAAACACAGAAGTTCCGTTAAACAGTCAGGTTGAATTGCCCGAAACATTTACGCAGGATGCGGCGGCGAAGGGCGATGCGGACATCGGGGCGTGGTGGCAGCAGTGGAACGATCCGGTGTTAAGCGGATTAATCGCTCAGGGTTTGGCGCAGGGGCATGATGTGAAAATCGCCGTCAGCCGTCTGAACGAAGCCCGTGCCGTGGCGGGGGCGGCGCGTGCCGATTTGGGGCCGACCGTCGGACTGAGTGGCAAGGCGATGGCGAATTATAGTCAAATGGATAACCCGCTCGACAGCAATGCCCGCGCGTTGCTTTCGCGTTATCCGCAGACTTCGTCCTTAAACGACGATACCATCGATTCTCAAAGTACCACCCTGTACGGAGGACTGACCGCTTCGTGGGAGCCGGATATTTTCGGCAAGAAACGCAGCGACGCCGATGCCGCCCGCTATGCCGCGCTGGGGCAGCAGGAATTGGCATACGGCGCGCAAATGCTGGTGGCGGGCGATATTGCCGACAATTATTTCAAAGCGCGTGCGGCACAAGGTCGTCTGAAAACCGCCGACCAAACCGTTGCCACCTTGCGGCGGATGGTGCGCTACATCGAAGGGCGTTTTAAGGCGGGACATGTCAGCGGCTATGAAGTGAACGAGGCGAAAGTGCAACTGACCGCAGCGGAAGCCAAACGAGCCACGATAGCGGCGGAATACGCCGCTTATGTGCGCAGTATCGCCGTTTTGACCGGCAACGTGCCGCAGACGTTTACGCTGCCTGAATCGTCTATCGATGCGTTGGCGCACCAGCCTTCCGCGCCGGGCGGGCAAACGCCGCAAGGCTTGCTGGAACGCCGCCCCGACCTGCGCGCGCAGGCGGCGCAAGTCAATGCCTATGCCGCCAAATTCGCCAGTGCCAAAGCCGATTTGCTGCCGCGCTTCACCATCAGCTTTATGGGGCAGGGCGGACGCATCGGTGTGGACGGCGACCGTTCGCTGACCGGCTGGGCAAGTTTGCTGTCTGTGGGCATACAGACGCCGCTGTTCACCAACGGCCGCATCAAAGCCAATATCAAAGCCGCCGACGCGCGCCTTCAGACGGCATTGCTGGAATACGACAAACGGCTCCTGACCGCACTGGGCGAAGTCGATAGTGCGTATCAAGGCGTGGAATCGCTAAGCCGTCAAACCGAACTGCTGCAAACCGCCCATAATCAGGCAGCACGCCATGCTGCCGATACGGAAAAAATGTTCCGCAACGGCTACAAAACGCTGGATGTTGCCCTCAAAGCCCATATCGCCGAAGGCCAAATGCAGGAAAACCTGATTTCGGCGCAGCTGGCAAGGGCGCAGATGCTGGTGTCGCTGTATAAGGCATTGGGCGGAGGCTGGTCGAAATAAAAAAGCAAAAAGGTCGTCTGAAAAATTTCAGACGACCTTTTTAAGCTGATGACTATTGTTCTCTATCCGGCAACAGTATATTCAAAATAATGGCCAATATTGCGCATAAGCCCACTCCGGCAAAGCTTAACGTACCGATTTTGATGACCATGCCGCCGATACCTGTCGTCAACACCGAGCTGACGATGACCAGATTTTTAGGCAGCATCAAATCAACTTTCGAATCAATCAGCGTTTTCACACCCAAAGATGCAATCGTACCGAACAAAAGCAGCATAATGCCGCCCATAACAGGCATCGGGATGGAAGCCAAAAACGCATTGAATTTACCGAAAAACGCCATTGCAATGGCAAAAATCGCCGCCCAAGTCATGATGACAGGATTGCTGTTTTTCGTAATCATCACCGCACCCGTAACCTCGCCGTAAGTCGTTACCGGCGGTCCGCCGATCAAACCGGCTACGCATACCCCTAAGCCGTCGCCTGCGAGCGTCTTATCCAAACCCGGATCTTTCGTATAGTTTTGACCGGTAACATTTCCAATAGCCATGATACCGCCGATATGCTCGATGGCAGGTGCAATCGCCACCGGCAGCATAAACAATGCAGCCTGCCAGTTGACTTGCGGCGTTTCAAAATGAGGCACTGCAAACCAAGGCGCATTGACGATGGCGGCAGTATCTACCAAGCCCATTATCAAAGCCAATGTGTAGCCCGAGGCCACACCGATCAAAATCGGCACCAGTTTCATCATGCGGCTGCCAAAAACCGACACTACGACCGTTACCGCAAAGGTAAAACCCGACAAAATCAACGAGTCTGCATAATCAATTACCTGTTTGCCGTCAGCCTGCCCCATAGCCATACTGCTTGCCGCAGCGGCTACCGACAAACCGATCACCATAATCACCGGCCCGATGACTACCGGCGGCAGCAAGCGGTGAACCGCCGCCAGCCCGCGCCACCTGATTAAACCCGCGAACACAAAATACATAAAGCCGGCCGCAAATAGGCCAAACATCGTTGAAGGCAGACCCCATTCACCAATCGAGTAAATAATCGGTGCGATAAAAGCAAATGAAGAACCCAAAAAAATCGGCACCTTACGCCGAGTAACCAATTGGAACAACAATGTCCCAATCCCCGCGCCCAACAATGCCAGAGCAGGGTTCAACCCCGTCAGAAGCGGTACAAGCACCATCGCACCGAACGCCACAAACAAAATCTGCGCGCCCGAAACCGCCAATTTAAACTGATTCATCCGAAACCTCGTATATTCGATTCAAACGGCGGGAATTATACTGTCTAGGCAGCCGGATGAACATTAATTTAACGCGGATTCAGGATAAAAAACAGATTGATAAATGGAAATATCCGATTTTGCAGCACCATTCTTTACTTAATATATAACCACCCTGCTTATAGTTGATACACGAAAAAATCGATGCACAGCGAGAATGGTTTTAAGTCAGCAATCACTGTATGCGATGAAATGGCAGACTGAAACTTGTCCTGATTATGTATCTATTTCTGTATGCCTTATTAAAATGGAAGCAGAAATCTGTACATCATCTTAAATGCTATCAATGGTTATCAAATTTACAAAATTTATCAAAATTAGGTTATAGATGGAAGTGGTAAATATCATATAAAAATAAAATTATAATTTAAGTAATAGTTTTATATAAAATTAATAATTATATTTACTCAGCTGAAACAATGTGTTAAAAAATTTTTCAAATATAAAAAGGTCGTCTGAAAAATCTTCAGACGATTTTTTTGTTATGTTTACAGTTGTAATGATACGTTTGCTTGAATTAAATACCATTTATCTGAAATAAATTGCTGGTTTATGAGAATATGGTATTTTTACAGGAATCAGAAATTGATAATGGATTGTATTTCAGCTGGCCTGATTAATCAGAAATATGTTACAGGAAGAGTAAAAGTGGAATGTGGAAAAGATAGGGTATTGAAGAAGCTATCAGCTCTAATAGCAGTTTTGGGTTCATTCGCTTTGGCAGCTTGTTATCCATCTTCAGAAAATAAGGAAGAAGTAGAAATGGACAATCAGATACCCATAACAGGCTTTGAAAGAAATATTAAAATTGATTTGGATGGGACGTTGCTGAGCGTACCTTACGGTTATTTGGCAGGTTCGTCCCGAAATTCGGCAACAAGATGGATGTCGGATGAGGAAAAAATCTATAAGGGCGGTAGGTTTGATATTTACGTCCATGCCAAACGCAAAGGAGATTCTTGGATTTTAGAGCCTTTTAATCGGAAGAATAAAGATAAATTTGTTAAGGCATTGAAGGATGGTCTGCCGATGATAGACACTATTTCGATTCAGAAAAATTCTGAATGCCTTTTAGATCCCAAGTATGTTACGAAAATGATGTTCAGGTACGGTTCAAAAGAAATAACTTCTTATTCTAAAGACTATAAAGCATATGAAAGGTTTAATGCAGAACCGTTCTATCATGAATTTAATTATATTAGAGATGATGAAAATCCAGTAAGAATACAAGTAAGGGATGATGGTAGAAAAAATGGAAAAAAACTTAATGAACCACATTTTTCAATCGCAGTTGACTCATGCATAAATGGTTTGTCAGTAGATTATTATCCTAGTATCAGTGTACATGAATATGGAAATTTTTCTAAGCAACCTTCTCAACAAGAGTTGATTGAATATCATCTAAAAATAGAGAAATTAATTAAAAGTTTTATCAAGTAATTTTATTTTAGGATTCTAACTTATGATTATTTTAAATAGATAACAACAGGCTGAGTTAAAAGGAAAAGAACTGTGTGGAGATGTTCTATCCGAGTTTGCTATATAATCGCGCCATCTTTGATGAACAAACATCGTCTGAAAGAACGTCTTAATTTTCAGACGACCTAAAATAAAACCAACATACAAAGGAGCCGAACCATGTTTCACAGCATCAACGCCTATACCGGCGAAACCCTTTGCCGCCGTCCTGCGCAGGGTTATGCAGAGTTTGCACAAGAATTGGCAGCGTTGAAGGTGCGCCAGCAGGCGTTTGCGCGGTTGGGCGTTACCGGGCGGACTGCTTTGCTGCAAGCTTTTGCCGAGCGTTTGGCGCAAAACAAGGAGCGGCTTGCGGAGATGGTTTGCGAAGAAGTCGGACGCTGCTTGCATGAATGCCGTGCCGAACTGGATAAATCCGTCGAGCTCATCCGATATTACGTCCGCCTTGCCCCCGAGTTGCTGGCGCATAAGACCATTGCTACGCAGGCGAGCCTCAGTCAGGTGCGTTTTGAGCCGTTGGGCGTTGTGCTTGCCGTCATGCCGTGGAACTATCCTGTCTGGCAGGTTTTGCGTTTCGCCATTCCTGCCCTGTGCGCGGGAAATGCTTGTGCCGTCAAACCTGCGCCCAGCGTTGCGCGGGTCAGCGCTGCGCTGTTGGAACTGGTTTCAGACGACCTCCCGTTGATTGGTGCGTGGCTGGACAACGACGATACGTTGAAAGCCATTGAAGACACCGATGCGATGGCGTTTACCGGCTCGACACGGACAGGCCGACTGCTCGCCGCCCATGCGGGAATGCACCTCAAGAAAACCGTCCTCGAACTCGGTGGCAGTAACCCTTTCATTGTCATGCCTGATGCGGATCTCGAACGTGCCGCCGTCGAAGCTTGTTATTCGCGTTTCCGCGACGCGGGTCAGTCTTGCAACGCAGCCAAACGAATCGTCGTAACCGAAGCCGTTGCCGACCACTTCATTCCCCTGTTCCTTGCCGAATGCGCCAAATTGCAAACGGGCGATCCCAAAGACCCTGCGACCACGCTTGCCCCGCTGCACCGTGAAGACTTGCGCGCAAACGTACACGCCCAAGTACAGGACGCAGTTGCACACGGCGCAGAAGTTTTGACGGGCGGTTTCATTCCCGAAGGAAAGGGCTGGTTTTACCCTGCCACCGTGTTGGACAAAGTGAATCTTGACTGCCGCGTTTGGAATGAAGAGGTTTTCGGGCCGGTCGCCATGATTTTGCGGGCGAAGGACGAGGAACACGCCGTCGCCCTTGCCAACGATACGCCCTACGGACTGGGCGCCAGTATCTATACCGCCGATACCCGCCGCGCTTGGGCATTTGCCGAAAAAATCCAAGCAGGCTCGGTCTTTATCAACCGCCACACCAGCAGCGACCTGCGCCTTCCCTTTGGCGGCGTCAAAGCCTCAGGTTACGGACGGGAATTGTCTGAATTCGGGTTGTATGAATTTGTGAACGTGAAAACGTATTGGCAGAAATAAGGAAGGATTGAAAAAGGTCGTCTGAAAATGCTGGGATTGTCTATATTGCGTTTTCAGACGACCTTCTTTTTGTTGAAGCGGCGGTTTGTTTTTCTCAATATTCTCCGTAGGAGTGATGTAATTGGAAATTTCCGATTATTGAATAAGGATTTTCATTTGCACCGGAATGACGGAATCTTTTTTATAGTGGATTAACTTTAAACCAGTACGGCGTTGCCTCGCCTTGCCGTACTATCTGTACTGTCTGCGGCTTCGTCGCCTTGTCCTGATTTAAATTTAATCCACTATATAAGGTCGTCTGAAAACCTATTTCAGACGACCTTCAAAGTCTCTTCACCGACATCACCGTATTTCTTTGGCTGCCTCTTGCTCCGCTTTATAACGGCGCAGGTAGGCAAGCGCAGCAGCTTTTTCTTCTTCGTTGCCATATTTGACATCGCGTTGGGCGCGGCGCAATTCGGCGCGCTCTTTGGCTTCTTCGATTTGCCGGTTTTTGAATGCTTCACGGTTGTCGGATGCAACCAGCTTGTCTTGTTGGGATTGTGCTTTCGCCATGGCTTTGGCAATCAAATCCATGGGATTGAAGGCAGGTTTGGCGGCAGCTTGGGTTTCGGCTTGAGTTTGCGCCTGCTTGGCTTTAACGGCGGCTTCGCGCTCGGCAAGCATGGCTTTGCGTTCCGCTTCGTCACGCGCTTTGCGTTCGGTGTGCCAATCAAAGCGGCTTTGCGCGTGTTCGGCGGCGGCGAAACGCGCTTCGGAAGAACGGCTCAGGCTGCGTGCGGCGGGGAGGTATTCCTGTTCGGAAGGTATCATGTCGATACAATCCACCGGACAAGGCGGGAGACAGAGTCCGCAGCCTGTGCATTCGTCGCTGATGACAGTGTGCATAAACTTGCTTGCGCCCATAATCGCATCGACAGGGCAAGCGCGGATGCAGGCGGTACAGCCGATACAGGCGGCTTCGTCTATCAAGGCGACGGCTTTGGGCTGCGTTTTGACCGGCACAACGCGCGGCTTGCCTAATAAGGCGGCAATATCGACCATCACCGCCTCTCCTCCGGGTGCGCACAGATTAACAGGCGCATCCTCGTGCAACAAAGCTTGTGCATAAGGCAGGCAGCCTTGATAGCCGCATTCTCGGCACTGAGTTTGCGGCAGCAGGCGGTTGATGGCTTGAAGGTCGGTCAGCATGGCGGATAGAGTCAAAATCGAAAAGGCGTATTTTATCGGGAAACGAAGTATAGGGGAATAAAGGGTTTGAAAATAAAAGAGATTCTTCTATCGTTTTGCAGCAAATTCAAGTAGGAATGTGAATGATGTTATAAGTATCCTGTATTTGAACCTCATACGGTGTGGCGGGCAGGAACGTGGATATGGAAGGTCGTCTGAAAATCCCGATTTCAGGTTTTCAGACGACCTTTGGCATGGGTGCGGTCAAGGCAGTTTGGGTCTGACTTTGACGCTTAAGGGCAAGTGGTCGGAGAGGCGTTGCCAGTTTTTGCCGTTGTGGATTTGGGAGTCTAGGACTTCCAAGTTGCGGGTATAGACGCGGTCGAGGCTGAGGACGGGTAGGCGGGCGGGGAAGGTTTTGGGGCGTTTACCGTTGCTGTCCACGAATACTTCGTTCAGGTTCAAGGCGTTGCCTAAGGACAGGGCGGATTTTTGCCGCCAGTCGTTGAAATCGCCGGCGAGAATCAGCGGGCTTTGCGGGTCGATGTGATGCACGACGTATTCGAAGATGGCACGGTATTGTTTGGCGCGGTCGGGTTCGCGCAGGTTGAGGTGGGCGCACAGGCAGACGAGTGGGGTTTCCCAGCCTTCGGGCAGGACTTCGCAATGGAGTACGCCGCGCTGTTCGAGTTTGTTGACGCTGATGTTGAGGTTGTGGCGGGTTTCCAGCGGCAGGCGGCTGAGGATGGCGTTGCCGTGGTGGCGCTGCGGGTAAACGGCGTTTTTGCCGTAGCTGCGGTTGTAGGAGAGGCGATCGCCGAGGATGTCGTAATGCGGTTTTTCGGGAAAATCGGGCAGCCTGCTGCTGCGGGTCAGGTGTTGACCTTGCACTTCCTGTAAAAACAGGACATCCGAGCCTATGCCGCGCAGCTCTTCCGCCATGCTGTCCACTTGGACTTTGCGGTTGAGCGCGGACATGCCTTTGTGCATGTTGTATGAGGTGATGGTAATCGGGCGGGGGGACATGATGTGTAACCGTAGTGTGTGAGTAGTTTGTCGTTGTATTAATAGTATAACACTGCAAGTGTTTGGTTTCAGTAAAGATTTGATGGTTGAACGGTTGCTTGGCGGTAAAACGTCGTCTGAAAGGTTTCAGACGACGTTTGAGGGGGGGACCGCGCAGAAAACGGTTTATTTTATGAATTCGTCCATGCCGTCTTCGCAGCGGATTTTTTGTTCGGACAGCGTGGCTTTGAGCAGGGCGTCGTTTTGCGGCAGGGCGTCGCGTTCGGCTTCGTGGTGCCAGAGGTGGTAGGCGATGCCGGCGAATTTGAGGTTGTGGCGTTTCATGCCGTTATGGAAGAGGCGGGCGACGAACTCGCTGTCTTCGCGTCCCCAGCCGACAAAGCGGTTGTCGAAGCCGTTGACGGCCAGCGCATCGCTGCGGAAAAAGCCCATATTGCAGGTTTTGATGCCTTTGTGTTTGCGGCTGCTTTGTCTGCCGATCAGGGAGGACAGGCTGCGGCAGCGCAGGGCGGAGAGGCGTTTTTCTATGCCTTGGCTGAACGCGGACAAATCGGGCAATTCGCCGGAATCTAAAATTTCCTGGGTGCGGCTTTGGGTCAGGATGACGCGCGAACCCTGTATCAGCCTGCCTTTGCGTGCGAGCTTGAGGTGGTCGGCGATGAAGGACGGGTCGAGTATCATGTCGCCGTCGATGAGGATGACGTAGTCGCTTTTTGCCTGCGCCAGCGCGCGGTTACGTGATTCGGCGGCGCGGAAGCCGTCGTCCGGCCGCCAAGAATGTTTGACGGGAATGTCGGTATGGCTGCGGATGAACTCGACGACTTCGGCGGTGTCTTGGCGTGAACCGTCGTCCGCGACGATGATTTCGTCGGGCAGGCGGGTTTGCGCGAGTGCGGATTTCAAAACCAGCTCCAGCGCGTCGGGACGGTTGTAGGTGGTTACAATCAGGGCGACGCTGATATTGCGGTTGCGCTCGTAAAGTTTGACATATTTGTAGTACGAACCTTGGGCATTGGCGATGGAAATGGTCAAGCCGTCCGCGCCGTAGGCGAAACCGCGTTTGAGCAGGTAGTTTTTGACAAACGATACGCTGCCGTGCAACAGGGCTTTGAAGGGCGAGCTGTCTTTTTTGTAGCGGTTTTCTTCGGCGTAGAGCGAGCTGTATTGCTGCATTTTTTGAATCAGCCCTTCGGCGTTTTCGAAGGAATAGTGTTTCAGACGACCTTCGAGCGGACGGACGTTTGCATCGGGCGGCAAGATCAGCGATTCATGTACCTGACGGTCGGAAAAACGGGTAAAACGGCGGTGGTAAAGGCGCGGGATAATGTCGGGATACCAGCCGCAGGCTTTGATCAGGCGGCCGTTGTAGTGGTTCAGGCGCGAGAGCGAGAAGATGTTTTGTTCTTTGTTTTCCGCCACGGCTTTGCGGATGGCGGCAATCAGTTCTCCGTCTGCCACTTCGTCGCTGTCTATGCTGAAGATCCAATTGTTTTGCGCGAGGCGGGCGGCAAGATTTTTCATCGGGCCGAAGCCGATGAAGTCGTATTTGTAATAACTGACGTTGGTGAAGCGTTCGGCGATTTCGAAGGTACGGTCGGTCGAGCCGTTGTCGAGCAGCAATACTTCGTCGAAGTCTTGAAGCGCGGTCAAAACTTCGTGCAGATAGCGTTCCGAATTTTTGACCAACATGGCTGCTGTGGCGGGAATTTTCGGGTTCATGATGAGGTCGTCTGAAAAGGGGTCATCTGAAAAATCAAAATCGGGAAATCAAGGCAGTTCGGCAATGGCGGCGGTCAGTTCTTCAAACATACGGTCGGCATCGACTTCGGTTATCCAAAGCGCATTGGGCGTTTTGCCGGTCGTGCCGTGCCAATCGACGGCGCACGCGCCGGTGGACAGTCCGCTTTGCGTCTCCACATCCACGCGGCACATCCTGCCTGAAAACAATTCGGGGAACACGGCACAGATAACGGCGCAAGGGTCGTGCAGCGGGCCGCCCTCCAAGCCGAACTGTTGAATGTCGAAGCGTTCGTAACTTTGCAAAATATCCGCCAAACGGCTGCCGTTGGCGTTTTTCAGACGACGTAGGCGGTTCATGCGTTCGGAAGTGATTTGCGCCTTGTGGGTAACGTCCAGCGGCAAAACCGTAATCGGCGCGCCGCTTTGCAGCACGATTTGCGCCGCGTGCGGGTCGGTGAAGAAATTGAATTCGGCGGCAGGCGTCATGTTGCCCGCTTCAAAATAATTGCCGCCCATCAAGACAATGCGTTTGATGGCGCGGACGGCTTCCGGCGCGATGCTCAACGCCAGCGCGATATTGGTCAGCGGGCCTATCGGGCACAAAGTCATCGAAGCGTCTTCGGCGCGGCTCAAGGTTTCCACCAAATATGCAACCGCGTGCTGCTTTTGCAAAGGACAGCGCGGCTCGTGCAACGCCGTACCGTCCAAGCCCGTTTTGCCGTGTACCGCTTCCGCCGTCTCCAGCTCGCGCAATAAAGGTTTGACTGCACCGGCGTAAACGGGGAAATCTTCCTCGCCCGCCCAATCGCAGACGATGCGCGCGTTTTTTGCCGTCAACGCCATGCCGACATTGCCGGCGACGACGGTCATGCCCAAAAAATCGACCAAGCCGCGCCGTGCCAGACCGTGTGCCGCCAAAATGGCTGCGGCATCGTCCTGCCCGGGGTCGGTATCGATAATCAAACGGATTTTTTCGTTCATCGCCATCGCTTGCGCCGTCTATGTGGAAAGCGTGTATTTTAACCGATATACCGCTACAATACGCATTTCCTTTTTTTCAGACGACCTCCTCCGATATGCAGCTTATCCTTGCGCCCATGCAGGGGCTGGTGGACGATGTGATGCGCGATTTGCTGACCCGTATCGGCGGCTACGACGAATGCGTCAGCGAGTTCGTCCGCATTACCCACACCGTCCATTCCCGTTCCACCTGGCTCAAATACGCCCCCGAAATCGCCAACGGCAACAAGACCCCCGCCGGCACGCCCTGTGCCGTCCAGCTTTTGGGCAGCGATGCCGACAATATGGCGGTCAACGCCTTGGAAGCCGTCCGTTTCGGCGCGGACAAAATCGACCTCAATTTCGGTTGTCCCGCGCCGACGGTCAACAAACACAAAGGCGGCGCGGTCCTGCTCAAAGAGCCGGACCTCATCCACCATATCGTCAAAACCCTGCGCCAACGCCTGCCCGAACACATCCCGCTCACAGGCAAAATGCGGCTCGGCTACGAAGACAAAAGCCTCGCGCTCGAATGCGCCGCCGCCATCGCCGAAGGCGGAGCCTGCGCCCTGACCGTACACGCCCGCACCAAAGTCGAAGGCTACGAACCGCCCGCGCATTGGGAATGGATACGCAAAATCCGCGAACACGTCGCCATCCCCGTAACCGCCAACGGCGACGTGTTCAGCCTCAAAGACTATATCGGCATTAAAGAGATGACGGGCTGCAACAGCGTCATGCTCGGTCGCGGCGCCGTCATCCGCCCCGATTTGGCGCGCCAAATCAAACAATACGAAAACGGCGAAGCCGTCCGCGATACCGATTTCGCCGAAGTTTCGGTGTGGATAAACCAATTTTTCCATTTGTGTCTCGCCAAAGAAGCGAACAACAAATACCCCGTCGCCCGCCTGAAACAATGGCTGGGCATGATGAAGAAAGAATTTGGAGAAGCGCAGGAATTGTTTGACGCGGTAAGGGCGGTCAAAGACGCGGAAGAAGTCGCGCGGATTTTGGCGGCGTTTGAAGACAAGATGAATGCCTGATAATGATGAGGTCGTCTGAAAGTTTTCAGACGACCTTTAAACCCATCGCCTAAGGCGGAATAAAATAAAAACAGGATGTTTCTAAGCCGTTATAGTGGATTAAATTTAAATCAGGACAAGGCGACGAAGCCGCAGACAGTACAGATAGTACGGAACCGATTCACTTGGTGCTTCAGCACCTTAGAAAATCGTTCTCTTTGAGCTAAGGCGAGGCAACGCCGTACTGGTTTAAAGTTAATCCACTATATTTCTCTTCCTGCGCAGGCGGGAGCAAGAAAGACGGTATGAATCGGTTTATTTGAATTTACTACATTTTCAGAAAGGACAATGATGCCTTACGTCAATATCAAGGTAACGGGCGGCAGCGAGGCTCCGAGTGCCGAACAGAAAGCCGAGCTTATCCGCGGTGTTACCGAGCTGCTTGCCCGTGTGTTGAATAAAAATCCGCAGACCACGGTCGTCGTCATTGATGAAGTGGACATGGATAACTGGGGTATCGGGGGTGAAAGCATTACCGTGCGCCGCGCCAAAGCGCAAAAATCGGGATAAGCGCGCCTTATCGGGAATAGATGCCGTCATATCAGCTTGCGTCTGCGCGAAAAAGGAAATGACAGCGATACAAAAAGCCGGTTTGGGATACTTGTCCGCAATGTTCGGATATGACTTTTTTCCTGTTCATCGAAACTCAAAAGGTCGTCTGAAACCGGATTTCAGACGACCTTTTTGTGTTTCTGCGCAGCGGCTTATTCTTCCGGAGCGCGGAAGGTGTCGTGGCAGGATTTGCAGCTTGCGCCGGTTTCGCCGTAAGCGGCTTTGATTTCTTCCAGCTTGCCGGTTTGCGCGGCGGCGTTCAGTTTTTCAACGGCTGCGGCGAATTTGTCTTCTTCGGCTTTGAATTTAGCCGCATCAGACCAAACCGCAGGCAGGGCGCGGCCGTTGCCTTTGTCGTCAGATTGGAAGAAGGTGAAAGGTTTTTTGCTGGTTTCGGCAAAAGTTGCCGCAGCCTGCTTGAATTTTTCCACGTCGTAAGGCTCTTCGCCTTTTACCATTTTGCCCATGCTGGAGAACTCGGGCATCATGGATTTGAACGCGGTGGTACGGTCTTCGGAGATCGGACCTTTGGGTTGCGCGGGTGCGCCGCCACCGCAGGCGGCAAGGGTGAGGGCAGCGAGCAGCGCCGCTGAGAAGAGTTTGGTATTCATGGCTTTGGTGTCCTGTGATAGTATTTTGTTATTCATATTTTTCAGACGACATCCGAAGAGGTCGTCTGAAAAGTCGTAATCATACCTGAAATGGGTTTACAAAACGAGAAAAGAAAGGAAATAGTTATGGCGATTTTGGTTACCGGCGCGTCAGCCGGTTTCGGCGAGGCGATGTGCCGCACGTTTGTACAGGCCGGTTATTCCGTTATCGGCGCGGCGCGGCGCAGCGAGAAACTGCAGGCATTGGCGGCCGAATTGGGCGAGCGGTTTTATCCTTTGGAAATGGACGTTTCGCGTACCGAGTCGATACGCAACGCGCTCGACAGCCTGCCTGAAAATTTTGCCGAAATCGATTGCCTGATCAACAACGCCGGATTGGCGTTGGGTTTGGAAACGGCGGACAAAGCAGATTTCGGCGATTGGGAAACCATGATTCAAACGAACATCGTCGGTCTGACTTTCCTGACGCGCCAAATCCTGCCGCAAATGGCGGAGCGCAAACAAGGCTATATCATGAATTTGGGTTCGATTGCCGGCAGCTATGCCTACGAGGGCAGCAACGTGTACGGCGCGACCAAGGCGTTTGTGCGCCAGTTCAGCATGAACCTGCGCGCGGAATTGGCAGATAAAAACATCCGCGTCACCAACATCGAGCCGGGTTTGTGCGGCGGTACCGAGTTTTCCAATGTCCGCTTTAAGGGCGATGACGAGCGGGCGGAAAAGGTTTATGAGAACGTCGAATCCATCCGGCCGCAAGACATTGCGGATACGGCTTTGTGGCTCTATCAGCGTCCGGCGCACATGAACGTCAACTCCATCGAAATCATGCCCGTCGCCCAAACGTTTGCCGGTATGAAAGTGATCCGCAATACGCTGCCCGTACCTGTGCAGACGGAGAATTTCGAGAAACAGAGTATGTCTTTGTTTGCACGGATTAAGTCGTGGTTCAAATAGGGTTTTGAAAGAAGAAAGGTCGTCTGAAAATTGAACTGGCCCCCAAATCTTGGACACTCATAAAAGCCTTTTCAGGCGCTCTGTGCAAGCTGGGTTCTGTATGCGACAGGACTCAGCTTTTTCAATTTCAGACTGCAACGCTCCCGGTTGTAGTAATCCATATAGTCATCTATCTGCTTCATCAATTCGTCCACCGTCAATTCTCCTGCGTTATAGAAACACTCCGTCTTCAACACCGCAAAGAAGCTTTCCATCGGCGCATTGTCCCAGCAGTTCGCCTTTCGCGACATGCTTTGAACCATGGAATGCTCCGCAAGCAATTCCCTATATCCCGCCGTACGGTACAGCACGCCTTGGTCCGAATGAAGCATCGTTCCTTCGCCGGTCAGCCGGGGTGCGGCTTTTTCGAGCATTTCCTTCACCATTTCGCTGTTAGCATTGCGGCTCATGGCGTAGGCGACGATTTCTCGGTTGAACAGGTCCAAGATTGGCGAGAGGTACAGTTTGCCGTCCTTTCCTTTGAGTTCGGTCACGTCGGTCAGCCATTTCTCGTTGGGCTTTTCGGCTGTGAATAGGCGTTTGAGGAGGTGTTCCGATATCTCGCCCATGGCGGGATGGCGGTAGGCTTTTTTTGCCCGTATGAGGGCTTTCAGTTCCAACTGCTTCATCAACCGCGCTGCTTTTTTGCGGTTCCAATCCAATGCTGCGGCAATGCGCCTTTGTCCGTAGCGTCCTTTATGCCGTTTGTAGGTTTCGACAAGGAGGGCTTTGTCGGCCTCGTCGGGATCGGGTCGATCTTGGTGATGGTAGTAAAAGCTGCTTTTGGGCAGGTTTGCGATGTGCAGCAGGTATTTGAGCGGGTGTTGCGCCCTCAGTGTTTGGACGGTTTGGCTTTGTCCTTTTCGGTCCGCTTTTGGCTGAGGGCTTTTAACTCCTTTAGGTAGGCGACCTCTGCGCGCATATAGCACAACTCTTCGATAAGCTCCGCCTGTGTTTTTTCGTGGTCGGGTTTGTCGGCGATGAAGGGGTTTTTGCGGTGTTGGGGCATGGTTTTGGATTGGGGATGTTCGAGTGCGCCGATGCCGCCTTCTTGATAGGCGCGTATCCATCGTCGCAGGTGGGTTCGGGAGATGCCGTAGTGGTCTGCGGTACGCTGTTGGCTGCGTATATGCAGGTAGTGGAGTACGGCTTGGTATTTAAAGTGTAATGTATATTTGCTCATAAAAAAACTGCACCTTGTGAGTTGGAGGGGGGATGTCCAACTTTTGGGGTGCAGTTCAAATGGTTTCAGACGACCTTTTTAGTTAGGGATTTCAGGGTTTGACAGGTTTGCCGTTGATGCTGACGGAAGTCAGTTTCAAATCGTAGGTTTTGCCGTCGTCGGTATAGCTGATTTGGGCGGGGATGTTGCCCAAGGAGGTGGCGAAGGAATAGGTTACAGTGTCGTCGCCGCGTTGTACGCGGTATTTTTCGACGGGTATGGCTTTGCCGTTCAGGGTATAGCTGCCGCTGCCGATTTTGCTCATACCGCTGACGGGATAGATTTTTTTGCCGTTGGTGATGCTCAGGCGGGCGGGCAGTTTCGCATCGTTGGCGGCAAGCTGCCATGCCAGCGTGAATAAATCGCTGATGTTGCCGCCGACGGTTTCGGTTTGCAGCTCGCCTGTTTTACCGTAGGTAACCTGATTGCCTCGGAATTTGGCTTCGGCATAGGTTTTGCCGCCGCGGACATCTTTATAGTAACTCGGGCGGATGGTGTTGCCGCTGATGCTGCCGCCGGATTCGAAACGGATGTGGTAGAGCGGGACTTTGATGGTTGAGACGACTTTGTAGCCTTTACCGTTGCGGGTAAAAGTCATGGTCGCGGGCAGGGTGAGTCCGTTGTAGTGTCCGGCATATTGCAGGGAGACGGATTGCGGTAAGTTGGCGGCATGGGCGCTAGAGATGAATACGGGTGATGCAAATGCAGCTATCATTAGGTTTAGGGATAAAGCGCGAAGATAGGGTTTCATGGCATTCCTCTATATATTTGATGTCGTGAAAATGCGTCGTTTTGCAATCGGTTAAATCGGTTATTATAAAGCTTAGTTCGTTAGGATATGACTAATTACTTATAGAAATGCAAAAGGCCGGAGTTTATCCGGCCTTTTAAGGGTTTTAAGCCAAGAGGGTTTGTCCTTCGGCGTTGCGTTCTGAGTTGAACACGCGGTTACCTTCGATTTTCAGACGACCTGCGACAAAATCGGCAACGGCTTGCGGGAAAAGGCGGTGTTCGACGGTAAGGACGCGTGCGGCAATGTCGTCGGGCGTGTCGCCGTCGAGTATCGGGACGATGCCTTGCGAGATAATCGGACCACAGTCCAGTTCAGGGGTTACAAAATGGATGGTACAGCCTGCGACGCGGCAGCCGGCTTCAAGGGCGCGTTCGTGGGTGTGCAGGCCGGTAAATGAGGGGAGGATGGACGGGTGGATGTTGATCAGGCGGTTTTGGTAATGGGCGCAGAATTCGGGCGTGAGGATGCGCATAAAGCCTGCGAGGACGACTAGGTCGGGTTGATAGACGTCGATTTTCTCCACCATGGCTTGGTCGAAAGCGAGGCGGCTGGGGAAGTCTTTGTAATTGAGGCTGTCGGTGGCGATGCCGCGTTCGGCTGCCCAAGCCAGTCCGGCGGCGGTTGCGCTGTTGCTGAGGACGGCGGCGATGCGGGCGTCTGGAATGGCGGCATTGACGATGGCCTGCATATTGCTGCCGCGGCCGGAGATGAGGATTTTTCAGGCAGCCATTGTATAGCAAAATAAAATCGGAATGCTATGCATGATACGGATGGGAATCGGATTTGCGAAGGTCGTCTGAAACGGATAAACCGCGCTATTGCTGCCTGAGAACAGATAACGGCAGTTGGGGTGGATTCGTAATGAAAAATGCCCGAAACGGATTGGGTTCGGGCATTGGGTTAAAGCGCGGGCTTATTGGACTTTTTTGATGTCAACTTGACCGGGGGCAGGTTGGAAGTCTTCGGGTTTGCCGATTTTAACTAGCTTCACGTCGAATACCAAAGTGGAATTCGGACCGATTTTCCCACCGGGAACTGCCTGATCGCGGTAGGCAAGTTTGGACGGGATATAGAAGGTGGCTTCGCCGCCTTCTTTCAAAAGCTGGATACCCTCGGTCCAGCCGGGGATGACTTGGCTGACAGGGAAGGTAACAGGACCACCATTGGCTTTACTGCTGTCGAAGACGGTACCGTCAATCAGGCGGCCTTCGTATTCAACGACGACGATGTCGTCTTTGGTAGGCTGTTTGCCTTCGCCTTCTTTGGTGATTTTGTATTGCAGGCCGGAAGCGGTGGTTTTCACGCCTTCTTTAGTCGCATTTTCTTTGAGGAACGCTTCGCCTTTTTCCAAGTTGGCTTTGGCGTCAGCTTGAAGTTTTTCTGCGGCTTTGGTTTGTTGTTCGGTCAGGAATTTCATCATGACTTCCTGCGCCTGGGCTTCGGTCATTTTGTTTTCTTTGTCTTCATAAGAAGCCTGCATGGCTTCGATGAAGACTTTCATATCAATTTCCGCACCTTGATCTTTCATTTGTTTCAAAGATCTGCCGATGTCCATACCCATTGCGTAGCTGGCTTGTTGGGCCGGTGTACCGATAGAAGATGCGTCTGTTGCGGCAGAAGCTACGGATGCGGGAGCAGAGGCAGCCGGAGGTGTATTAGTGTCTTTTTTGTCGCAGGCGGTCAGTGCCAATGCGGCGGCGATTGCCAATGCGCTGAATTTGAAAGTTTTGTTCATGGTGTTTTCGTCTTTTAAAAGGGTCAGTAAAACAAAGTCGGGATTATAGCCCAGTTTGATTCAAAAGGAATCAAAGCTGTTTAAATTTTTGGCTTGGATTGTAAAGCTGTTTTCAGACGACCTTCGGTTTCAGGCTTTTCCAGTCATATTGTGGTGTTCGATGGTAAAGCCGCTTTTTCTGTATGCGCTGAAGCGTTCGCGTGCGTCGGCGAGTTCTTCTAAACTGCTGCCTACGATTTCGAGTACGCGGGCGGGGATGACAGGGGCTTCGTTCCAAAAGTCGGGCGAGAGGTTGAGGACGGTGGCGTTTTCAAGTACGGTGGGCAGTGTGTTGCCGAATGCGAGCCATACGGGTGTTTCAGACGACATGGGTTGGTCAGGCTGCCAGATTTCGTGCGGAATGAAACTTTCGGGGATTTGCTGCCAAAGGTCGCGGTCGAGGCGGCGGATGGTCTCGGCAGAATCTGACCACACCAATATCTGTCCGCCGTCGCGTATGGCGCGCGCAATCAGGCGGCAGGCGAAGGCGGCGGGGTCGGCGGCGTGGGTGTAGAAAGTAGCTTTAGGCATGGCGAGGGAGTGGGGTGGGGAAATGGGGATTATAGTGAAAACGGGTTGAAAGGGCTATTGGGCTTCCTGAATTGGATTTCAAACCTTTTGTCTTTGTTTTTTCAGACGACCTTTTTTGCGGCAGTCAGCCCTGTTCCAACACCTTCCGCGCCGCTTCCGCGCCCCAATACAAAGCTTCTTCGAATACCGAATAGCCGCTCAAATCGCTGTGGGCAAACAGTAATCCTGACGCTCGGTTTCTGATTTTTAACAAAGATTCGTCGTTCAGATACCCGACTTTCGGTACGCTCATGCCGTGTCCGCGCACTGTAACATCGACGTGTGAAACGTGTTGCCAGAAGCCCTCTCCGTAGGCGGCGATCAAGTCTTTGGCGGCCAAGTCGCGCAGTTCTTCGTCGGAGGCGTCGAGCAGTTGGCGGCGGACGGCTTGCGGGGTGTCGTGGTTGAGCGCGGCGTAGGCGGTGAAGATGGTGCGTTCGGGACGGGCGACGCGGATGAGCTGGTTGGTGGCGACGACGTAGCCGAGTCCTTGGCTGCCATAGATGACGTTATCCCACGCCGTTTCGCTGTTGTTTTTTTCTTTCGGGAAGCTGTGCAGCTCGAAATTGGCGACCAACCACGGGGCGTATTCGGGAATGTTCAAACCGTATTGCGCGGGATTTTCGACGATGCGGGCGGCAACCATCAGCGGCATGGCGGAAATAACGTGTTGCGCGGTCAGGGCGACGGTTTCGCCGCTTGAATTGTCGCGCAGCCAAACTTCGATACGGTCGTCTGAAAGCGGTTTGATTTTGACGGCGGATGCGTTGACGGAAGCGGGTTTATCTAGGTGGATGCGGTTTTCAGACGACCATTGCCAACCTTCCTGCAAACCGGCATGGCGGCGCAGGTTTTCGGAAAGGTGCGCCAGACCTTCGGCCCAAGTGAGGACGGTTTCCGCGCTGTTGCGGGCGGCGAAGTAATGCAGTCCGGCAAAGGCGGATACTTGCGCTATGCCCTGCCCGTAATCGTCGCGGCAGCAGTAATCGAGATACCACAAGAGTTCGGGCGAAGTGTAGCCTTCTTGCGTAAGCCATTTTTTGAACGTCAGGCTATCGAGTTTGCGCCACGTTTCGTCTGCCGATGACAGGGCTATCGGAATGGCGAAAATCTTTTTGCCGTCGCTGCCGTAAGCCTGTTTCAGACGACCGATTAAATCGAAAAAGCGTTTGGAATCCGCATCTTCTTTCGGCAACAGGTGTTCCTGCCATTTATCCTGATACAAAAGGCGCGACTCGGGTGCGTAAACCAAATCGGTTTCCCTGAACCTACCGTCCGATTGCAAGATACCAAAATCCGCCAGCATCTCGCGCACATACGCGCTCTCTTTCGACGGCAAGGCAAGATAATGCGCGCCGCTCGGCGCTTTCAGGCCGTCTGAAGCGGCGTAGGCAGCATTGTTGCCATTGCGCTCGAACCCTTCCGCCAGCAATACATCACGATGACTGTGTTTCGCCAGATACCACAACGCCCCCAAACCCGCCGCGCCGCCACCGAGTATCAGCGTATTGCATTCGTAACGTCGAGTCGGCGGATTGAGCAATTTCCCGTCGCGCAACAAATGCCCCAACGGCAGCCCGACGCGGTTGACGGAAACCGGCGGTTTGCGGTTGAGGCGGTTATAAGTCAGCCAAGAAAAAGATGACGCGGCGGCAAGCGCGGCGGTGTAACTGAGGAATTGACGGCGTGTCGGCATGGGGTTGGATGTTGGTTTAGGGTTCTGATAGGTCGTCTGAAAAAATTAAGACGGTTTCAGACGACCATTACAGGTTTTATTATTCTATTGGCGGCTCTATATCGTCCAATATTCCTTCGCCACGTTGCGCAATCGTCCAAACGGCCTGTTCCGCCGCCAATTCCCTGCACAATATTTCCTTCACTCTTTCCAACTTCATGCCGCCGCAGATAAATGCGTCTATGGCGGCGAAGCGGTGTTCCGGCCAAGTGTGGATGCTGATGTGGGATTCGGCGAGCAGTAAGATGCCGGTAATGCCGCCTGCGCCGCCGAAGGTGTGGAAACGTTCGGCGAGAACGGTGGCTTCTGCGGCTTGGGCGGCGGTTTTGAGGGCGTTTTTCAGACGACCTTCGTCTTTCAAGACAGCTTCATCACAGCCATATAAATCTAAAAGGCCGTGGTTGCCGGGGATATGGGTCATTTATGGCCTCCGGAATAACCGCTACCGCCGTAATAACCGCCGCCGTAATAGCCGCCGGAGTGCATACGCGAGCCGTCGGAGTCGGAAGAGCCGTAGCTGATGATCATGGAGATGACGATGATGATAGTGCTGAAAATGATGTAAGTGGTTCTCGACATGGTTTAATCCTCGTCCTCGTCTTTTTTGCCCATAGTCCACATTAACCAGGCTCCTATGAAGATGACGGAGGGGGTGGCAGGATTGTCGCTGATTATCAGAGCAGGGAGGTTGACGACAACCAAAATGGCGGTCATTACGATTCTCAGTGATTTATCAATACCGTCTGCCGCCATTTTTGCGGTGTAATGCGGTGCGCGGCTGCTCAGGCTAAATGCCTCGGCAACTTCGCTGTAATCAATTGGCACGCTTTTGCTCCATGCCATTTCGTGCGTGTTCAATTCGGCAGAAAGTTTGCGGTTTTGTCCGTCGCGGTAGTCGCTGTAATAGTTCAAATCGCCGCTGCGGATGCGCCAGTAGAACGCGCCGGCCGCGACTTCGACCCTGCCGCCGTAGTCGTAAAGTTTGCCGCAGCCTTGCGGTTGGCGGTTGCGGTCGAGGCGCGGCCATGTATTTTGGGTTTGGGAAAGGCTCCAGCCGTCATCGGATTCGACCAGCCACAGGAAACCTTGCGTCGGGTTGTAAAGCAGATATTCCGACCATTGTCCTTCGGGCGTGAGCACGCGGTTGGCGCCGTTAAACAGGTTGTCGAATGTTTCCTGTGCGTCGGTTTCGGAGTATCTGACTGCGCCCATAACGTAAAATTCGCGGTTTTTCAGACGACCTTTCGAACCGACGGGCAGGGTAAACAGGCTTTGCTGCGCCATGCGCATGTCGTTGGCGGTAATGAGTTCGGCTTTTTCTTTGCCGATTGCCAATTCGCTGCCGCAGCTTGGGCAGTTGAGATGGGGGGTGAGGCCGCTGACCCAGTGGACGGACGAGCCGCAGTTGGGGCAGTTCTCAGAGGCGATGCTGCCTTTCAGACGGCCTGCGCTTTCTTTGATTTCATCTTCGCTGCGGGTGTTTTCCAGCTTCAAATCATCCAAGTTCACCATGCGGCCGAAGAAGGTTTCGGGGGTGTCGCCGCTGTAATCGAGCGTGATGAAAAGATCTTCGCAACGCCAGTCGGCGACTTTGTTCTGACGGTCTTCGTTCAAAACAAACGGCAGCTCGCCCTGCGCGGCAGCGCGTTTCAGGCTGATGTGGCGCACGTCTGAGGCGACATAGCGTTTGTTTTGGAAAGTCAGTTCGCTAAATCCCGCCCGAATGTCCTCAAAGCGCGGCGGGTTGTCGGTTTCGACGGGCATGGTCATCACATACAAATCGCCTGCTTCCGAAAGCCAGCCCGTCCTGCCGTCGTCAAACAGCGCGTACCATTCGTTCCATGCGCCGTCGTCGTATTGCACCTGAAGCCGTCCGACCAGGGTGAAGCGTTGCGTAACGAATGTGCCGGTCGTACCGATTTGCAGCGGGCTGAAATCTTCCAGCAATGCGGAATCGCGGCCGGAATCGACGATACCGTCATCCTGCCGCACCAGCATGCTGTTGCAGTAGCCGCATACCAGCGTAACGGCTGAGGCGGAATGCGCTTCGACAGGCGCGCCGCAGCTCGGGCAGTCGGTTTTAAAGAAGGGGGTGTTTGACATGTTTGCTTTTTCGAGTGGAGAGGAAGGTTTCAGACGACCTTTTTACAGCGCGGATTTGAATAAAAACTTACCGTGTCGTCATCTCCGCACAGGCGGGAATCCATTTTTGAGATTCAGAAACGGTTTTTCAAATCAGGGTTTCTTAAGTTTGACGATGGATTCCCGCCTGAGCGGGAATGACGACACTGAATTTTGATGTAAAAACGAATTTTTAAAACCACCGACAGGTCGTCTGAAACCGTTTTCAGACGACCTTCTTAATATCAGCCGATCAACTGCTTCAACACTTCCGCTTTGGCTTTATCGTAATCCTCTTGAGCAATCAAACCGCCATCCAACAGAGATTTGAGTTTCGCCAATTTTGCCTGCGGGTCTTCGGAGGTCGTCTGAATGCTTTGCGCGGGTTGGGCTGCCGGTTGCGCCGCGGGCTGCATCATACCCGCCATCGCGCCAGCCATTGCCTGACCGACGCCTGCGCCGACACCTAAGCCTGCGCCGATTCCGGCAAGCCCGCCTTCGTTTTGCGCGGCAAGCGGGATAGCTTCGGCGGTTTGGTATTGGGTGTAGCGTCCCAAGTCGCCGATGACGCCCATGGAAATTTTCTTATCTAACGCTTCTTGGATGGCGGCAGGCAGAGTGATGCTTTCGACGGTGAAGTTTTCCAGCGTCAAGCCGAGTTTGGCAAATTCCGCGCCGAGCAATTCACCGATTTTTTGCGACAGCAAAACTTGGTTTGCCGCCATGTCTAAAAACGGAATACCGGAGCTGCCGAACGCCGCCGCGAGTTGGGTTACGGCGATATTGCGCAACTGGGCTTCCAACTCCGCGCCGCTGTATTCTGCCGCTACGCCGCTGACTTCTTTAAAGAATTTTGCCGGATCGCTGATGCGGTAGGCGTACATGCCGAACGAGCGCAACTGCACCGCACCGAACTCGGCATCGCGTACGGTAACGGGTTGAGACGTACCCCATTTTCGCGCAAGTTGTTGTTTGGTATTGAAAAAGTAAACGTCAGATTTAAACGGGGATTCAAAGAGCTTGTCCCAGTTTTTCAGGTTGGTCAGCAGCGGCAGCGTTTGCGTGTTGAGTGTATAACGGCCCGGTCCGAACACGTCGGCGGTTACACCCTCGTCAACAAACATCGCCATCTGCGCCTCACGCACGGTCAGGCTCGCGCCGTTTTGGATTTCCTCGTCGGCAATCGGGAAACGCCACATCAGCAGGCTGTCGTCGGGATTCGGCCATTGGATGACGTCGATAAACTGTTTCTTGATAAAGTTGAACATTGCGGTTCCTTATTTTGAAGAATGGAATAACACGGAGCGGGGCGGAAATGCGGCCAGCCGTATATTTTGCAAACTGTTTATATAAATCAGGTCAAACAAGCGGCATTCAAGATACCGATAGACACGGACACCGCGCCAAACAGCGCGCCGACGGCGACGTTGTTGCCGATAAGTTCTTCCGTTGCGCCTTTAATCATCATCGTGGCGGCGAAATACACCAAAATTTGAATCACTGCCGCGGCGAGACCCCACAGGATAAAATCGATGAAACTGACACTATGGGCAATACTGGACGCGAGTGTCAGACAAAATCCGACCAGTGCGCCGCCGAACGAGAAGGCGCAGGCAAGGTTGCCGTTTTTAATCAGCCGCAACTCTTCCGCAGGCGTAATACGCAGATACACCGCGCCGAAAACGACAGTTATCGCTACACCTGCAAGCATATATTGCAGGTAAAGCAGGTATTGGGGCAGGGAAATACTCACGATAGGGATTCCTTGTCAGATATTTTTGATGCTTTTGATTATGCCATATTTCAATAGTAAAGGTCGTCTGAAAAGGGTTTCAGACGACTTTTTACTGTTTTTTGCTTTGTTTTGGGATATATAGTGGATTAAATTTAAATCAGGACAAGGAGATGAAGCCGCAGACATTACAAATAGTACGGCAAGGCGAGGCAACGCCGTACTGGTTTAAATTTAATCCACTATAGTCAATTAAAATCAAAATAGGATAGTAGTGCATCGTCAAATCGGGCGTAATCAGACAAAACGGTTCGCAGATACCGCTTAATATTCGCCCACATCTTCTCAATCGGGTTGAGCTCAGGTGAATAAGGTGCAAGAGGCAATACCTTATGTCTCAATTTTTCCGAGACCTTTGCAAAATTCCCCAAAATCCCCTAAATTCCCACCAAGACATTTAGGGGATTTCCTATGAGCACCTTCTTCCAGCAAACCGCACAAGCCATGATCGCCAAACACATCGACCGCTTCCCATTATTGAAGTTGGATCAGGTGATTGATTGGCAACCGATCGAACAATACCTGAATCGTCAAAGAACCCGTTACCTTAGAGACCACCGCGGCCGTCCCGCCTATCCCCTGTTGTCCATGTTCAAAGCCGTCCTGCTCGGACAATGGCACAACCTCTCCGATCCCGAACTCGAATACAGCCTCATCACCCGCATCGATTTCAACCTGTTTTGCCGTTTTGACGAATTGAGCATCCCTGATTACAGCACCTTATGCCGCTACCGTAACTGGCTGGCGCAAGACGACACCCTGTCCGAATTGCTCAAACTGATTAACCGACAACTGACCGAAAAAAACCTAAAAGTAGAGAAAGCATCCGCCGCCGTCATTGATGCCACCATTATTCAGACTGCCGGCAGCAAACAGCGTCAGGCCATAGAAGTTGATGAAGAAGGACAAGTCAGCGGACAAACCACACCGAGTAAAGACAGCGATGCCCGCTGGACAAAGAAAAACGGCCTCTACAAACTCGGTTACAAACAACATACCCGTACCGATGAGGAAGGCTATATCGAGAAACTACACATCACCCCCGCCAATGTCCATGAGTGTAACCATCTTTCCCCTTTGTTGGAGGGTATTGCCGAAGGTACGACCGTTTATGCTGACAAAGGCTACGACAGCAAGGAAAACCGGCAACATCTGAAAGAGCATCAGTTGTTAGACGGCATTATGCGCAAAGCCCACCGCAACCGTCCGCTGACGGAAGCGCAAACCAAACGCAACCGATATTTGTCGAAGACCCGTTATGTGGTCGAACAAAGCTTCGGTACGCTGCACCGTAAATTCCGCTACGCCCGGGCAGCCTATTTTGGTCTGTGTAAAGTGAGTGCGCAAAGCCATCTGAAGGCGATGTGTTTGAACCTGTTGAAAGCGGCTAACAGGCTAAGTGTGCCTGTTGCCGCCTAAAAGGCGGCCCGGATGCCTTATGTATAAGGTGTCCGGGGAGGATTAAGGGGGTATTTGGGTAAAATCAGGAGTGATTGGGGGCGAAAACAGCCGAAAACCTGTGTTTGGGTTTCGGCTGTCGGGGGAATTGCTGAAACCACGCTTCAAAAAAGACTCCGGTCATCGTATTTTGATAAACCATCGGAGCAATCAGCCGGTTGCCGACTTGTGCGGACACCAGAGATAAGCGTCGGTATCTTTTTCCACTTATCTGCGCTTTCACTATTTGCCCTTTCGGGCTGCGGGCATAGGGACGGAACAGGTAGCGGTCAAATCCTGTTTCATCCAAATAAACACGTTGGTAGCCGGAAAATTCGGCCGGCTGTGTCAAATAATGCGTTACTTTGGCCGGATCTTGTTCTTTGTAAGTGGTGGTCTTTTTTTGCGCGTCATCCCCATCTGTTTGAGTGCATAGCAAACGGCGGCTGGCGTACAATCAAAATGTTTGGCGATTTCATGCAGATAGGCATCCGGGTGTTGCCCAACATATTGAACCAGTTTTTGCCTATCCAATTTTACGGCATTCAGACCGGTAACTTGATGTTTTAGGCTGCCCGTTTGTTTTTTAAGGCGAATCCACAGGTAAAGCGTGTTTCTTGACAAGTTAAATGTTGCTGCGGTTTGGCTGATGTTTTTGCATTGTTCGTAATAGTTTAAAGCTTTGTTTCTTAAGTCCGCAGAGTATGCCATGGTTAGACCTTCAAAGTTGAGTATTGTGCTATTTTGTTTTTAATTGACTATATCGTTCTTTCCCAAGAGGATAGGTATTCATATATAAAATAATTATAAATAAATTGATGTGCTGTCCAAAAAGCCTTGATTTGCCCACTCTTTTGACAAACGGCCATTTTTTTGGATTAACGTTAGTTGTATAAATTCAAACAATTATTTACAATGTGCAGTTTTGGTTTAAACTGCTAAACCTATATTTCGAATTATCCGAACAATAAAAATTTCAAGGAACACTTATGCCGTTGCTGTCGATTGAATTCGCGGTATTTTTTATTGCTTTTTTGCCTATTTATTGGGCATTTGTCCGTATGCCGTCGGTGCAGAATGTTTTGCTTCTGCTGGCGGGGATGGGCTGGCTGTATCACTTGAATCTGATCTTTGCCGCCATAATTGCCTGCTATTCGTCCTGCGTGCATTTGCTCGGCCTGTTGATGACGTCTGAAAACGAAAACGTACGGAAATTCTGGCTGGGCTTCGGCGTAGCAACTGCTTTGGCAGTATTGTGTTTCTTCAAATATTTCGACTTTTTCCGCCCGTTTATCCGCCAATACACGGGGCAGAGCGAGATTGTCGATATCTTGATGCCTTTGGGGCTGTCTTATTACACATTTCAATCTTTGGCTTATTTGGTGTACTGCTGCCGTCACCCGATGGGCGACCGCTTTGCATGGCATGAATTGCTGCTGCATTTGAGCTTTTTCCCGACGATTACTTCCGGGCCGATTATCCGTGCCGCGGCGTTTAAAAGCATAGACGGCGAACAGGCGGGAGCTTTGGAACAGATTCGGACCGCCGAACCGCGCGCATTGGTGCGACCCGCGCTGGCGGTGTGCTTGATTTTGCTGGGCATTGCTAAAAAATGGTGGCTGGCGGGTGCGCTGGGAGACGGCTGGGTATCGCCCGTTTTCGAGAATCCCGCCCAGTTTGACGGCTGGGGCGTGTTGTCGGGGGTGTACGGCTATACTTTCCAGCTTTTCTTCGATTTTTCAGGCTATTCGGATTTGGTAATCGGGATGGCGATGCTGCTCGGTTTTCGCCTGCCGAAAAACTTTGCCGCACCGCTGCGCGCGTTCAATATCCGCGACTTCTGGAACCGTTGGCACATCAGCCTTTCCACTTGGATACGCGACTATATTTATATTCCTTTGGGCGGCAACAAACACGGCTTCGTCCTGACGCAGTTCAACTTGCTGCTGGCGATGGTGTTGTCGGGCGTTTGGCACGGCTACGGCTGGAATTTCCTGCTGTGGGGCGCGCTGCACGGCGTGGCATTAATTTTGCTTAACTGCGGCGACAAAATCTTCGGTCGGGACGGCTCACGTCGTCTGAAAATCTTGCGTCCGCTTGCCTGGTTCGTCACTTTCCATTTCGTCTGCTTCACTTTCGTCGTGTTCAACACCGGCAGCCTCGCCGATACGCAGATGGTGTTTGATGCATTATTCGCCAACGAAGCAGGTTGGGCCACGCCGAAACAGGCGGATGTCTTGCTGCTTGCCGCGTTTGGCCTGATGATTTTGCTCTACCCGTATTTGCTTCGCCTGTTTGACGGCGCAGTAGCGACGTTGGAAAAAATGCCGATATGGCTGTGGTTTATACCGCTGACGCTGGTGTTGGTGTTGATTATCGTATTGGCGCCGTCGGGTATTCCGGGCTTTATTTACGCCGATTTTTAAAAGGACAATCAGAATATGAAACGCTTTATTTCCCTGTTTGCCTCCCTTTTGGTTTGCGCCTTTGGCGCGGCGTGGTTCAGTCAAGATTCCATCAATGCCTATTGGCAGCAAACCTATCATCAGGCTTCTCCGCTGGAGCCTTTGTCCGAATACGAATGGTGGCGCACGGGCGCGAAGCTGCAACAAGACGCATACGCCTTTTCAGACGACCTCAAAGCACGTTTGGCAGGACAGCCTGTGATTGCCGAACCGGAACCTCAAATTGCTGAAAACGACGGGTCGTCTGAACAAAATGCGCAGCTTAATGCGTCCGAACCGCACGAAAAAAACCGTCCCGCCGACGGACGCCAACCTCAAACGGTACAAAACGGCGGACAACCCGAAGCACATCATCTCCCTGTTACCCCGCCTGCCAATATCGTTCTCGGACAAGGCGACAAAGTCTTTTTTGCCGGCGACTCGATGATGCAGGGCGTTGCACCTTTTGTCGAAAGAAGCCTGAAAAAACAATACGGCATCCAGTCGGTAAACTTAAGCAAACAAAGTACCGGATTGTCCTATCCCAAGTTTTTCGACTGGCCGAACACCATCGAACAAACGCTGAAACAACAAACCGACATCCGCCTTCTGGTTGTTTTCCTCGGTCCCAACGACCCGTGGGATTTCCCGAAAGGCAAAAAATACCTGAAATTCGCCTCGCCCGAATGGTCGGAAGAATACCTCAGCCGCGTCAACCGCATCTTGGCCGCTGCTGAGCAACACCATGTGCAAGTCATTTGGATGGGCATTCCTTATATGAAACAGGCAAAACTTAACAAGCAAATGCGATATCTCGATAAACTTTTAGCAGACGAGATCAGTCCAAAAGCCCTGTGGATACCGACCGACAAACTCCTCAGCAACGGCTCGGACACCTACGCCGACTCCGTCAACATCAATGGAAAAATCATCCGCTACCGCAGCAAAGACGGCATCCACTTCTCTGCTGAAGGACAAAAACTGCTCGCGGATAAAATCATGGAAAAAATCGTTTTTCAGACGACCCCTGAAATGAACGGCGAAGAACGCACGGAACAATTATCCGCACGTTAAGCCCGTATCGGCAGCAAAAGGACGGCGTTTAGTTTATCCAATGCCGTCTTTTTCGTTACAATAGCCCTCCGCCGCGTCAAAAGACGTCGTCTGAAAACCACACACAGGAAACTCATGAACATCAAAACCCTGTCCGTATCCCTTACCGCATTGTGCCTGTCTGCCGCCGCCCCCGCCGCCGATATGCTGCTGGAAAACTACGGCAGCAGCCGTCCCGCCTGGCTCTCCAAGCTCAAAAAACTCGACCGCAGCTCGGACGGCAAATTCCGCATCCTCCAAATCGGCGATTCACACACCGCCGGCGACCTTTTCACCGAACAACTGCGCCTGCGCCTCCAGCAAAAATGGGGCGACGGCGGCATAGGCTGGGTTTACCCCTCTACCGTCAAAGGACAGCGCAGCGCAGCCGTCCGCTATGACGGCTCGTGGCAAACCGTCAGCAGCCGCAGCGTTTCAGACGACTTCCCCTTAGGCGGCATCATCGCCAAAGCCAACGGCAGCAGCGTTACCATCAGCGCCAAAGACGGCAGCAGCGGCGAAAGGCAGATTTCCGTTTTCGCCAAACCCGTCCTGCCCGAACAAACCCTGTCGTTCAACGGACGCGAAGTCCCCGCCGGAAGCAGCGGCTGGCAAATCATCCGCAGCAACAGCCACCTGCCGCTGACCCTCAGCAGCTCCATGCCTTGGGACATCGGCTACATCAATATCGAAAATCCCGGACGCGGCGTAACCGTTTCCGCACTCGGCATCAACGGCGCGCAACTGACCCACTGGTCCAAATGGCGCCCCTCTTGGCAGGATGACCTTGCCCAAACCCGCGCCGACCTCGTTATCCTCGCCTACGGCACCAACGAAGCCTTCGCCCGCGATTTGGACATCACAGCCACAGAACAAAGCTGGCGCAGCTACATCCGCCAAATCAAACAAAGCCTGCCCGACGCAGGCATCCTGATTCTCGGCGCGCCCGAATCCCTGAAAAGCACTTCAGGAAGCTGCGGCACACGCCCCGCCACCTTAAGCAGCATCCAACAAATGCAGCAACGCATTGCCCGCGACGAAAAAATCATGTATTGGTCGTGGCAGAACGCGATGGGCGGCGAATGCAGCATGAAAAACTGGATGAGCCAAGGCCTCGCTGCTAAAGACGGCGTCCACTTCTCAGGCAAAGGCTACCGCCAAGCCGCCGACCGCCTCGCCGACAGCTTGATACAAATGGCGGATTAATCAATAACGAATTAATCAAAAAAGGTCGTCTGAAAATTTTCAGACGACCTTTTGTTATGTAGGATTATTTCTGTGCTTTCATTTAAGACTCCAAACCGCAGGCAAAACAGAATGCAGTTCCCTTTGAATCTGAACGCAGCATCATCGTTGCGAATACCAAGCCGCCGTGTGATACGAATGATGCAGAGGGTCGTCTGAAAGCGGAAAAGGGGGTATTAAGACTTTTTCAGACGACCTTTGCTTGATGGATGGGGGGGTACGGCTTCCTTTATCCGTTTCGGAATAAGCAATATAAAAAAGTATTCTTTGTGTTTGCCGCAATTTCACTTAGAATGCGGCTCTTGCTCACTTTTTCTTCAGGAGAGGATTATGTTGAAAAAATTCGTACTCGGCGGCATGACCGCATTGGTTTTGGCGGCCTGCGGCGGAGAAGGCGGCAGCGCGTCTTCTTCTGCTCCCGCTCAATCTGCCGGCGCTTCCGGTTCTTTAATCGAGCGCATCAACAATAAAGGGACGATTACCGTCGGCACCGAAGGTACTTACGCGCCGTTTACCTACCACGACAAAGACGGCAAGCTGACCGGTTACGATGTGGAAGTTACCCGCGCTGTGGCGGACAAACTGGGCGTGAAAGTCGAATTTAAAGAAACGCAATGGGATTCGATGATGGCGGGTTTGAAAGCGGGACGTTTCGACGTGGTGGCAAACCAAGTCGGTCTGACCAGCCCTGAACGCCAAGCGACATTCGACAAATCCGAACCTTACAGCTGGAGCGGTGCGGTTTTGGTTGCGCGCAAAGACAGCAACATCAAATCCATTGACGACATCAAAGGCGTCAAAACTGCGCAGTCCCTGACCAGCAATTACGGCGAAAAAGCCAAAGCCGCGGGTGCGGAACTCGTACCGGTGGACGGTTTGGCGCAATCGCTGACCCTGATTGAACAAAAACGCGCGGATGCGACGTTGAATGATGAATTGGCGGTTTTGGACTATCTGAAGAAAAACCCGAATGCGGGCGTGAAAATCGTTTGGTCTGCGCCTGCCGATGAAAAAGTCGGTTCCGGCTTGATTGTCAATAAAGGCAATGACGAAGTCGTGGCGAAATTCAGCACGGCAATCAACGAGCTGAAAGCCGACGGCACGCTGAAAAAACTGGGCGAACAATTCTTCGGAAAAGACATCAGTGTTAAATAATTTTCTTGCTTCGCTGCCGTTTATGACGGAAACACGCGCCGATATGATTGTCAGCGCGTTTTTGCCTATGGTCAAAGCCGGTTTTATGGTCTCGCTGCCGCTGGCAGTGGCGTCGTTCCTGATCGGGATGGTGATTGCCATTGCCGTGGCTTTGGTGCGGATTATGCCTTCGGGCGGCATCGTGCGGAAAATCCTGCTGAAACTGGTGGAAACTTATATTTCCATCATCAGGGGAACGCCTCTGTTGGTGCAGCTTGTGATTGTGTTTTACGGGCTGCCGTCCGTCGGTATTTTCATCGATCCGATTCCTGCCGCCATCATCGGCTTCTCGCTCAATGTCGGCGCATATGCTTCCGAAACCATACGTGCAGCGATTTTGTCCGTGCCAAAAGGGCAGTGGGAAGCGGGTTTCTCCATCGGCATGACCTATATGCAGACTTTCCGCCGCATCGTCGCGCCGCAGGCATTCCGCGTCGCCGTGCCACCTTTGAGCAACGAGTTTATCGGCTTGTTTAAAAACACCTCGCTCGCAGCGGTGGTGACGGTAACGGAATTGTTCCGCGTCGCGCAGGAAACGGCAAACCGTACCTACGACTTCCTGCCCGTCTATATTGAAGCCGCTTTGGTTTACTGGTGTTTCTGCAAGGTTCTGTTCCTGATTCAGGCGCGCTTGGAAAAACGCTTCGACCGCTATGTCGCCAAATAAGGGGAAGCCATGATTAAAATCCGCAATATCCGCAAAACCTTCGGCGAGAACACCATTTTGCGCGGCATCGATTTGGATGTCGGCAAAGGGCAGGTGGTCGTCATCCTCGGACCTTCCGGCTCGGGTAAAACAACGTTTCTGCGCTGCTTAAACGCACTGGAAATGCCCGAAGACGGACAAATCGAGTTCGACAACGAGCGACCGCTTAAAATCGATTTTTCTAAAAAACCATCGAAGCATGACATCTTGGCTCTGCGCCGCAAATCCGGCATGGTGTTCCAGCAATACAACCTTTTTCCGCACAAAACCGCGTTGGAAAACGTAATGGAAGGTCCGGTTGCCGTACAAGGCAAACCTGCTTCCCAAGCGCGCGAAGAAGCTTTGAAATTGCTGGAAAAAGTCGGCTTGGGCGACAAGGTTAACCTTTATCCCTACCAGCTTTCCGGCGGTCAGCAACAGCGCGTCGGTATCGCCCGCGCATTGGCGATTCAGCCCGAGTTGATGTTGTTTGACGAACCCACTTCCGCGCTGGATCCCGAATTGGTGCAAGACGTGTTGAACGCCATGAAAGAATTGGCGCAGGAAGGCTGGACGATGGTTGTCGTGACCCACGAAATCAAGTTTGCGCTGGAAGTCGCTACTACCGTCGTCGTCATGGACGGCGGCGTCATTGTAGAGCAGGGTAGTCCGAAAGAGTTGTTCGACCACCCCAAACACGAGCGTACGCGGAAATTTCTGCAACAAATCCGTAAGGATTCGGCAGATTATCGACATTAAGCCGTTTCGTTACATCAAAGGTCGTCTGAAAACGGACAGAGCGGGTTTTGCTAAAACATCCGCCGTTTTCAGACGACCTTTTCACGTTCCGTCTTTCCGATGTATCAGCCCTTCCCTTTCGCCGCCAACATATCCAGCATCCCCGCCAGATGGCTTCTGCCCTCTTCCTTGCTCACAATCGGTTCGCCGCCTTTGCGCCCTAAAATCTTGATGTCTTCCTGCGGCATTTCGTCTATGAAGCGGCTGGGTTCGGGGAACTGCCATGTGCCTTGTTTTTTGCGTTTGACGCAGTGGGTCAGCGTAAGCTGGCGTTTGGCGCGGGTGATGCCGACATACATCAGGCGGCGTTCTTCTTCGACGTTGTCTTCTTCGATGCTGTCGTTGTGCGGCAGGATGCCCTCTTCGCAGCCGACAAGGAAGACGTAGGGGTATTCCAAGCCTTTGGAGGCGTGTAGGGTCGAGAGTTTGACGGCATCGACTTCTTCTTCGCTTTTGCCTTCTAAAAGCGTCATTAAGGCGACGGTTTGGGCGAGTTCGATGATGTTTTTGCCGTCTTGCTCGCCTTTGCGCTCTAGCCAGCCGGTCAGGTCGCTGACGTTGCGCCATTTGATTTCGCCGGCTTTGCCTTCTTCACTGGCAAGCAGGTGGTTTTCGTAGTCGATTTCTTTGAGCAGGCCGTTGATGAATTCCCCAGCTTCACTGGTTTCCGCTTTGGCGCGGTAGCTGCCGAACATATCCATAAAGGCTTGCAGGTGTTGGCGGTTGGTGTTGTTCAGTAACGCGAGGGCTTCTTCGGTTTGCGCGGCTTCATACAGGCTGCATTCGTGTTCGTGCGCGTAGGTATTGAGTTTACCCAGCGTTACATCACCGATGCCGCGTTTGGGCGTGGTAACGGCGCGCAGGAAGGCAGGATCGTCGTTGGGGTTGGCAAGCAGGCGCAAATAGGACAAAACGTCTTTGATTTCGGCTTTGTCGAAGAAACTCTGCCCGCCGGAGAGTTGGTAGGGAACGCGCGCGCTGCGCAGGGCTTCTTCAAAAATCCGCGCCTGATGGTTGCCGCGGTATAAAACGGCGAAGTCGGCGTATTGGGTTTTATCGCCGCCGACCAGCTTCTGCTTGACGATTTGGCTGACGACCCAGTCGGCTTCGTGCTGCTCGTTTTGGCATGCAACGACTTTGACGATTTCGCCTTCGCCGAACTGCGACCAAAGTTTTTTGGTGAACAGCTTGGGGTTGTTTTCGATGACTTTGTTGGCGATTTTGAGAATCCGCGCGGTGGAGCGGTAGTTTTGCTCCAGTTTGATGACTTTCATCTGCGGATAATCTTCCTGCATTTTGCGCAGGTTTTCCATGTTCGCGCCGCGCCATGCGTAGATGGATTGGTCGTCGTCGCCGACGGCGGTAAACATGCCTTCCGCGCCGGTCAAGAGTTTCATCAGGGTAAATTGGCAGGTATTGGTGTCCTGACATTCGTCAACCAACAGATAACGCAGCCGCCGCTGCCATTTGTTGCGCACTTCGCTGTTTTGCTGCAACAACACGGCTGGCAGGCGGATTAAGTCATCGAAGTCCACCGCCTGATAGCTTTGCAGGGTTTCCTGATAGCTTGCATACACGCGCGCGATTTGTTCCTCCCAAGCGTTGGAGGTCGTCTGAAGTACGTCTTCGGGCGTTTTCAAATTGTTTTTCCACAGGGAAATTTGGTGCTGCGCTTTGAATAAGGCTTCTTTTCCCGTGCCGCCCAAAAGTTCACCGATGATTTTCGCGCTGTCGGTGGAATCGAGGATGGAGAAGTTTTTTTTGTAACCGATATGGTTCGCCTCTTCGCGCAGAATCTTCATGCCCAAAGAGTGGAACGTGCAAATCGTCAGCCCGCGCGTTTGCGACTTGGGCAGCATTTTGGCGACGCGTTCCTGCATTTCCGTAGCGGCTTTGTTGGTGAAGGTAATTGCGGCGACGGTATGCGGCAGATAGCCGACGTTGACAATCAAATGTTTGATTTTTTGCGTAATCACGCCGGTTTTGCCGCTGCCGGCGCCGGCAAGCACGAGCAGAGGCCCGCCGAGGTATTTGACGGCGGCTTGCTGTTGGGGGTTGAGTTTCATGGGGAAAGAGTAATGGAGTGTGTGAGGAAGAATTATATAACAGCCGTCGAAACGGGATGTAAGGAGGAGACAAAAGGTCGTCTGAAACCTTATTCCGAAAGATTTCAGACGACCATGTTATGTTGGACAGGCTATTCTTCAGAAACGGAAAAGAAAAGTTTTTCCTGTTTCAATACGTTGCCGTCTGCATCCATAAGAGGGGATTGCGCTGCGGAAAACTTGATGACGGCAAGGCTTAAGCTGCCATTTTCAGTTAGCGCAGTGTTGATGATTTGTCCGGCTTCCGCACCTTCGGAAACCACGCCTACACCTGCTGCTTCCAATGAATCTCCGCTCAATACCGCCAGCCCGCGTTTTACTTGGCCTCGATATTGGGCGCGCGCAATAATTTCTTGACCGGGATAGCAGCCTTTTTTGAAATGTACGCCGCCGATGATGTGTTGGTTGAGCATTTGCGCAACAGCGGTTTCTTTGGTCGCAGCAGAAATCCATGGATAGCCGCTGCGGATCTCGTGCAGATTCCACGCATTTTCGGCTTGGGCATCATATTCGGGCAGCTGCGCCGCCTCACCGATTTTCAGACGACCTTTATGGGGCAGGGGAATGGTATATACACCGTTTTCCAGTGATGCCTCAAAAGAAAGGCTGGGTGAGTCGGGCGGGGTAGCATGGCAGCTTTCATCGAGCATGCCTGCAACGGCAAAATCGGGTAGGGGGGTAAATTCAACTTTGGCGCGCAATACGAACATACGCAGCCGTTTCACAATCGATTCAGCCAAATCCGCTGCCATAACCAGCAATAAATCTTCCCCTCGGTTTAATACAACCATATTCGCCAAAACACGTCCCTTAGGTGTGTTGTAAGTCGCGTAGCAGGAATGATTTACAGTTAAGTGATTAATATCATTGGATAGTTGGCCATGGAGAAATGAAGCGCGATCTTCTCCGCCGACACGGATGACGCTGAAAAAAGGTAAACGGCTTTGCATAGGGAATCCTTCTATAACCTGTTTCCCGATTAAGGGATTGCGGACAGGTATTCTAGCTTATTTCACTTGGGGAATGTAGTAAAATGAGAGCTTACCAAGCATCAGCAAGAAAGAAACAGCATGATTGAATTATACGGAATCACAAATTGCGACACTGTTAAAAAGGCACGCAACTGGTTGGCTGAAAATAATATTGTGTACGAATTTTCCGATTTTAAGAAAAACGCCCCAAGCGAGGCAGTTATCCGCCAATGGTTGGAACAAGTTCCTTTGGAAACCCTGCTCAACAAACGTGGTACGACATGGCGCAAACTTGACGATGCCGACCGTCAAGCAGCCGAAAATAATCCGGACGGGGCGATTCGATTGATGGCGGAAAATCCAAGTTTGATCAAACGTCCGGTTTTGCGTAAAGAGGGCAGGGTTTACGTCGGATTTTCTGTTGAAAACTACCAGAAGATTTTTTCGGAATAAAACGTCGTCTGAAAGATGCGGAGTCCCTGAAAAAACGCTACAATGCGCGTTTGCCATTAACCATTACGCCCTCAAACCAATATGTTCCATACCGTTGAAAAATATAAAACTCCCGCCCAAATCCTACTGGGTCTGATTGCGTTGACCTTTATCGGCTTTGGTGTCGAAACTGCGAGAAACACCGGCTCCGACTATATCGTCAAGGTCGGCAGCGAAAAAATAAGCGACTATACCTTGAATAATGCCGTACAGGCGGATCAGGCCGCAGGCGGCGGGCAAAGCCGCGAAGCCATATTTAGCGGGCTGGTTCAGCGTGCCTACCTGAAAGAGGGCGCAAAGATGATGGGCATAGATGTGTCTATGGATCAGGTTAAGCAGGCTATTGTCGATGATCCGGCATTTCATGATGCCAACGGTAAATTCAGTCAAGCATTGTTTACGCAATATCTGAGCCAACGCCATATGTCCGAAGACCAATTCATCGATGATTTGCGCGAGCAATTTGCCTTGCAAAATTTGATTAACTTGGTTCAAAACGGGGCAATTATCAGCGATTCTCAGGCAGAGCAGCTGATTAAGCTGACTCAGTCAAACCGTACCATCCGTTCATTTACATTCAGACCGGAAACATTTGCGGCACAAGTCAAAACGGATGATGCCACTTTGCAACATTATTATGAAGCGCATAAAAAAGATTATCTGATTCCCCAAGCCGTGAAGCTTGAATACGTTGCCCTTAATGCAGCTCATTTGGCGGAAAAACAAAGCGTCAGTGCGGATGAGGTCAAAAAAGTATTCGACGAAGAAGTTGCCGCATTGCCACAAAATGCCCCCAAGCCTGAGTTCGATAAAGAAAAAGCACGCATTGAGGCTGCTTTGAAACTTAAAAAAGCCTCCGCCGATTTTAATGCCTCCAAAGAAAAACTCGCTGAAGAAGCGTTTAATCATCCGAATTCCTTAGATGAGGCGGCGAAAAAACTAGGTTTGAAAATCGAAACTTCCGATCAATGGCTGACGCAGGCCGATGCCAAAGCAGCAGGTATGCCCGATGCGTTGACTAGCGCGGCATTCAGCGAAGATGTCTTGAAGAAAAAACACAATTCAGACATTATCAATATTGACAACAATACCGTTTGGGTCGTTCGCGCCAAAGAAGTCCGTGAAGAAAAAACAGCCGGATTTACCGAAGCGAGAGATAAAGTTCAGGCTTCCTATGTCCGTAGCGAATCGGTAAAACTTGCCGAGAAGAAAGCGCAAGAAACTTTGGCGGACTTGAAAGCAGGAAAGAACGTAGATTTACAATGGTCGCCCGTTGAGCAGTTGTCAGCACAGGACGCTCGAAAATCCATGCCGCCCGAAGCCTACAACGAATTGATCAAAGCCCGCCCTGCGAATGGCAAACCGGCTTTTGCTTTGTTGGAAGGGCTGCCTTCGCCGGTTATTATGGAAGTTCAAAGCATTGCTGCACCGGAAAATGTTTCTGCACAAATTCCCGCTGCCAAACAGGCTTTGGTACAAAACCAATCTGCCAATATATTCAGCCGGTTGCTGCAATATCTGAGTAAGCAGATTGAGCAGGTTCAAGGTTCGCAAAAACTGGATAATTCTGCCGAATAAAACGGCACATTTTAAGCAAACGGTCGGATATTCCCGACCGTTTCGTTTACAAATCCCTCAAAGGTCGTCTGAAAAAATGAGTAAATCACCCGATGCGTTGACACGCCTGATTAACGCTTTGAAAGTTCTGCCCAATGTCGGCCCCAAGTCTGCACAAAGGATGGCACATCAACTTTTGCAGCATAAACGGCAGGAAGCCCAAAATTTGGTTGAAGCTTTGCAATACGCTTTGTTGCAGGTTCAGCATTGCCGGATGTGCAACAATTTTTGCGAAAGTGATTTATGTGAGATTTGTTCGGATGCCAACCGTGATCCCTGCAGGCTGATGATAGTACATATGCCTGCCGATGTTTCCAATATGGAAACCGCCAATTGCCATGACGGACTTTATTTCGTTTTAATGGGACAGGTCAGTCCTGCCCAAGGTATGGATATTTCTCATATTTCTTTAGACAAACTGGTTGCGCGCCTGCAAAACAGCAAAGTTGAAGAAATCATTATTGCAACCAACTTTACCGCCGAAGGTGATGCGACGGCCTATGTGTTGGCAGAACTATTCAAACCTTTGCCCTATAAAGTCAGCCGCCTTGCGCGAGGCATTCCTTTAGGAGGAGAGCTTGAATACGTCGATGCTGGTACTTTGGCACAGGCAGTATATGAACGGCGTATGTTGAAAACCGATTCGATGGAAGAGTAGGGCAATCAACGCTAACAATGACAAAGGTCGTCTGAAAATGTTCAGACGACCTTTGTTATGAAAAAATGATGTAACGAAATCAATCGGATAAATTATTTACAGCTTACGCCTTGAATTTGCGGAGACGAACCGCTGCCGACTTTAAATGTACAGGTTGTCGCGCTGTTGCCGGATACGGTAACAATCTCGCTACCCGCATTCAGGCTGACAGGCTCTTTAACACCCATCCCGACTGCAGTCGCAGCCAGTTTTTGGACGTCTGCATCAGAGTAAGATGTGTTATTTGAACTAATTTTGATTTCTTTTGCGTATGAATTGGCACTCAAAGCCAAGCCGGCAGCAATGATGGGTAAAACCAAAATTTTACTGATTTTCATGAGGTTGTTTCCTTTTTTAATATCGGTAGTGTGTACCGTTTGCTCAGAATAAGGCCATATGACGGATTATGCAAGCCTCAGGGCGAAATTTACGGTACTTGGCAATTTGACCGTCGGCATTTACATACGGATGTCGGCTTATCGGAATGACTCGGACTAGGGCGGTATTTTACGGTACAATATCCGATTTTCAACATACACTGGAGCATTCGGATGGTTTCTTTGGAAACATGGATCGGACTTCGCTATCTCAGGGCGAAAAAACGCAATGGATTCATGTCGTTTATCACCATGATTTCAATTATCGGTATTGCATTAGGCGTTACCGCACTGATTACCGTACTGTCTGTAATGAACGGTTTTCAAAAGGAAATCAGAGGGCAATTACTGAATGTCGCCCCCCATGCTGAAATCGGTTATTACGATAATAGCAATGGGTTAGGATGGCAAAACCTTCGTGAAATCGTCAAAGATAAAAAAGAAGTATTGGCAAGCGCGCCTTACATATCCGATCAAGCCTTACTTGCCAATGCGGGGGAAGTCAGAGGGGTTCAAATCCGCGGTATCTTACCATCCGAAGAAAAGAATGTTGTAGATTATGGAAAAGATATGCCTGCGGGTAGTTTCGACAGTCTGAAACCCGGTAACTTCGATATTATTTTAGGAGAAGGCCTGGCTCAAGCTTTAGGCGCGGAAGTCGGAGGAAAAGTTACCGTTATCACCCCCGAAGGCAATGTTACCCCCGCAGGCGTCGTACCTCGTCTGAAACAGTTCAACGTCGTAGGCTTAGTCAAAACAGGCGTATATGAAGTAGACAATTCCCTGGCGATGACGCATATCCAAGATGCCCAAGTATTGTATAGATTGGGTGAAAATTTCGGCGGGCTGCGCCTGAAACTGGCTGATCCGCAAAATGCTCCCTCGTTTACTGCAAATTTAATCCCGCCTTCCAAAAAATATTCAATTTGGGTTAGAGACTGGACATTCAATAACCGCAGCTACTTTGAAGCAGTAGAGTTGGAAAAACGCATGATGTTTATCATCTTGACGTTGATTATCGCCGTTGCAGCCTTCAATTTGGTATCGTCCTTAGTTATGGCGGTAACGGAGAAACAAGCCGATATTGCCATTTTGCGCACATTGGGTCTTGCGCCATCAGGGGTCATGAAAATTTTCATGGTACAAGGGGCTTTTGCAGGCTTTTTTGGAACGCTTATCGGCGTGGTATGCGGCGTATTACTCGGTTGGAATGTCGGCAAAATCGTTGCATTCTTTGAAAAAATTTTCGGTGTTCACCTTATCAACTCGCAAATCTATTTTATCGACTATTTGCCCAGCGACGTAAACATGCGGGATGTGGCGGTTATTTCCTGTATTTCTTTAGGATTGGCATTCCTTGCCACACTTTATCCAAGTTGGCGTGCAGCCAAAACACAACCGGCGGAGGCCTTACGATATGAATAACAATATAGTATTGAAATGCACAAATATCGGAAAAAGTTACCGGGACGGTTCATTAAACGTACAAGTATTGAGAAACCTGAATCTTGAAGTAAAAGAAGGAGAAGGTATCAGTATTATCGGTTCGTCAGGGAGCGGCAAATCAACCCTTTTACATATTTTAGGCGGTTTGGACAAACCATCAGAGGGAAAAATTACTCTGATGAATCAGGATATAAGCAATATGTCTCAAAGACAACTGGGAGAATTGCGCAATAATTATCTGGGTTTTGTTTACCAATTCCATCATCTCTTACCTGAATTTTCTGCACTTGAAAACGTAATGATGCCGCTTTTAATCGGCAAAAAAAATAAATCGGAAGCAGAAACGCAAGCTGCCGATATGCTTGAAAAAGTTGGATTGAAACAAAGGATATTACATCGTCCAAGCGAACTGTCAGGAGGTGAAAGACAGCGCGCTGCCATTGCAAGAGCCTTAGTTACACGCCCCAAATGCCTTCTAGCTGATGAACCGACAGGTAATTTAGACAGGAAAAATGCCCAAAACATTTTAGATATGATGATGGATCTGAAAACAGAATTAAATACAAGCCTGATTGTTGTTACTCATGATGATGAGCTTGCCATGCGGTTTGAAAGAGTAATGACTATGCAGGATGGGTGTTTACAAGATAAAAATAAGAAAGTCATTTCTTAAAGTTTGATAAGCCCAAAGATTTCAGATAACGTCAGATAACTTTGGGCTTCAAGGAAAAAACACCATACGCAAAAATCATATTTTAGATTTTTTTTGATTTTACCTCTATACTGAAGCTGCAATATTTTAAGGTCGTCTTAAAACTTTTTCAGACGACCTTTAACACGGTATGAGTAGCTTACTACTTAACCAACATATCTACGAACTCATCAAATCCCGTGCGGTCCTCCATGGGACATTTTTTAAGGAAGTTGCGGCGTGCATTTATCGTATCATGCCCATATTTGTACTTGATTGAGTGGAATTTTCTCAACGATGTCGCGCATTCGGGAGGTTTGGTAGGATTAGTCAGGCACATAATTGCCTCGCAGGCCAAGCGCTCATCTCCACCCATCAGTTGGGGTGTAACGGCAAGGGAAAGGGATGGGAGTAAAAATACGGGTAGGAATAGGGAGGGTAGTGTTTTCATAGTAGCCTCGATAAAATATTTAGCATTAAAGTTCCGGAGGTAATGAACAACGTTCGGTTAGTACAATTTTACAATCTTTTGCACCAAGGGCAATGCAGCCATTCAGTGCTTCGGGTTCCGCTTCACCAACTTTACCGGCTCCAGAAACGAGAGGATATTTGTTTCCCATTTTACCTTGAGCAGCTGCCAAACAACCGTTCCTAGTCCATCGAAAAATTATGCAGTTGTTATCACCGCTTTTTTCCCTACAAGCCTTTAAAGCTTTTCTTTTAGCTTCTGCTAATGAGTTTTGCTCTAAAGCACCTGTCAAGTAATTTTTTTTTGTATTGTATGACAACGCCCCATATTTTGAAGGGACTTGGATGACAATATGTTCAACACTGACCGGAGGAGTATAGTAACCTCCCCCACCTCCCCCACAGTTTGAATTGTAACCGTAGGAGCATAATGCGGGATTATTCTGCAAGGCGCCTTGGGTCACATCGTTGGAATAGGCATTCATATTTGCCAATCCGAGTAAAACAAACATCAGTTTTTTCATTGTATCTCCTTTACGCTTTGGTATTCCTATCTTGAGTGAGAGAATTCCTGACGCCATTTGGCTCTTCGGTACTCGGGGCTTTTACTACATCCCCCCGTCCGACAGAAGTTTTTACTCCTGTGCCTACCACCATATTATTATCTATATGACCTAAGGAATCGGGAAGTGTATTTGTCAGACGATTTTGAACATTACTTTCTTTATTGTACGAAACCTCTTGTTTCGCCAAACTACTTCCGCCTATCTGCGGGGGCAGACCGTTCTGTGTAGGTGAGGAATTATTATTCCACTGACTGAACAGCGAGTATCCGTTAAAGTTGCCCATTACCCCATTAAACCAAGCTCCTGCCATAGGAGGCACGGTAATCAATAGAGCGGAGAGCATCAAACCCAATCCCAACTGCTGTGTAACGGTTTTCATAATACCTCCAACTCCTCCGCCGAGCAAAGCAGATGTGATATTGGAAACTGCATCAGTTGTCGCAATATTAGTGACCAAATCCATGGAAATATCCGCCATTACACCAAGCATCACACCCGAAAAGATAGTCGAGAGTCCATAATATAGCCATTTTTGGAATAGCGGGGCAGTCTTTTTGAAGAGCAGGCAGAGAATAAAAATAGGAGCGAAACCGACGAACAGCGCCATAGCGATGCGAAACATAATCAGCATCGTACCAGCGACAATGGCGGGACCTGCCGTACCCACACCAGCAAACCATCGTGCCTGAGTAACTTTACCTTCCAAATATTCGCTATCGGCTGTGTCGATACCATCTAACATGCCCATCATACTTTGTGTGGCAGTTAGGTTTCTGTCGATTTTACAGCCTAAAATTGCCTGTGTCTCTTGCGTCAAGCATTTGCTGCCAACATCGCTGTCACCAGTCATAATTTGAGAAATACCGTCAGATAATGTGTCAGTCAATGTACGTACACCAAATTTTCCGCCAGCAGCAACGCCAAGTGCCATAGCAACAATGAAGTAGGTCTTACCAAGGTTATATATGAATCCCTTTATGCCATCCTGACTTCTTCCGGTAACGATCATATAGCCTTGTATCATGGCCCAAATTGTGAGGAGAGATACAATAACACTAAGAGAAAGAGCTAAATTTTGGGACAGCACCTGTTCGGTAAAAAAACTTATTCGCGCATAGATATAGTCACGGATACTCGAATAAAGGAGAAAGTCTATCATAGGGGAAAGTCCTATCTTAAATAAATTTTATTCTATTTTAGTTAATCAATGCTTATTGCTCATGAATTTATTATATATTTCATTTTGATCAATTCTTTTTTGTTTAGCTTTTTCACGATAATCAGCCGCATTTGATTGTAGGGCAGTTCCTGTGACAGCTTTAGTCAATGTATTAGTATTATTGCCCGATAGTTGATCTTTAGCTATATTAGCCCGTGCCCATTTATAATGTTCGAGCAATGCGTCAATGCGTTTAATTTCAGCTTCATGCTTACTTATCATATTTCCAAGTGCATTTAAATCAACAACCGCCTGGCTTTCTGCAGTTGCCGCCATATTGCTATTATTACTAGCATTAGAATTTTGTTTACCGATAACATTTTTATTAATGTTATCAAAAGTTTCCATAGTTTCTTTTTCTATTTTCTTTAGGATTTCGAATTTACGCTTTTCTAAATCAACTGTTCTATAGCAAAATCTTTGCGAAATTTTCGTAGTAATCCTGCCACAACGTTGTCTACGCTTTTGAAACATTTCTTCAAACTCTTTTTCTTCCCGTTTATCAATCAGTTTTTTAATGCCAGGTATTTTTTCCATCTGACCCCGCACCCACTGCTTCAGTTGAGTCTCCCAGTTTGCTAGTTGAGTAACCCAATTCGCTAAAGTCGTGGCACGGTCGATTGCATCTGCAGCCCAGTTGGCTGCGTCTTGTGCTATTTTTGCACCATCAATTACAGGTAATACGTAAGCATTCGCAGCAGGCATTGAAGATGCCATTATAGTAGCTAGTGAGATAGCTGCAATCAATTGGCGTATTTTGCCTTTAATTTGCTTTTTCTTCGTTATTTGTGTTTGCATATGTTGAATTCCGTTTTTTTGTCAGGGAAACTTTTTTAAGAAGGTCGTCTGAAAAACCTCAGACGACCTTTCATCAGTCCTCATTTCTCATTGCACTAGTGACGTTTTTTTTTCCTGAACCTTTACGTTCAGAGTAAAATCGATCAAGCCACATTTGTGGCATCACTTGATCGACAGTAATGTTATTTGCAGCTGCCGTTTCTTTAACAATTCGATCCATAATATCGATATTGTCTGTGCTGGCAGAAATGACTGCTAATTCGTCATCCATACCTCGAAGATTCAGTTGACATACTGCTGAAGCATGCCCCTGTTTAACAAGGAAACACCTACTCCGCTCATCAAGGCTTTTGACGACTTGAAATTCTGATTCAGTAAGTTTTAGTCCATCGATATAATCATGCCGATCGGCATTTGGATTGGGAAGCAGAATCATGGTAGCAGTTTGTTCTATTAATGCAGCAGAAATGTCACTTTTAAGTGCATCTTCAGGTGATTGTGTCGCAAAAATACCTAACCCATTTTGCTTACGGATAGTTTTCTGTTTGTTTTTAGCAAACTCTTTTAAACCACCTTCCCCATCAAGGATCTTCCAAAACTCGTCCATTACATAGATAAAACGACGCCCATCAATTAACTCCTCCATACGATGGATAAGGTAACCTATAACTGGATCACGAACTAAGGCATTTTCGATTATATCTGTGTAATCGAAACCTATAATGTTTGCACCTACAAAATCAATCTTGTCTACAGGATTGTCAAATACCCAACCAAGGCTATTGCCATGAGTCCATTTTCGGATATTAGCGTAGAGCGAGTCATCACCAGTATTGGGAAGGGATTTTTGAAAGTTGGAAAGACTACGCAGTGAGAGAGGAGTATCAAGCATGGCACGGACAGCACGCAGGATATCGTCATCTTCTGAAGCAGAGTAGTGAGCTTTCCCGCCAAGTTGTTTCATCAGTTTGCAGAGAAACTGGACGTTCGCCTCAGTATTTTCGCATTGAAATGGATTGAAACCTGTCGGTTGTCCACTTTCTAATGCCATATATGTACCACCACAAGCGCGAACAAATATTTCAGCACCACGGTCTTTATCAAAAAAGAAAACAGTCGGTTTAGGTTCATACTTTTGAACCTGACTTAAGAGGAAGTTAATCAATGCAGTTTTACCAGTACCGGACTTACCGATAACCATGGTATTGGCAATTGCTTTTTCTCCTTCGGAATTTTCCCCTTCATGTGTAGCATGAAAATTAAAGTAGTAAGGTTGTCCATTGGTCGTTTGAAGGACGGTAACACACTGCCCCCATGGGTTATAATCACGTTTACCGGTAGCAAAGTTGTGTAATGGGGAAAGTCCGAGGAAATTCAATGAGGATAAATTAGCGATACGGGTGCGATATTTCCAATTAGCCGGTAGTTGTGCATAGTATGCTGAACACACTGCCAAATCTTCCTTAGTCGTAACAAAGCCTGCATTGGAAAGCTCTGCACGGGCAGCAGCAATATTTTGAGAAAGCTGCTCTTGAGAATCAGCATAAACTGCCAAACTGAAGTGGTATCCACCTAATACAAAATTTCCAGAAGCGAGCTGATCCATCGCATGGTCCAGTTCGGCAATTTGTGTAAAAGATTTGTCACCTGAAGAAATCATCATGCCACGAGTACGTTCGAGGGTTTTCATTGCATCGTAACGACTCATGGGGCTGAAGCTATGTGTGACAACGTATTCCATATCTAAATATTTCAGACCATTTAATACACCAGGAAAAGTACCATCAGGATACTCTTTTAGATTAAGAATTGCACCATAGTAGTTCTTATCTTCAGGTGTTCGTATAATGTAATCTCCTGTTTTTGAAGAGAATAGGTGACGACTTAATGGAAGGTAATTATATATAGGTGCAGAGAGAACAGGCACAGGCTCATTAATTCTGTTAAGAATATAACCGAACAATTCTAAGGTTTCAGAGAATACTGCTCCATTTTTTCCCTCATACATACCAAGGCGATAGGGAAGGTAGTCCTTAAGAACAGCTTCAAGATTAGTTGCTAATTCATTAAGCTTTGATATAGCTTGCTCCTGTTCAGCCTTGAGTCTATCTATATTACCAGACTTATCAGCTAATTTTTTGCCATCAACAACAGGGCGATAGATTAGTGTAAGGTAAAGCTCGTTATTCATGAGCTTTTCTTGAGATAGGCGTTGAAAATAGCAATCAGAAAGCTTTTGATTAAACGATTCATCAAATTTTGGTTTGAGAGCAATTCCGCGACGACGACGGATATCGTGTATCCAAAAAGAGATATTGACATAGTCAGGAGCCCTGAGGGACTGAAGAAGACGATTGAAAGTGTTGTGCTTATGCTCTAACTCCCACTCTTCACGACCGACAAATGGAAGTCCAACAAGATGCCATGTTGTTAGGTAATCTCCCCCCGTAGTTTTAATAACTGTGGGCGAGACATGTGTAGAAAGTGATATGAATTGACTGATAGATGCGTCAGGAGTAAACATTTTATTCGTAAGCTTATTTAGATTTAGAATATTTATTTAGAATAAATACAAGCTCCAAATGCATACCTATATACTTGTGAGGAGCTTGATTTATTCTATCTATTTTGTTTTAGGTGGATGCCGATATTCGTTAGGTGAAAAGCACCATACATCAGGAAATTCTTCGCGGTTTCGTACCTTGGTACGAAACTTAAAACGTAAACCTAGAAGACGAAAAATCATATCATCACGTTTTGTCGAGATCCCTCTGATAAAACTTCATTCATATGAAGTAACCCAGTTAGATTCTACCGTAAAAGGTTTATTAGAGCGATGGGGAGAGGAAGCTAGGATGTCGGTTATATATGACCATCCAATTGATTTTACACTATATAAAAAAGTTAAAAGTATACATGCAACTGAATTGCGAGTGGCCTTAAATGAGCTGACACAACTTTACTCAGATAAGAATATGGTTTTCTATATTCAGGATAATGTCATTATGGCCCATGGAAAGATGGAAGAGGGTGAAGGGAGTAAGTATATATCTAATAAAAAAAAATAATAAATTGAAAAAGTAAGTCAAGTGATAATTTTATTTGTAATTTTGTTTGGAATGTTATGTTTAACAAAAAAAAATATATTGAAGATGGAAGTATTCAAAAAACTCTGAAAAAATCTTTAGATTTTGAAAATACATTAGTTGATATTAGAAGGAAGAGTGAAAAAAGGGCATGGATAATTGCTGGAATTTCCACCTTCTCCTCATTGTGCCTGCTAGGGGGGCTATTCTATGTACTTCCATTAAAAGAGAAGGAGCCTTATTTAGTAATGGCAGACATTTACACAGGACAATCTACTGTTGCAAAGTTGTCAGGTAACTGGAATAGTATGGCAATTACTCAGAATGAAGCAGTAAATAAAAGCAATATTTCGCATTTTATTATCGCTAGAGAATCTTTTGATAGTCAAATCATTTATGATAATGACTGGGCAACTGTCTATTCCATGTCAGTGTCTAATGTATCTGATGCCTATCGCAATTTCATGAATAAAAGCAATCCAAATAGTCCCTTTAATATATATGGCTCTTCTCAGTCTATACGTGTGAAAATCCTGAGTATTGTTTTGAATGATAATGGTAAAGTTGATGGTCGTAACCCAAGTGCTACCGTCCGTTTTCAGCGTTTTCTCTTGAATAAAGGAACAGGCATTTCTCAGTTCATTGACAGCAATGTTGCAACACTAACTTATACTTATAATAATAATCTAAAAATGGATGAAAAATATCGGTTAAAAAATCCACTTGGCTTCCAGGTTTTATCTTATAGAGTTGATCCTGATTCTAGTGCAATACCTGATCAAGAGTTCGTAAATAATCCACCTACATCTACTTTAGTAACCCCTGATTCTAATACACAGACAGAGCCTATTAATTCTAATGGCAACGAGCAAAAAAATGCTGTTCAGGATACTTCTGTTCCGATTTCTACTGCTAAATAGGAAAAGTGAATAATGTTCAGAAAATTTAAACATTACTTAGTTTTAACTATGATTTCAACATATATAATGCATAGTCAATCATATGCAACAACAATTCAGGAGTATTTATTTGAAGAAAATAAAACATATCCTGTTTTTACAACATTGGGATTGGTTACTCAAATAGAATTAGACCCAAGAGAAGTTGTCAAGGATTTTGGGTCGGGGCTGTCCAGTAGTTGGGATTTGGCTCGAAGAGAGAATGTTTTTTACTTAAGGCCTAAGACCGAAGCTGCCGATACAAATTTAATTGTTCGTACTCAAGCTCATCAATACATTTTTGAATTAAAAGTTATTAAGGGTAATTGGAAAAAATTATCTGAAGCAAAAGAAAAGGGCGTCAATTACCAAATTAAATTTAAATATCCTGATTCTATTGATTTTGGTTTAAAGTCAAAATCTTTGGCTGGCTACAGTCTGAGATTTGATCCTTCAAGGAACTATCATACATCTTATGATGTTGCGGCAAATAAAAAATCTCAGTGGCTTATACCTTTAAAAGTCTATGATGATGGGAGATTTACATATGTATATTTGAACAAAGGAAAATTTACAGGGGATTTCCCTACAATCTATGGTAGAAAAAGCGAAGATTCTCAAGAGTTTGTTTTAAATAATAATGTAGAAGGTAATATTATTATTGTTCACGGTATCTATCCTATTTTAGTTCTTCGACATGGTGATAATGTTGTTGGGTTAAGGAGAAATTGATAATGTCAGAAAATCATAATGACAAAATTATGCAACAAAATAGTCAAAATAATAATCACGATTATAATGTTGATAATGTACAAAACTTATATAAGAGCCAATATGACCAGCAACAGCAACTAGCAAGCCTAGAGGAAAATGCTCCCAAATTGAATAGTCCTGTGGACATGGCTGTAAATAAAAAAGCTATCACGTTTATTATTTTAGCAGGATTGGGAATAACTGCCTTAGGCATATTTGTTTATCATCAGCTCAGTGACCAAGGAGAAGTTCAGCAACCTGTAAGAGCAGAAGTTGTGAGTGTTCCTGAATTACCTCCTCCTGATCCATATCAATTTGATGAAACTAAACAGGAAGTTATTTCTGTAACAGATGAACAAAAATCGGATCAAGACTCTAAATCTAGCCATAACTCCAACATGCTAGATTTAACAGCTAATGATAAAGCTATTACTCCAACCACATCCCAGCCTCCTGTACAGATTACACAACACACACCTGCGTCAGCTAATATATCCTCTCAACTACAAGGAGATGGGATTGTGAATGAGAATAAAGAACCTTTCATACAGGGAGGGGGAGAATTAGAAAATACTACTCCTGTTCAAATTAGAGCGGCTCGTTATATGCATAATAAGGATAAATTATTAGTTCAAGGAACTTATCTACGTTGTATTTTGGAAACAAAGATCGTGTCAGAGGTTTCAGGTTTTACCTCTTGTATCATTACAGAACCAATTTATTCTTCTAGCGGTAAATATCTCTTATTGCCAAAAGGATCTAAAGTTCTGGGACAATATGGTTCTAGCAATCCAACAGGGGGACGTCTAGGTGTTGTTTGGGATAGGATTATCACACCAGATGGTGTTGATGTAACTCTCAAATCTCCAGGTGTTGACAATTTGGGAGCAGCAGGTCATGTGGGTAAATTTAAGTCACATTGGCCTTCACGTTTGGGGTCTGCTTTATTGATTAGTATGATTTCTGATACTTTTCAATATGCCGCATCAGAATATGGGCCAGAGGGAAAAACTGTAACAACCTCAACATCAACAGTAAAAAATCCTTATGAAAGTGAAAGTGCTGAGACCTTAAAACGCTTAGCGATTCAACAATTAGATCGTAATAATGCTAAGCCTAATACTGTAACTATTAACCAGGGTAGTCTGATTAATATTTACGCTGCTCAGGATATTGACTTCAGCTCTGTCATCCAATAATTTAGCAATCAGTCTATCTAAGAATTTAGGAAGACTGATTTAAATTTCTTTTTATAATGAAAATTTTATAATTATATATGGAAGAATTAAGTTCAAGTATTTCAACTGATTTTTTGAATTATCAGTATGAAATTTTAGGTATTTCACCGTTTTTGAAGGATCCTGATGTAACTGAGATTTGTATCAATAAACCAGGTGAGGTATTTTTAGAAACATCCCAAGGATGGAAAAAAGTTGAAGTTGAAAGTTTAAATTTTGATAGGGCACGGCAATTTTGTACAGCTGTAGTGAATGAGAGCAATACTGGACAAAGAATTACAGAATCTGAGCCCATGGTATCATTAACCTTTCCTACGGGACAAAGGGCTCAATTTGTTATTCCACCTGCTTGTGATGCAGGAAAGGTTTCTATTACAGTTCGACTACCTTCGAAACATACTAAAAGTCTTAGTCAGTATAGTTCAGATGGTTTTTTTAATCAAATTGTTGATTTTAATAACCAACTTTCTGATCATGATAAAGAGCTATTAGATTTGAAAAATGGTAAATGCTACGAAATGTTTTTCAAGAAAGCAGTTGAGTATAAAAAAAATATTGTCGTATCTGGCGCTACGGGAAGTGGTAAGACTACTTTTATGAAAGCATTAGTAAACCATATTCCTTTGCATGAACGGTTGATTAGCATTGAAGATGCGAGAGAACTTTTTATTCCTCACCAGAACGTTGTTCATTTACTTTATTCTAAGGGAGGACAGGGTAGTGCAAATGTATCTGCTAAAAGTTGCATGGAGTCTTGTTTAAGGATGAAGCCAGATAGAATTATTCTTGCTGAGCTTAGGGGTGATGAATCATTTTATTTCATTCGTAATTGCGCGTCAGGGCATCCTGGTTCTATTACTAGTTGCCATGCAGGGAGTACAATACAAACTTGGGATCAACTGGCTTTGATGGTCAAGGCATCCCAAGAAGGAAGCGGTTTAGAGTTTGATGTAATTATGAAGCTATTAAAACAAACTATTGATATAATCGTACATATAAAAGCGTATTCAGGAAGTCGCTATATCACTGGAATTGATTTTAACCCATTAAAAAACTAAGTTTATTCGCATAATGTATATTATGTAAAATTATTTCGGTTGCAACCTTATTTTTATGTTTTATAAATATTTTCTTACTTACAGTTAAAGTCGTTTGAAAATTCAAATTTCAGACGACTTTCTGTTTTTAGAGTTGTTTTTTATCGCGTTTTACTAATCTGTTCTTGATAATCCTAGGCCGAAAGCGCAAACAGCACTGTTAATTTCTAAAATAAACTATCACACTAGAAAAATCATTTTTCGAGAGATTTTTCGCTATAAATAAAATTTTCTGTATTGACAGAAATAAAAGACAAAAATAAAATACCCTCACTATGAAACTGAATCCGACTACTGAAAAATTCATCCTCCACTGGGGCGAAATGGGCACCAAATGGGGCGTCAACCGTACCGTTGCGCAAATCCACGCCCTGCTCTATATCTTAGGCAGACCGATGAATGCCGAAGAAATTACCGAAACGCTCGGCGTAGCGCGCTCCAACGTCAGCAACAGCATCAAAGAGCTGCAAAACTTGAGACTGGTGCATACCGTGCATATTCTGGGCGACAGGCGCGATCATTTTGAAACTTCAGACGACGTCTGGACTTTGTTCCGCACCATCGCAGAAATGCGTATGCAACGTGAAATCGAACCGACGCGGCAATTTTTGCAAAGCCTGATCGACAGCCCTGAATTTAGTCAGGAAAACGAAACCGCCAAGCAGCGAATCCGACAAACCCATGATTTCATCAGTACGCTGACCACGTGGGCAAATGAAATGTTGAAGCTTTCCACCTCAACCATGGTGAAAATTTTAAAAATAGGCGCCGGAATACAAAAATTTTTCCGATGATGCCAATCAAATGGTTTTTTATAGTGGATTAAATTTAAATCAGGACAAGGCGACGAAGCCGCAGACAGTGCAGATAGTACGGCAAGGCGAGGCAACGCCGTACTGGTTTAAAGTTAATCCACTATAATATACCCAACCTGGTTTCTCTTACGCAATCATAGGTGTGTTATGACGCATTCAACAGATGATTATTTCGACTATCCGAGAGGCAGAGTCATCACCGTTTATGCTGCATCTACGGTATTTTTTGCATTTAGTATCGGCTACTATGCTTTATTCTTTACCGTACCTGCCCTAATTTGCGGTTTGATCTTAAGCTTGACGTCTGCATATAGAGACTTACGCGGCCTTATCCGGGCAATCATAACCGGATCATTATGCGGTTGCCTATATCTTTTACTGTTTGGCGCAGATTTTGTCACCAGCCTCCTAGCCGGCGTGGTAATAGGCGGTACTTATTCTTTTATTGTTGGCGTTTTGAGCTTGCCCAATCCTCCGGGAGAGGATGATATTCAGGAACCTGCCTAATTTTTTACCTTTATATTTCTCTTTTGACAGAAATTTTAGAAATTAAAGGCTAAATATAAACAAACCGAAATGAAATTAGGAAACCAATATGTCCGACAAAACTACACACACTCTCCCTGCCTACCTGTCTTACTCGATGGGGCTGCTATGGCTGTGGAGCGGCACTCAACCTCTGTTTTTCATGCCCGAAATGTCATTGGATTTGCTGCATTCGGTCGGCATTCCCGATCCGTTGCAATGGCCGACATTAATCGCCGCTTCACTGCTGGACATCGGTTTTGCCTTTTTATGCTTCAGCCGCTTTCGCGCCCGTTCCGAAATATGGCTGCTGCAATTGCTGACCGTCGCGGCATACAGCCTGATTATTGCTTTCAGGCTGCCCGAAATGTGGGCGCACCCTTTTGCGCCTTTGGTAAAAAACCTGCCGATTATGGCTACTTTATTTTTCCTGTATCAATCCGTAGGAGATAAAAAATGAACACCTATTTAATCGTTAAAACCCTGCACATCATCTCGGCTACCTTAATGGTTGGCACCGGTTTTGGTACAGCGTTTTACCTCTTTTGGGCAAACCGCAGCGGTTCGGTCGCCGCGCAGTCGGTCGTATCGCATTGGGTCATCAAAGCAGATTGGTGGTTTACGACCCCCGCCGTCATTTTCCAACCCTTGTCCGGCTTATGGATGCTGTACGAACGCGGCTATACCGTTTCCACCATGCTGGAACAAAATTGGGTATGGATGACGCTCGGTTTATACATCCTTGCAGGCATTTGTTGGCTGCCCGTTGTCTGGCTGCAAATTCGCATGGCCAAGATTGCCGAAAAAGCGCATAAAGAAAACGCAGACACCATTCCGGAACCCTATTGGCGTTACGCCAGATGCTGGGAATTGCTGGGCTATCCCGCCTTTTGCGCCACTATCGTGATTTACTTCCTGATGGTGATGAAACCGATTTAAAGATTTTCAGACGACCTCAGCAACACCATAAAGAAAAACCATGAACATCATCATTTTCGGAGGCAGCGGCTTCATCGGTAGCCGTACCGCCCAAATCTTAAAAGAACAAGGTCACCAAGTTTGCACGCCCGACCGCCGCGCCTTCGATTTTCTTCATCCTGACGAAACCGCCGCACGCCGTTTATTAGAGGGGCAAGACGTCCTCATCAACTGCATCGGCATCATGAGCCGTCATGCCGAAATACTCGAAACCGTACACCACCGTACGCCCAAACAACTCGCCGCATGGGCAAAAACAGCAGGCATAAAACACTGGGTGCAACTATCCGCACTGGGTGCCGACCCATCTCAATCCATCAACTTTGTCGGCAGCAAAGGACGTGGAGATGATGCCGTCGCCCAAAGCGGCATCCCGATTGCCATAGCCAGACCATCCGTCGTTTACGGGCGAGGAGGAACCAGCTGCGAACTGTTCATCAAATTAGCCCGCCTCCCTTTACTTCCCCTACCGGAAGGCGGACGCTTTTACTTACAGCCCGTCCATCTTGCCGATGTTGCCGAAGGTTTTGCAAAACTGGCTGTACAAACCGACGCCGGCCACAGCATTATCAATATGACCGGCGGCCAAACGCTGACCTTGGCGGAATACCTGACCACCCTCCGCCAAACCCTGCACCACAAACCGCCACAAAATATCCTGCCCATCCCCCTGCGTCTGATTGACCCTGCGCTGCCGTTGGCAAACCTCCTCAGCAACAGCATCGTCAGCCGCGACAGTTTTACCTTACTCGAGCAAGGTTCGTGCGCCGATTATTCCGATTTTGCAGCTTTACTGGGGAGAGAACCATTAGCCGCAGAAAACTTTTCCCGTCAAAGTTGAAAACTCTATACACATATGCACTTGAAAATTAGGTTTCGGACGACATTTACCTGCTAGAATAATCTTTTTATTCCCGACATCATGAAAACTGCCGTCTGCCTTTCTCTGATTCTTTTGTTAGTTGGGTGTCAACCTGAATCCGAAGTCGTCGACACGGCCGCGCCGACCGCGCGCAAGCCTTCTTATTTTGAGTCCGACAAACGCCAAGCCGCCACGCCGGTCAAAACGCAAACGCCCGCGCTGCCCGCCATCCGCAGCCGCGCCGATTTCGACCTGCTTTCGCGCGTTTACGAACAAGACAGCGAATACGAAATCCCGCACGTCCTCTTCCTTATCGACCGCGAAGACAACAACCGCACCGACTACATCAACACGCCGAAATACCGTCTGCACGAAACCTATCTCGCCGAGATTTTGAAGCCGATGCCGACGCGCAAAGAATTGTTCGAACAATACCGCAGCCCGAACCGCCGCTTCCTGTTCGGCACCATCAGTTGGCAGAACAGCACTCAAGAATACGTTTACGAATTTTGGGAAGGCGACAAAATCACGCCCGAATTGCTGAAATTGGCAGAAGGTCGTCTGAAAGACAGTTTCTTCGCCCCGCTGCGTTACAAAACCAATTCCCTGTGGCAGGAAACCGTTGCCGCGCAAAGCAAAGTCCCCTTCGTCACCCAAGAAAGCCTGATACAGAATTTCCCTTATTTACCGTTGCACAGGGGGAAAGCGGTAGGCACATTGCGCGTCATCACTCAGGAAGACGACCTTTACGATGTCGGTGCGGACGACATCATCATTTTGAAAGAAGTGCCGCTGGTGTTGCCGCCCGTAGCAGGCATCATCAGCGAAAAACCGTCCACCGCGCTGTCGCATGTGAACGTCTTGGCGCGCGGCTGGGGCATTCCCAACATCTACCTCAAAGACGCGGAAAAAATCCTCGCCCCCTATATCGGCCGCCGTATCGAATTGGCAGCCGACGCAAAACAATACCGGGTCGCCCAAACCAACCGAAACACAGCCGCCAAAACATTTTCAGACGACCTCTCCCTGCCGCAGCCCGACACTGCCGATTACAACCTGCGGCCGCTTGCCAACTTACGCCGTGAAGACAGCCGTTACTGCGGCAGCAAAGCTGCCAACCTCGGCCATATCCGCGCCCATATCGCAGGCAGCAACGTCCCCGACGGATTCTGCATCCCCTTCGCCTACTACCGCGCCATGATGGACAAACTCGGCATCAACGCGGCAACACTGGCGCAAATCGAATCGCAAAGCGGCGGCGACAACCGCAAACGCCGCACCGCCCTGCTCGCCTTGCAGAAAAAAATCACCGATGCCGAAATCCCGTCCGAATGGAAACGCACCTGGGCGGAACAATGGCGCAGCCAATTAAACAGCAAAGGCGTGTTCGTCCGCAGCTCGTCCAATTCCGAAGACCTGCCGAATTTCAGCGGCGCAGGACTGTACACCACCGTGCCGAACGTAACCGGCGAAAACGCGCTGGCAGAAGCAGTGAAACAGTCTTGGGCTTCCGTCTTCAATTACAGCGCGTACGAAGCCCGCCGCATCGCCGGACTGCCGCACGACAGCGTGAAAATGAGCGTCTTCGTCCAGCAAAGCATCAATGCCGACCTCTCCGGCGTACTCGTTACCGTCAATCCCTACGATACCGCGCAGAAAAACACTTCCTACATCGCCGCCAAACGCGGGCTGGGCATTCGCGTAGTCGAAGGGAAACGGGTGGCGGAACAAGCCGTTTACAACCGTCGCAACGACGCCGTACAACGCCTCAGCTCCTCCAACGAAACCACCGCGCTGCAACTGGATGAAAACGGCGGCGTCAGGGAAGTACCGATAACCGGCGGCAACGTCATGAACCACGACCAAATCCGCCGCCTCGACCAAGCCGGCCAGCAAATCAAACAGCTTTTCGGCAACAGCGAACAAGACATCGAATGGGCTTTCGCAGGCGGCAAACTCGTCATCCTTCAGGCAAGGCCTTATTTAAACGGCGGAAACTGAGAACCAATCTAAAGCACAAAAGCAAAGTCATAGCGAGCTGATTGTTATCTCCATATCCTGTTGTTCCTTAACCTCTCCTTCTTTTATCATGTCAATCACCATTCCAGCCTTCGATCCCCTAAGCATCCCTATAGCAGGTACCAATCTGATTGAAGCTTCTGCCGGCACGGGCAAAACCTACGGCATTGCGGCTTTGTTCACGCGTTTGGTCGTGCTTGAGCAGATGCCTGTCGAAAGCATTTTGACCGTTACTTTTACCAAGGCGGCAACGGCGGAATTGAAAACCCGTTTGCGCGCACGTTTGGACGAAGTATTGCAGGCTTTGGAGAGCGTGGAGGATACGGACAATCTTTCAGACGACCTTGAAGCATACTGCCAAGACAATCATCCGGGCGATGTGTTTCTGACCGGTTTGCTCAAACAAGCATTGGCTCAAGAAAGTCGGACGCGGCTGATTGTCCGCCTCAAGGCCGCCATCGGACAATTCGACAACGCCGCGATTTATACCATTCACGGCTTCTGCCAACGCATTTTGCGCGATTATGCGTTTTTGTGCCGTGCGCCTATGGATGTCGAGCTGACCGAAGACAACCGCGACCGCCTGCTGATTCCCGCTCAAGATTTTTGGCGCGACCGCATCGTCAATCATCCCGTTTTGGCGAAGCTGGTATTTCAACGCCGCCAAACGCCGCAAACCATGCTGGCGGCAATACAAAAGTTCGTCAGCCGTCCGTATTTGGTTTTCAGACGACCCGAAGCAGACCTAGTCGCCGCGCAGGAAAACTTTCGGAAAACATGGGAAAAAGTGCGTTCCAAACTGGACGCTTTAGAAGCAACATTCTGGCGCATCCGTCCGATATTAGATGGCAACTCATATCGTGAAAAAACATTCAAAACCGTCTTTCTCGAACTCCAATCCGCCTCTCAATCCGATGCCCTTCCTTCTTTTAGCAAAACGACGGCAGAAAAGCTGCCCATGTTTGCCGTAGAAGCTTTAGCGTCCAAGGTCAAAAAAGGCAACACTCCCGATGCTGCCGCCTTTGCTGATTTGCAGATATTGGCGAATCTCGGCGCAGACTCGGCTGCCATTGCGCAAGCCGAAGAAGAGACGCTTACCCTGCTCCACCTCGACCTGCTCGACCATCTTAATGCCAGTCTGAGCGAACAGAAAAAAACCAAGCGCGAACGCGGTTTCGACGATTTGCTGCTTGATGTTTATGACGCATTGACCGACAACCCGCAGGCAGATTCATTGGCTCAGGCGGTGGCGCAAAACTGGCGCATCGCCTTGATTGACGAATTTCAAGACACCGACCCGCTGCAATACGAGATTTTCCGAAAAATCTTCATCAGCCAAAACAAGCCTTTATTCCTAGTCGGCGACCCGAAACAAGCCATTTACAGCTTTCGAGGCGCCGACATTTACGCCTATCTGCAAGCCGCAGCCGACGCGCAACACAGTTACACACTGGCAACCAATTACCGCAGCCATGCCAAGTTGATTAACGGCATAGGCGCATTGTTCCGCTGCAAAAACCGCCCTTTCGTCTTGGACGGCATAGACTATACCGAAGTCGGCGCCGCACGTTCCGAAAGCCGGCTTTCGCCGCCCCAAACTGCCATACAGATACGCTGGCTCAACGGCAAAGACGACGAAGTGCTCAACAAAGACATCTTGCGCCGCCGTGCCTCCGAATATTGCGCCGACGAAATCGCCCACACGCTCAACGAAGCTGCCGAGGGTCGTCTGAAATTCAAAGACAGACCGGTCGTTTCAGGCGATATTGCCGTCTTGGTCAGGACGTTTAACGAAGGCGTGATGGTGGCAAAAGCACTGAAAACGCGCGGCATACAAAGCGTTTTGCTCTCAAGAGAATCGGTTTTCACCACGCCGGAAGCCCTTGCCCTTGCCGCGCTGTTGGATTATTGGCTAAATCCCGGACAAATCGGCTCGCTGCGCTTCGTCTTGTCCGGCACATTGTTCGGCTACGACGCGCAAGCCCTGTATCAACTCAACCGCAACGAAGCCGAATTATTAAACTGGATAAACACCGCCGCCGAATCCGTCGCCATTTGGCGGAAAAGCGGGATTTATGCCGCGCTGCAACACTTCTCCTCGTTGCACGGCATCGAAACCGGATTGCTTGCACGAGGTGACGAGCGCGGCCTCACTAATTTCCATCAGCTTTTAGAGTGCCTCTCCGAAGAAGAAGGACAAAGCCTCAGTCCCGCTGCCCTACATCAATGGCTCAACGACCAAATCAGTCTGGCGCAAGACCGATCTGTCGGCGAATCAGGGCTGTTACGGCTTGAAAGCGACGAAGCACTGGTCAAAATTGTCACCATGCATGCCTCCAAAGGTTTGCAATATCCTTTGGTCTATTGCCCTTTCGTTTGGGACGCGAAAGACATGAAGCCCGCCGATTGGCAAATCCTCCACACTGCCGACCACACTACGGAACTGCTTGCCAAATCGCAACTCAACGATGAAGACCGCATCCACCTTGCCGACGAAGAAATGGCAGAACGCCTGCGCCTGCTGTACGTCGCGCTGACCCGTGCCGAAGAGCAGCTTGTCCTTTATGCCGCCCATTGCGGCGATACCGCCGATTCCCCTTTTGCCTACTTGCTTGAAGGCAGCGCCGACAGCAATCGGGCGGATACCCGCCGGGCCTATGACCAGGAACGCAAAGCAAACAAAGCCCTAGGCGAGCTGCAAATGCTGAAAAACAACTGGCTGCGTTTCCTCAACAATCCCCCCGAACATACCGACTTCAGCTTTTCCGAAGACGCGCCGCAACCCACTGCCGCGCAAAACCGCCATCTTTCAGACGACCTCTATCAAGCCGCCGTTATCCCCGCCCGCGGATTTCAGTTCATCCGACATACCAGCTTTACCGGCCTGAGCCGCCAAGTCAAAACCCGAGACGACGAACGCGAAGAATTACAACCCGCACTCGACCCCGCAGAAACCGCCGCCGAAACAGAAAGGTCGTCTGAAACCACCCTCCCCGTTTCGGACGACCTCACAAACACCGACATCCACCATTTCCCTCGCGGCGCCAACGCCGGCGTCTGCTTGCATGAAATGTTGGAAAAATTCGACTTTGCCCAAAGTGCCGAAAGCCAAAGCAGCCTGATAGCCGAAACCTTGACCCGCTACGGCTTCGACCCGCTCTGGACAGATGCCGTCAAACAAATGCTCGACACCTGCCGTAAAACGCGCCTTGTTGCACAAAGCCTGTCTGAAATCCCACCCGAGCGCTGCCTTCCGGAAATGGGATTTACCCTCTACACCGAAGACTTCAAACTCCATGACCTTCGCCGCTGGTTTGCCCGCGAAAACAGCTCACTGCCACCGGAATGTATCGAAGCCGCAGAAAGATTGGATTTCCAAGACGTACAAGGTTTTCTCAATGGCTTCATCGACATGGTCTGCCAAGATTCAGACGACCTCGTATGCATCATCGACTACAAATCCAACCATCTGGGCGACAACGCCGAAGCCTATACGCAACAAGCCATGAACGAAGCCGTAGCAGACCACCACTACTACCTGCAAGCGCTCATCTACGCCATCGCCGTAGCCCGCTATTTCAAACTGCGCGGCAAACCGTTACCCAAAATCGCCATCCGATACCTCTTCCTGCGCGGATTGGACGGCACGGATAACGGCATCTGGCAATGGGACTTGGATACCGAATCCTTAGCACAATGGCTGTAAATGGAATGAAAAAAGAATTAAAAATATGCGCCCCTGATGGAGCGCAATATATAAGGTCGTCTGAAAACACACACATAAGTGTTTTCAGACGACCTTTGCTTGCTTACTGTTTGTAGCTTCCTAGCCTTGTCGTGATTTGAAATTAATCCAATATCATTTAAAGCCAATCGCTGCACTTCTCCTCATTGCCAGTCGGCGCATTTATAATCAAATAAAAACAGCAGCTTTAATAAGCTGCCGTTTTCCATATTTATGATTTATTTGCCGAGTCTTCAAAAGACTCAATCGGAGCAGATTCCTGAGCAACAGTTTGAGGTTTAGGCTCTGGTTCGGATGGTTCCGCATTATCCTGACGTATATTGTGGCTGAAATCTTTAGGCGGGCTAGGTTGTTTGCCTGCCATAATTTCCAACACTTGATCACGATCGATGGTTTCCCAATCCATTAAGGCTTTGCACATGGTCTCCATTTTATCGCGGTTTTCATCAAGGATTTTGTAGGCCACCTGATATTGCTCGTCCAAAATACGGCGTACTTCAGCATCAATATCTTGTTGCGTTTTTTCGGAAATGTTTTGAGAACGGGTAACGCTGCGTCCCAAGAACACTTCGCCTTCATTCTCCGCATAAACCATTACGCCCATTTTATCGCTCATCCCATAGCGCGTAACCATTTCGCGCGCTATTTGCGTAGCACGTTCGAAATCATTGGACGCGCCGGTGGAAATACGGCCGACGAAGATGTCTTCGGCAATACGACCGCCGAACAAGATGGAAAGCTGGCTCAGCATTTGGTCTTTGTACATACTAATACGGTCGCGTTCTGGAAGCTGCCAAGTCAAACCAAGCGCACGGCCGCGCGGCATAATGGTCACCTTGTGGACAGGGTCAGTAAATGGCAGGCTTTCGGCAACAATCGCGTGACCAGCTTCATGGTAGGCAGTCGCACGTTTTTCGTCTTCATGCATTACCATGCTGCGGCGTTCGGGACCCATATAGATTTTGTCTTTGGCATCTTCGAAATCGCTTTGATCAACTTTGGTTTTATTCCGACGGCCTGCAAACAGGGCGGCTTCATTAACCAAGTTAGCCAAATCCGCACCGGAAAAACCGGGAGTACCTCGGGCCAAAGAACCCAAATCGACAGATGCATCCAAAGGCACTTTTTTTGCGTGTACTTTCAAAATCTGTTCACGACCACGGATATCGGGTAGTGGAACCACCACTTGTCGGTCGAAACGGCCGGGACGTTGCAAGGCGGGATCTAATACGTCCGGACGGTTGGTTGCGGCAATGACGATAACGGTCTGATTACTTTCAAAACCGTCCATCTCGACCAAAAGCTGGTTCAAGGTTTGTTCGCGCTCATCATTACCACCGCCCAAACCGGCACCGCGCTGACGGCCGACAGCGTCGATTTCGTCAATAAAAATGATACAAGGGGCGTTTTTCTTCGCTTGTTCAAACATATCGCGCACGCGGCTTGCACCGACCCCGACGAACATTTCAACAAAGTCAGAACCTGAGATGCTGAAGAACGGTACGCCTGCTTCGCCTGCAATGGCTTTTGCCAACAAAGTTTTACCGGTACCCGGGCTGCCTGCCAGTAAGATACCGCGCGGAACGCGTCCGCCCAAACTTTGATAACGGCTTGGAGCTTTCAGGTAATCAACGATTTCCTGCACTTCCTCTTTTGCCTCATCGCAACCGGCAACATCGGCAAAGGTAACTTTGTTGGCATCTTTGTCCAGAAGACGGGCACGGCTTTTACCGAAAGAGAATGCGCCCCCCTTACCGCCGCCACCGCTTTGCATACGCATAAAATAAAACCATGCGCCAATCAGCAGCAATACCGGCAACAGGCTGTAAAACAGGCTGGCGAGCATGCTTGGTTTTTCTTCGGGGATAACGTTGACGCGGACTTTATTGTCCAAAAGCGTTTTAACCAAATTATCGTCCAAAGGCGCATTGGTGAAGAAAGAGGTTTTATCGGTACGCTCGCCTTTAATCAGATAACCGCTGACGACTGAGCCTTCGATATTGACATTGGCTACTTCACCGTTGTTTACCTGTTGGATAAATTGAGAGTATTCGATTTGCTGCTTGTTTTCCTGCTTGCTGGTCAGAGCATTGAACGCAGCCATCAAGCCGACGCACAAAGCAACCCAGAGCAGAATTGACTTAAAGGTATTCCCCACTTAGCCAGGCTCCATGATATAAAGATAAACGAAAGAAAGATTTTAAAACACGCTGCTTGTATTGTCAGCGTTTATTTTTTCCTAATAAATAAATCTCACTGGAACGATTGCGCGATGCCTCGGGCTTGCGCGTCTGCACCGTTCCGAAGATTTCACGCATGGCTGCCATATATTCCTGATAGCCCGCTCCCTGAAATACTTTCACCAAAAAGCTGCCGCCTGTTTTCAAATGATTGACGGCAAAGTCCAAAGCCAGTTCACATAAATAAAAGCTGCGGGCTTGGTCGGTTACGGCGTTACCCGACATATTGGGTGCCATATCGCAAATTACAAGGTCTAGCGGACGGGCGTCCAGCAGGGTTTCAAATTGCGCCAATACTTCGTCTTCCCTGAAGTCGCCCTGAATAAAAGAAACACCTTCTATTTCATCCATAGGCAGGATATCCAATGCGAACACTCGTCCTGAATTGCCGACCAGTTTTGCCGCGACTTGCGACCAGCTTCCCGGTGCGCTGCCTAAATCCGCCAAAACCGTGCCGGGTTTGATTAATTTGTCTTTTTCGTTGATTTCCAGCAGTTTATATGCAGCGCGGGCGCGATAACCGTCTTTTTGCGCCATGTGGACGTAATGATCGTTTACGTGTTCGTGAAGCCAGGCTTTTGATGATTTTGAACGTACTGCCATAATTTATTTAATGATATAGAGAAACGCCGTATTGTACGTTATTTTCCCCCGAGATTGCGCCAAATCGCGTACAATGCCGCATTATTCTTTCTTTTCAAGCATTAGAACATGACTGACAATAAATTAAGCACCAAAGAAATTTTGGAATTGAAAGCCCGCGCCCACTACCTTCATCCCGTTGTAATGGTGGGACAACAAGGTTTGACCGAGTCCGTTATCAAAGAAACCGATGCCGCTCTGACGGCGCATGAGTTAATCAAAGTCCGTGTATTCGGCGACGACCGCGCCGAACGCGTTGAAATTTGCAATGCGTTGTGCGAAGCCGTCGATGCGCAACTGGTTCAGCATATCGGTAAGCTGTTGGTGTTGTGGCGTAAAAACTTGGAGGCTTGAGAAAGCGTTTGGTTCCAAACAATGAGAGGTCGTCTGAAAAACTATCAAGGCTTTCAGACGACTTTCGTTTAATAAATCTTGAAATCAGTATAGAAACAACAGCAGATTATTTATCCCTTGATATAAAAGGTCGTCTGAAAATCCCCAATCAGGGTTTTCAGACGACCTTTGTCTTTGCCGGTTGGTCTATCCGGATATTAGAAATCCAATTCCGCTTTCAGCCAGTAAGTACGCGGCATGCCGACGACGGCGAAGCTGCGGTCGTATTGGCCGCGCTGTACCTGCCAGTAGTTTTTGTTGAACAGGTTTTCTACCGAGCTGCTGACGGTCAGGGTGTTTTTACCCAGTTTGGTTTTGTAGCGCGCGCCTACGTCAACCAAGGTATAGGATGGGAAGGCGTATTGCTTTTGAGTGTCTTGGTAAGACTTGCCGAAGTACGAAACGTTGCCGTTCAAGGTCAAGCCTTTGGCAAACGGGGTGTCCCATTCCACGCCCGCTTTGGCAATCACGCGTGGGTTGGCGACTTGCACGCCGTTAACAAGATTGTCGGCGAAATTCGGGTAATCTTTTACGGTCGATTGCAGATACATCAAACCAAAGCTCGGACGCAGGGTTTTGTTCAACAAATTGGCATAGGTATTGAACTCGATACCGCGGCTGCGTTCCATGCCTTGCTCGGAACCGCTATAAGCCAAGCCTGCATTTTTGCGCATTGCGAAGTCAGTACCTGAAGTCGTATTACCGCGCCAGTAACCCGGACGTTTGATTTGGAATGCGTTCAGCGTCGTTACGAAATCGCCCCAGTTTTTGCGTACGCCGACTTCAAACTGACGGCTGACGCGCGGATCTGCCATCGTTACATGGTCATCATCGGTACGGATGTCGGACGGCTCCAAATCTTCCATATAGTTGCCGTAAACCACCAAGTCAGGCTGCGGAACCCATGCCGCCATCAACATCGGGCTGAAACGGCTCGCATCCGCTTTGCGGCCGTTTAATTTGTTTTTCTGCTCGACGGCTTGGAAACGTCCGCCCAAAGTGAGGCGGTATTTGTTGTCGACAAAACCCAGCGTGTCAGATACCGCCAAACTATTTACTTTGATCACGGTATCCACTGAAGGCGTTGCACTCCATGCCGTTCCTAAGTTGGAATCCAATTTTGCCAATTGAGTTGGAATATCAAGGCTCGGATCGATAACACTGCTTCGTGTTTGACGTGCGCCTTGATAAGTGGTGCGTTTGCGGTCGATACGGTCAAATGCGGCACTCCAGTTGTGACTTACCGGACCGGTTTCAAATTCGCCACGTGCAGTCAGATTCATACTGAGCGTTTTGAAACGCTGGTCGGTCAAACGTGCGCGACCTGAATTGTAGGTCAAACCGCTGCTCGTAACGGTAGGAGAGGCGAAATTACCATAATAGCGCGCATTGTTGTAGCCGATACCGCCTGTAATTTGGGCATTTTCAAACGCATCCCATTCGAAGGTCAGCATATTGGTCTGACCGCGCGTGTTTTGAGCCTGCCAGCTCGGCGCCAGATTCACTTTGCCTTCAGGCGCGTCAAACAAGCGGCCGTTGGCGTTTTGAATATCCTGCATACGCGCGCGGCCGCCGTTGGTTTTGCGTTTCGCGTAGATGGAATCGAACGCCACGCGCAGTTTTTCGCCGCGATAGTCGGCATTCAAGGCAAATTCTTTATTGTCTTCGCTGTAACCGTGGCGCGGGGTGTCGCCGTGGCGCAGTTTGCCGTTGGCGCGCACGCCGAATTCTTTGTTTTCGCCGAAGCGTTGACCCAAGTCGAATGTGCCTTGGGCGCGGTTGTTGCTGAACCAGCCCAAACCGATTTTACGGTTGCCTTCGTCGGCGGCTTTTTTGGTCTCGATATTGACGGAACCGGATACCGCGCCTTCAGGGTCCATGCCGTTTACGGCGGTGGACGCGCCTTTAATCAGTTGCGCGGAGCCAACTTGCACGCTGGCCGTGCCTTGCGTGCCGTACATACCTGCCAAACCGTTGACGCTGAATTGGCGCGCATCAAGCTGATAACCGCGGAAATACAGGCCGGTCAGCGTGTTGCTTTCTCCGCCAAACTGCCAAACGGAAGCGTCTTTTTTTGCTACGGCATCCACCAAAGTACGCGCTTCGGTGTTGTTAAGGGCTTGTTCGTCGTAGTTGACGACGGTAATCGGCGCGGTAAAGGCATTGGCTTTGCCCAATACGCCCAAATTTACGCGGTCGCGCAAGTCGCCGTCGCTGGCGATGGAGTAAGAGCGGGCGGCTTTGACGCGTTTGGCGTCGGCGCGGACATGGACTTCCTGCAACTGCTGTTGCACTGGGGCTTCGGGCGTCGCTTCATCGGCGGCATAAGAAAATGCGCTCATAATCAAAAGCGGCATCAGGGCTAATTTGCTGTTCATAGATTCCTTCTGTCTCTGAGGTGGGTTATTTTTGTTGCAATAAGCGTTAAAAATCACAAAGTAATTTTGCTGCGGAATTATATTTGATAATATTCTGCTTTTCTATAAAAATTGATGATAACTATTTTTAAAAACAAAAATACAACATCAATCAAAACTTTATCCATAGTAATTGTAAATTATTTTATTAAGCGGAGAATCAGGGTTTCAAACGACCCCTGCCCGCTGCCTGCCTCAAGAGACAACGCACATGCAAAAATGGCAAATCGAGCTTTATTCCACGCCGTCTTGGCTGTTACAGACCTTATTGATGGTCGCCGCCGCCTCGGCGGTGATTCTGTTTTTGGCACGCGAAACGCGCTTCGGGCGCGAGTTTGCCTATATCCTGCGGCTGTGTCTGACGCCGAAAAGCGCGGTCAAAGTATTGCTGCTGATTACGGCGATGATTGCGCTGCTGCTGACCGAAGTGCGGCTGAATGTATTGAGTACCTTCATGTCCAAAGGGCTTTACGACTCGATGCAGGATTTGAACGCCTCCGCGTTTTGGATGTTTGCAGCGATGAACGCCGGCGTGGTGCTGGTGCGGGCGTTTAACAACGTCGTCAACGACTTTCTCGATCAAGGCTTGGCGATTAAATGGTCGGAGCGGCTCAATGAAGTGCTGACGACACGCTGGCTTGCCGATAAAAACTACTACCGCCTGCAAATGCGCCGCCATGCGCCGGACAACATCGACCAGCGTATCCAACAAGACGCGCAGGATTTCATCGCCTCAACCATAGAATTTGTGCGCGGCATGGTCAATTCGGTCGTTACCTCGCTGGAATTTGCCGTTGTTTTGTGGGGCTTGGCGGGCATCCTGACCGTGTTCGGCTTCGACATTCCGCACGGTATCGTTTGGTTTGTCTATATGTTTGTGATTTTGGCGACCTTTATCGCCATGTGGATAGGCAACCCTCTGATTCGTTACAACTATGAAAACGAAAAACTCAACGGCGACTATCGTTATTCCCTCATCCGCGTGCGCGACCACGCCGAAAGCGTGGCGTTTTACAGCGGCGAACAACACGAACACGACCAGCTTGCCGACCGCTTCAAAGCCATCATCCGCAACCGTTGGCGCATCGCCCGCCAAAGCGTCTGCTTGAGCGGCTTTAACGATATGTTTACCAACGGAATCAAGCTCTTCCCCATTATTTTGCAAGCCCCGCGCCTGTTTGCCGGACAAATCAAAATCGGCGACATCCAGCAGACCGTCCAAGCCTTCGCCCGACTGCAAAACGCCCTGTCCTTCTTTCGGCTGTTCTACAACAAATTCACCGCCTACCGCGCCCGATTGGAGCGTCTGTACGGCTTTTTGCTGAGTACGGAAGAACAACACAGCGCGCAGCAACCCGACATTACCGAAGTTTCAGACGACCTCTCGCTGGAAAACGTCGTCCTGTTCCGCCACAACGGCGAAATCCTGTTGAGCGGCATCAACGTCAACCTCAAAAGCGGTGATTCCCTGCTGATACGCGGCCCGAGCGGTTGCGGCAAAACCTCGCTGCTGCGCGCGCTGGCAGGGCTTTGGCCGTTCGGCAGCAGCGGCAAAGTCAGCCGTCCGCCGCATCAAGACATCCTCTTCCTGCCGCAACGCCCGTACACGGCACAAGGCAGCCTGCGCGACGCGATTTGTTACCCCGACATCGACAAACAGCATCCCGAACTAGCCGACGCCATGAACACCTGCCGCTTAGGTTATCTCGTTGATAAATTAGACAAACCCGACGACTGGCAACACAAACTCTCCCCGGGCGAACTGCAACGCATCGCCTTCGTCCGCGCCCTGCTCTCGCAACCCAAAGTCATCCTGCTTGACGAAGCCACCGCCGCCTTGGACGAACCGACCGAGGCCCTGCTCTACCGCGCCTTAAAGCAAAAACTGCCGCAGAGCATCATCATCAGCATCGGCCACCGCAGCACGCTCAACGAGTTTCACGATTTCAGTCTTGATGTTGGCAACGTAGCTTGCGATTGAATTTAAAGCGACGAGGTCGTCTGAAAACCCGCAAGGGTTTTCAGACGACCTTTCTGCTAAAATCCCACTCTCAAACAAAAGGGAAACCCGCCATGCACGAAATCAAATGCCCGCACTGCCACACCGCGTTTACCGTCAACGAAGCCAGTTACGCCGACATCCTGAACCAAGTCCGCACCCAAGAATTTCAAACCGAAATCCACGAGCGCCTGCAACAGGCGCAGATGCAGTTTCAAAGCGATATGCAGCTTGCCCAAGCGCAGGCGCAAAATCAGTTCGACAAAATCCTAGCCGACAAAAACCACGAAATCGCCGCCCTGTCCAACCAAATCAACGCCTACGAAAAAGACAGCAAACTCGCCGCCGCCGAAATCGAAGGTCGTCTGAAAGCGCAAATCGCCGAACAGGATAAATTGATTGCCAAATTGAAAGCGCAGGCAAAATCGCTGGAAACGGCGAAAAACATGGAAAAAGAGCTGGAAATCACCAAAGCTGTTGCCGAAAAAGAGCGCGAATTGGGCAATTTGAACACGCAGCTCATGCTGCAATCCAAAGAAAACCAGTTGGAAAAACAAAGCCTGCGCGAAAAATACGAAGCCGAACTCAAACAAAAAGACGAAACCATCGCCTTCTACAAAGACTTCAAAGCCAGACAGTCCACCAAAATGATAGGCGAAAGCCTAGAGCAGCACTGCGAAACCGAATTCAACCGCATCCGCACCACCGCCTTTCCCCAAGCCGTATTCGGCAAAGACAACGACGCCAAAACCGGCAGCAAAGGCGACTACATCTACCGCGAAACCGATGAAGAAGGCAACGAAATCATCTCCATCATGTTTGAGATGAAAAACGAAAACGACGAAACCGCCACCAAAAAGAAAAACGAACACTTTTTCAGAGAGTTGGACAAAGACCGCAGAGAGAAAAACTGCGAATACGCCGTACTCGTCTCACTCTTGGAAGCCGACAGCGACCTCTACAACAACGGCATCGTCGACGTGTCCTACGCCTACCCGAAAATGTACGTCGTGCGCCCGCAGTTCTTCATCCCCATCGTCTCCCTGTTACGCAACGCTGCACTCAATTCATTGAAATACAAACAAGAATTGGCACAAATGCGCGCGCAAAACATCGACATCACACACTTTGAAGAAGACTTGGACAAGTTCAAAACCGATTTCGCCCGCAATTACGAACTCGCCAGCCGCAAGTTCCAAACCGCCATCGACGAAATCGACAAAACCATCAGCCACCTGCAAAAAACCAAAGAAGCCCTGCTCTCTTCCGAAAACAACCTGCGCCTCGCCAACAACAAAGCGACCGATTTGACCGTCAAAAAATTAGTGCGCAAAAACCCGACCATGAAGGCCGCCTTTGCCGCGTTGGAGAAAAAAGAGGATTGAGGTTCGTATGAAGTAAAGGTCGGCGGATTCGCATTTGAAGTGCAACTTTCCATAACAGAAAAAGGCCAGTATGCGGTAGCATACGGCCTTTCCTGCAAGAAAGATTGCCATGGGCTACACACAACTGACCCAAGACGAACGATACCATATCCAATACCTGTCCCGCTACTGCACCATCGCCGAAATCGCCAAACAGCTCAACCGCCACAAAAGCACCATCAGCCGCGAAATCAAGCGGCACTGCATCCAAGGACAGCAATACAGCGCCGAAAAAGCACAGAAGCAAAGCCGGCTGACCAAACAGCACCGGCGAAAACCCTATAAGCTCGATTCGCAGCTGGTTCAACACATCGACACCCTTATCCGCCGCAAACTCAGTCCCGAACAAGTATGTGCCTACCTGCATAAACACCACGGGATCACACTCCATCACAGCACTATTTACCGCTACCTCCGCCAAGACAAAAGCAACGGCGGCACTTTGTGGCAACACCTCAGAATATGCAGCAAACCCTACCGCAAACGCTACGGCAGCACATGGACCAGAGGCAAAGTGCCCAACCGCGTCGGCATAGAGAACCGACCTGCTATCGTCGACCAGAAAACCCGCATCGGCGATTGGGAGGCCGACACCATCGTCGGCAAAAATCAGAAAAGCGCGTTATTGACCTTGGTCGAACGCACTACCCGCTACACCATCATCTGCAAATTAAAGAACTTAAAAGCCGAAGACACTGCCCGGGCGGCCATTAGGGTATTAAAGGCATATAAAGCCAGAGTCCACACCATCACCATGGATAACGGCAAAGAGTTCTACCAACACACCAAAATAGCCAAAGCATTGAAGGCGAAAACCTATTTTTGCCGCCCTTACCATTCTTGGGAGAAAGGGCTGAATGAGAACACCAATGGACTCATCCGGCAATATTTCCCCAAACAAACCGATTTCCGAAACATCAGCGATCGGGAGATACGCAGGGTTCAAGATGAGTTGAACCACCGGCCGAGAAAAACACTTGGCTACGAAACGCCAAGTGTTTTATTCTTAAATCTGTTCCAACCACTGGTACCCTAGTGTTGCACTTGAAATCCGAATCCAAGGTCGTCTGAAAGCGGCCTTCCCCGTTTTCAGACGACCTTTCCCGAGTCAAAGCCGTTTGAATATTACCTGCGATACGGCTATGATGAAGCCTGTCCCTATACATTTACATTGATAATGAAAGGAATCCCGCATGACCGCTTGGTTTATTGCCGCTGCCGCCGTCCTGATTGTCGAGCTGTTTGTCGGTACTGTATATCTCTTGGTTGTCAGCGCGGCTTTGTTTGGCGCGGGATTGGTGTATGGGCTGACCGGTAATACTTCGATTGCCATCGCTGCGGCAGCCGTTTTGTCCGCCGTCGGTATCTGGGTGGTACACAGTAAATTCAAAAAAACTACGCCCCGCCAAGAATTGAACGATGATTTGGACATTGGACAGACCGTTCAAATCCTCCGCCGCCTTCACGGCGATTGCTATGAAGTTGCTTATCGGGGAACGCACTGGCAGGCGCAGGCTGAAAATGCCGATGCTGTTCAGACGACCCCTACCGCCGTAATTACTGGTAAAAACGGTAATGTTTTACTCATTCGTTTCAATTGATTGATAAAATCGAAAGGAGCATCATGGGCGAATTAATTACCCTTCCTGAAAATATTCACCTATTAATATTAATTTTTGCTCTCACCGCATAAGGAAAAAACAATGGAATTTTTATACAGTTTCCCCGTCATCCTGTTGCTTGTCGTTGTAATTTTCGGCTTCAAAGCCTTTATCGTCGTGCCACAGCAGGAAGTTTACGTCGTTGAACGCCTCGGCAGATTTCACAACGCGCTGACCGCCGGTCTAAACATCCTGATTCCTTTCGTTGACCGCGTCGCCTACCGCCACTCGCTCAAAGAAGTGCCTTTGGACGTTCCCAGCCAAGTCTGCATCACCCGCGACAACACCCAGCTTACCGTGGACGGCATCATCTACTTCCAAGTAACCGATCCGAAACTCGCTTCTTACGGCTCCAGCAACTACATCATGGCGATTACCCAACTTGCCCAAACCACGCTGCGTTCGGTTATCGGCCGTATGGAGTTGGACAAAACGTTTGAAGAGCGCGACGAAATCAACAGCATCGTCGTTTCTGCGCTCGACGAAGCGGCAGGCGCATGGGGTGTGAAAGTATTGCGTTACGAAATCAAAGACTTGGTTCCGCCGCAAGAAATCCTGCGTTCTATGCAGGCGCAAATTACCGCCGAACGTGAAAAACGCGCCCGCATCGCCGAATCCGAAGGCCGCAAAATCGAGCAAATCAACCTTGCCAGCGGTCAGCGTGAAGCGGAAATCCAACAGTCCGAAGGTGAAGCGCAAGCTGCCATCAATGCGTCAAACGGCGAAAAAATCGCCCGCATCAACCGCGCACAAGGTGAAGCCGAAGCCCTGCGTCTGGTTGCTGAAGCCAACGCCGACGCCATCCGCAAAATCGCCGAGGCAGTCCGTTCAGAGGGCGGTTCCGAAGCCGTCAACCTGAAAGTTGCCGAGCAATATGTCGCCGCCTTCAGCAATTTGGCAAAAGAAAGCAACACGCTGATTATGCCTGCCAACGTCGCCGACATCGGCAGCCTGGTTTCAGCCGGACTGAAGATTATCGACAGCAACAAAGCGGCAAAATAAACCTTACGTTTTGCCACAAGGTCGTCTGAAAACGAGTGCAACGCGTTTCGCTAGAATAAAGAGTGAATTTCGCCAAACCGTTTTTTCAGACGACCTTTATTCAAATATAGTGGATTAAATTTAAATCAGGACAAGGCGACGAAGCCGCAGACAGTACAAATAGTACGGAACCGATTCACTTGGTGCTTCAGCACCTTAGAGAATCGTTCTCTTTGAGCTAAGGCGAGGCAACACCGTACTGGTTTAAAGTTAATCCACTATACATTCTGATTGTTACCAAAGACCAATTCAATGACTCAGAAAACACACACCATCAAAACCTACCTCGTCGGCGGCGCCGTCCGCGATTATCTTTTAGGTTTGCCCGTCAAAGACCGCGACTGGGTGGTCGTCGGTGCCGACGCACAAACCATGCTGGCGCAAGGCTTCCAGCCGGTCGGCAAAGATTTTCCCGTGTTCCTCCACCCTGACACCCACGAAGAATACGCCCTCGCCCGTACCGAACGCAAAACCGCCAAGGGCTATGCCGGTTTCAGTTTCCACGCCGACAAAGACGTTACGCTGGAGCAGGATTTGATGCGCCGCGACCTGACCATCAACGCGATGGCGCAGGATTCAGACGACCTCATCATCGACCCCTTCGGCGGACAACAGGATTTGGCGGCGGGTATTTTGCGCCACGTTTCCCCCGCTTTTGCCGAAGACCCCGTCCGCATCCTGCGCACCGCCCGCTTTGCCGCGCGCTACGGTTTTGAAATCGCCGAAGAAACCATGAAGCTGATGCGGCAGATGGTGGAAAACGGCGAAGCGGACGCTTTGGTTGCCGAACGCGTCTGGCAGGAGTTGGCGAAAGGTTTGATGGAAAAAAATCCCCGAAAGATGATTGAAGTATTGCGCGAATGCGGCGCACTCAAAGTCTTGCTGCCCGAAGTCGATGCCCTCTTCGGTGTGCCACAACGCGCCGACTATCATCCCGAAATCGACAGCGGCATCCATACCCTGATGACGCTGCAACGCGCCGCCGATATGGGTCTGACGCTACCCGAACGCTACGCCGCCCTGCTGCATGATTTGGGCAAAGCCAAAACCCCGCCCGAAATCCTGCCCAAACACCACGGACACGACCTCGCCGGCGTCGAACCCGTACGCGAAGTCAATCAGCGGCTGCGCGCGCCGAGACACTGCGCCGAGCTTGCCGAACTTGTCTGCCGCTGGCACATCATGTTCCACCAAGTCGAGCAGTTCAAAAACAAAACCATCTTAACCGTCCTAAAAAAAACCGACGCTTTCAGACGACCCGAACGCTTCGCTACCGCCCTGAACGTCTGTATTGCCGACAAACAAGGTCGTCTGAACCGCGAAAACGCCCCCTACCCGCAACGCGCGCACTGGCTCGCCCTACTCGAAGCCGCCAACCAAGTGGATTCAGGCAAAATCGCCGCCGAATGTCGCGCGCAGGAAAAAGCGCACCTAATCGCCGAAGAAATCGACCGGGCGCGGCTGGCAAAAATTGCTCCTTTGCAAAAAGCGTATCAGACAGAAAAATAGGAAGCTCTTAATGACATCCTCACGTTATAAAATCGAACGCGCGCCCGACGGCATTACTGTGTCTGCGCGTGTTATACATGACTCTCAGGAAATCGGTTTTACCGCTCTATTTCTTATATTTTCCTTTGCTATTACATGCATCGCGCCGTTTTACCTTGAAGAGCATTATTTCACTGATCCAATAATAATTCTTATCCATATACTTTTTACTTTCTACCTAGTCGGCTCACTGGTTTACAGCCTTCTCTGGCAACTTTTCGTACGTGAAAACATCAAGATCCGTAACCATACCCTGTCTCATGGATACACCTTGTTCTCCATTGGACGTTGGCGTAGTTTTCCGCTATCAGAAATTTCCGAATGGCAGTTTCGTGACAATATTCCCAAAGCTCCTGTTGCAAGAGGAAGGGAAGCTGAGTACCCAAACAAAAACTACTACCAAAATGGTATAAAACAACCAAAAAACGATATCCCCAATATCTTACATATCCAAAAATGCAAACAAGGCGCATGGTCTTTCGATTATCAGGAAAAAACCATACTTATCGGCGATTTTTTTGACAGCCGTGATGCTCAGATAATCAATACTGAATTGAACAGGTTTATCCCAGCATCCGCTAAAGCCCGTCAACTTTCAGACGACCTTTGAAACAGCCGCCGCCATATCCGCTATAATCTGCCTCTCAGCCATTTCGTTACAAATATAAAAATCATGATCCTACAAACCGATTTATTGCCTAAAATCAACAACGAAGATTACCAACGCCTCATCCTCAAACACAGCGTAGAATTCAGCGAAGGCGAAATCCGCCTGCTGAACGAAATCCTCGAAAAATTCACCTTCGACGTCGTTCAGGCGCAGGCATTGGCGCAGGCGGTGATGCAGCAGGTGCGCTTCGATCCCAACGCCTACCACATCGACAGCGACGACGAAGACACCACAGGCATCTGCCCCCACTGCATCAACCCGCCCATGCCGCCCCTGCGCGATTACCTCGTTTGGCGCGAAACACGCGGCTAACCCCCTTTCAAAAAGGTCGTCTGAAAACGGCAAACCGATTTTCAGACGACCCCAAACCCACCGGAAAACCCATGCTGCAAACCGACAACCTGACCGCCGCCCAGCCCCAGCGCATCATCACCGCCCAAAGCATCTCCTCGCAGGAAGAGTTGCTCGAACGCGCCCTGCGCCCTAAAACGCTGGACGACTATATCGGGCAAGACAAAGCCAAAGAACAGCTCGCCATCTTTATCCAAGCCGCCAAAAAACGCGGCGAAGCCCTAGACCACACCCTGCTCTTCGGCCCGCCCGGACTGGGCAAAACCACGCTGGCGCACATCATCGCCAAAGAGCTGGGCGTCAACCTGCGCCAAACCAGCGGCCCCGTCCTCGAACGCGCCGGCGACCTTGCCGCCCTTCTGACCAATCTCGAGCCGCACGACGTATTGTTTATCGACGAAATCCACCGCCTCAGCCCCGTCGTCGAAGAAATCCTCTACCCCGCGCTCGAAGACTACCAGCTCGACATCATGATAGGCGAAGGCCCTGCCGCCCGTTCCGTCAAAATCGACCTACCGCCCTTCACGCTCGTCGGCGCAACGACTCGCGCAGGTATGCTGACCAACCCTCTGCGCGACCGCTTCGGCATCGTTGCCCGCTTGGAGTTTTATCAAAATCAAGACCTTGCCACCATCGTCAGCCGTTCCGCGCAATTACTGCAACTTGACATGGGCGAAGAAGGCGCGATGGAAGTCGCCAAGCGCAGCCGCGGCACGCCCCGCATCGCCAACCGCCTGCTGCGCCGCGTCCGCGATTTTGCCGATGTGAAAAACAACGGCGTAATTGATGCCGCCATTGCCGATGCCGCTTTAAGTATGCTGGATGTGGACGCGCAAGGTTTGGACGTCATGGACAGAAAATTCCTCGAAGCCATCCTGCACAAATTCAGCGGAGGTCCCGTCGGCCTTGATAATGTTGCCGCCGCCATCGGCGAATCCACGGACACCATCGAGGACGTTATCGAACCCTACCTCATCCAACAAGGCTTCCTGCAACGTACCCCGCGCGGCAGAATGGCCACCGAACGCGCCTACCTGCACTTCGGCTTGAAAATGGAAAAATAAGCGTATTGAAATGAAGAAAGGTCGTCTGAAACCGGATTTTTGGTTTTCAGACGACCTTTTTGTATCCATTCGAATGGAAGACTTGAGTCAGGATAAAGGCAAGTGCTTTTCTCGTAAGCTAGTGTTTGTCCTCACCCTCTTTGGCAGTATCTTTCCCGCCGTCTTTATCTGTCTGAACCGGCGTAACTGGGAAAAACAAGATCAGCGGGTTGGCTTTAATCTGCTGCCAGAAGCTTTTGCACAAATTGCCGACGCTGCCGATTTTCGTGCCGCGCGAGCGCAGGGCGACGAAGAGGGCGAGGGTGAAGCTGACGATGAGGTTGACCAAACCGATGGCGAGGACGCTGCAAATGCCGAGCATGAATGTGCCAAAGCCGACGTTGCCACTGACGGTGGCGTAGCCGAGGTTGGCAGAGGAGAAGGCGACATGGCGGATGTCCAGCGGCAGACCGAGGAGGTGTCCGAAGTAGCCGGTCATGCCCAAGAGCATACCGAAGATGAAGTTGCCGACCAGCGAGCCGTAGTGTTTGTGAATGTAGGCGGCGAGGACGCGGCGGGGTTTGGGGCGCATGATTTTGCGCAACAAGGGATTGAAGGGCAGGCGTTGGCGCAGGTTGAGGTAGTCGGCGCGGTTGTCGAAGAAGCCTGCGATGATGCCGGAACAGAACAGCCACAAGCCCGCAATAGCGGCATACCATAGGGTCGGATGATTGATGATGTCTATGGATTTGAACTGGTAGGCGGTGGTGTGGGCATCAAGTATAGGCTGTTGGTGCAGATGGGCATAGCCGAACGATATGGCACACGCCAAAAGGATGGCGATGGAAACGTTGCCGAAGACGGCGACGCTTTGGGAGCGGCATACGTCGATAAGGAGCTTGGCGAGCTTGTTGTCCACCGCTTTGCCGCCTTCGTTGAGATCGACTTGTTCGGCGAAGCTGGCGGCGGTCATGGCGGGCTGTTTGGTGGCGACGGTGCAGTGCAGCATATGGATGAGCATGAAGCCTATGCCGTAGTTGAGCCCTGACAGCAAGGAGGTAACGAAGGGGCTGAAGCCGAGTGTGCCGATGTGGATTTTGTGCAATGCCATCAGGGCGATGATGACGCCGCCGCCCGCCGCGGAGTAGAACATTTTGAAATATTCTTTGCGGTTGCGGGTGATGTAATGCTCGCCGTGGTGGCTTTTGTTTTCGGTAATGCTGCGGGCGAGCATGCGTATGCTGCTGCGGCGCAGGTGGCGGGTACTGTATTGCTCGACCGCGGCGTAGATGAGGGAGTTCATCAGGGTAATGGTGAGGCGGTTGCGGTTGCCGGCATCGGTTTGGATGTCGGTGAGCAGTTTCAGGCGATCTACGGTCTGCTGGAGCCGTTCAAGCAGGTGGGCGACTTTGACGGACGAGCCTGAACCTGCGCCCGTCCCTTTTCGGCGCAGATAGTCGATCTGGCTGCAACATTGGTCGAACATGACTTCAAGGTGGGCGGTGTCGTAAGGGGTGGTGTCGTTGCGGTAGTGTTCGACCAGTTTGGCGGTTTCGCGCTGGAGGGCGACGAAGGGCGAATCGGCTTCGAGCAGGCGCGGGGCGATGCGGATGAGGTCGGGTTCGATGGCTTCGGAGGCAATCCAAATGGCCAGCATTTCGATGGCGCGCAGGCGGGCGTCAACCAACTGGCGGCAGGCGTTTTGCGGCAAGGCGGGATCGGCGCTTGTGCGTATCAGGTCGTACAGGCTTAACCATTGGCGGATGCTGAGGGTTTGCAGCCATTTGTCGTCGTTTTCGGAGTGGAAAAGGTAGAGGAACACTTCGCGCAGGTTGGCAAAGTCTTTGTAGGACGGGCTGAAGCGTTCGTATATGCGTATGCCCATCTCGCGGGTAAAGCTGTGGCGCGAGAAGATGCCGAGTTTGATCAGCGCGGGATAGATGTGGACTTGCGAAAGCCAGTGGTAGAAGCGGCCACTGAAGTTTTTTCCGAGTTCTTCGTCTTGTTTGAGCGTGGAGATAATCAGGTCGAAGCGTTCTGCCGCCTGTTTTTTGCCGCCGCGCCGCAGGAATTTGATTAAGGCGTTGAGGATAAGGACGAAATCGGTGTCGGTCAGACTTTTGGAAAGTAAGGGATGTAGATTTTGGTGAGTAATTTTTTCCATTGCGGTATTTTTACATAAAACGGCGGGTTTGATAAGTTCGGGTAATTTATGCAACCTGCTGTAAGCACATTCGATATTTTGGAGCAATGTTTGACGATTTCAACCCTCTTTGTTTTGAAAAGGTCGTCTGAAAACCAGTTTCAGACGACCTTTCGCTTATTTCAGCATCTCTTCGGGAATGTTACAGACAGGAATCGGATTGACTTTGTGCTGCATGGCTTTGTGCAGGCGGGTGTAGATTTCCAAGACTTCGCGCTGCCTGCCTTCAAAATCTTCGGGACGGTGCGTGCCGTAAACACTCATCGCCCATTCGAGTTCGGGGTAGCTTGCGCCCATCTGTTCTTCGTCCGTGCGTTCGGTATCCCAAAGCCCGTCGGTCGGCACGGCTTTTTGGATGGACTCGGCGATGTCCAGTTCGCCGGCAATTTGATAAATCTGCGTTTTGGTCAAATCGGCAATCGGGCTGATGTCCACGCCGCCGTCGCCGTATTTGGTGAAAAAGCCTACGCCGAAATCTTCGATTTTGTTGCCCGTGCCGGTAACCAGCAAACCGTTTAGCTGCCCGTAATAATAAAGCGTCAGCATCCGCAGGCGGCTGCGGGCGTTGGCAAGCGCAAGCTGTTTGGCGGGGAACTCGGTTTCATCGACCTCGACATCGGCGGCAAAAGTATCGAAAGTCGGCGTCAAATCCACACGCATCCCGCTGACGTTGGGAAACGCCTGTTCCAACCGGCGGATGTGTTCCTGCGCGCGGCTGACTTGGTCGGCTTTTTGGCGGATGGGCATTTCAAGCAGTAGAACCTTCAGCCCCGTCCGTGCCGCGATGGCGGAAACGACCGCGGAATCGATACCGCCGGAAACGCCGACGACAAACCCTTTGGCGTGTGCGGCGGCGGCATAGTTTTTCAGCCAGTCGGCAATATGGCGGATAACGGCTTGGGTCTGCATAGTCAGGCTCCTGATTTGAAAGGGGGAATCATACCCGATTTTGAGAGGCTGCGGCATATGGACCGGACAGGTCGTCTGAAAATCGGTTTCGCAGCTTTCAGACGACTTTCCCCCTGTTTTCATCAGCAATAAAATCCTGCTGAAATTTCGCACAATCTTTCCCAATTTGAAACAATTTCCTGATTTTGTTATTATTCCTTCAAACAAAGAAATAATCATCATCCAATTTGTCTCACCCGCCCCCCATTACGACCGATTCATCTGTGCGTTTTTACTCTCTTTTTCCCTTGTTTTTCATCCGGCAGGACGGTTTAAACGCCATTCGTTTTTTGTCTGCGTTTTATAGTGGATTACCAAAAATCGGGAAAGTCTCGGACCCTGTCCGACAGACCATGTTTTATTCCTAGTTTTTGTTAATCAACCATATACAGCCTTGCGCCCGTATCCGCCTGCCTCACCATCCCAAAGGAGGTCAAGGTTTGTCTTTATTTCATTTCTTACGCAACCGCTCTTCGTTCAATCCCTTCGTCGTTTCCGTTACGCTGTCCTTCGTGCTGCTGGTCATCGGCATCGCGCTTTTGATTCCGCAGCAGGCAGAAACCGTCCTCAATGCCGCCAAAACAGGCATTTTCAAAAACTTCAGTTGGTTTTACATCTTGGCGTTTTCAGCCTTCTTCTTCTTCCTGCTCGCACTTTCGGTCAGCAGCTTCGGCAACATCAAACTGGGCAGCAACGAAGAAGAGCCTGAATTTAGCTTTTGGTCTTGGCTCGCCATGCTGTTCGCGGCGGGTATGGGGGTCGGGTTGATGTTTTTCGGTGTCGCCGAACCGCTCACCCACTATCTGTCCCCCATCACCGAAGGCGGCAGCGGCGCAAGGCAGCAGGACGCGTTGCTCCACACCCTCTTCCACTGGGGTGTACATGCCTGGTCGGTTTACGCCGCCATGGCGTTGGCGCTCGCCTATTTCGCCTTCCGCTACAAACTCCCGCTTTCCCTGCGCTCCTGCTTTTATCCGCTGTTGAAAGAGAAAATCGACGGTAAGGCAGGCGACATCATCGACATACTCGCGCTGGTCGCCACCCTGTTCGGCATCATTACCACGCTCGGTTTCGGCGCGGCGCAGTTGGGCGCGGGCTTGGCACAAATCGGCTGGATAAGCGAAAACACCTTTTCCGTACAAACCATCGTGATTTTCGCCGTCATGGGTTTGGCAGTCGCCTCCGCCGCCTCCGGCATAGGCAAAGGCGTCAAAATGTTGAGCGAGATGAACTTGACCCTTGCTTTTGTACTGATGGTTTTCGTCCTCGCCACCGGCCCGACCCTCCACCTGCTCTCCGCCTTCAACGACAACCTCGGCACTTACCTGAGCAACCTCGTACAACTCAGTTTCAAAACATACAGCTACGAACAAAACCATACCGAATGGTTCGGCGGCTGGACCATCTTATACTGGGCATGGTGGTGTTCTTGGGCGCCTTTCGTCGGACTCTTCATCGCCCGCATCTCGCGCGGACGCACCATACGCGAATTCATTTTCGGCGTTTTGGCGGTTCCCTCCCTGTTCTGCGTCATCTGGTTTACCATCTTCGGCGATACCGCCATCTGGATTAACGACCACACCGCAGCAGGCGCATTGGGCGAATTGACCGGCACGCCCGAAAAACTCCTCTTCCGCTTCCTCGAATACCTCCCCCTGCCGACCCTCACAGGGCTCGTCAGCCTCATGGTGATCGCCCTCTTCTTCATCACCTCCGCCGACTCCGGCATTTATGTCCTCAACAACATCGCCTCCCGCGACAAAAGCCTGACCGCCCCACGCTGGCAGGCAGTGATGTGGGGGCTGTTGATGTCCGCAGCCGCCATCGTCCTTTTGCGCTTCGGCGGACTGCCCACCCTGCAAACCATGACCCTTATCGTCGCCCTGCCTTTCGCCATGCTCATGCTGATCATGTGTTTCAGCCTCTGGCGCGGATTAAACGCCGACCACAAATACTTCACGACCGCCGTCACCCCCTCCAGTGTCTATTGGAGCGGCGACAACTGGCAGGACAGGCTCGAGCGTATGCTGAACCAAACGCAGGAACAAGACATCCTCAAATTCCTCAAAACCACCGCCCTGCCCGCCATGCGCGAACTGAGCGAAGAGTTGTCCGACAAATACAGCCTGAGCGTCGACATCCAAACCTACTTCGACCGCGAAGAGCCTGCCGTCGAATTCACCATCCACAAAGAGTCCCTGCGCGACTTCATGTACGGCATTAAAACCATCAAGCGCGAAGTGTCCGAACAGCTTATCAAAGACGGCCACCTCCCGCACATCCGCCACAACGTAACCTACGAGCCCTACACCTACTTCTTCGACGGCCGCAGCGGCTACGACGTGCAATACATGAACCGCCGCGAACTCATCGCCGACATCCTTAAGCAGTACGAGCGTTACCTCAACCTCCTGACCAATGTCGGACAAGAACTCATGTCGCACCAGCAAACCGAATTGGCGGAATAAGTTTTGTTTGAATAAGTTGCAACAAAGGTCGTCTGAAAACGGATTTCCCGTTTTCAGACGACCTTTTGTCATGCGTTCAAATCAAACCACACATTCCATCTAAAACCCAACCGTAGCGTGGGCTTTGCCCACGAAAAACCACCGCCCAATCCATCTTTAAAAAAACCAAATAAAAAACGTCGTCTAAAAACCCAAGTCCGGCTTTTCAGACGACCTTTCCCCTCCCCAAACCACCTACTTCCTCTTCTTCAACAGCCTCAACGCGTTGCCCACTACGAACAGCGAGCTGAGGCTCATGCCCAATGCGGCGATCCAGGGTTTGACGTAGCCCAGGACGGCAAGCGGGACGGCGATGATGTTGTATGCGCTTGCCCAGGCGAGGTTTTGGCGGATGATTTCGCGTGTGCGGCGGGCTTGGGCGATGGTGGCGGGCAGGATGTTCAAATCGTCGTTGAGCAAGACCAGATCGGCGCCGTCGCGTGCGACATCGGCACCTGCTGCGACGGCGGCGGATACGTCGGCTTGGGCGAGGACGGGGGCGTCGTTGATGCCGTCGCCGACCATCAAGACTTTTCTGCCCTGTTTCTGCAAGTCTTCAACATAGGCGAGTTTATCTTCGGGCGTGGCTTCGGCGCGGTAGGTGTCTAAACCGAGTGTCTGCGCGACTTGTGCAACGGCATTGGTGCGGTCGCCGCTGAGCAGGTGGGTGCGGATGCCTTGTTGTTTGAGGATGTCGAGCATGGCGGCGGCGCTGTCTTTGATTTGGTCTTCGAGCAGGAAGACGGCTTGGAAACCGCTTTGGTTGCCGAGGAACACCATGCTGCCTGCGTGTTCGATACCGGCGGCTTCGTCAGGCAACACGCCGGCTATTCCAGCGACAAAATCGGCGCGTCCCAATGCCCAAACTTGGGTTTCTCCTTTGTAGGTCATTTGCGCGCTAACGCCTTGCCCGATGCGGTTGACGCGTTGGGAGACTGTGTATTCGGGCGCAGGGGCGGGGTCGTCTGAAAGCGTGTGGTTCAAGATGGCGCGGGCGATGGGGTGTTCGGATTGTTGCTCCAGGGCTTGTGCGGCGGCGAGCGCTTCTTCTGTTTTCAGACGACCTAAGGGGATGATTCGGCTGACGGACAGTTGTCCTTTGGTCAGCGTGCCGGTTTTGTCGAACACGACGTCGTCGATTTGGGCGAGCGTTTCGAGGCTTTGTTTGCCGCTGATTAACACGCCGTCGTCGGCAAGCGCGCCTGTGGAGGCGGCAAGCGCGGTCGGCGTGGCAAGCGAAAGTGCGCACGGGCAGGTAATGACCAGCAGAGCGACGGTAATCCACAAGGCGGTTTGCGCGTCGGCATACCATGCCCAGCCGATGAAAACGGGCACGGCAAGCAGCAGCTCGCCAAACACGAAGCTGGAGGCGTATTTCTCGGCAAGCTCGGCGGCGCGCGGTTTTTGGGCGAGCGCGCGGTCGAGCAGTTTGACGATGTGCGACAGGCGCGTGTTGTTGCCGGTGCGGTCGGTTCGGATAACAAGCGGGCTGCCCGTATTGAGCGTGCCTGCGATAACGTTTTCAGACGACCTTTTGACAACGGGCAGGCTCTCGCCCGTCAACATGGCTTCGTCCACTTCGCTCTCGCCGGACAACACCGTGCCGTCCACAGGAATGACTTCGCCGGGTTTGACAACGATCACGTCGCCCGCCTGAAGCTGTACAACCGCCGCTTCTTCGATTTCCTCGCTGTCGGGATAAGACGGAAGGCGGTGGCAGAACGCGGGAACGAGTTTCACCAGCCGCTCCGCCGCATCCCCCGCCCTGCGCCTTGCGATTTGTTCCATAAACCGCCCACCCAACAGGAAAAACAGCAGCATGGCGATGGATTCGAAATACATCCCCTGCCCCGCGTTGACGGCGAGACTGTAAATACCCGCGACAAAAGTCATCACGACCGCAATCGCAATCGGCGTATCCATGCCGACACGGCGGTTTTTCCAATCGCGCCATGCGCCGCGGTAAAACGGCAACGCGCTGTAAAACACGACGGGCAGCACCATCAAAAAACCGCCCCAGTGCAGAATTTCCAAAAACAGCGGCTCAATGTCGCCGCCGTAAAGATAAGTCGGCACGGCAAACATCATCGTCTGCATCATGCCCAAACCCGCGACCGCCAGCCTGACGATAAACTGTTTGCGCTCTTTTTGCGCCTGCGCCTCGACTTTTTGCGCATCGTAAGGCGCGGCGGTATAACCCGTTTTGCGGATTTTCAAAAGAATGTCCGACAGCGCGATTTTGCCCTCGTCCCACACCACGCGGCAGCGGTGCGTACTGTAATTCAAATCCACGCGCACCACGCCTGCTGTCCGCAAAAGCTGTTGCTCAATCAGCCATACGCACGCCGCGCAGGTAATGCCGCCCAGCATCAACACCGCCTCGCGTTCATCCCCTTCCCCGACCTCGACAAAATCCGCCTGCACTTCGGGCAAATCGTACAATTTCAGTTGCGACAACACTTCCGGCGGCGGCAATTCGGATTTTTCCGCATCGGCGGTACGCTGTTTGTAATAATTGCCCAAACCTGCATCAATAATGCTCTGCGCCACCGCCTGACAACCCGCGCAGCAGGTTTCATGGTCTTCATTTTCGTAGCGGACGGTCAAATGGAGGTGTTCGGGGACTTCCAGACCGCAATGGAAACAGGTTCTTTCCGTTTGATTCATAATATGTGCCTAATGGTGTGCCGGCAGATGGTTTGCCGTTTCAAACTTGGATTTAAAATGTTTAGAAATGTAAACTTTATTAAAGTGTCGCTTTTTAGCAGATTTTTAAAAATATTTTACAAAACGTTTATTTTAAAACAATTTGCATATTTTTATTACTTTTATTTATATTTTTCAATAATATAACCGCTCATCAACAGACGAACGGTTACGTTCTGATACCGCATATCGTGCGAATTTACCGATTATTTTAATGTAAAAATGGAACTTTTTTGAAAAAACGCACTACATTTTTGTTGACCGACTCAATTTGAAGCTGCATACTATGCGCATATTCCGTACAAACAGTGCGGTAAAAAATACAAAACATTACGCTTTTACACAAAATTTTTCATTAACTTCTTACTCGGGAAAACATCATGATTGACCGCCTGCTACCTATTTTTGCCGTTATCGGCATCCTGTCCAGCGTCGCCTACCTGAGCTTGGCGGCATGGATGATTTACGAAAACGTTTTGAAAAAACGCCGCCTCCTCCCCCTCTAAGCGGGAAACCTTTTAAACGGCCGTTTGGAATAAAGATAAACCCTCCCTGATTTATCTTTGTTTTCCAAACGGCCTTTATTTTTTCAGACGACCTTTTGAAACACGCGGCGGCAAACAATGCAAACAATGGATGAAAATCAAAATCCGCCCCGCCGTCCTTCCCATTGAGAAACAACGGCAGTCAAAACACCTTGTTTTTATTCGGACTCAAAGTTTTCAGACGACCTCTTGCCACCGTTTTCCAACGCCCGTTCAATCATCGCCTCACGCAAAGCGTCCAAGCCCAGACTTTTCGTCACCGAAATATTCACACCGACGGCGCGTCCCGAATTATCCCGCAACACGCCCGCATCGCGCACGCCTTGCGGCAGCAGGTCGATTTTGTTGTACACGACAAGCTGCGGCACTTCATGCGCGCCGATTTCCTCCAAAACCACATTCACATCATCCATCTGCCGCTCGAAATCGGGATTGGACGCATCGACGACGTGCAGCAGCACATCCGCCAAAGCCGTTTCCTCCAACGTCGCCGAAAACGCTGACACCAGCTTGTGCGGCAAATCGCGGACGAAACCGACCGTATCCGTCAGAATCACGCCCGCCTCGTGCGACAGGAACAAACGCCGCGCCGTCGTATCCAGCGTGGCAAAAAGCTGGTCTTTCGCCAACACGTCCGCCTTGGTCAGACGGTTGAACAGGCTGGATTTGCCCGCGTTGGTATAGCCGACGATGGCAAAGGTTTTCAGACGACCCTCCATCCGCGATTTGCGGCGCGTGGCACGTTGTTTTTTCACTTGCGCCAACTGTTTTTTCAACGCCGTGATTTTCTGCCCGATCAGACGGCGGTCGGTTTCCAACTGCGTCTCGCCCGGCCCTTTCAGGCCGATGCCGCCCTTCTGGCTCTGCAAATGCCCGTAGCCGCGCACCAGCCGCCCGCTCAAATGGTTCAACTGCGCCAGCTCCACCTGCAATTTCCCCTCTTGCGATTGGGCGCGCTTGGCAAAAATCGCCAAAATCAAACCCACGCGGTCGAGGACGCGGCATTGCAGGATTTTCTCCAAATTGCGCTCCTGCGTCGGCGTCAATTCATGGTTGAACACCGCCAAGCCGATGTCGTGCAGCTTCACCGCCGCCGCCAGCTCCTCCGCCTTGCCCGTACCGACGAAATAAGCCGTATGCGCCTTGTCGCGCTTGGCGGTTTCCCGCAATACCAGCTCGCCGCCTGCCGCCGCGACCAATTCCGCCGCCTCGTCCAAGGTCGTCTGAAAAGTCCGCTCGCGCACTTCGTTCGCGCCCGAATAATCCGCGCTCAACATCACCCCGACCAGCATCACGCGTTCGGGTTGCTCCAAAGATTTGTCGACGGGGAAAATGTTGCGTTTGAACAAGGAAAATCCTTTCTTTTTCAAAGGGCTTAAAACCCGTTTTCCATCATGATTTCGCCGGGGATGCGGTTGCGGTGCATGGCGAAGCCCAAGTCCATCAAGGCTTGGAACGTGTCTTTGACCATGGCGGGATTGCCGCAGACCATAAAGCGCGTGTCCGCTTTGGTGAACTTGAATCCCGCGTATGTTTCGAGGCTGCCGTCTTTCAGCAGCTCGGGAATGCGCTTGCCGCTCAACGCGCCTTCGGTTTCCTCGCGCGTGGTAATGGGGACGAAGCGGAATTTTTGGAAATACTCGCCAATCAGCGGATGGTCTTTCAACGCTTCAACACGTCGTCTGAAAATCAGTTCATCGGCGAAAGAAACCGAGTGCGCCAAAATCAAGCGGTCGAAACGCTGCCAGATTTCGGGTTGCTCGATGATGGAGAGGAAAGGTGCGATGCCCGAACCGGTGCAGAGCATGACCAAGTCCTTGCCGTCGGGGAAGCGTTCGGGCAGGAGGAAGCCCGTAGCGGTTTTGTCGAGCAGTATGGTGTCACCCTCTTTCATGGCGGCGAACCGCGCGGACATGGGGCCGCCTTCGATCAAAACGGCAAAATATTCAAGCGTGTCGGCGTATTCGGCGGACACGACGGAATACGCGCGCCAGATAAAGCCTTCGCCATCGCGAAAACCGAGCCGCGAAAACTGCCCCGCCGAGAAGCGGTAGGATTCGGGGCGGCTGATGGCAAAAGTCATCAGCTTGGGCGTATGGTGTTTAATCCACAAGACTTTTTCTTCGGTGAACTTGGCTTCGGGCGAGGCTGCCATAATGGGATTCCTTGTGTGTGCGGGATGGGAAACGGAAGGTATTATACCCGTTCGCTTGACGAAAGGTCGTCTGAAAACTGAACTGGCCCCCAAATCTTGGACACTCATAAAAGCCTATTCAGGCGCTCTGTGCAAGCTGGGTTCTGTATGCGACAGGACTCAGCTTTTTCAATTTCAAACTGCAACGCTCCCGGTTGTAGTAATCCATATAGTCATCTATCTGCTTCATCAATTCATCTACCGTCAATTCACCTGCGTTATAGAAACACTCCGTCTTCAACACCGCAAAGAAGCTTTCCATCGGCGCATTGTCCCAACAGTTCGCCTTTCGCGACATGCTTTGAACCATGGAATGCCCCGCAAGCAATTCCCTATACCCCGCCGTACGGTACAGCACACCTTGGTCCGAATGAAGCATCGTTCCTTTAGCAGTCAGACGGAGGGCGGCTTTTTCGAGCATTTCCTTCACCATTTCGCTGTTGGCATTGCGGCTCATGGCGTAGGCGACGATTTCCCGGTTGAACAAGTCCAAGATTGGCGAGAGGTACAGTTTGCCGTCGCTCCCTTTGAGTTCGGTAACGTCGGTCAGCCATTTTTCGTTGGGCTTTCGGGCTTTGAACCGGCGTTTGAGGAGGTGTTCCGATATCTCGCCCATGGCGGGATGGCGGTAGGCTTTTTTCGCCCGTATGAGGGCTTTCAGTTCCATCTGCTTCATCAACCGCGCCGCTTTTTTGCGGTTCCAATCTAATGCGGCGGCAATGCGCCTTTGTCCGTAGCGTCCTTTATGCCGCCGGTAGGTTTCGACAAGGAGGGCTTTGTCGGCTGCGTCGGGGTCGGGTCGGTCTTGGTGATGGTAGTAAAAGCTGCTTTTGGGCAGGTTTGCGATGTGCAGCAGGTATTTGAGCGGGTGTTGCGCCCTCAGTGTTTGGACGGTTTGGCTTTGTCCTTTTCGGTCCGCTTTTGGCTGAGGGCTTTTAACTCCTTTAGGTAGGCGACCTCTGCGCGCATATAGCACAACTCTTCAATAAGCTCTGCCTGTGTTTTTTCTTGGTCGGGTTTATCTGCGATGAAGGGGTTTTTTCGATGTTGGGGCATGGTTTTGGATTGGGGATGTTCGAGTGCGCCGATACCGCCTTCTTGATAGGCGCGTATCCATCGTCTCAGGTGGGTTCGGGAAATGCCGTAGTGGTCTGCGGTACGCTGTTGGCTGCGTATATGCAGGTAGTGGAGTACGGCTTGGTATTTGAAGTGTAATGTATATTTGCTCATAAAAAAACTGCACCTTGTGAGTTGGAGGGTATGTCCAACTTTTGGGGTGCAGTTCAAACCTGATTGTCCGGTTTTCAGACGACCTTAAAGCGGAACTATAGTGGATTAACTTTAAATCAGGACAAGGCGACGAAGCCGCAGACAGTACAGATAGTACGGAACCGATTCACTTGGTGCTTCAGCACCTTAGAGAATCGTTCTCTTTGAGCTAAGGCGAGGCAACGCCGTACCGGTTTAAAGTTAATCCACTATAAAACTCAAAATTTACGGCTGACGGCGCAGGCGCATGGTTTTGCCGTTTTGCTCCAAAATCAAATCATTGCCGTCGAAACGATAGTTCCACACGCTTTTCATGTTCAAGAAAGCCTCTTCCAGCTTCATGTCTTCACACAGCATCATCGTCGTGGCAATCGGACCAAAATCAATTTTGCCCGCTCCGGCTTCCTTCGCTTGAAGCGTCAAATGATTGCAACCCATCTTGCCATGCGCCTTGGGCATTTTGCTCAAATCCAAAAAAGCGGTTCTGCCCGCCAAATCTTTTTCGGTGAATTTGTCGAAAGAAACCACAAACCATTTCGCTGCCAAAGCCGGTGTTGACGCTTGACGGGGTTCGGATGGTTTTTCAGACGACGTGACAGGTTGGGACGGCTGCGGTTTTTCAGCAGGCGAAGTACAGGCGGTCAGAATGATTGCGGTCATAAGGGTGGGGATCAGGGTTTTCATGATTTTGCCTTTCTAACGTGAGGTCAGCTAAAAGGTCGTCTGAAACCGCTTCAGCGAAACCCGCTACGCACTTTTCAGACGACCTTGGATTCGGATTTCAAGTGCAACACTAGGGTACCAGTGGTTGGAACAGATTTAAGAATAAAACACTTGGCGTTTCGTAGCCAAGTGTTTTTCTCGGCCGGTGGTTCAACTCATCTTGAACCCTGCGTATCTCCCGATCGCTGATGTTTCGGAAATCGGTTTGTTTGGGGAAATATTGCCGGATGAGTCCATTGGTGTTCTCATTCAGCCCTTTCTCCCAAGAATGGTAAGGGCGGCAAAAATAGGTTTTCGCCTTCAAGGCTTTGGCTATTTTGGTGTGTTGGTAGAACTCTTTGCCGTTATCCATGGTGATGGTGTGGACTCTGGCTTTATATGCCTTTAATACCCTAATGGCCGCCCGGGCAGTGTCTTCGGCTTTTAAGTTCTTTAATTTGCAGATGATGGTGTAGCGGGTAGTGCGTTCGACCAAGGTCAATAACGCGCTTTTCTGATTTTTGCCGACGATGGTGTCGGCCTCCCAATCGCCGATGCGGGTTTTCTGGTCGACGATAGCAGGTCGGTTCTCTATGCCGACGCGGTCGGGCACTTTGCCTCTGGTCCATGTGCTGCCGTAGCGTTTGCGGTAGGGTTTGCTGCATATTCTGAGGTGTTGCCACAAAGTGCCGCCGTTGCTTTTGTCTTGGCGAAGGTAGCGGTAAATGGTGCTGTGATGGAGTGTGATCCCGTGGTGTTTATGCAGGTAGGCACATACTTGTTCGGGACTGAGTTTGCGGCGGATAAGGGTGTCGATGTGTTGAACCAGCTGCGAATCGAGCTTATAGGGTTTTCGCCGGTGCTGTTTGGTCAGCCGGCTTTGCTTCTGTGCTTTTTCGGCGCTGTATTGCTGTCCTTGGATGCAGTGCCGCTTGATTTCTCGGCTGATGGTGCTTTTGTGGCGGTTGAGCTGTTTGGCGATTTCGGCGATGGTGCAGTGGCGGGACAGGTATTGGATATGGTATCGTTCGTCTTGGGTCAGTTGTGTGTAGCTCATGGCAATCTTTCTTGCAGGAAAGGCCGTATGCTACCGCATACTGGCCTTTTTCTGTTATGGAAAGTTGCACTTCAAATGCGAATCCGCCGACCTCTTTATCTTACAGCGTCAAATCCAAAGCCTTGGAAATATCGTTCCAAATATCGTCCGCGTCTTCAATGCCGATGGAGAAGCGCAGCAGGCCGACTTTGATGCCCATTTCCATTTTCACATCATGCGGCACGCCGCTGTGGGACTGGGAATAGCAATGGTTGACCAAACTTTCGACGCCGCCGAGGCTGGACGCCATTTTGACCAGTTTCATGTTTTTAATCACGCTGTTTGCCGCTTCGCGCGTGTCGTTTTTGAGGTAAACCGTTACCACGCCGCCTATGCCTTTGGGCATTTGGGTTTTCGCCAGTTCGTAATGTTCGTGCGACGGCAGTCCTGGATAGAACACTTTTTCTACGGCGGGATGGGCTTCGAGGCGGCGGGCGATGTCGAGCGCGTTTTTGCAGTGCGCTTCCATGCGCAAGGCGAGCGTTTTGATGCCGCGCAACACCAGCCAGCAGTCCATCGGGCCGGCAATCGCGCCGGTATGCACCATCATGTCGTGCAGCGGTTTCGCCAGTTCTTTGGTTTTAACCGCAACGATACCCATCAATACGTCGGAGTGGCCGCAAAGGTATTTGGTGGCGGAGTGGAACACGATGTCGCAGCCCATTTCCAGCGGCTGTTGCAGATACGGCGTGGCGAAGGTGTTGTCGATGCCTACTAATGCGCCAACGGCATGGGCTTTGGCGGCAAGCGCTTTGATGTCTACCAGCCGCAAAAGCGGATTGGACGGGGTTTCCAGCCAAACCAGTTTCACATTGTGCGCGGCAAGCAGTTCGTCCAAGCGGTCGGGGTTGCCCAAATCGGCAAAGACGACGTTTACGCCCCACTCTTTATAGACGTCAACCAGCAAGTCATACGCGCCGCCGTAAATATCGGCGACAGCAACGATGGTATCGCCCGGACGCAGGAAGGTACGCCACACGGCATCAATGCCCGCCATACCGCTGGAAAAGGCAAAACCCGCCGCCCCACGTTCCAAATCGGCAACCGTATCTTCCAAAACCTGACGGGTCGGATTGCTCAGGCGCGAATAGCGGTAGGGAACCTGCTCGCCGATTTCGTGCAGCGCGAACATACTGTTCTGATAAATCGGCGGCATCAGCGCGCGGTTGTGTTCGTCGCAATCGTAGCTGGAATGGATGGCTTTGGTGGCGAATTTCATCTCGGTTCAACCTTATAAAGATATGAATAATTCAGGATTTTATCACTATCCGAAAAATAGAAACAATCAATGCGGACACGGTTTGCAAGTGATATAATCTCGCATTTGCAAAACGGACGGCATGAATCCGTTTCAAACGACACACACCCCAACAATCCGACAATTAAGGACAAACAACGCATGAACGCCATTGCAGACGTGCAATCCAGCCGAGATTTACGCAATCTGCCGATTAACCAGGTCGGTATCAAAGACCTGCGCTTTCCAATTACTTTAAATACCGCCGAAGGCAGCCAATCCACCGTCGCCCACCTGACCATGACGGTTTTCCTGCCCGCCGACCAAAAAGGCACGCATATGTCGCGCTTCGTGGCGTTGATGGAACAGCAAACCGAGGCTTTGGATTTCGACAGGCTGCACAAACTGACCGCCGAAATGGTCGCGCTTTTAAACTCTCATTCCGGCAAAATCAGCGTTTCCTTCCCCTTCTTCCGCAAAAAATCCGCACCTGTTTCCGGCATCCAATCCCTGCTGGACTACGACGTTACCCTGACGGGCGAAATCAAAAACGGCGCATACAGCCATAATCTGAAAGTCATGGTACCCGTGACCTCGTTGTGTCCGTGTTCCAAAGAAATCTCGCAATACGGCGCGCACAACCAACGCTCGCACGTTACCGTCAGCCTGACCGCCAACGCCGAAGTCGGTATCGAGGAAATCATCGACTGCGTGGAAGCGCAGGCAAGCTGTCAGCTTTACGGACTGCTCAAACGCCCCGATGAAAAATACGTTACCGAAAAAGCCTATGAAAACCCGAAATTCGTAGAAGACATGGTGCGCGACGTAGCCACTGCGCTGATTGCGGACGGACGCATCGAAAGCTTCATCGTCGAAAGCGAAAACTTCGAATCGATACACAACCACTCGGCTTACGCTTATATTGCTTATCCTTAAACAAGCAAAAAATCGAAAAGGTCGGCGGATTCGCATTTGAAGTGCAACTTTCCATAACAGAAAAAGGCCAGTATGCGGTAGCATACGGCCTTTCCTGCAAGAAAGATTGCCATGAGCTACACACAACTGACCCAAGACGAACGATACCATATCCAATACCTGTCCCGCCACTGCACCATCGCCGAAATCGCCAAACAGCTCAACCGCCACAAAAGCACCATCAGCCGAGAAATCAAGCGGCACTGCATCCAAGGACAGCAATACAGCGCCGATAAAGCCCAACGGCAAAACCGGCTGACCAAACAGCACCGGCGAAAACCCTATAAGCTCGATTCGCAGCTGGTTCAACACATCGACACCCTTATCCGCCGCAAACTCAGTCCCGAACAAGTATGTGCCTACCTGCATAAACACCACGGGATCACACTCCATCACAGCACCATTTACCGCTACCTTCGCCAAGACAAAAGCAACGGCGGCACTTTGTGGCAACACCTCAGAATATGCAGCAAACCCTACCGCAAACGCTACGGCAGCACATGGACCAGAGGCAAAGTGCCCGACCGCGTCGGCATAGAGAACCGACCTGCTATCGTCGACCAGAAAACCCGCATCGGCGATTGGGAGGCCGACACCATCGTCGGCAAAAATCAGAAAAGCGCGTTATTGACCTTGGTCGAACGCACTACCCGCTACACCATCATCTGCAAATTAAAGAACTTAAAAGCCGAAGACACTGCCCGGGCGGCCATTAGGGTATTAAAGGCATATAAAGCCAGAGTCCACACCATCACCATGGATAACGGCAAAGAGTTCTACCAACACACCAAAATAGCCAAAGCCTTGAAGGCGAAAACCTATTTTTGCCGCCCTTACCATTCTTGGGAGAAAGGGCTGAATGAGAACACCAATGGACTCATCCGGCAATATTTCCCCAAACAAACCGATTTCCGAAACATCAGCGATCGGGAGATACGCAGGGTTCAAGATGAGTTGAACCACCGGCCGAGAAAAACACTTGGCTACGAAACGCCAAGTGTTTTATTCTTAAATCTGTTCCAACCACTGGTACCCTAGTGTTGCACTTGAAATCCGAATCCAAGGTCGTCTGAAAACCGGAAAATCCGTTTTCAGACGACCTTTCTTTGTCGTATTAAAATTTTTAATACCCTACCCATACTGCTTTCTAAACAATGATATTCACTCAAAGTATCACATCCGACTCAATTCCCTTTGTAAAGCTTGGATGTTTTGCTGGCGGTCGAGTACCGCGCTTTGCAGACTGGTAATCTCTTGCTGGTTGACACGCCCTCCTTTTGCTACGCGAGCTTGCGCCAAAGACTTTTGCGCTTCGCCCAATGCCTTACGTTCGTTGCTCAACTCTGTTTCCAAAATCGAACGGCGGCTAGCGCTGCCGGAAGATTTGGGCACAGGACTTGCAGCAACTATAGGAGCTGGACGGATTGGCACAACTTTGGGCTTAGCTTTTGCAGTATTTTTAAGAGCAGGTTTAACAACAATATCCGCTTTTTTCACAGGATCTTCAATAGATTCAGATGGAGGAAAAACAGCAGCAGCATCATAAGGTGCATTACTGTATTTGCCGATGGTTGGTAAATCTGCCGAATGGCAGTTTCCGGATGGGCGCGAAGTATAGACAACTTCGCCGTTGACTGTGCAGGTATAGATTTTAGAGGAAGCTTGTGCGCCTGATGCGGCGGCAAACATCAGCAATGAAGCTGCCAATGCGTGAAGTGATTGTTTCATGGTAAGGTCGTAATGTGAAATAAGTAATTGTTCGATAGATATTGCATTCAACTGTAATAGTATAACAATGCCAGCATATTCTCTCAAATAGGACGGCTGACTTTTTTAATTTCAAACCAAACCGTCTTATTCGTTTTAGCGAAAATTGCCTCACTCGTTTTCAGACGACGTTTTTGCGGCTTTATCCGATTTTTTGGCGCGTGATTTGGCGTTTTTGCTCTTTGTCTCTTGCTCTTGCGCCTTTTCCCGCGATTTTTCTTTTGAACGCGCCCTCTTGAGCTTGGCTGCCTTTTCTTCGGTATCACTGCTTAATTTGTTGATTTTCAGACGGTATGCACCGCCTTGATGGCTGCTGATTTTGGGCAGGTCTGTGCCTGTGCAGTTTCCCGAAGGTTCGGATGTATAGGTTTTGCTGTTGCCGGAATGGCAGCTGAAGACGGCTGCTGCGGTGTGGAGGGATAAGCCCAAAATGAGGGAGGATGCGACGATAAGTGCTCCTTGCTTGATTCGTGAACGCATGAGTTTTCCGTAGTTTGAGTTTTCAGACGACCTATTTTTGTTTTTATAGTGGATTAACTTTAAACCAGTACGGCGTTGCCTCGCTTTAGCTCAAAGAGAACGATTCTCTAAGGTGCTGAAGCACCAAGTGAATCGGTTCCGTACTATCTGTACTGTCTGCGGCTTCGTCACCTTGTACTGATTTAAATTTAATCCACTATATACAGTCCGACGGTCTGAAATGACCATGCCGAACTGTATTTTTTGGCGGCTTCTGAAGGCAAGTACGGAAACCATCGCAGCGAAGTATTTATAGTTGTGTAAATTCTGCGTCGATTTCCGTCAGGATTTGCTCTAGCTCTTCCTGCCACAAAAGCCAGTTTTCTTCTATTTGTGTTAATTTTACTTTAATTTCTGTTAATTGTGCGAGGGTTTGTTGTAATTTTGTTTTATTTTCGTCCGAATAGGCTTCCTCTTGTGCCAAAAATGTTTCACATGCCGTTTGAATTTCGGAAAGCTGCGCCATTTCTTTTTCGGCTTTGTCGATTTTCTGCTGTATCGGCTTGCCGCGTCGGGCTTTTTCTTGACGGATTTGTGCTTCGATACGCTTGGTGTCTTTGCGGTTTTGGCTTTGTGCGGAAGCGGCAGGTGCGGCGGTGGCGTTTTCCTGCGCCAACCTCCATTGACGATAATCGTTTAAATCGCCGTCAAAGTTTTTCAGACGACCTTTGTCAATCAGGAGGAAGCTGTCGGTAGTGGCTTCAAGCAGGCTGCGGTCGTGTGATACGACGATTAAGGCGCCTTGGAAACTTTGCAGCGCGAGCGTCAGAGCGTGGCGCATATCCAAGTCCAAATGGTTGGTCGGCTCGTCAAGCAGCAGCAAATTCGGTTTTTGCCAGATAATCATGGCAAGGGCGAGGCGGGCTTTCTCTCCGCCCGAAAAGGGTTCGGTTTTCTGCAACGCCATATCGCCGACAAAGTTGAAGCCGCCGAGGAAATTTCGGATTTCTTGTTCGCGCACTTCGGGAGAAAGCTGCTGAATGTGCCAAACAGGGCTTTGGTCGGCGCGGATGGTATCGAGTTGGTGTTGGGCAAAATAGCCTATATTGAGTTTTTCGGAACGGACGATGCTGCCGGAGAGCAAATCGATTTTGCCCGCCAAGGCTTTGATAAACGTAGATTTACCGCTGCCGTTAACACCCAATAGCCCGTAACGTGCGCCGCTCTCCAGCGATAGGGTAATGTCGTGCAAAACGGTTTTTCCTTCGTAACCCAAATCAGCGTGCTCCAGCTTCAGCAAGGGATTGGGCAGATGGTCGGGATTGTAAAACTCAAAGGAAAACTCGCTGTCCAAATGCGCGGGAGCGATGCGCTCGAGCTTCGCCAACGCCTTCATGCGGCTTTGCGCTTGAACGGCTTTGGTGGCTTTGGCTTTGAAGCGGTCGATAAAGGATTGCAGATGTTTGATTTGCGCCTGCTGTTTGACATAGGCGGCTTGTTGTTGCGCCAGGCGTTGTGCACGTTCGTTTTGGTAAAAATCGTAATTGCCGCCGTATTGCGTGAGCTTTTGCTGGGACAATTCGATGGTTTGGGTGGTGGCCGCATTGAGGAAGTCACGGTCGTGGGAAATGATGATTTGCGTGCAGGGTAAAGAGGCAAGGTGGTTTTCCAGCCACAAGACGGTTTCCAGATCCAAGTGATTGGTCGGTTCGTCAAGCAATAGCAAATCGGCGCGGCAAATCAGGGCTTGCGCAAGATTCAGGCGCATACGCCAGCCGCCTGAAAAGGATTTGACGGGACGGCTGTGTTCTTCTTGCGAAAAACCCAGTCCGTTCAACAATTTCGCCGCACGGGCCGGCGCGGTATAAGCATCGATTTCTTCCAATTTGGCATGATATTCCGCCTGCTTCATGCCGTCATTTTGCGCTTCCGCCTGCGCCAAGGTCGTCTGAAAAGCCTGCAACTCGGCATCGCCCTGCAAAACGTAGTCCAACGCGGAGATGTCCAAGTCGGGCGTTTCTTGGGAAACGGAAGCCATCCGCCAATTTTTCGGAATCGAGATATCGCCGCCGTCCTGAGTGATTTCACCCTTGATTAAGGCAAACAGGCTGGATTTGCCCGTCCCGTTTTTACCGATCAAACCGACGCGCTGACCGGGATTGACGGTGGCGTTGGCTTTGTCGAGCAGGACTTTCAAACCGCGTTGCAGGGTGAGGCTCTTGATTTCAATCATGATGGTAAAGGACGGGCGGAAAAATGGGAAAGGCGGTATTTTATAGCGAAAACAGCGTTATGTCGCCGTTCGTTGATGCCGCAGCGTTTCAACATAAATCTATGATGAAAAAAGGTCGTCTGAAACTGGATCTGGTTTCAGACGACCTTTTTACAACATTCCCACCTCAGAATTTCACGCCTTTATGCAATGCTACAATTCCTGCGCTCATATTATGATAATCCACGCTGTCGAACCCCGCGTCCAGCATCATCTGTTTCAAAGTTTCTTGGTCGGGATGCATACGGATGGATTCGGCCAGATATTGATAGCTGTCAGCATCTTTCGCAATCAGTTTGCCCATGACCGGTAGCAGCTTGAAGGAATACAGGTCGTACACCCCTTCCAGTGGTTTGTAGACTTTGGAAAACTCCAATACCAGCAGCGTGCCTCCCGGTTTCAACACGCGGTACATCTCTTTCAGAGCGGCATCTTTGTGCGTCATGTTGCGCAGACCGAAGGCGACAGAAACCAGATTGAAATAGTTGTCGGGAAAAGGTAGTTTTTCAGCATCAGCCAGCGATACCGGTAGAATCAGCCCTTCGTTGAGCAGTCGGTCGCGTCCGACGGTCAGCATCGAAGAATTGATATCGGTTAGCCAGACTTCGCCCTCTTTACCCACGCGTTTGGCCCAACCACGCGACAAATCGCCCGTACCGCCGGCAATATCCAATACTTTGTCTCCTTTTTTCAAGCGTGCGGTATTGATGGTGAAATGCTTCCAAACACGGTGCAGGCCGCCGGACATCACATCGTTCATAATGTCATAGTTTTTCGCTACCGAATGGAATACTTCGGCTACTTTGCCTGCTTTTTCGTTCTCATCTACGGTACTGAAACCAAAATGGGTTTTGTGGTCGCTCATGTTGCCTGCCTTTTGAAATTTAAAATTAAAATAATATGAATTCAGATATTGAATACGTCGAAGAAATCGTCAATCGCTTTCGACGCGGGAAATATATTTTTCGCCTATCCCACCTTAAAACGAGCGGCTGTTGAGTAACAGGTAACGTTGTGTGTAGCCCGCTCCGGTACCTAAAAATTTCAGTTCCATCTTTTCAGACGACCTTTTCGTCAATGTCTTCCGCCACAACCTCCGCTGCCACAGGTATGGCCGGATTTCGATTCGGTATTCAAATCGTCAGGAGAAGGGACACGGGACGCACCAGCCAGCTCCATACGGCGCAGGTAGTCCGTCCAAAGTGCGTCGTGATCGTGTGCCAGTTTGTGCAGATAGGCCCAGTCGTACAGGCCGCTGTTGTGGCCGTCTGAAAAAGTGATTTTCAAGGCATAATTACCGACCGGCTCCAAATCAGTAACGGTAACGCTTGCCTTTCCGGTTTGTAAAACCTCCTGCCCTACGCCGTGTCCGCGCACTTCCGCACTGGGCGAATAAACACGCAAAAACTCTGCGGAAAGTGGTTTTTCATCGGCATCGTAACGCAGCGTCAGTGATGCACGGTCTTTCGACAGACGGATTTCCGTCGGAATGAGGTTGTTTTCGTTCACGGGTCATACTCCGGATTTTTTACGCAGCCACGCAACTCTGATGGAAAAAACGCCCCCGGCCGCAGCAAACAGCAAAATTGAATAAAGGGACAGGCGTATCAAATTTATCCTCGTCTGCCCGTTTAAGCCCAAAGGTAACATCATCAGTCCTGCAAATATTAAAAACGCCGAAACCATTAAAGCGATAGAAATGAAGGCATAGCGGGTATTGGCATTGATTTTGTGATGACGCCTTATGGCTGCGCAAGGGTTGCTGAACTTGAAGTTGGGTCATTCTATCAGTTTTGCAGGCTAATTTCGATAAAAGGTCGTCTGAAACGGAAACGCCTGTTTCAGACGACCTTTTGGCTTTTGTTTTATCAGGCTTATTTGATAACTAGGACAACTGCTTTTTCGGTTTCTTCATTCGGCATCAGGCGTACGGCTGTGCCGGTTTTCCCTTTGAGGCGCACGAGGAAGCCTCCGGGTTTGCGTTCCAAAACATCAAGCTTTGCATCACCTCGCGGGCGGAATGTGATTTTTTCGCATTCGCGAAGACACCAGTGGTTTTTCCAATGAATGAAATAAATGTTATCCGGTTTGACGGCAAGCGTTTCTCCACCATTGACGACAAAATAAGGATAATCGGGCTTTTTGGTTTTGAATGTCCATTCTGCTTTCTGTTTCTTACCGTTTTGACTGTATTCGAATACGGCGCGGTAGGCAGTGTCGTATTCGAGCGGCGATAGTGGGAAAAGCGCGAATTGTTTGTCGGTCAACTGTCCGTTTGGATCTGTGTATTTATCCAAAATTTTGGTTTTGTCGATTTCGTTTTTGCCTTGATAAAGTTTGAACGACAGCATCTTGGCTTCGCCCCCATCGTCTGAAAATGCAATGCTGACGGGATTTCCGGTAAATTCATAACCGGGCATGGGATCAGGATGTTCGCCGTAAAAATCCGGCGCGGCAAAATTTCCCTTCGGATAAGCGATATACGCTAATTTTGTTTGATTTTTAATTTCGTCGGCGTAAACGATAGAGCCATTGAAACAAGAATTTTTATAGAAACGGCGACCTGCTTCCGGATAAGATCGCCCTAACGAACACCAATGATTGAATTCCCGGTTGCCCTGATTGAAGACGACGGCGGTTTTTCCGTTGCCACGCTCAACAGCTACTCCCGCTTCGTCAATATTTTGATCAAGCAAAGAAAAACGGTGGTAAATGGCTGTCATCAGGGCATCGGTTTGCTCGTGCAGGACAAGTGTGTTTTTAAATCCATCCTGATGGCGGTACTCGCCCGTGCTGATGTTTTCATGAACACCATCGAAATAATAGCCGGCCTTGCGGGCGCGGTCGGAGGGCTTGTACCCTGTGTAAAATTGATTGTTTCGATGTTTTTCGTCATGGCCGTCTTCAGGATTGATCAGCAGATATTTGGCGTGCCTTCGGGCTGACCGTTCCAATACCGGGGAATTCGACAGAGAATTCAAACCGGCAGCGGCACGCAAAAAATTAAGGTAACCCAAACCGCTTAAAGATTCTACGGACGAACGGTCTTGACCGGCTTGAGGGTGGATAAGGTTGTCTGAAAAGAAATAGCGATTTTGCTGGTAATAAAACAGACCAAGCGCGCCTGCTAATATTACCAGCCAGATGAAGATGGATTTCATATTGTCATTTTATAGAGTGAAATGAGTTTAACGTAATGATGAAAGAACTTGGCGAATCATACAGCATAATATCCGTAAACGTCGTCTGAAAAGCGCTGGTCAAGTGAAATAAATGTATTTTTATTACAGTAAAATATTGTTAAGCGAATCTGCCTGATTTATAATTCCTACCATATTAAAAGATGAAGTTTTTGTATTTTATAGGCAAATGACTTCATCCTCTTTTTTGTCTGTTGAAAATATTGAATATTTGCTCCATCGGTATTGGTGTGACTAGCCTGAAGCTGATATTTGCTTTATATCCTCAAATTACGGAGTTTTCATGTCCACAATGTTTTTTATCCAGTTCGCCATCGTACTGGTGTGTATCTTAATCGGCGCGCAGGTCGGCGGTATCGGCTTGGGCGTACTCGGCGGTATCGGGCTGGCGGTTTTGGCCTTTGGTTTCCATCTTGAGCCGACCAGTCCGCCGATTGACGTGATGCTGATGATTATGGCGGTTGTTTCCGCCGCCGCATCGATGCAGGCAAGCGGCGGTTTGGACTACATGATTAAAATCGCCACCCGAGTTTTACACCGCAATCCGAAATACATCACCTTCATCGCGCCTGCGGTCACTTACCTGTTTACCGTATTGGCAGGTACAGGACATGTCGCATATTCGGTATTGCCCGTTATTGCCGAAGTCAGCCGCCGCAACGGTATCCGCCCGTCGCGCCCGTTGACGATGGCGGTCATCGCGTCACAATTTGCCATTGTTGCCAGCCCGATTGCGGCCGCGGTCGTTGCCTGCGTTACCTACCTTGAGCCTCAACACATTACCATGGCTGATGTGCTGAAAGTGACTGTTCCTTCAACCATTCTCGGTATCGGTCTCGCCTGCGTATTCGTCAACAAGCTCGGCAAAGAGTTGAAAGACGACCCGCATTATCAGGCGTTGCTGAAAGACCCGGAATATGTAAAAGCCAACGAAAAAGATTCGGTTGAAGTATCCAATGCGCCCGTCAGCAAAGAGGCGAAACTTTCAGTCGGGATTTTCCTTGCTGCTGCGTTGCTGGTGGTCGTGATGGGTGCCGTCCCCGAGTTGCGCCCGACCTTTCAAACGGACGAGGGCCCGAAACTGATGGGCATGGCGCACGCCATCGAAATCGTCATGCTTTCTGCTGCCGCGCTGATTATCCTGCTGTGTAAACCGGATGGTAACGCGATTACCAAAGGCTCGGTATTTCATGCGGGTATGCGTGCCGTTATCGCCGTATTCGGCGTGGCATGGCTGGGCGACACGCTGATGCACGGTCATCTGGCTGAAGTCAAAGAAACCGTATCACATCTGGTCGAAACTGCGCCGTGGACTTTTGCGTTTGCCCTGTTCGTTTTGTCCGTCTTGGTCAACAGCCAAGGGGCAACCGTCGCAACGCTGTTTCCCATCGGTATTTCGCTGGGCATTCCCGCTCCGATTATCATCGGTACGTTTGTCGCGGTGAACGGCTATTTCTTCATTCCGAACTACGGTCCGATTATCGCGGCAATTGATTTTGACAGTACAGGCTCAACCAAAATCGGCAAATTTATTTTCAACCACAGCTTTATGATTCCCGGCCTCTTGAGCATGGTGTTCAGTTTGGCATTCGGTTTGCTGCTGGCGAATTACTTCTTTTAAGGTCATCTGAAAAAAGGTCGTCTGAAAACACAAAATGCGTTTTCAGACGACCTTTGCATTAGGATTATCCGCTATAATATCACCGCATAACAAAACCCGTCTTTTACGACCCTATCCCCACGGAGCGTACAAAATGTACCACTACAAATCCGAAGCCACCCAGTTTCTCGACAAACTTATCGAAGACAATCCGCAACTGGAAACGCAACGCCTAGAAAACCGCCACCTGCTTTGGGATGTCGAATTAAATCCGCAAGAGCAGGCAGAGTTTGAGGCTGCCAAAGTCGCCAAAAAACCCTACACATACTATCAAGACTGATCGTGCCGAAATGACCGTCCGTACATTCAACACACCTGCCGGACTACAGGACTACCTCAATACCATCGGACAAGCGGAGCATCCCGTCCTTGCCGCATTGCGCGAGCGCACGCTTTCACACCGATTAGGCAATATGGCCATTGCCCGCGAACAAGCCGCCCTGCTTTCTTGGTTGGCGCAGCTTATCCGTGTCGAAAAATATTTGGAAATCGGCGTGTTTACAGGATACAGCAGCACCGCCGTCGCGCTTGCATTGCCCGAGCATGGCAAAGTTACCGCCTGCGACATCAACGTAACATTTACCGACATAGCGCGCGAAACTTGGCGGGCGGCAGGAGTGGAACACAAAATTTCGCTGTACCTGCAACCCGCCCTTTTGACTTTGGACGACCTGATAGCGCAAGGCGAAGCGGAAAGTTACGACCTGGCCCTGATAGATGCGGACAAGCCCCCTACCCCGCAATATTTCGAACGTTGCCTGAAGCTTGTGCGTAAGGGCGGCATTATCGCCATCGACAATGTTTTGCTGAACGGCAGGGTCTTGCATGAGGGAGACGAACACTCCCCGCCCAGCTTGAAAATACTGCAAACATTCAACCGCAGCCTGCCCGAAGATAAACGTATCGTTCCCATTACCCTACCCGTCGGCGACGGATTGACCCTTCTATTGAAAAAATAAACCGATGAAAACAAACCTGCTTATCCGACTGCTTCCCATTGCCTTTACCGCCGCCTGTACTTCCGTTTCATCCCCGTCTTCAGACGATACTTTTTCGCTGCCGGATATTCCCGATAGCCCGCAGAAAGTATCCATCCCCTATCCCAAGCTCGACGAACAGACACAAATCGACCATTTGGGCGTACAGGTTGCACGCATCGAGCGGGAAATGGAGGCGGTAAACCTTCGTTTGCAGCAAATCGAGCAGCAAAACAAAATCCACTCCCGTCCTGCTAAGAAAACCGTGTCTCAACGCTTGGACGACCAGAAGCTCAAAAAACATTATCTGGAGAACGGCGGTACCGCGCCGACCGAAACAGATTCGCTTACCCTAAACGAAACTCGTCTTTACGAGCGTGCATCCAAATACTACCGCAACGGGAATTATCGGGCGGCGGCAGCCATTCTGAAGGAAGCCGACGGCGGTAACGGCAGCGATATTGCGCGCCGCAATATGTATCTGTTGCTGCAAAGCCAGCAGCGCATGGGCCACTGCGAATCCGTCATCGAAATCGGCGGCCGCTACGCCAACCGCTTCCGCAACAGCCCGCAAGCCCCCGACGCGCTTTTCAGCATCGGACAATGCCAATACAAGCTGCAACAGAAAGACATCGCCCGCAACACATGGCGCAAGCTGATACAGAGCTATCCCGATAGCGAAGCTGCCAAACGCGCCGCTATCAGTATCAAGCAACGATAACTTTTCAGACGATCTCCCCCCTATTCGAAGGTCGTCTGAAATCATTCATTGAATAATGTTTTATACAATAGGAGCAAATATGGCCAAAATCGGCATCATCATGGGCAGCAACAGCGACTGGCCCGTCATGCAGCAGGCAGCGCAGTTTCTCAAAGAGTTCGGCGTCGAATACGAAGCCCGCGTCGTGTCCGCACACCGCACCCCCGATTTAATGTTCGAATACGCTGAAACCGCCCGCGAACGCGGCATCAAAGCCATCATCGCCGGTGCGGGCGGCGCGGCACACCTGCCCGGCATGGTTGCCGCCAAAACCACCGTCCCCGTATTGGGCGTTCCCGTACCCAGCAAATACCTGCGCGGCGAAGACTCCCTGCTCTCCATCGTGCAAATGCCCAAAGGCGTTCCCGTTGCCACTTTTGCCATCGGCGAAGCAGGAGCCGCCAACGCCGCCCTGTTCGCTATCTCGCTGCTTGCCAACGAAGATCCTGAGCTAGCGCAAAAACTTGCCGATTTCCGCGCCAAGCAGGAGCAAACCGTTTTAGACATGGAATTACCCGAAGCCTGATATAAAAAAGGTCGTCTGAAAACGGATTTTCGTTTTCAGACGACCTTTTTGCCTGATTTCAAAGAAACCTTCAAAATCGTTTAAAATCCAAACCCTTTCATCTTTCTCAATCTGCCTTATGAACATCTTATCCGTAGAAAACGCTTCTTTTGCCGTCGGCCATGTCGCCTTGCTCGACAAAACTTCCTTCCAACTCGACAGCGGCGAAAAAATCGGCTTAATCGGCCGCAACGGCGCGGGTAAGTCTTCGTTTCTGAAAATCCTCGCCGACGTGCAGAAGCTCGACGACGGGCAGATTATCGTTCAAAACAACCTCAAAATCGTTTATGTGCCGCAGGAATCGTTTTTCGACAAAGAAGCCACCGTATTCGACACCGTCGCCGAAGGCTTGGGCGAAATCCGCGACCTGCTGCGCCGTTACCACCGCGTCAGCCATGAGTTGGAAAATGGTTCAAGTGAAACCTTATTGAAAGAACTCAACGAATTGCAGCTTGAAATCGAAGCGAAGGACGGTTGGAAGCTGGATGCGGCGGTGAAGCAGACTTTGGGCGAACTCGGTTTGCCGGAAAATGAAAAAATCGGTAACCTCTCCGGCGGGCAGAAAAAGCGCGTTGCCTTGGCGCAGGCTTGGGTGCAGAAGCCCGACGTATTGCTGCTGGACGAGCCGACCAACCATTTGGACATAGACGCGATTATCTGGCTGGAAAACCTGCTCAAAGCGTTTGAAGGCAGCCTGGTTGTGATTACCCACGACCGCCGTTTTTTGGACAACATCGCTACGCGCATTGTCGAACTCGACCGCGGCATTCTGCGCTCCTATCCCGGCTCGTTCTCCAAATACAGCGAAAAAAAAGCGCAAGAGTTGGCAGTAGAAGCGGAACATAACCGCCTCTTCGACAAATTCCACGCTCAGGAAGAAGCGTGGATACGCAAAGGCATCGAAGCGCGCCGTACCCGCAACGAAGGCCGCGTGCGCCGTTTGGAAGAACTGCGCCGCCAGCGTGCCGAACGCCGCAACGTACAAGGACAGGTCAACTTCAAACTCGACAGCGGCGAGAAAAGCGGCAAAATCATCGCCGAGCTGGAACACGCCTCGTTTGCCTATGGCGACAAAGTCATCATGGACAAATTTTCCGCCATCTTGCAGCGCGGTGACAAAATCGGCTTAATCGGCCCAAACGGTATCGGCAAAACCACCTTCCTCAAGCTGATTCTGGGCGAATTGCAGCCGACCTACGGCAGAATCCGCATCGGCAGCAAGCAGGAAGTCGCCTATTTTGACCAGTTCCGCAGCGCGTTGAACGAAAACGACACCGTGTTTTACACGCTCGGACAAGGCAACGATTACGTCGAAATCGGCGGCAAGAAAAAACACGTCATGAGCTATCTGGAAGATTTCCTGTTCCATCCTGCCCGCGCGCAAAGCCCCGTCTCATCGCTCTCCGGCGGCGAACGTAACCGCCTCCTGCTGGCAAAACTTTTTACCCGCCCCGCCAATACCCTGGTCTTGGACGAACCGACCAACGACTTGGACATCGACACCCAAGAGTTGCTCGAAGACCTGCTGCGCGATTACCAGGGCACGGTATTCCTCGTCTCGCACGACCGTATGTTCCTTGATAACGTAATTACCCAAAGCATTGTTTTCGAAGGACAAGGCCGTCTGAAAGAATACATCGGCGGCTATCAGGACTATATCGACGCAAAATCACGCGAAGAGAAAATTCAGACGACCGCTGCGCCGAAAATAACCGCAGAACCGGAAAAAGCCAAACCCAAAGCCAACCGCACGGTCAAACTTTCCTACAAAGAACAACGCGAACTCGACGCCCTGCCCGACGAAATCGCCGCCTTGGAAACCGAACAGGCGGAAATCAACGCGCAACTTTCCGATCCTGAAATTTTCAAAGATTACGAAAAAGCCGGCGCATTGCAAAACCGTGCCGAAGAAATCGAAACACTGCTCTTGGAAAAATTGGAACGCTGGGAGCTTCTGGAGGCTAAGCAGAACGGTGAAGCAATCTGATTTTTAGGGCATTATTCAAACAATAGAAAGAGGTCGTCTGAAACTTTCAGACGACCTCTTTTCACTTTACCTTAGCGGTGATAGTTCGGCGCTTCTTTGGTAATTTGAACATCGTGAACGTGGGATTCGCTCATACCTGCGGAAGTGATTTCCACAAATTCTGCTTTCTCGTGCATTTCAGCAATATTGGCGCAACCCAAATAACCCATGCTGGAGCGCAGACCGCCGGTCAATTGGTGGATGATGTTCACAATCGGGCCTTTGTAAGGCACGCGGCCTTCGATGCCTTCGGGAACATATTTGTCTGTGCTGTCGGTTTTGTCTTGGAAGTAGCGGTCGGCAGAACCTTGGCTCATCGCACCCAACGAACCCATGCCGCGGTAAGACTTGTAAGAGCGGCCTTGGTAAAGTTCGATTTCGCCCGGTGCTTCTTCCGTACCGGCAAACATACCGCCGAGCATGACGCTGTAAGCACCTGCTGCCAGAGCTTTGGCAATATCGCCGGAGAAGCGGATACCGCCGTCGGCAATCAGGGGAACGCCTGTACCTTTCAAGGCTTCGGAAACATTGTGAATCGCAGTCAGCTGAGGCACACCCACGCCTGCCACGATACGGGTGGTACAAATCGAGCCCGGACCGATACCGACTTTAACGGCATCCGCACCGGCAGCCACCAAATCCAAAGCGGCTTGGGCAGTCGCGATGTTGCCGCCAATGACTTGGATGTGCGGATAGGTTTCTTTTACCCAGCGCACGCGATCGATAACGCCTTGGCTATGACCGTGGGCAGTATCAACCACAATCACGTCCACGCCTGCTTCTACCAATGCTTTGACGCGCTCTTCGGTATCGCCGCCGGTACCCACAGCGGCACCGACACGCAGACGGCCTTCGGCATCTTTGCTGGCATTAGGGAATTCGGTTGTTTTCAGAATATCTTTAACAGTAATCAGACCTTTGAGTTCATCTTGGTCGTTCAATACCAAAACGCGCTCTACTTTGTGCGCATGCATGATCTCGCGTGCTTCATCAATGCTGGTACCTTCAGGAACGGTAACCAAACGATCGCGAGGGGTCATGATGGCAGAAACCGGCAGATCGACACGGTTTTCAAAACGCAGGTCGCGGTTGGTCACGATACCGACCACTTTGCCGTTTTCAACAACAGGCAGACCGGACATTTTGCGTTTGCGTTGTGCGCGCATTTCCAATACATCGCGAATCAATGCGGTCGGCGCAACGGTAACGGGATCTTTCACCACGCCGCTCTCGTGGCGTTTCACTTTGGAAACGGCACGCGCCTGCATTTCGGACGTCATGTTTTTATGGATAATGCCGATACCGCCTTCTTGCGCCATGGAAATGGCGAGGCGTGCTTCGGTAACGGTGTCCATTGCGGCAGAAAGTAAGGGGAGGTTGAGAGTGATTTCGCGGGTGAGCTTGGTTTGAAGTTTAACGTCTCGTGGCAGCACGGTTGAATGTGCAGGAACCAACAAAACATCGTCGAAAGTATAGGCTTTTTCTACGATACGCATGATGCTCAGTCTTTCAGTTTGTGCAAGATGCACGGCATTATAGCATTTAAATGCCAACCTTGACAAAATTTTGCAAGGGCTTTGTTATTTTTTTACACGATGATAAATGCCCGGAAATTTTGATACCGATTTTGCTTTTTCAACAAAGTTGCCAATATACCTGCTTGGATTCGGATTTCAAGTGCAACACTAGGGTACCAGTGGTTGGAACAGATTCAAGAATAAAACACTTGGCGTTTCGTAGCCAAGTGTTTTTCTCGGCCGGTGGTTCAACTCATCTTGAACCCTGCGTATCTCCCGATCGCTGATGTTTCGGAAATCGGTTTGTTTGGGGAAATATTGCCGGATGAGTCCATTGGTGTTCTCATTCAGCCCTTTCTCCCAAGAATGGTAAGGGCGGCAAAAATAGGTTTTCGCCTTCAATGCTTTGGCTATTTTGGTGTGTTGGTAGAACTCTTTGCCGTTATCCATGGTGATGGTGTGGACTCTGGCTTTATATGCCTTTAATACCCTAATGGCCGCCCGGGCAGTGTCTTCGGCTTTTAAGTTCTTTAATTTGCAGATGATGGTGTAGCGGGTAGTGCGTTCGACCAAGGTCAATAACGCGCTTTTCTGATTTTTGCCGACGATGGTGTCGGCCTCCCAATCGCCGATGCGGGTTTTCCGGTCGACGATAGCAGGTCGGTTCTCTATGCCGACGCGGTCGGGCACTTTGCCTCTGGTCCATGTGCTGCCGTAGCGTTTGCGGTAGGGTTTGCTGCATATTCTGAGGTGTTGCCACAAAGTGCCGCCGTTGCTTTTGTCTTGGCGAAGGTAGCGGTAAATGGTGCTGTGATGGAGTGTGATCCCGTGGTGTTTGCGTAAGTAAGCGCATACTTGTTCGGGACTGAGTTTGCGGTGGATAAGGGTGTCGATGTGTTGAACCAGCTGCGAATCGAGCTTATAGGGTTTTCGCCGGTGCTGTTTGGTCAGCCGGCTTTGCTTCTGTGCTTTTTCGGCGCTGTATTGCTGTCCTTGGATGCAGTGCCGCTTGATTTCTCGGCTGATGGTGCTTTTGTGGCGGTTGAGCTGTTTGGCGATTTCGGCGATGGTGCAGTGGCGGGACAGGTATTGGATATGGTATCGTTCGTCTTGGGTCAGTTGTGTGTAGCTCATGGCAATCTTTCTTGCAGGACAGGCCGTATGCTACCGCATACTGGCCTTTTTCTGTTATGGAAAGTTGCACTTCAAATGCGAATCCGCCCTGTTCCCAAATATCCTGTTTATTTCCTAGAAAATGGAGAGAAAGGACAAGCCATTCTCGGCGTAAGGGCTTTAAATAATCACTCAAATATGGTTCGCATTATTGAAATCAGCGGCTATCACAGATTAGACAATGCTGCTCTCCCAGCCCTTAAAAATATCCTTATTTATCTTAAAATTTAAAAAGATATTGAATATTATCGGTTGGTTAAATTCTCATTCGAATCGTTTTCAGACAGCCTCTCTGTCTAAAACAAAGCATTCTCGGTAAGCTCCCCTGCCCTGAAACCTCAAAAACTGTTAAAATAAGGTGCTGTTTGAACAAATATTATTTCTTGTGCAAACCTATGTTGATGTGAAACAAACTTACAGTTGGTTTCATCGTAATTTCAATACCACCATCGGTATAATCGCCGTTGATGTGCTTTCAGCGACACTCACAGGTCGTCTGAAATGTAACAAAGCTACTTTTCTTTTTTCATCCTCATTTGGAGAATATTCATGAGCGCAATCGTTGATATTTTTGCCCGCGAGATTTTGGATTCACGCGGCAACCCCACCGTAGAATGCGATGTATTGCTGGAGTCCGGCGTAATGGGCCGTGCCGCCGTTCCTAGCGGTGCTTCTACCGGTCAAAAAGAAGCTTTGGAACTTCGCGACGGCGACAAATCCCGCTACTCCGGCAAAGGCGTATTGAAAGCAGTTGAACACGTCAACAACCAAATTGCCCAAGCCCTGATCGGTATCGATGCCAACGAACAGTCCTACATCGACAAAATCATGATCGAGCTGGACGGCACTGAAAACAAAGGCAATTTGGGTGCGAATGCTACTTTGGCAGTTTCTATGGCTGTTGCCCGCGCGGCTGCCGAAGATTCAGGTCTGCCGCTGTACCGTTACTTGGGCGGCGCCGGTCCTATGGCTTTGCCTGTTCCGATGATGAACGTTATCAACGGCGGCGAACATGCCAATAACAGCCTGAACATTCAAGAATTTATGATTATGCCTGTCGGCGCAAAATCCTTCCGCGAAGCCCTGCGCTGCGGCGCCGAAATTTTCCACGCGCTGAAAAAACTGTGCGACGGTAAAGGCTTCCCGACTACTGTCGGAGATGAAGGCGGTTTCGCACCTAACCTGAACAGCCACAAAGAAGCCCTGCAACTGATGGTTGAAGCAACCGAAGCCGCTGGTTACAAAGCAGGCGATGATGTCTTGTTTGCTTTGGACTGCGCATCCAGCGAGTTCTACAAAGACGGCAAATACCACTTGGAAGCCGAAGGCCGTTCTTACACCAGCGCAGAATTTGCCGAATACCTCGAGGGCTTGGTTAACGAATTCCCGATTATCTCCATCGAAGACGGTATGGATGAAAACGACTGGGACGGCTGGAAACTTCTCACCGAAAAACTCGGCAACAAAGTACAACTGGTTGGCGACGACTTGTTCGTAACCAATCCGAAAATCCTTGCCGAAGGCATCGAAAAAGGCGTGGCAAACGCATTGCTGGTCAAAGTCAACCAAATCGGTACTTTGAGCGAAACCTTGCAAGCGGTTGACTTGGCAAAACGCAGCCGTTACGCCAGCGTAATGAGCCACCGTTCGGGCGAAACTGAAGACAGCACCATTGCCGACTTGGCAGTCGCTACCAACTGTATGCAGATCAAAACCGGTTCATTGAGCCGATCCGACCGCATGGCGAAATACAACCAACTGCTGCGCATCGAGGAAGAATTGGCAGAAGCTGCCTACTACCCTGGCAAAGCCGCATTCTATCAACTGGGCAAATAAGAAAAGGTATTGATGTATGAAGTGGGTAACTGTTGTTTTATCCATCGCGCTTGCTTACTGCCAATACAGCCTTTGGTTTGGAAAAGGCAGTATCGGGCATACGGAAGAATTGCAGGAACAACTTTCCGTGCAGGAGGAAAAAAACCAGACGCTCACTTTGCGCAATCAGTTCCTTGCTGCGGAAGTCGATGATTTGGCGAACGGTCAAGAAGCGATTTCTGAAATTGCCCGTGTGGAATTGGGTTACGTCCAAGACGGCGAAACCTATTACCGTTTTATCGAACGCAGCCGTTAATTGCCCTGATGGGAATAAAAGGTCGTCTGAAAAATTTCAGACGACCTTCTTTTATCTGTAGCTTGGACTTTCCCCGCGAAAACAACTTGGTTTTATAAAAATATTCAGAGTTTGCTGCTACTTCAAACTTTCATATTCCTACCTATGCGGAAATGACGGTATTAATGAGAGTATCTTAATTTTAAATTGTACAAAAAATGAAATGTCCTCAAATAGTGAAATCAACTAAAAATAGAAATAAGAATTGATTGCATTTGACTTTTGAACTAATATAACGCCATTCTTCCTACCTCGTCTGAAGCTTGCCATGCGTTACCACTTTCCGATTTCTGTCGATATGTTTGACTTTCTGACCACAGGCCGATTTGATTATCTGGAAATCGGACAAACTGCAGAAATGATTTTACAAATGTTCCCCGCTCCCGAATGCGTTCCTAAAGGGCTTTTAGTGAAAAAGGGATGGAATATCTGGCTTTATGGCAATATTGAACTGCATTTTTCAGACGACCGCCTTACTCAAATCCGTGCTGATTTCCAACCCGGAGAGCCATTAAACGGAGGACGCTGGTTAAGTCTTAATCCCTGGTTCTTCAATCATGCAGACAAGCTTGATTTGTATTCGACTATTGCAAAACTGGTACAGCACCGCATCGACTTTATCAAAATAGATACACCTTCCGCACTGATTTTGCGCTTGCAAAGCGGTGTGGAGCTGATGTTTGAGAAATTCAGCGGACAGCGGTTATTTGCATTTTGCAAACAGAAAACCACGCTTCCTCAATGGGCGCATGAGCCGGTATAAATTTATGGCGTATTGAACCCATCTGTCTCAAACTCTCCTTCGTCTCATCATAATAAAAAGGTCGTCTGAAATCGATTTTCAGACGACCTTTTTGTTAGGCAACGCGGTATCAAAGTTTCTTCATATAGTGGATTAACTTTAAACCAGTACGGCGTTGCCTCGCCTTGTCCTGATTTAAAGTTAATCCACTATACCCGCTATTGATTTGGCTTTAGCATCAGCCTCTTTTCACTGGACGGCTTGGTTTCGAGTCGAAAGAATCGTTGGCTTTACGTTTGCCTTTGAAGCCTTCGCCGCCTTTCTTAAAGCCTTCTTTTTTGAAACCTTCGCCGCGCGATTTGCCACCGAAGCCTTCTTTGCCCGGTTTCTTATCGCCGCGCCAGCCGCCGGATTTTCTATCGCCCCAGCCACCTTTGCCTTTCGGCTTGCCACCTGCGGATTTGCGCTTGCGGGTCGGTTCCATGCCTTCGACGGTCAGCTCGGGCAATTTACGGCCGATGTATTTTTCGATTTTGTGTACTTTGACGTATTCGTTCACTTCGGCGAAGGTAATCGCAATACCCGTGCGCCCTGCCCGTCCGGTACGGCCGATGCGGTGAACATAGTCTTCCGCCTGTTTCGGCAGGTCGTAGTTGATGACGTGGGTAATGGTCGGCACGTCGATACCGCGTGCAGCAACGTCGGTGGCAACCAAAATTTTGCAGCGGCCTTTGCGCAAATCCATCAGCGTGCGGTTGCGCCAGCCTTGCGGCATGTCGCCGTGCAGGCAGTTGGCAGCGAAACCTTTTTCGTACAAATCGTCGGCGATGACTTCGGTCATGGCTTTGGTGGACGTGAAAATCACGCATTGGTCGATATTGGCGTCGCGCAGGATGTGGTCGAGCAGGCGGTTTTTGTGGCGCATATCGTCGCAATAAAGCAGCTGCTCTTCGATTTTGCCTTGGTCGTCCACACGCTCGACTTCGATGATTTCAGGGTTTTTCGTCAGTTTGCGCGCCAGCTTGCCGACCGCGCCGTCCCAAGTGGCGGAGAATAATAAAGTCTGACGGTCGATCGGTGTGGCTTCGACGATGGTTTCGATGTCGTCGATAAAACCCATGTCCAGCATACGGTCGGCTTCGTCCAAAATCAGCACTTCCAAACAGGCGAAATCGACTTTGCCGCTTTGCATCAAGTCCATCAGACGGCCCGGCGTGGCGACAATCAGGTCGACCGGTTTGCTCAGAGCGCGGGTTTGGTAGCCGAAAGATGCGCCGCCGACGATGCTGACGGTGCGGAACCAACGCATATTTTTGGCGTACGCCAGCGCGTTTTTCTCGACTTGTGCCGCCAATTCGCGGGTCGGCGTCAACACCAACGCGCGCGGGCCTTTGCCCGGTTTTTCGCTGCGTTTGGTCAGCCGCTGCAACGTCGGCAGCAGGAAGGCGGCGGTTTTGCCGGAGCCGGTTTGCGCCGAAGCCATGATGTCGCGGCCTTCCAAAGCAAACGGAATAGCTTGCGCCTGAATCGGCGTCGGGCTTTCGTAACCCTCGCTGCGCACGGCGGACAAGATGTTTTTATCAAGGTTCAAATCGGCAAATTTAATAGACATGGCTATCCTAAAGAGACAACAACGCGCACGCCTGAACGGTTTTCAGACGACCTGAAGCAAAGGAAAGTAACGATACGGGAAATGTGAAGTTACAGGGTTGTCGCAAGCATCTTGCTTGTAGTTAACATCGACGACAACCTGCACAGAAAGGCTTGGCAAATCAGCAAGCAATAAAAGAAACGCGCCCGAAACGGCGGTTTAGGTTGGAAGACGATGGCTTCGTATAAAAAGGCGAACGGCGGATAATATAGATTTTATGGACAACGGTCAAGCAAAAAGGTATCAAGTGCGTTAAAATCCAAACCCTTCCCAATACTTATTCAGGCCGTCTGAAACCATGACCGACATCACACCCTTCGCCAACCGCATGGGCAAAAACATCAAACATCTCATGAAATGGGCGAAACGCAACGGCATCGAAGCCTGGCGCATTTACGACCGCGACATCCCCCAATTCCCCTTTGCCGTCGATGTTTACGGCGACCAAATCCACCTTCAGGAATACGATACCGGCTGGCTGATGCAGCCCGAAGAATACGAAGCGTGGCTTGCCGAAGTATTGGAAGCCGTCGCCTTCGTTACCGGTTTTGCGCCCGAACAAATCCACCTCAAACGCCGCGAACGCCAAAAAGGCTTGCAGCAATACGAGAAAACCGGCAAAACCGGCGACGATTTCGTCATCACCGAAAACGGTCGCAAGTTTTGGGTTAACCTCGACAAATACCTCGACACCGGCCTCTTCCTCGACCACCGCAACACGCGCAAAAAAGTCGGCGAAACCGCAGCGGGCAAACGCTTCCTCAACCTGTTTTCCTACACCGGCAGCTTCACCGTCTATGCAGCCACCGGCGGCGCAACGTCCAGTGAAACCGTCGATTTGTCCAACACTTATCTCGATTGGGCAAAACGCAATTTCGAACTCAACGGTATCCGCCCCGAACAACACAAAATCGTCCGCGCCGACGTGTTCCAATACCTGCAAAACGCCGCCGCCGAAGGCAAACAGTTCGATCTTATCGTCATGGATCCGCCCAGCTTCTCCAACAGCAAAAAGATGCTCGACATCCTCGACATCCAGCGCGACCACAAAAAGTTGATTGACGGCGCGATGAACCTGCTCGTTTCAGACGGCATTTTGTACTTTTCCAACAACTTGCGCAGCTTCATCTTGGACGACTCGGTATCGGAACAATACGCCGTCAAAGACATTTCCAAACAATCCGTTCCCGACGATTTCCGCAACAAGAAAATCCATCAGTGTTGGGAAATCAGACATAAATAACCGCCCTCTTCCAATTATTTTGAACTGATTACACACCATGTCCAAACCGCTCATCATCCGCTGGCTTGCCGTCTGCCTGATACCTTTGGCGACGCTTGCCGTTTTCGCCGTCAATCCGCCCGAAGACGCGGCGCAACACTTAATCAACGGCATCATCCTTGCCTGCGAAGCGACGTTTCTGTTCAAATTCGTCCTTTTCGACACCATCAAGCATCATCTTAAGCAAGAGTTTGATTTGAAACGTCAAACCATGCTGCTGTTTATTCCAATCGTTTTGCTGATTGTGTATTTGTTCCACTATTTCGGCGCGTTTTAGTTTTGAAAAGGTCGTCTGAAACGGATTTCAGACGACCTCGAGTCTTTTATGAATACACACGCTTTTCCTGTTTGTTGGATTTTTTGCAACGTCATCGACAATTTCGGCGACATCGGCGTTTCCTTGCGGCTTGCCCGTGTTTTGCACCGTGAACTCGGTTGGCAGGTGCATTTGTGGACGGACGATGTGTCTGCTTTGCGGGCGCTTTGTCCTGATTTGCCCGACGTTCCCTGCGTTCATCAGGATATTTATGTCCGCACTTGGCATTTTGACGCGGCAGACATTGATGCTGCGCCCATTCCCGATGTTGTCATCGAAACTTTTGCCTGCGACCTGCCCGAAAATGTGTTGCACATCATCCGCCGACACAAGCCGCTTTGGCTGAATTGGGAATATTTGAGCGCGGAAGACAGCAATGAAAGGCTGCACCTGATGCCTTCGCCGCAGGAGGGCGTTCAAAAATATTTTTGGTTTATGGGTTTCAGCAAAAAAAGCGGCGGGTTGATACGCGAACGCGATTACCGTGATGCCGTCCGTTTCAATAGCGAAGCCATGCGAGAGTGGCTGATGCTTCCTGAAAAAAATGCCCCCGAATGGCTGCTTTTCGGCTATCGGAGCGATGTTTGGGCGAAGTGGCTGGACATGTGGCAACAGGCAGGCAGCCCGCTGACCCTGCTGCTGGCTGGGACGCAAATCATCGACAGCCTCAAACAAAGCGGCGTCATTCCGCAAAACGCCCTGCAAAACGACGGCGATGTTTTTCAGACGACCTCAGTCCGCCTCGTCAAAATCCCTTTCGTGCCGCAACAGGATTTCGACAAACTGCTGCACCTCGCCGACTGCGCCGTGATACGTGGCGAAGACAGTTTCGTCCGTGCCCAGCTTGCCGGCAAACCCTTCTTTTGGCACATCTACCCGCAAGACGAGCATGTCCATCTCGACAAACTCCACGCCTTTTGGGATAAGTCACACGGCTTCTACACGCCCGAAACCGCCTCGGCACACCGCCGCCTTTCAGACGACCTCAACGGAGGAGAGGCTTTATCCGCAACACAACGCCTCGAATGTTGGCAAATCCTGCAACAACACCAAAACGACTGGCGGCAAGGCGCGGAGGATTGGAGCCGTCATCTTTTTAAGCAACCTTCCGCCCCCGAAAAACTCGCCGCCTTTATTTCAAAGCTTAAAAAAATACGCTAAAATAGCGCGTTTATTTACAACCGATTTGATTGGACAATACATGAAAACAGCACAAGAACTGCGCGCCGGCAACGTATTCATGGTCGGCAACGATCCTATGGTCGTTCAAAAAACCGAATACATCAAAGGCGGCCGCTCTTCCGCCAAAGTCAGCATGAAACTGAAAAACCTGCTGACCGGTGCCGCTTCCGAAACCATTTACAAAGCCGACGACAAATTCGACGTCGTCATCCTGTCCCGCAAAAACTGTACTTACAGCTACTTTGCCGACCCTATGTACGTCTTCATGGACGAAGAATTCAACCAATACGAAATCGAAGCCGACAATATCGGCGACGCGTTGAAATTCATCGTTGACGGCATGGAAGACCAATGCGAAGTGACCTTCTACGAAGGCAACCCCATTTCTGTCGAACTGCCTACCATCATCGTACGCGAAGTTGAATACACCGAGCCTGCCGTTAAAGGCGATACTTCCGGCAAAGTGATGAAAACCGCGCGTCTGGTCGGCGGCACTGAAATCCAAGTGATGTCTTACATCGAAAACGGCGACAAAGTTGAAATCGATACCCGTACCGGCGAATTCCGCAAACGCGCTTAAGCATCAGCTTCGGTTCAAGATAAAAGGTCGTCTGAAAAGTTTCAGACGACCTTTTATCTATTTTTACAACCATCGTTCTGCAAGTTGCCCAGATTTGCCGCATTGCCCCGCAAAACGCCCTTTCCAAGCCGTTTTTATGCTAAAATTTGAGCTAATTTTTGCCATACGAAATAAAGAAAACCATGACCGACGCAACTATCCGCAACGACCATAAATTCGCACTCGAAACCCTGCCCGTCAGCCTTGAAGACGAAATGCGCAAAAGCTATCTCGATTACGCCATGAGCGTGATTGTCGGCCGCGCGCTGCCCGATGTGCGCGACGGTTTGAAGCCGGTGCACCGCCGCGTGCTTTACGCCATGCACGAGCTGAAAAACAACTGGAATGCCGCCTACAAAAAATCGGCGCGTATCGTCGGCGACGTCATCGGTAAATACCATCCGCACGGCGATTCCGCGGTTTACGACACCATCGTGCGCATGGCGCAGGATTTTTCGATGCGCTACGTCTTAATCGACGGTCAGGGCAACTTCGGTTCGGTTGACGGCGACGGCGCCGCGGCCATGCGTTATACCGAAATCCGCATGGCGAAAATCGCTCACGAAATGCTGGCGGACATCGAAGAAGAAACCGTCAATTTTGGTCTGAACTATGACGGCAGCGAACACGAGCCGCTGGTGTTGCCGACCCGCTTCCCCGCGCTGTTGGTCAACGGCTCGTCCGGTATCGCCGTCGGTATGGCGACCAATATCCCGCCGCACAATCTCACTGACACCATCAATGCCTGTCTTCGTCTTTTGGACGAACCCGAAACCGAAATCGACGAATTAATCAATATTCTCCAAGCCCCCGATTTCCCGACCGGCGCAACCATCTACGGCTTGAGCGGCGTGCGCGAAGGCTATAAAACCGGCCGCGGCCGCGTCGTCATGCGCGGTAAAACCCATATCGAGCCCATAGGCAAAAACGGCGAACGCGAAGCCATCATCATCGACGAAATTCCGTATCAGGTGAACAAAGCCAAGCTGGTGGAAAAAATCGGCGAGTTGGTGCGCGAAAAAACGTTGGAAGGCGTATCCGACCTGCGCGACGAATCCGACAAATCCGGTATGCGCGTCGTTATCGAATTGAAACGTAACGAAAACGCCGAAGTCGTTTTAAACCAACTCTACAAACTCACCCAGCTTCAAGACAGCTTCGGCATCAACATGGTTGCCTTGGTTGACGGTCAGCCGCGCCTGTTGAACCTGAAACAGATTCTGGCGGAATTCCTGCGCCACCGTCGTGAAGTCGTAACCCGCCGCACCCTGTTCCGCCTGAAAAAAGCGCGTCATGAAGGCCATATCGCCGAAGGTAAAGCCGTCGCCCTGTCCAATATTGACGAGATGATTCGGTTGATTAAAGAATCCGCCGACGCGCCTGAAGCCAAAGAAAAACTGCTGTCCCGCGCATGGCGCAGCGGCTTGGTGGAAGACATGCTGAGCCGTACCGACCTCGACCTGCGCATGGCGCGCCCCGAAGGCCTGCCCGCCAACCTAGGCTTGCAGGAACAAGGCTATTATCTGAGCGAAATCCAGGCCGACGCCATCCTGCGCATGAGCCTGCGCAACCTGACCGGCCTCGACCAAGAAGAAATTGTCGGCGACTACAAAACCATCATGGCAAAAATCATCGACTATTTGGACATTTTGGCGAAACCGGAACGCATCACCCAAATCATCCGCGAAGAATTGGAAGAAACCAAAACCAATTTCGGCGACGAACGCCGCAGCGAAATCAACCCGTTCGGCGGCGACATTGCCGATGAAGACCTGATTCCGCAACGCGAAATGGTCGTTACCCTGACTCACGGTGGCTATATCAAAACCCAGCCGACCACCGACTATCAGGCGCAGCGTCGCGGCGGGCGCGGCAAACAGGCGGCGGCCACCAAAGACGAAGACTTCATCGAAACCCTGTTCGTTGCGAACACGCATGACTATTTGATGTGTTTCACCAATCTCGGCAAATGCCACTGGATTAAGGTTTACAAACTGCCCGAAGGCGGACGCAACAGCCGCGGTCGCCCGATTAACAACGTCATCCAGTTGGAAGAAGGCGAAAAAGTCAGCGCCATCCTCGCTGTGCGCGAATTTCCTGAAGACCAATACGTCTTCTTCGCCACCGCACAAGGCATGGTGAAAAAAGTCCAGCTTTCAGCCTTTAAAAACGTCCGCAGCCAAGGCATCAAAGCCATCGCGCTCAAAGAAGGCGACTACCTCGTCGGCGCCGCGCAAACCAGCGGCTCGGACGACATCATGCTGTTCTCCAACTTGGGTAAAGCCATCCGCTTCAACGAATACTGGGAAAAATCCGGTAACGACGAAGCGGAAGATGCCGACATCGAAACCGAGATTTCAGACGACCTCGAAGACGAAACCGCCGACAACGAAAATGCCCTGCCAAGCGGCAAACACGGTGTGCGTCCGTCTGGTCGCGGCAGCGGCGGCTTACGCGGTATGCGCCTGCCTGCCGACGGCAAAATCGTCAGCCTGATTACCTTCGCCCCCGAAGCCGCGCAAAGCGATTTGCAAGTGCTGACCGCCACCGCCAACGGCTACGGCAAACGTACCCCGATTGCCGATTACAGCCGTAAAAACAAAGGCGGACAAGGCAATATCGCCATCAACACCGGCGAGCGCAACGGCGATTTGGTCGCCGCAACCTTGGTCGGTGAAACCGACGACCTGATGCTGATTACCAGCGGCGGCGTCCTCATCCGCACCAAAGTCGAACAAATCCGCGAAACCGGCCGCGCAGCAGCAGGCGTGCGCCTGATTAATCTGGACGAAGGCGAGCAACTGGTCAGCCTCGAGCGGGTAGCGGAAGAGCCGGAAGACGCGTCAGCTTCAGATGAAGAAAACACTACCGAGTCAAACGTAACGACAGAAGACAATACACCGCAATAAAGCAAGAAACAGGCCGTCTGAAAAACAATCTACGTTTTTTCAGACGGCGGCGGATTCGCATTTGAAGTGCAACTTTCCATAACAGAAAAAGGCCAGTATGCGGTAGCATACGGCCTGTCCTGCAAGAAAGATTGCCATGAGCTACACACAACTGACCCAAGACGAACGATACCATATCCAATACCTGTCCCGCCACTGCACCATCGCCGAAATCGCCAAACAGCTCAACCGCCACAAAAGCACCATCAGCCGAGAAATCAAGCGGCACTGCATCCAAGGACAGCAATACAGCGCCGAAAAAGCACAGAAGCAAAGCCGGCTGACCAAACAGCACCGGCGAAAACCCTATAAGCTCGATTCGCAGCTGGTTCAACACATCGACACCCTTATCCGCCGCAAACTCAGTCCCGAACAAGTATGTGCCTACCTGCATAAACACCATGGGATCACACTCCATCACAGCACCATTTACCGCTACCTCCGCCAAGACAAAAGCAACGGCGGCACTTTGTGGCAACACCTCAGAATATGCAGCAAACCCTACCGCAAACGCTACGGCAGCACATGGACCAGAGGCAAAGTGCCCGACCGCGTCGGCATAGAAAACCGACCTGCTATCGTCGACCGGAAAACCCGCATCGGCGATTGGGAGGCCGACACCATCGTCGGCAAAAATCAGAAAAGCGCGTTATTGACCTTGGTCGAACGCACTACCCGCTACACCATCATCTGCAAATTAAAGAACTTAGAGCGTGTTCATAGTCTTCGTAGCAGGACTCCCAAGAAAGCCAAAGCTACCATTTGCAGACTGGTACTCAACTTACGCTCGCAGTTTTTCCAAAGCCGCCTGTTCTTTTCCAACCAGGAAAAGCTGCGCTCTACTACCCATCGCTTCGGCAATACTGCAAAACGGTGCAATTCGTTTCGTTTGGCAATCTCTACCTCCGCACCAATCAACTCCTGTACCGACGAAGCAAATGCCTTACCCGTGTAACCACCGTCAGCAAGGATTTTTTGTATCGCACCAAGATTATCCCGCCCACGTTCCAATGCCACCAGGCAGCCTTTTCTATCCGTAACATCCGCCGTCGTTACCGCAAGGGCATGCGGCAAACCTTGCGTGTCAACCGCTATATGTCGCTTGATACCGCTAACCTTCTTGCCCGCATCGTAGCCTTTTTCCATGGCGGTATCCGTGTTCTTCACACTCTGCGCATCAATAATCAGGAAAGTAGTTGCTTCATGGCGCCCCTGCTTGCGGTGCTCCGCAACTACCTGATTTTTTTAATGCTTCCTCAAGGATGCTGATGCCACTCTCGCGTGGTTCGGTCCATCTCTGGAAGTAGGAATGCACGGTGCGCCATTTGGGGAAGTCGCCCGGCAAAGCGCGCCAGGAGCAGCCAGTGCGTTGCAGGTAGAGAATGGCACAAAAGACATCGTACAAGTCCACCTGGCGTGGCGCTGTGCGTTTACGGGCACTTTCCAGCAGGGGAAGGAGAGGCGCAAATTGCTCGCGACTGATATCGCTTGGGTAGGTTTTTCTGTTCATGCCGATAGTTTACAGCAGAGGCTGAGACAATGAACACGTTCTTAAAAGCCGAAGACACTGCCCGGGCGGCCATTAGGGTATTAAAGGCATATAAAGCCAGAGTCCACACCATCACCATGGATAACGGCAAAGAGTTCCACCAACACACCAAAATAGCCAAAGCCTTGAAGGCGAAAACCTATTTTTGCCGCCCTTACCATTCTTGGGAGAAAGGGCTGAATGAGAACACCAATGGACTCATCCGGCAATATTTCCCCAAACAAACCGATTTCCGAAACATCAGCGATCGGGAGATACGCAGGGTTCAAGATGAGTTGAACCACCGGCCGAGAAAAACACTTGGCTACGAAACGCCAAGTGTTTTATTCTTAAATCTGTTCCAACCACTGGTACCCTAGTGTTGCACTTGAAATCCGAATCCAAGGGCCTCTATTTATTAACGTTTAATTCACTACAAGGATATTCATATGAAACGGGAAACTATCGCCCTACACGCAGGCTATCAATTCGAACCGACCACCAAATCCGCTGCCGTCCCGATTTATAGTCAATTAAAAACAAAATGGTACAATACTCAACTTTGAAGGTCTAACCATGGCATACTCTGCGGACTTCAGAAACAAAGCTTTAAACTATTACGAACAATGCAAAAACATCAGCCAAACCGCAGCAACGTTTAATTTGTCAAGAAACACGCTTTACCTGTGGATTCGCCTTAAAAAACAAACAGGCAGCCTAAAACATCAAGTTACCGGTCTAAATGCCGTAAAATTGGATAGGCAAAAACTGGCTCAATATGTTGAGCAGCACCAGGATGCCTATCTGCATGAAATCGCCAAACATTTTGATTGTACGCCAGCCGCCGTTTGCTATGCACTCAAACAGATGGGGATGACGCGCAAAAAAAGACCACCACTTACAAAGAACAAGATCCGGCCAAAGTAACGCATTATTTGACACAGCTGGCCGAATTTTCCGGCTACCAACGTGTTTATTTGGATGAAACAGGATTTGACCGCTACCTGTTTTCCGTCCCTATGCCCGCAGCCCGAAAGGGCAAATAGTGAAAGCGCAGATAAGTGGAAAAAGATACCGACGCTTATCTTTGGTGTCCGCACAAGTCGGCAACCGGCTGATCGCTCCGATGGTTTATCAAAATACGATGACCGGGGTCTTTTTTGAAGCGTGGTTTCAGCAATGCCTACTGCCCGCATTGACTCAAAAATCGGTGATTATTTTAGATAATGCGCGATTTCACCGTATGGGCGTCTTACGGGAAATGGCGGAAAAATTGGGACATAAGGTATTGCCTCTTGCACCTTATTCACCTGAGCTCAACCCGATTGAGAAGGTGTGGGCGAATATTAAGCGGTATCTGCGAACCGTATTGTCTGATTACGCCCGATTTGACGATGCGTTACTGTCCTATTTTGATTTTAATTGACTATACCAAACCACTTCCTACACTTTCGACAACACGCAGCATGGCGCAGACCTGTTTAACCTTGACGTTGCGGGCAATATCTACACCCGAATCATGAATCCGACCACTGCCGTTTTAGAAGAACGTGTCGCCCGTCTGGAAGGAGGCATTGCCGCATTGGCTGTTGCCAGCGGTATGGCGGCAATTACCTATGCCGTTCAAACATTGGTTGAAGCAGGCGACAACATCATCGCAACCAAAACCCTCTACGGCGGCACATACAATTTCTTTGCACACAGCCTGCCGCGCCAAGGCATAGAAGTGCGCTTTATCGATCCTGCCAAACCTGAAGAAATCGCCGCCAATACCGACAGCCGAACCAAACTGGTGTATTGCGAATCCATCGGCAATCCCGCCATCAATGTCGTCGATATTCAGGCATTCGCCCAAGCCGCACACGCACAAGGGCTGCCACTGATGGTGGACAACACCGTCGCTACGCCCACGCTGTTCCGTCCCATCGAACACGGCGCCGACATCGTTATCCAATCCTTGACTAAATACATCGGCGGCCACGGCACAACGATTGGCGGTGCCATTATCGACGGCGGCAAATTCGAATGGGCAGGTAATCCGCGTTTTAACCGAACCTTCAACCAGCCGGACCCGTCCTACCACGGAGTAAACTACTGCGAGCATTTTGGTTCGGCCGCCTACATCGCCCGCGCCCGTGTCGTCCCGCTGCGCAATACCGGTGCCGCCCTATCGCCGCACAGCGCATTTTTACTGCTGCAAGGTTTGGAAACTCTCGCCCTGCGCATGGAGCGTCATTGTGAAAACGCCTTGAAAGTAGCCGAATTCTTAAAGAAACACCCGCAGGTCGAATGGGTAAACTATCCCGCCTTGCCTGACAGCCCGTACAAAAACTTAATCGACCGCGACTACGGCGGCAAAGCCTCTGGTTTGCTGAGTTTCGGCATTAAAGGCGGACACGAAGCCGGTGCAAAATTTATCGACGCACTGCAACTCTTCCTGCGCTTGGTAAATATCGGCGATGCCAAATCGCTTGCCACCCATCCCGCCACCACTACCCACCGCCAGCTTGACGATACCGAACTTGCCGCAGCGGGCGTCAGTCCCGATATGGTACGCCTGAGCGTGGGCATCGAGCATATCGACGATTTGCTTGCCGACTTGGCGCAAGCATTGGACGCGGCATGGGTATAGGCAAATAACAACCGTAGTTAGATGAAAAAGCTTCCGCTTAAAAAGGTCGTCTGAAAATCGTTTTCTCATTTAGGAGAATACCTGTTTTCAGACGACTTCAATAAATTACCGTCTTCGATGCGGACAAACACTCTATTAATACAAAGAACCCGCTAATATGTAAGAATAAATGTCATGCACTATTCTTAATAATTTAAATAAATTTAGTTATCTCACTCGAACCGCATCAAAATACAACTTATTAATTCTAATAAATTTTATGCTAAGGTATGGATCTATTATCCATTTGCATTTGCAAATAATTAAATCCGTTTCAACATTAACCGTCCTTATCCATTTCAAAATAACTCATCCTCTCAGTAATCCCAGCAAAGTGAATATGCCTCCTAACTCGAAATAATATTAGACAAAATGTATAAAAATAATCCAATTCAAAAAGTAAATTCGTGTTTTTAGAAAAATAGATTGTCGTTTTGTCTAAAATGCGTATAATCCCCTTCCAAAGCAAACCATAATTTCGATAAAGTTTGGACAAGGAACATCATGCAATTAGACATTGACCGCTTAGTTGCTTATTTCGGCGGCGTGAATGCACTTGCCGAAGCGTTGAAACAGCACGATCCCGAAAATGCCGCAACGACCGCCGCCATCTATAAATGGCGCACGCGTGGGTCGCTGCCTTTGGCGCAACTGCAAAAGCTGACCGCGCTGGCGGAAGCGCAAGGCAGGCCGCTGGATTTGAATGCTTTTTTACAAAAAAACGAATCTCTGGAGAGAACAGAAATGACACAGACCAACCGCGTAATTATTTTCGACACCACCATGCGCGACGGCGAGCAGTCGCCCGGTGCATCCATGACCAAAGAGGAGAAAATCCGCATTGCCCGCCAGTTGGAGAAAATGGGCGTGGATGTGATTGAGGCGGGTTTCGCCGCCGCCAGCCCGGGCGATTTCGAATCGGTCAATGCGATTGCCAAAATCATCACCAAATCCACAGTCTGCTCGTTGGCGCGTGCCGTTGAAAACGATGTGCGCAAAGCGGGCGAAGCCGTTTCCCCCGCGCCGAAAAAACGCATCCATACCTTCATCGCCACCAGCCCCATCCACATGGAGCACAAACTGAAAATGAAGCCGCAGCAGGTCATCGATGCGGCGGTCAAAGCGGTGAAAATTGCCAAAGAATACACCGACGATGTGGAATTTTCCGCCGAAGACGCCGTGCGTTCGGATTTGGACTTCCTCGCCAAAATCTTTACGGCGGTTATCGAAGCGGGCGCGACCACCATCAATATTCCCGATACCGTCGGCTACTCCATCCCTTCCGTGTGGTACGAGCGTATCAGCAACATCATCAAAAGCGTACCCAACGGCGACAAAGTAGTCTGGTCGACCCACTGCCACAACGACTTGGGTATGGCGGTTGCCAACTCGCTGGCCGCCGTTCAGGCAGGCGTGCGCCAAGTGGAATGCACCATCAACGGTTTGGGCGAACGCGCGGGCAATGCCAGCCTTGAAGAAATCGTGATGGCGTTGAAAGTGCGCCATGATTTGTTCGGCTTGGAAACCGGCATCGACACCACACAAATCGTGCCGGTATCCAAACTGGTGTCCACCATTACCGGCTATCCGATTCAGCCCAACAAAGCGGTGGTCGGCGCAAACGCCTTTGCACACGAATCAGGCATCCATCAGGACGGCGTGTTGAAACACCCCGAAACCTATGAAATCATGACTGCCGAATCGGTCGGCTGGTCAACCAACCGCCTGACCTTGGGCAAATTGTCCGGTCGCAGCGCGTTCCGCAGCAAACTGGCGGATTTGGGCATCGAGTTGGAAAGCGAAGAGGCGCTGAACGCCGCGTTTGCCCGCTTCAAAGAACTCGCCGACAAAAAACGTGAAATCTTCGATGAAGACCTGCACGCGTTGGTGTCCGACGAAATGGGCAGCATGAACGCCGAAAGCTACAAATTCATCTCCCAAAAAATCAGCACTGAAACCGGCGAAGAGCCGCGCGCCGACATCGTGTTCAGCATCAAAGGCGAAGAAAAACGCGCATCCGCCACAGGCTCCGGCCCTGTCGACGCGATTTTCAAAGCGATTGAGAGCGTGGCACAAAGCGGCGCGACTTTGCAGATTTACTCCGTCAACGCCGTAACGCAAGGCACGGAAAGCCAAGGCGAAACCAGCGTCCGTCTGGCGCGCGGCAACCGCGTCGTCAACGGACAAGGCGCGGATACCGACGTTTTGGTCGCCACCGCCAAAGCCTACCTCTCCGCCTTGAGCAAACTGGAATTCGGTGCCGCCAAACCGAAAGCGCAGGGCAGCGGTACGATTTGAGCTTAAATGGTTTGATTTGATTTTTAAAAGCAAAGAGGTCGTCTGAAAACCGGATTTTGAGGTTTCAGACGACCTTTTTCATGACCGCCCGCTGTACCCCGAATATCGATACCAACACCAACGCAAATCCCGCCAGCGACTTCGCGTCCATCCCTTGCCCTAAAAACAGCCAGCCCAAGATAAATGCCGAGACAGGGCTGAGCAATCCTAGCGACGAAACCGCAGCAGGCGAAAGTTTGGCAATCCCTTTGAAAAACAACACATAAGCCAACACGGCACCAAACAGGCTCAAATACAGATAGCCGCCGATATTGGCGGGGCTTAAAGATTCGAGCCGCGGTTCGGCAAGCAGCGCGACGGGCAGTAAAAACAAGCCGCCGATGAAAAGCTGCCAGCCGGTGAACGCCAATACGGGCAGCGAAGTGCGGCGGTGTTTCGACAAATACACGCCCAACGCCATCGCCGCCGCGCCCGCCAATGCCGCTAAAATGCCCGTCCCGTCATAGTGCGCCTGCGGCGACAAAACCAAAAGCGCAATCCCCAAAACCCCTGCCGCCGACCAAGCCCAAGCCGCTTTAGGCGGCATGGTTTTGCCGATTAACCAAGTGAACACCAGCACCATCAGCGTCTGCGTCGAACTCAAAACCGCCGCAAGTCCGCCCGGTAAGCGATACGCCGCCACAAACAACATGGCCTGAAAAAAGCCGATGTTCAAAAAACCGAGCAAGACAACGGTCGTCCATTCGCTGCGTTTAGGGATACGCCGCGTCCACGCCAACAGCAAAAGCCCGGCGGGTAAAACACGGATAAGCGCAGCAGTAAACGGCCTGTCCGGCGGCAGAAATTCGGTGGTTACGAGATAGGTGCTGCCCCAAATCAGCGGGGCGAACGCGGTGGTCAGGATGGTGGTAATGTGGTTTACCATGATAGCTTCCCAATAAATTAGTACGTTCTTAAACAGTTTTTATTTTCAAATACTATTGAATTTCTTCCCTAACCTCCTCCTTACATTACAGAAGGCGGCGGATTCGCATTTGAAGTGCAACTTTCCATAACAGAAAAAGGCCAGTATGCGGTAGCATACGGCCTGTCCTGCAAGAAAGATTGCCATGAGCTACACACAACTGACCCAAGACGAACGATACCATATCCAATACCTGTCCCGCCACTGCACCATCGCCGAAATCGCCAAACAGCTCAACCGCCACAAAAGCACCATCAGCCGAGAAATCAAGCGGCACTGCATCCAAGGACAGCAATACAGCGCCGAAAAAGCACAGAAGCAAAGCCGGCTGACCAAACAGCACCGGCGAAAACCCTATAAGCTCGATTCGCAGCTGGTTCAACACATCGACACCCTTATCCGCCGCAAACTCAGTCCCGAACAAGTATGTGCCTACCTGCATAAACACCACGGGATCACACTCCATCACAGCACCGTTTACCGCTACCTCCGCCAAGACAAAAGCAACGGCGGCACTTTGTGGCAACACCTCAGAATATGCAGCAAACCCTACCGCAAACGCTACGGCAGCACATGGACCAGAGGCAAAGTGCCCGACCGCGTCGGCATAGAAAACCGACCTGCTATCGTCGACCAGAAAACCCGCATCGGCGATTGGGAGGCCGACACCATCGTCGGCAAAAATCAGAAAAGCGCGTTATTGACCTTGGTCGAACGCACTACCCGCTACACCATCATCTGCAAATTAAAGAACTTAAAAGCCGAAGACACTGCCCGGGCGGCCATTAGGGTATTAAAGGCATATAAAGCCAGAGTCCACACCATCACCATGGATAACGGCAAAGAGTTCCACCAACACACCAAAATAGCCAAAGCCTTGAAGGCGAAAACCTATTTTTGCCGCCCTTACCATTCTTGGGAGAAAGGGCTGAATGAGAACACCAATGGACTCATCCGGCAATATTTCCCCAAACAAACCGATTTCCGAAACATCAGCGATCGGGAGATACGCAGGGTTCAAGATGAGTTGAACCACCGGCCGAGAAAAACACTTGGCTACGAAACGCCAAGTGTTTTATTCTTGAATCTGTTCCAACCACTGGTACCCTGGTGTTGCACTTGAAATCCGAATCCAAGGGCCAATAAAAACAAAGATAACTTCTGATTGATAAAAAAAGAAGGTTACTGTAACCAAAATAGCCGATGTATAATTATATTCTTCCTAATAAGGTCATTTGGGATCAGTTTTGATTTCAGACGACCTATTTCATCAACCCAATCTAAGGAACTATGATGTCCGCCAAACCTTTTCTGCTCTGCCTGCTTCTCGCTTCCCCTGCCGCTTTTGCCGGCAATCTGTCCTGCCATGAAAGCCCGAAATCTACGGGCAACCCCGAACTCGATTCCATCGTGACCCGCTACGAATGCCGTTACACCGGTTCGCTGCAACAAGCTTATTCCGCCTTTATGAAGCAAGGTTACAACGGCGAAGCGCCCTACCCTAAGACCGTTCCTTCCACTCTGCCGCGCAAAAACCTGACCTTGAACAAAAAAGAAAAAATGGAATGCGGCAACGAACCCGAAATTTCCGAATGGTCTCTCAAACTGCGCCGTAAAAATCCCAATCATATCGATATGAAATACCAAGGTTCGGATTGCGCTTCAGCCATTACTACCGAGACGGAATTTAACCGCAAAGGAAAAACCGTCAAAATTATTCACAAAGTTTACGCCTCATAAGCGGATAACATCCATATCGTGAAATTTGGCGTTTGCCGCATCATGGGTGGGACTACGGATAAACTGATACGAAATGGCAAACCCACTCCGTAGCAGTTTAATCAGGAGTCCCACTTATTCCGTCAGCGCCGCATCTACCGCCGCAAGCGCATGGATGGCGGTGCTGTCGAACACGGGTAGCGGGCTGTCGGCTTCGTTCACAAGCAGGCAGATTTCGGTGCAGCCGAGTATCACGCCCTGCGCGCCTTCCTTTTTCAGACGACCTATCACGTCGTAAAAGTAGCGGGCGGATTCGGGGCGGATGCGGTTCAGGCACAGTTCGTCAAAAATAATGCGGTGGATTTCGTCTTGTTCGGCGGCGGTCGGAGTTATGGTTTGTACGCCCTGCGAACCCATGCGCTCCGTATAAAAACCGTCGCTCATGGTAAAGCGCGTACCGAGCAGGCCGACGGCGGACAAGCCCTGCCGTTTGATGGCGGCGGCAGTCGCATCGACGACGTGCAGCAAGGGGATGCCGGCCGCCTGTTCGATGGCGGGGGCGACTTTGTGCATGGTGTTGGTGGCAAGCAGCAAAAAATCCGCGCCGCCCGCTTCCAGCTTCCGCGCGCTTTGCGCCAACACGTTTCCTGCCGCCGCCCAATCGCCGCTTTTCTGCAAACGGACGATTTCTTCAAAATCCACGCTGTCAAGTAGGATTTTGGCACTGCGGTTGCCGCCCAAACGGCGGTTGGTCTCGCGGTTGATGATTTGGTAGTAGAGCACGGTGCTTTCGGGACTCATGCCGCCGATGATGCCTATGGTTTTCATGTTTTTTCCTTTCGTTTGATGTGTGAAGTTAATCAATCCTAGCGTGTCAGCACGAAGCTGTCGTCTATCAGCCGCCACACGTTTTCTGCGGGCGTTTGCGCCAATACAATACTCAACCAGTGTTCTTTGTTCATGTGGTAGGCGGGCAGGATGCCTGCCGTCGCGCGCCATGCGCCGATGTGTTCGGGGCGGCATTTGACGTTGACGATTTCCGTCAGACCGCCCTCGCCCATGCCCAATTTTTCAGACGGCACGGGCATATACAGGCAGAACCATTTGCGGTTGCCTGTGTGGCGGAACACGGCAAAGTCGGGAGATTTCGCCCACGGATATTCCGCCGCCGCGCCGTAACGTTCGGCCAGTCCGTCAAACAGGGTTGTTCGGTTCATGGCGTTTCTTTCTTTAATAGTGGGTTAAGGTTCGGGTCGGGCATCAAGACCCGCCTGCCGAGTTTTCAGACGACCTCTCACTTCTCCTGTTTCTTCAACAACACGCACGCCAGAATCAGGCTGGTGGCGGCAAAGGTGGCGATGGCGGCGTATTCATGCAGCAGGTCTGCGGTGTGCAGCCCTTTGGTGAAGCTGCCGACGCTGACGGTGTAATACCACGACGACGGGAAGGTTTTGCCGATAATCAGCGCGCCGCCTTCCATGGTGGACAGCGGGTAGAGAAAGCCGGAATAGGTTTGCGCGGGGATCATGGTGATGATGGCGGTGGCGAAAATGGCGGCAAGCTGGGAGCGCACGAAGCAGGAAATCAAAAGCCCCAGCGCGGTGCTGGCGGACACCATCAAGAACGTGCCGACGGCGAGTCCGGTAAACGAGCCTTTGAGCGGCACGCCGAACAGGTAAATAATCATCAGCATCATGGCGGCGAAATTGACCATGCCGACGGCGATATAGGGAAGCTGTTTACCGATCAGATATTGCGCCACGGCGGCGGGCGATGCGTAGAAATTGGCGATGGAACCGATTTCGCGTTCGCGCACCACGCCGACCGCCGACATCATGGCGGGTATCATCATCAACACCAGCATCATCACGCCCGGGGCGATGGCGTTGATGCTGTTGAAATCCTGATTGTACATAAAGCGCGGTTCGATGCCGGCGGGGGCTTTGAGCGAAACGGGCAGCCCGCTTTCGGCGATGCGGTCTTTGGTGTAGGCGGTGATCAGGCTGCCGATGTAGCCGCGGATGTTGGTGGCGTTAAACGGCATGGAGCCGTCCACATAAAAACCGACTTCGGGTTTGAGTCCGCGCGCCAAATCGCGCCCGAAACCGCTCGGAATATCGATGACCAATATGGCGCCGGAGCTTTTGAGCACGGTGTCGATTTCGGCTTCGGACTGTATCGGCGGCTGTTGGAGGAAATAGCGCGAACCGTCGAAATATTCGACCAGCTCGCGGCTGGCGGCGGTTTGGTCGCGGTCGTAAACGGCGAATTTCAGATTCCGCACGTCAAACGAAATCCCCCATGATACCGACGCCATGATAATCAACGGGCCGAACACGGCGAAAAACAAACGGATTTTGTCGCGCAGGAGTTCTTTGGCTTCGCGGCGGGCGAAAGTCCAAATCATGGAAAACCGGTATTTGAAATTTTGGGTGTCGGGCGTTACCGACGGAATTTCAGACGGCCTCGGATGGTGTTTTTCAGGGTCGTCTGAAAACTGCGAATGCCCGTTATCCGATTCCCCTTCCACGTGCGTGGCTTGCGCCACACACCCTACGGCCGGAGTTTCCGCCGGCAGGGTGTGCGAACCTTGTTCACGCACGCCGTTTCGGGTTTCAGACGACCCTGTATCTTTTCCTTGAAGGTCGTCTGAAAGTTCAAAATACCTGTCATCCGTTCCCCCTTCCGCGTACGTGGCTTGTGCCGAATACCCTACGGCCGGAGTTTCCGCCGGTAGGGTGTGTGAACTTGGTTCACGCACGCCGTCTGTATTTTGGCGAAACTCGCGCTGTTCACTTTCAGATTGTGCAGCCTCCTGACGGGACGACCTTTCCTCACCTTCCCCGCCTTCCGCTTCAATCAGATACTGCACAAACGCTTCTTCCAAATCCGGCGCATTCTGCCTTGCCGCCAGTTCGGCGGGCGTGCCCACCGCCAGCACGCGGCCTTTGTGCATAAAGGAAATGCGGTCGCAGCGGGCGGCTTCGTTCATAAAGTGGGTGGAGACGAAAATGGTGATTTTGTCTTCGCGGGAGAGTTTCAGAAGATGCCGCCAGAACATATCGCGCGCGGCGGGATCGACCCCCGAAGTCGGTTCGTCCAAAATCAATACTTCGGGGTGGTGCAGGCAGGCGGCGGCAAGTTGCAGGCGTTGGCGGATGCCCAGCGGCAACGATGCGGGTGCGGTGTCGGCAACATCCGCCAAATCAAACTGTTGCAGGGCTTCTTCCACCGCCGCCGCGCCTTTAGCGCCCATCTGGTAGAGTCTGGCGTGCAAATCCAGATTGCGGCGCACGCTCAGTTCCTCATACAGCGAAAACGCCTGCGACATATAGCCGACGCGCATTTTGGTATCCAAGCCGCCCGCGTCTATCGGCTTGCCCAACAGCGTGGCAGCGCCTTCTGTCGCTTCTAGCAAGCCGGTCAGCATTTTCATGGTGGTGGACTTGCCGCAGCCGTTGCTGCCGAGAAAGCCGAAAATCTCGCCTTTTTGAATGGTGAAACTGACATGGTCCACAGCGGTAAAAGCGCCGAAACGCTTGGTCAGCCCGTGCGCTTCCATCGCGGGCGGCGCATCGGGGTCGGGGACGAACGGCGTAATGTCCAAACCGCCCGACCCCTGCTGTTTCTCCGGCGGCAGCATTTTGACGTAGGCTTCTTCCAACACGTCGGTGCCGTAATCCGCCAGCACGTCGGCGGTGGGCTTGTTTTCCAGCAGCCTGCCCGCGTCCATCGCCAGCAGCCGCTCGAAACGCTGCGCCTCTTCAATATAGGCGGTCGCCACAATCACGGTCATGCCCGCGTGTTCCCGCCGCAAATCGTCCACCAACGCCCAAAACTGGCGGCGCGACAAAGGGTCCACGCCCGTGGTCGGTTCGTCCAGAATCAACAAATCCGGGCTGTGCACCAGCGCACAGCACAAACTCAGCTTCTGCTTCATCCCGCCCGATAGCTTGCCCGCCGCCCTGCCGGAAAACGGCGCAAGGCGGGTCGCCTCCATCAGCCGCGCAATCTGCCGCGTACGCTCCTGCCCGTCCAAACCAAACAGCCGCGCGTGGAAATCGATATTCTCATACACCGACAAGGTAGGATACAGGTTGCGCCCCAAACCCTGCGGCATAAAGGCGATGCGGTGCGACAAATCCCGCCGCACGTCCTTGTCCGCCATATCGCCGCCCAACACTTCCACCCGCCCGTCCTGAATCACCTTCACACCCGCCATCAGCGAGAGCAGCGTCGATTTGCCCACGCCGTCCGGCCCGATCAAACCGACCGTCGCGCCTTTCGGAATGTCCAGCGACACACCGTCAAGCGCAAGGGTTTTGCCGTAGCGGTGGGAAAGGTTTTGGATGGAAACGGTGTTCATGATGCAGCCTTTTTTGCAGAAAACGGGATTTCAGACGACCTGTTCGTCACGGCTGATTCCATCGGGCTTACGGCTTAAAAGCTCTGCCGACGCCTCACCCGCAGGTATGTATCCGCTTCATCAGTTACCTACCCGAGGTCGTCTGAAAAAGCGGATAACAGCCTAATCAAGGAAATTGAATATGTCTGAAAATTTCCCTTAATACCGTGAAACATAATGAAAGGATACATCGAACAAAGGTCGTCTGAAAACCTTGTCCATAGGCTTTTAGACGACCTTTTCTTTATGCCCTACCTTACAAATGCGGGTTCATCAGGTTTTCGGGCGACAGGATGCGGTCGAGTTCCGCTTCGCTCAACAGGCCGCGTTCGAGTACGACTTCGCGTACGCCTTTGCCGGTTTGGGCGCAGATTTTGCCGACCAAATCGCCGTTTTCATGGCCGATATACGGGTTCAGGTAAGTGACCAGGCCGATGGAGTTGAACACATAGCGTTCGCAGATTTCGCGGTTGACGGTAATGCCTTTGACGCATTTTTCGGCAAGGTTTACCGCAGCGTTGCCCAAGAGAGAGATGGTTTCAAACATACATTGCGCGATGACCGGCTCCATCACGTTTAATTGCAACTGCCCCGCTTCGGCGGCGAAGGTGATGGTGGTGTCGTTGCCGATGACTTTGAAGCAGACTTGGTTGACCACTTCGGGAATCACGGGGTTGACTTTGGCGGGCATAATTGACGAACCTGCCTGCATTTCCGGCAGGTTAATCTCTTTCAAACCAGCGCGCGGGCCGGACGACAAGAGGCGCAAGTCGTTACAGATTTTCGATAATTTCACCGCCGTGCGCTTCAATGCACCGTGTACCATCACATACGCGCCGCAGTCGGAAGTCGCTTCAATCAGGTTTTCGGTCAATTTGCAATCCAAGCCGCTGACTTCGGACAATTTTTTCACCGCCAAAGCCGCGTAGCCTTTCGGCGTGTTCACGCCCGTGCCGATGGCGGTTGCGCCCAAGTTGACTTCCAACAACAAGGCGCGCGTGCGGTCCAGATTCAAAATTTCTTCTTCCAGCAACACTTGGAAAGATTGAAATTCCTGCCCCGCCGTCATCGGCACGGCATCTTGAAGCTGGGTGCGCCCCATTTTCAAAACATCTTTAAACTCATCGGCTTTGGCGGCAAACGCATCTTTCAGCAACGCCAGTTTTTCCAGCAGTTCGCCGACACTGTAATACACCGCCAGCCTGAAGCCGGTCGGATAGGCGTCGTTGGTGGACTGGCTGGCGTTCACATGGTCCATCGGATTGACGATGTCGTAGCGGCCTTTTTCGTAGCCCAATATTTCCAAAGCAAGGTTGGCAATGACTTCATTAGTATTCATGTTGACCGAAGTCCCTGCGCCGCCCTGATACACGTCGGACGGGAATTGGTCGAGGCAGCGGCCTTTAAGCAACACTTCATCGCAAGCCTTTTCGATGGCGGCGGCGATTTCGGGCTTCACCGCGCCCAGCTCACCGTTTGCCTGCGCAGTCGCTTTTTTCACCATCACCATGCTGCGGACAAACTGCGGCACGTCGGAAATTTTTTGATTGGAAATTTTAAAGTTTTCCACCGCGCGCAAAGTATGGATGCCCCAATACGCCTCGGCGGGGATTTCGCGGTCGCCCAGCAAATCGTGTTCGATACGGACAGTCATTTCTCTTACCTTCTCATTCGTTGGTTTATCAAGTAATGTGCATATGCAGGCGGAACATTAGACCGTTTTGCATGGGTTGTCTAGCTGTAAATGCGCCGTTGTTATCAAAGCAGAAAAAACACTCCCACCCGAAAGGTAAAAGGTCGTCTGAAACCTTTTTCAGACGACCTTTTACATGCTTACATACCGATAAGTCCCCGTATCTGCGGCCAGTAAAACAAACAGGCGATGGCGCAGATGGCGACGCTGATGCCTGCAGCATTGATGCTGCTGATTTTCTCTTTAAACGCCATTGCGCCGACCAGCGTACCCAAGACGATGACGCCGATGTTCATGCCTGCGAAGACCAGCGTCGGGTTGTCTTTCATCATTTGGTGGGCGGTGATGTAGGTAACGATGTTGGCAAAGTTCAAACCGCCCAAAACGATGCCACCGATAATGCCTTCTTTCGTCCATTTGGTCGATTGGGAGAAAAGGTAGCCGAACATCAAAATACCGGCGAGGCTGAAGGCGACCAAAAGGTTGCCGGAAAACGCCGTACCACTTTTGGCAAGCTGTTTGAAGAGGATGTCGATGATGCCGTAGCCCGCCCAAACGCCCGCAAGCAGCGTGATTTGCGTACCCAATCCGCCTGATTTCTTGCCGCCGTCGGCTTTCCACAACAGGCAGAACAAAGCCACAAACGCCAAAGCTATGCCTATCAGCCGCCCTTCGGTCAACGCTTCGCCAAAAATGACGAACGCGGAAATAATCGGCAGTATCAAAGACAAACGTTGCGCCGCATCGGACTTGACGATACCCGCCGCATCGACCGCCTTGCCCATAATCACAAACACCGAAGGCAGCAGCACGCCCAACGCGCCAAACAGCCACCAAGTCGGCAAAAAGGCTTTCGGGTTGCTCAAATCGGGTTTCAACACCCAAGCCGTCAACGCCACTGCGACGATGTAGTTCACCGCCACCGCCTGCGCGACGTCGATTTTGTTCTTACGCGCCAATTTGAGCAAAACCGACACAGACACGCTGCACAGTATGCTTGCCAATAAATAAATCATGTTTTTCCTTTGATTGAATGTGTCGGATGCGTGGACAAATTTTCAGACGACTTTCTTGGTGTCCTGTTTTGATATTTAGTTTCCCGCAAACGACCCATACAAAAATTTCAGACGACCCCGGGATGCGAAGGTCGTCTGAAAACAAGGCGGGCGGTTGCGCTTAGAACCAAGTATCCAAAGACATACGCTTGTTGTCCGTCAGTCTGACGAAACCTGCCGCCAGACGGTAAGCAAACCAAACCGATACCAAAAACAGCAGCACAGAGTCGATGCCGATAAACGCGGTAATTTTACTCAAAACAAACCCCGCCAGACCGCCCCAGAAGGTTTTAATCAGATAGTCTGCGTGGTTATTATAAACCGAGTCGTCCATTTCGCCACGTTTTACATACGCCAAAACGATGCCGGCAACAGGCATCACCAAGGTCGCAAATGCCAAGGCAAACAAGGCATACATCGCCATCACATAAGTCCGGTCGCCGTCTTGGCGCGGCGCTTCCGCCGTATGCTCGCTACCGGTCTGCTGGCTGGCGGTCTGCCCGCTTCTACCGCTGAATTCACGGAGCGACTCGTCGTACCATGCCCGACGTTCGGGATCGACCAGCGTATCGTAAGCCTGACGGATTTCCTTAAAACGCTCTTCCGCTTCGGGATTGCCGGGATTACGATCGGGATGGTATTTCATTGCCGAATCGCGATAGGCTTTTCTGATTTCTGCAATGTCCGCATCCGCCGAAATGCCGAGAATTTCATAAAAATTACGGTTTTCCATATTAGGGTGTGCCTCTTTGGTTTGTGTTTGCCAAAGCCCGATACCGTGAAATCACGCCAACAGGCTGTTTGACAGAATGAAAACAGATATAAAATCAGGCATTGTGTTCTTTTTATAAAACCTTCAAATTTGCCCGAATCTGCGTTTCCCGACTTAAAACCGTTTTGCATCCCTTTAGACGGCGACCTGTACATCCTGCGGATTCAAAGCCCGCAAAGCCTGCGGACTGACACCGATGATAAATCCGCGTTTGCCGCCGTTGATATAAACTTTCTCCAAATCCCAAATACTTTTTTCAACATAAACAGGCAACCGGGTTTTCATACCGAAAGGCGTCGTCCCGCCCACCAGATAGCCCGTCCATTTGTTTGCCTGTTTCGGATCGGCAGGCTCGATGTGTTTCATGCCCAAATCGCGCGCCAGATTGCGGGTCGAAATCTGCTTATCGCCGTGCATCACGACGACCAGCCCTTTCTTCGCTTCGTTTTGCAGCACGATGGTTTTGACCACCTGATGCTCGTCCACACCGAACAACTGTGCAAACTGCCCTGTCCCGCCGTGTTCCTCATAAACATAAATATAAGGCTCAAAATCAATTTGATGTGTACGCAAGAAACGGACGGCAGGAGTAACCGGATAATCGGTATTTTTGCTCATGATGCAGTTCCAATAATATTCAGACGACCTAAAACCAATATGACAATGACGCGTAAAAATAGTTTCCGCATCTTTTCAAAAACAACAAAACCGCCCGCCTGCTGTGGCAGACAATCAAGCTGAATGTTACCATAAGCCCCTGCCCAATATCCGCCATCCTGTTCCGACAAAATCGGAAAACCGAAATCCGACAACAGGACAGAATGCCCCGTACGCCCCAACTTCAAGGAATATCAAATGAATATCCGATACCTCGGTACCGCCGAACGCTACTCCGAAGCCGTCTGCGCCGGAGGATTCGTCTTCCTCTCAGGCATGGTTCCCGAAAATCCCGAAGCCGATGCCAAAGCCCAGACCGAAAACGTCTTGGCGCAAATCGACCGCTGGCTTGAAGAATGCGGCTCCGACAAAGCACACATCCTCGAAGCCACCATCTTCCTGACCGATATGAACGACTACGCCGCCATGAACGAAGCCTGGGATGCCTGGACAGCCCCCGGCCGCGCCCCTGCCCGCGCCTGCATCGAAGCCAAACTCGCCAAACCGGAATGGGCGGTCGAAATCAAAGTATCCGCCGTGTGCAAGTGATTGGATTGGACAAGGGGTCGTCTGAAAACTACAGTCGATTTTTCAGACGACCCCTTTCATAAAAAATGCAACGAAAGCAGAGCGATTGGATTGACGGTAAAGTAAATCACCTATCAATACAAAAAGGTCGTCTGAAAGCCCAAGTTTTCAGACGACCTTTTACAATCAAAGCATTATGCGAACGGATGATGCAAAACGATGGTTTCTTCGCGGTCAGGACCAGTGGAGACGATGGCTACCGGTGCGCCGCAGACTTCTTCGATACGTTTCAAATATGCTTTGGCATTGGCAGGCAATGCGTCGTAGCTTGTCACGCCGACAGTCGATTCGCTCCAGCCGGGCATGGTTTCGTAAATCGGCTTGCAGGTTTCTACCGCATCGGAACCGCAAGGCAGGATGTCGGTTTTGCTGCCGTCGGGTAATTCGTAGCCGACGCAGATATTGATGGTTTCAATGCCGTCCATCACGTCCAGCTTGGTGATACACATGCCGGAAATGCCGTTGACTTGAATGGAACGTTTCAACGCGGCGGCATCAAACCAACCGCAGCGGCGTGCGCGGCCGGTTACGGAGCCGAATTCGTGTCCGCGTTCTGCCAAACCTGCGCCTACTTCGTCGAACAATTCAGTCGGGAACGGGCCTGAACCGACGCGCGTGGTATAGGCTTTGACGATACCCAAAACATAATCCAGCATTTGAGGACCTACGCCTGCGCCTGCGGAAGCGGCTCCCGCCAAGCAGTTGGACGAGGTAACGAAGGGGTAAGTGCCGTAGTCAATGTCCAACAGCGTGCCTTGTGCGCCTTCAAACAGCAGTTTTTCGCCGTTTTTGTTTTTCTCGTTCAACACGCGGGATACGTCGGTAATCATCGGCGTAATGCGCGGCGCGACTTTTTCGATAACCGCCATCACATCTTCTGCTTTAACCGGCTCGGCATTGTGCAGATGTTGCAGTTGAACGTTGTAATAAGCGAGGATGGCATCCAGTTTTTCACGCAGTTTTTCAGGATGCAGCAAATCGACAACGCGGATGGCGCGGCGTGCCACTTTGTCTTCGTAGGCTGGACCGATGCCGCGACCGGTCGTGCCGATTTTGCCTTTGCCGCGCGATGCTTCGCGGGCTTGGTCAAGCGCGATGTGGTAAGGCAGGATCAGCGGACAGGTCGGGGCGATTTTCAGACGACCTTCAACGTTTTTCACGCCTGCTGCGTTCAACTCGTCGATTTCGCCCAACAATGCTTCGGGGGATACGACAACGCCGGAACCGATGAAGCAATCCAAGTTTTCATGCAGGATGCCGCTCGGAATTAGGCGCAAAATGGTTTTCTTGCCGCCGACGACCAGAGTATGACCCGCATTGTGGCCGCCTTGGAAACGCACGACACCGCTGGTTTCTTCCGCCAGCCAGTCGACTATTTTACCTTTGCCTTCATCGCCCCACTGGGCGCCGATTACTACAACATTTTTAGCCATAGCCATATAACCTATTAATATTAAAAAATTATCGTGAATCAACTTCAAACCAAGACGGCTTTGCGCCCTGCCCTGATTTGCCTTTAATCCGCTATGAATGGGTATTTAAATTTTCTCAACCTGCCAAACGCCGTCCGACTTTTTCAGACGACCTGCAACCTCTTCCGAAGCATTGTGTCCGATACCGTAGTCGACAACGACACACTGCCCTTGTTCACGCAAGGCTTCGACTGCTTCGCGAGCCGCTTCGGCATCGTCCGCATCAACCAAGACGACGGGCTGCCGCTCAATGGCGGGCAAACGTCCGATAAAGCTGCGCAAGTCGAAACTGAATCCTGTCGCCGGACGCGCACGGCCGAAATATTCGCCCAATCCGTCATAACGCCCGCCCCGTGCGACCGCGTCATGGAAATTGGAACCGTATGCCGCATACAGCAAGCCCGTGTGGTAATTGTCGACACGCAGTTCGGACAAATCGATATGGACTTTCTGATTCGGGAATGCGTCGCACACTGCCTGCAATTCGTCCAACGCGCTGCCGACCGCCGACAGATCAGGCAATCGTTCGCGCGCGGCAGACAACACTTCACGTCCGCCATACAGACGCGGCAGCAGCGAGAATGCTTTTGCCCACATGCCGTCCAGCTTCCAAGCCTTAACCTGCGTTTCGACCGCCTCGGTATCTTTATCCTGCATCAACGCAAGCAGCGTTGCGGACTGCTCCGCATCCAAATGCGCCGCATCAGACAAAGCGCGGAATACGCCAATGTGCCCCAACGACAGCAAAACCTCGCCCATATCGGCAATCTTCATGCTTTTGAGCATCAGGTCAATCAGTTCGATATCCGCCCGTATGTCGGCGAAACCATACATCTCCGCCCCCGCCTGCAAAGGTTCGCGCATATTGAGCAAACCTTCCGGCCGCGCGTGCAACACAGGACCTGCGTAACACAATCGGTTAATCCCTTGATTGGCGGACAAAAGATGTGCATCGATACGCGCCACTTGCGGCGTAATGTCGGCACGGATGCCCAACTGCCGACCGCTCAGCTGATCAACCACCAAAATGGTTTTTAAAGACAAACCCGCGTCAATGTGCGTCAGCAGGGAATGGCTGTATTCCATCAGCGGAGGCTGTACCAGCTCGTAACCGTGCACTCGGAACAAAGTCAACAACTGCTCTCGCGCGCTTTCCAACTGTCGGGCGTTGGTCGGCAACACATCGGCAACATGTTCGGGAAGCTGCCAAGATTGCATGGGAATCTACCTTCTATCTGTTTTTGTAAACGCAAAGGGCTGCTTGAATTTAAAACCAGACGGACACACAGCCCGCTTCTCGAAATACGCCGCGCAAACGATGCAGCGTTTCCAACAAATCTGATTTTAAATTCAAACAGCCCCTGAATGACGGCTTTAAACCGCCGAGTTATTAAAAGCAGACTTTACCATACAAAACAGTTTTGTGCAGCCTGTTTTCATACAAAAGTCGTCTGAAAAAAGATGGGTAATACTCTATTCGCAATGGAGATTGCTTGTTTTCTCTTTAAAAGAATCCATCGCAATTTGGCACATACGTTGCCGTTGTCCCAAATCTGCCGCAGGCAGCGATTGAAATAAAAATTTTGTATTGTTGCGTTGAAAATCGGCTTTCTTGCCTGCCTTTTTATAACACTCGTCTGCGCGTGCGAAATATTGACGGCAGATTTCCGGCAATTCTTCCAACGATAAAGGTTTGTGCTTATGCATCCCATGCGCTGACACAGCCAGCGGAGAGATTGCCAAAATCGCTGCCGCAACAAATTTCAAACTTTTTTGAAACCAATAATTTTTCATAATAAAACCTTAAAATCTATATCTACATGATGATATTGCTTTTCGCAAAATCCACTACGTTTGTTTTCAGACGACCTCAAAGCCTACTCAACCAAGTTGCGCCAGTTGTCCACGCATCTCGGTAATTACCGCCTTATAGTCCGGCTTGCCAAAGATGGCGGAACCTGCCACAAAAGTATCGGCACCCGCCGCCGCGACGGCAGCGATATTGTCGGTTTTGATGCCGCCATCTACTTCGATGGTAATGTGCCGTCCGCTTTGCGCTTCGTACTGTTCCAACATCGCCCGCACTTGACGGATTTTTTCAAGGGTATGCGGAATGAAGCTTTGTCCGCCGAAACCGGGGTTGACCGACATCAACAATACCATGTCCAGCCTGTCCAATACGTTTTCCAAAACGTAGGCGGGAGTGGCCGGATTCAACACCAATCCTGCCTGACAGCCTGCATCTTTAATCAGACTGAGGCTGCGGTCGATATGGCGGCTGGCTTCGGGATGAAACGTGATAATCGACGCCCCTGCTTTGGCAAATGCCTGAATCAGATCGTCAACGGGTTCGACCATCAGATGCACATCAATCGGCACGGTGGCATAAGGCTTCAACGCTGCGCAGACCATAGGGCCGAAAGTCAGGTTCGGCACATAATGATTGTCCATCACGTCGAAATGAATCAAATCGGCTCCCGCTTCGATAACTTTCGTTACTTCCTCACCCAAACGGGCAAAATCGGCGGATAAGATGCTGGGCGCAATACGGAAATTGTGGTTCATAGAAATCCAGTCGGATGGTATGGTTTGATAAACGGATAATTTTTCATATTCTACCACCAACGCCTCATGCAACACTAACTATGCATTGTTAATATTTAACAAAAGTAAGCATATGCATAAATAATTATAGGTTAAGGATATGTTTTGTCAGAAATAAAATAAAGATATGAAGTTAACAAAAGTTAACTGGAGGGATACTGCCTTTCACACGCTAATCGGGTATATTTGCGCGGTTACGGAAACTAGGAAAACGCTGTGTCTGTCGGATTCAAATCTTATTTACCCCTCTGTGCATTATCGGTTGCGCTGCTGACGGCTGTCGGTCAAGCGCACGCCGGCCCCCAATATATCAAGCTGGACGATTTTCAAGCCAATTGCGACATCCGCTCCCTTAATCTGACGCAAGACCAACACAATGCTTTGCGCCGCATCCGTAATGATTACAAACAGGCATCGGACAAAGCATACCGTAAACTCGTCCGCACAGACCGTAACCGCCGCCAAGTCATTATGAAAATCCTTGCGGCAGATAATTTCGATCAAAACAACGCCCGCGATTATGTCGAAACCCGCTACTTGTCGAGCATGGATTTCGCCGTGGAAGAATTGGAAATCCAACACCGTTTCTACCACCTGCTCAATCCGCGCCAACGCCAGATTTGGCTCTCTTCCTGCCTTCGCTGACATATCGCTTTCCTGATTGATCCGTACAAAAAGGTCGTCTGAAATCCTGTTTCAGACGACCTTTTAAACGATATGGCGATTCAAAGCGATGCGGCCGGAAGCAATTGAACCGGAAAAGGCTTTCCCTACCCTTATCCTCCCGCAGATTTCAGTATGACAGGCATATTTCCGAAAACCTCAATCCAAAACCCGTTGTTCCGGCAAACGTCCCGCCCAATCGCACGCAAACTGCCAAGCCGAACGCCCAGAGCGGTTGCCGCGCATTTGTGCCCATTGCAATGCCGCCTTGCGTGCCGTTTCATCAAAATCCACGCCGAAGTCGCCCAGCCAATTTTCAACCGCTTGGAGGTAGTCGTTTTGATCGAACGGATAAAAACTTAACCACAAACCGAAACGGTCGGACAGGGAAATTTTTTCCTCAACAGCTTCTTTTTGATGAATTTCGCCGCGCATGCCCGTTGTCCCGATATTTTCATCCATATATTCAGGCATCAAGTGGCGCCGGTTGGACGTCGCGTACACCAACACGTTGCTGCATCTTTGCGACAAACCGCCGTCCAATGCGGTTTTTAGGGCTTTGTAGGTTTCATCACCGGTTTCAAACGATAGGTCATCGCAGAATACGATGAATTTCTCGGGACGGTCTTTTAGCAAGGAAAGCAGCGCGGGCAGGCTGACCAAATCGCTCTTATCTACTTCAATCAGACGCAGCCCTTGCTCGGCATATTCGTGCAACAAGGCTTTGACCAACGAGGATTTACCCGTTCCGCGCGAGCCGCTCATCAAAACATTATTCGCGGAGCGGCCTGCCAAAAACTGCTCGGTATTACGTTTGAGCTTTTCGGTTTGCGTCCCGACGGCAGCCAGACGGTCAAGCGGGAATGTATGCGGGTTTGGCAGGCTCTCCAAAATCCCTTTTTTACCGACGCTGTGCCAACGGTATGCCAAAGCGTTCCAGTCGGTTTTACCGGGTTTTTCAGGCAACACCAAATCAAGACGGTCCAAAACGGAATAGGCTTTTTGCAAAAAGGTGGCGAGTTTCATATGTGCTCCTATTGTCCTGACATAGCAGGATTTTGCTGCGCCATCACGCGCATCACGGTATCGACAACGGCTTGGGTTTGCGGGTCGATTTCGATATTGATGATGTCGCCCTCTTTCCGGCTTCCAAACAAAGTGCGCGTTAGAGTTTCCGGAATCAGGTGAACATTGAATTCCGTTTCGGTAACGTCGCCTATGGTCAGGCTGCAACCATCCAAGCCGACAAAGCCTTTGCTCAAAATATAAGGTTTGAGCTCGGGTGGCAGTGCAAACCATACTGTGCAGTTAAACTCACTGCGCTCTATCCGCGTAATCCGCGTAGTCGTCATGATATGCCCGCTCATGACGTGTCCGCCGATTTCATCACCGAAACGGGCGGCACGTTCGAGATTGACGACATCTCCCGTTTTCAGACGACCTAAATTGGTCTTTTCCAAGGTTTCTTTCATCAAATCAAAGCTGACCGTATCGCCGTCGATTTGGGTAATGGTCAGGCAGCAGCCGTTGTTGGCGACAGATGCGCCGATTTGCAGATGCTCGGTCATCTCATCGGGCAGCTTGACGACATGGGTGCGGAAATCGGCGGACGGTTCGCGGATAGCGATAATTTCGCCGACACCTTGGACGATACCTGTAAACATGGGAGATTCTCCAATCGGTTTATTTGATGCGTTTGAAAACCAAATCCCAAACGCCGTGCCCCAAACGTTTGCCGCGGGCTTCAAATTTCGTTTCGGGACGGTAGTCGGGCGTAGGCGCGTAATCGGCGGCGGTATTTTGCAAATTGTCAAAACCGCTCAACACTTCCAGCATCTGCTGCGCGTATTCTTCCCAGTCGGTCGCCAGATGGATATAACCACCGACTTTCAGCTTGGGCAGCAGTTTCTGCACAAACGGCGTCTGCACCAAGCGGCGTTTGTTATGGCGTTTTTTGTGCCAAGGGTCGGGAAAGAAAATGTGGATGCCGTCGAGCACGTCGTCTGAAAGCATATTTTCGACCACTTCGACCGCATCGTGCCGCATCACGCGGATATTGCCGATGTGTTCTTCTTCAATCAATTTCAAAATATTGCCGACACCGGGACCGTGTACATCAATCGCCAAAAAGTCGGTATCAGGCAGGCGCTTGGCGATTTCAACAGTCGCCACGCCCATGCCGAAACCGATTTCCAACACCTTGGGACGGTCGCTGCCGAAACGCTGATTCAAGTCCAACACGGAATCTTGGTAATCGATGCCGAATTGCGGCCACATCGTATCAATGGCACGCTGCTGCGCCGCAGTCATATGCCCTTGACGCAACACAAAGCTGCGGATGGAGCGTTTGTGCGCTTCAGGAACGGTGGAATCCGGAGTTATTTTGTTCATAAATCATTTCTTGTATCTGATAAAACTGGGGAAAGGTCGTCTGAAAATCTGCGATATGGTTTCAGGCGACCTCTGAATGTATGGGGTCAACCGTTAAACGGTTCGGTTTATCGTTGATGAATAAGCATGAGACAAGCTGCTGACAGTATCAATCCTGCCGAACTCGTTTGTTTGCTTGCTGTTTTAAAGCATGACTAAATGGCTCACTTGGAGCTTAGGCACGCATTCTTGTTCATTCATTATATAGTGGATTAAATTTAAATCAGGACAAGGCGACGAAGCCGCAGACAGTGCAGATAGTACGGAACCGATTCACTTGGTGCTTCAGCACCTTAGAGAATCGTTCTCTTTGAGCTAAGGCGAGGCAACGCCGTACTGGTTTAAAGTTAATCCACTATATCGTTAATGAAATCACTATCACTGACAATATGCTGTTTGACGAAAAGGTCGTCTGAAAGATTCAGACGACCTTTGACTGATAAATGCAATATCAGCAGTTTAATTCAACTGACTGAATACACTTATTTTTTCTTTTGAGCCGGCAGGTCGGTACAAGTACCCAGCGCCACTTCGGCAGCCATACCGATGGATTCGCCCAAGGTCGGGTGCGGGTGGATGGTTTTGCCGATGTCTTCAGCGTCGCAGCCCATTTCGATGGCCAGACAGATTTCGCCAATCATATCGCCGCCGTTCGGACCAACGATACCGCCGCCGATGATACGGCCGGTTTCGGCATCAAAAATCAGCTTGGTGAAGCCGTTATCGCAACCGTTGGCAATCGCACGGCCGGAAGCAGCCCACGGGAAGTTGGCTTTGGTGATTTTGCGGCCGGATGCTTTGGCAGACAATTCGGTTTCACCAACCCATGCCACTTCAGGAGCGGTGTAAGCCACGCCCGGAATCACGCGGGCATCAAAGTAAGCTTTGTGTCCGGCGCAATTTTCAGCGGCAACGTGGCCTTCATGAACGGCTTTGTGTGCCAGCATAGGCTGACCGACGATGTCGCCGATGGCGTAGATGTGCGGCACATTGGTACGCATTTGTTTGTCGACTTCGATGAAGCCGCGGTCGGTTACGGCAACGCCTGCTTTTTCGGCGCTGATGAGTTTGCCGTTAGGCGCACGACCGGCAGCAACCAATACGGCATCGTAGCGTTGCGGCTCTTTCGGCGCGTTCGCTCCTTCGAAGGTAACGTAAACGCCGTCTTCTTTCGGCTCGACTGCAACGGTTTTGGTGTTGATCATGATATTGTCAAAACGGTATTCGTTTTGTTTTTGCCATACTTTCACCAAATCGCGGTCGGCACCTTGCATCAAACCGTCCATCATTTCAACGACGTCAAGGCGTGAACCCAGCGTGCTGTAAACCGTACCCATTTCGAGGCCGATGATACCGCCACCGATAATCAGCAGCTTGCCCGGTACTTCTTTCAGAGCCAAAGCACCGCTGGAATCGATGATGCGCGGATCTTCAGGGATAAACGGCAGCTTGGTTACGCGGCTGCCCGCTGCAATGATACAGTTTTTGAACGCAACGATTTTTTTCTCGCCGGTAAGCGTAGCTTGCTCGTACACATCGCCGGTAGTCAGCGACACTTCCAAGTGGTGCGGATCTAAGAATTGACCGTCGCCTTGGATAACGTCCACTTTGCGACCTTTTGCCATACCTGCCAAACCGGTAGTCAGGCGGGAAACCACGCCTTCTTTGTAGCCGCGCAACATGTCGATGTCGAGTTCAGGCTCGGGGTATTTGATGCCGTTGGCAGCCAAGTGGCGCACTTCGTCGATAACCGCAGCGTTGTGCAACAAGGCTTTGGAAGGGATACAGCCGACGTTCAAGCAAACGCCGCCCAAGGTTTTGTAACGCTCGACGATGGCAACTTTCAGACCTTCATCGGCTGCGGCAAATGCAGCGGAGTAACCGCCGGGGCCGCCACCCAATACGACCACGTCGTACTCTGCATCGGCAGAACCGCCGAATTGCGCCGCTTGCGGTGCAGGAGCGGCAGTTTTAGGGGCTTCTTGCGCAGGAGCAGCAGGTGCTTCGGCTTTAGGAGCGGCAGCCGCGCCTTCGGCTTCAACGACTACAATCAAACCGCCTTCGGAGATTTTGTCTCCGACTTTGACTTTAACTTCTTTGACCACGCCCGCAACTTCGGCAGGCACGTCCATCGTCGCTTTGTCGGTTTCCAAGGTAATCAGGGTATCATCAACGGCGATAGTGTCGCCTACGTTCACTTCAACCGCGATAATATCTACATTTTCGTGTCCGCCAATGTCGGGCACTTTCAATTCAACTAAGCTCATGTCTAATCTTTCTGAATGATATTCGGACTTCTGTTTTCAGACGACCTGTCAGGTTGTTTGCCGAAGGTCGTCTGAAATACGCTCGGATTACAGGGTAATACGGCGGAAGTCTTTCAACAGGTTCGCCAGGAATACGGTAAAGCGCATACCGGCGGCACCGTCGATGACGCGGTGGTCGAAGGACAGGCTCAACGGACACATCAGGCGAGGAGCGAACTCTTTGCCGTTCCAAACCGGTTTGATTTGGGATTTGCACACGCCCAAAATAGCGACTTCAGGTGCGTTCACAATCGGAGTGAAGCCTGTACCGCCGATGCCGCCCAAGCTGGAAATGGTAAAGCAGGCGCCTTGCATTTCTTGCGGTTTGAGCTTGCCTTCGCGGGCTTTTTTAGACAATTCGGTCAGCTCTTGGCTGATTTGTTTCAAGCCTTTTTGATCCACATCTTTGATCACTGGAACAACCAAGCCGTTTGGCGTGTCAGCTGCGAAACCGATATTGAAGTAGTTTTTCAGCACTAGGTTGTCGCCATCCAGAGAGGCATTGAATTCAGGGAAGGCTTTCAGCGCAGAAACGGAGGCTTTGATGATGAACGCCAACGGAGACAGTTTCACGCCTTCGCGTTCCCATTCTTTGTTCAGCTGTTTGCGGAATTCTTCCAGCTCGGTCATGTCCGCTTCTTCGTGAACGGTAACGTGCGGGATGACTACCCAGTTGCGGGACAGGTTTTGACCGGAAATTTTCTTAATGCGGGACAATTCTTTAACTTCGACATTGCCGAATTTGGAGAAGTCCACTTTAGGCCACGGCAACAAGTCCAGACCGCCGCCCAAAGATGCGCCGGCAGCAGCAGGTTTCGCCGCACCGCCTTGCATCACGGATTTCACAAAGGCTTTAATATCGTCGCCCATGATACGGCCTTTCAAGCCGGTACCCTTGACTTGACCTAAATCCACGCCCAATTCGCGCGCCAGTTTGCGTGCGGAAGGACCCGCGTGTGCTTTGGCAAAAGCAGCTTCGTCGATTTTGGCTGCGGCAGGTGCAGGTGCGGCAACAGGAGCCGGAGCTGCGGCAGGCGCGGCAGTCGGAGCAGGTGCAGCTGCCGGGGCTGCGGCTTGAGCAGGCGCGGGAGCGGGAGCGGCGGCAGAACCGGCGGTTTCCACTTCGATAATGGCAGTACCTTCGGATACTTTGTCGCCGACTTTCAGGAATACGGCTTTAACGACACCGGCGGCAGTACAAGGTACGTCCATAGTCGCTTTGTCGGTTTCCAGAGTAATCAGCGTGTCGTCTTCGGCAACGGTGTCGCCAACTTTAACTTCAACGGCGATTACATCTACATCAGTATGACCGCCAATATCAGGAACGGCTACTTGAACGGTTGCACCGCCTGCGGGAGCGGCAGCGGGTGCAGCGGCAGGCGCAGGTTGTGCTTCAGCGACAGGAGCCGGAGCGGCTTCAGCAGCGGCAGCACCGGTTTCAACAGTCAGAATTACGCCGCCTTCGGAGATTTTGTCGCCGACTTTGACTTTCACTTCTTTCACAACGCCTGCTGCATCGGCAGGTACGTCCATAGTGGCTTTGTCGGTTTCCAGTGTAATCAGGGTGTCGTCAACGGCGATGGTGTCGCCCGCTTTGACTTCTACTGCGATGATATCGACGTTTTCATGACCGCCGATATCGGGTACTTTGATTTCTACGATACTCATTTGAGTTCCTTTGATGATTTCGGTTTGAGGTCGTCTGAAAAACAGTTTCAGACGACATCACTTATGTTTTCCGGCACGGATAACCATTTCCAAGTCAGCCTTTCTGCGCTTCGAACCTTTTGCACGACTTGCGCCCGCTGCTTGTTAACTAGAGGTTTATCCGTTATACAAACCGTCAACGTATTCTTGATTCAGACGACCCCGCAAGCAAATTTACTTTGAGGTCGTCTGAAAACAGGATTAACGTTTCCAGCTTGGCGCCACGTCGGCATTGATGCCATATTTTTCGATGGCTTGCTGAACGGTTTCTTTGCTGACTTTGCCTTGTTCTGCCAATGCGCTCAATGCTGCCACGGCAACGTTGTAGCGGTCCACTTCGAAGAAGCGGCGCAGGTTGGCACGGCTGTCGGAACGTCCGAAACCATCGGTACCCAAGACATGGTAGTCGTTCGGGATGTACGCGCGGATACGGTCGGCATAGCTGCGGATATAGTCGGTAGCGGCGATAACCGGACCGTCATGACCTTGCAGTTGTGAGGTAACGAAAGGCACTTTTTCAGCTTCCAACGGATGCAGGCGGTTGAAACGTTCTACTTCGATGGCATCGCGGTGCAACAGGTTGAAGGACGGGCAAGACCAAATGTCTGCTTCTACACCGAAGTCGGCTTTCAGCAATTCGGCACCGGCAATCACTTCTTGCAGGATGGTACCGGAACCCATCAATTGAACTTTCTTGTCGCCTTTGCCACCGGCTTTCAGCAAGTACATACCTTTCAGGATGTCTTGTTCCGCACCTTCAGGCATGTCCGGATGAGCGTAGTTCTCGTTCATCAGAGTGATGTAGTAGAACACATCTTCGTTATTGGCATACATACGGCGCAGGCCGTCTTGTACGATAACGGCTACTTCGTATTGGAAGGTCGGATCGTAAGAAACGCAGTTCGGGATCAAATCGGCTTGAATGTGGCTGTGGCCGTCTTCGTGTTGCAGACCTTCACCGTTCAAGGTTGTACGGCCGGCAGTACCGCCCAACAGGAAGCCGCGCGCGTGCATATCGCCGGCAGCCCATGCCAAGTCGCCGACACGTTGGAAACCGAACATAGAGTAGTAAATGTAGAACGGAATCATCGCGAAGTCGCTGTTGGCATAGCTGGTCGCTGCAGCAATCCAGTCAGCCATCGCGCCAGGCTCGTTAATACCTTCTTGCAGGATTTGACCGTCAACGGATTCTTTATAGAACATCAGTTGGTCTTTGTCTTGCGGGGTGTATTGTTGGCCTTTCGGATTCCAAATACCGTATTGGCGGAACATGCCTTCCATACCGAAGGTACGGCTTTCGTCAGGAACGATAGGTACGACACGTTTGCCGATTTTTTTGTCTTTCAGCAAAGTAGACAGGATGCGGACGAAAGCCATAGTGGTTGAGAATTCACGGTCGCCGCTGGATTTCAGTTGAGTCTCAAATGCTGACAACTCAGGCACTTCTAGAACTTCTTGGGTAGGCTTGCGTTGAGGCAGGTAGCCGCCCAAAGCTTCGCGGCGTGCGTGCAGGTATTTGTACTCTTCGCTGTCGGGAGCAAAAGTCAGGTAAGGCAGATCGCCGCTGTCAATTTGCTCGTCGGTAACAGGAATGTCAAAGCGGTCGCGGAATTGTTTCAGAGACGCTTTGTCCATTTTTTTGGCTTGGTGGGCAACGTTTTGACCTTCACCGGAAGCACCCATACCATAACCTTTAATGGTTTTTGCCAAAATTACGGTAGGTTTGCCGTCTGCATGGTTAGCTGCGAGATCATAAGCGTTGTACACTTTTTGAGGGTCGTGACCGCCGCGGTTCAATGCCCAGATTTGCTCATCGGTCATATCGGCAACCAATGCTTTCAATTCAGGGGTATTGAAGAAGTGTTCGCGAACGTACGCGCCGTCTTTGGATTTATAAGTTTGGTAGTCGCCGTCCAAACATTCTTCCATGCGTTTGCGCAGGATGCCGTCTTTGTCTTTTGCCAAGAGACGGTCCCAACGGCGGCCCCAGATGACTTTAACGACATTCCAGCCTGCGCCGGCAAAGTTGCCTTCCAATTCTTGGATGATTTTGCCATTACCGCGGACAGGACCGTCCAAACGTTGCAGGTTACAGTTGATGACGAAAATCAGGTTGTCCAAACCTTCGCGTGCCGCCAATGCGATGGCGCCTTGTGATTCAGGTTCGTCCATTTCGCCGTCGCCGCAGAAACACCATACTTTACGGCCTTTGGTTTTTGCCAGGCCGCGGGATTCCAAGTATTTCAGGAAACGGGCTTGGTAAATCGCCATGATCGGACCCAAGCCCATAGATACGGTTGGGAATTGCCAGAAATCAGGCAGCAAGTGCGGATGCGGGTAAGAAGGCAGACCATGTCCGTCTACTTCCTGACGGAAATTGTTCAGTTGGTCTTCAGTCAGACGGCCTTCAACGAAAGCGCGGGCATAGATGCCTGGAGAAACGTGGCCTTGGAAGAATACCAAATCACCTTCTTCGCCTTCGCCTTTAGCCTTCCAGAAGTGGTTGAAACCCACTTCGTACATGGTTGCTGCGGATTGGAAAGATGCGATATGACCACCCAGCTCCAAATCTTTTTTACCGGCGCGCAATACGATGGCGGCGGCGTTCCAGCGCACGAATGCACGGATGCGGTGTTCGATGTTTTGATCGCCCGGAATGCCTTTTTCGTCTTCAACCGAAACGGTATTCAAATACGGGGTGGTTGTGCCGTGAGGCATACGGACGCCTTTGTCGCGGCTGTATTTAACCAGATGCTCCAACAAGTATTGTGCGCGTTCGCTGCCTTCGTATTCTAGAACTGAGCTTAACGCGTCCAACCACTCTTGGGTTTCAATCGGGTCAACATCGTGTAATTGGGTGGACATAGTATCTATCCTTATGTTGAGTGTTATTCAATGACGGAGGGTTATACCCCTAATGTTTTCGTTTGCGAAAATTGATGTACAAAAACGAAAAATTTCTAAAATCAAATCAAATAAAATTAGATAATCTAAATCTTTTCAATCAGTTAAAAACTGGATTAAAAACAAAAGACGCACTGGTGAATTTATTTGAATCTGCTTCGCTTCGAATCGTATCAGCAAACGGTATAACTAGCAAATTTCAATTTAATATATTCAAAAACAATCAAACTTTTCCCATTTAATTTTCTTTTTTAATACAAAAACGAAAATAAAATGAAAAAAACCGAAATAACCTTTTAACCGTTTTTGAAATAGCTTTGCTGCTATATTTCAGACGACCTTGGATTCGGATTTCAAGTGCAACACCAGGGTACCAGTGGTTGGAACAGATTCAAGAATAAAACACTTGGCGTTTCGTAGCCAAGTGTTTTTCTCGGCCGGTGGTTCAACTCATCTTGAACCCTGCGTATCTCCCGATCGCTGATGTTTCGGAAATCGGTTTGTTTGGGGAAATATTGCCGGATGAGTCCATTGGTGTTCTCATTCAGCCCTTTCTCCCAAGAATGGTAAGGGCGGCAAAAATAGGTTTTCGCCTTCAATGCTTTGGCTATTTTGGTGTGTTGGTGGAACTCTTTGCCGTTATCCATGGTGATGGTGTGGACTCTGGCTTTATATGCCTTTAATACCCTAATGGCCGCCCGGGCAGTGTCTTCGGCTTTTAAGTTCTTTAATTTGCAGATGATGGTGTAGCGGGTAGTGCGTTCGACCAAGGTCAATAACGCGCTTTTCTGATTTTTGCCGACGATGGTGTCGGCCTCCCAATCGCCGATGCGGGTTTTCTGGTCGACGATAGCAGGTCGGTTTTCTATGCCGACGCGGTCGGGCACTTTGCCTCTGGTCCATGTGCTGCCGTAGCGTTTGCGGTAGGGTTTGCTGCATATTCTGAGGTGTTGCCACAAAGTGCCGCTGTTGCTTTTGTCTTGGCGAAGGTAGCGGTAAACGGTGCTGTGATGGAGTGTGATCCCGTGGTGTTTATGCAGGTAGGCACATACTTGTTCGGGACTGAGTTTGCGGCGGATAAGGGTGTCGATGTGTTGAATCAGCTGCGAATCGAGTTTATAGGGTTTTCGCCGGTGCTGTTTGGTCAGCCGGCTTTGCTTCTGTGCTTTTTCGGCGCTGTATTGCTGTCCTTGGATGCAGTGCCGCTTGATTTCTCGGCTGATGGTGCTTTTGTGGCGGTTGAGCTGTTTGGCGATTTCGGCGATGGTGCAGTGGCGGGACAGGTATTGGATATGGTATCGTTCGTCTTGGGTCAGTTGTGTGTAGCTCATGGCAATCTTTCTTGCAGGACAGGCCGTATGCTACCGCATACTGGCCTTTTTCTGTTATGGAAAGTTGCACTTCAAATGCGAATCCGCCGACCTTTTTACTGCTCCTCCGAATGCCGGCGCTTGATAAGGATGCGGACAGCGCCGTCATTACCCTCGCGAGGTTCGATATAGGCAAGGACATCCGGATGCTGCATCAGCCAACGGCGCGTCATATTTTTTAAAACAGGTTTATAGCCTGCCGAACCCAGTCCGCTACCGTGGACAATTTCGGCACAAACGCCGCGCTTTTGGACAAACACGATAAACTCATTTAATACCTGTTGTGCTTCTTCTTGCGTATAGCCGTGCAAATCAACATCAGCAACGACGGGATAATGGCCGTTACGCAAGCGTTGCAGGTCGTTTTTACCTTGCCCGTTCTTACTGAACGAAGCAGGCGGCTCATCCCAACCGCCGCTGCCGATATAAAAATAATCTTCTTCATCTAATGAAGATACTTCTTTCGGACGCGGCTTTATCGGCGATTTATCGCGCGGAGCAGAATAATATTGCGAAGTTTGTTTCAACGGGGTTACCGTCCCGACCATGCTTGCAAAATCCGCATTTTCGGCTTCTTGCTTTTTAGCTGCCGCTTCTTCTGCGGCCTTTTCTTCCGCTTCTTTTTTCGCCTGTTTGCCTAAGGCCTGAAGAGTAGATTGGAAATCTGTTTTCATAAATGGATACCTGAAACGCTAAATGATTTTCAGACGACCTCTTTTACAAACAAGGTCGTCTGAAAATGGGAAAATAATTTACGGTTCTATCTAACTAAAGATATTTCCGCATTAATTCGCATTCGACTTTGACTTCCCGATTCAACTGTAACACCGCAGAACCCAAAGACTCATAACGGTTGATGCGGTAAAAAGGAACAGAATTGAGCGAAGCATAAAGTTTTAAAAAACTCAATCCGGCATGGTGCGCCAACTCTTCGGCACGCCTCAGCAAAGCCGTACCCAAACCTTGATTGTGGAAAATCGGATGCACATAAAGCGCGTCTAATTGCGCTTCCTTAAAATCGACTTGAAAAAATCCACGGATGGCCCCTTTGTATTCCACCACCCACAAAGCCTTATCCGGATCGTCGATGGTATGGCGGTAGCTTTCAGTGTCCAATAGCGCCTCCCATGCCTGAAGCACGTTTTCGTCGTAGCTTCGAATGCAGGCAAATTGGGCGGCATGAAGATGGGCATTATGGATGGCTTGGCAATCTTGTACTGTGGCGGGACGGAGTATGGTCAACAGGCTCATGATTCGGTACGTTATATCTAGCTTTCAGACGACCTTGATTGATTCTGAGGTCGTCTGAACATTCTAAAAATTAGCAAATTATAAACTTTGATGCAGTTTCACTGCCGCTTCAAAAGCAGTATCGGCATCGGCGGACAAAACAGTGAAATGCCCCATTTTGCGGCCTTTCCGCGCGGCTTTTTTGCCGTATAAGTGCAGGTGTGCATTCGGATTGCTTTGCAACGGCAGCCAATTCGGTTCGCCGCCGTCTTCCTGCCAAACGTTGCCCAAGATATTCGCCATGCAGCATGAAGAAAGCAAGTTGGTGTCGGCGGGCGGCAGGTTGCACATGATGCGTACCTGCTGCTGGAACTGGTCTGCGGCGCAGGCATCCAGCGTATGGTGGCCGGAATTGTGCGGGCGCGGGGCGATTTCGTTGACGACCAATTCATGCGTGTCGCCGACGACGAACATTTCCACCGCCAACACGCCGACATAATCCAATTCGTCCGCCAAGCGTTGCGCCATCTGCCGCGCCTGTTGCTGGACGTCGGCACTCAGCCGCGCAGGGACGATGGAATAAGCCAAGATGCCGTTTTCGTGGATGTTTTCGGCGGGGTCGAAGGTTTGCGTGTTTTCATTGTTCAGACGACATACGATAACGGAAATCTCGCCGCGCAAATCCACCATTTTTTCTAAAACGCAATCCACGTCGCCGTGTTCGGCAAACGCGGCTTTGAGTTCGTCCACCGTTTTGACGCGGATTTGACCTTTGCCGTCATAGCCCAGAGTAGCCGTTTTCAGAATGCCGGGCAGGAATTGCGCGCTTTCTTCGCTGATGTCGTCTGAACGGCAAACCGCTTGATACGGCGCGGTTTGCAGCCCCGCTTTGCGTATCCACGCTTTTTCCTGAATACGGTTTTGCGCGATAGCAACGCAGTCGCCGCTGGGGGAAACATTGGTATGTTTTGCCAGAAAGCGCATCGCGTCGGCATTGACGTTTTCAAATTCAGTGGTAACCGCCGCGCATTTTGCCAACTCGTCCAAAGCGGCTTGGTCGTCAAACGGCGCGCACAAATGGCGGTCGGCAAATTCCGCCGCCGGCGCGTTCGGATCGGGGTCGAGAACAGTGACTTTGTAGCCCATGGTTTTGGCGGCAACGGTAAACATTCTGCCTAATTGGCCGCCGCCGAGAATGCCGAGAGTAGCAGGAGGGAGGATGGGGGAAGTGTTCATAGCAAGAAATATTAAAAATCTTTTCTGATAGTATCTAAGGAAATAACTTTTGAAAGTAAAAGAAGCCTTTCATGTTCAGGATGATCCGTAAATATTGTATTAATTTTATTAATAATTGTTGGAATATTAGAATCTTTTGGTACAAAAATGTATTTTATATCTGAAGGTTCAAATTTTAGTGAGGCAACTTTTTTCGTAACAATATTTGAATCCTGTAATTCTTCATTATTGGCTAAAAAATTTAGTAAAAAATTTGGGAAAAGATTGTTTTCATCTGAAGCAGGTGCATACCTCCACTCACATTCTTCATCAAAATTTTTCGTTACCTCCTTCCCATTTACTTTCATCTTTCCTTTCAATGGTTTCAAGAATTTCATAAGTCGAAGTGCAATGTTTGGACTCAATTCCCTACTGATTAACAAATTTATCGCATTCACCGGAATATTGTTTAAGATAAAATTTCGAATTAGATTGGGAATAATACTGTTGTCTGACAGATAGAAAATAGGATTTAATCCCTTTTTTATTCCCCACTCCTTCGTCATTCCAAGACCAAAGCCACCATAAAAATCTGTATGTGCTGTAATTTTGGATAGTGGAATATCACAAAAACAAGACATAGGGTAAGCTATTGAACTGATATTATATTTTATCAATTCTTTAGTACGAGTTTCCCAAAAGTTGTCTTCTTCCTGTTTCTCTAATTCATTTTTAAAATATTTTGGAATTAGCCATTCAATATCTTCAGAACAATATCTAGGCCAAAATCCATTTTCCAAAATATCTAATAGATATTCCTCTTTGGGAGTAAAGTGAAATAAAGAGTTTGATTTTATAGTTGCCATTTTGCAAAGTATTTACTTGAAGTTAAACATATTTCAATTTTTTCAGAATAATTTAGTGAACCTATCTATCCAACCCTTCCTGCACCATCTGCGCCGCCCTGACCACTGCTCGGGCTTTATTCTGCGTTTCCTGCCATTCGGAGGTCGGGTCGGAGTCGGCGACGATACCTGCGCCGCTTTGGACGTATAGCGTGTTGTTTTTCACCACGGCGGTGCGGATGGCAATCGCCAAATCCATGTCGTTGTTGAAACCCCATACGCCGACGGCGCCGCCGTAGATGCCGCGTTTGCTCGGTTCGACTTCTTCGATAATTTCCATGGCACGGACTTTTGGCGCACCGGAGAGTGTGCCGGCGGGGAACGTGGCGGCGAGGATGTCCATATTGGTAACGTCCTCTTTCAGACGGCCTTCGACGTTGGAAACGATGTGCATCACATGGGAGTATTTTTCAATCACCATTTTGTCGGTTACTTTGACTTCGCCTGTTTTGCTGATGCGGCCGACGTCGTTGCGCCCTAAATCGATAAGCATGACGTGTTCGGCGATTTCTTTGGCGTCGCTTAATAAATCCTGCTCGTTGGCAAGGTCTTCGGCGGGGGTTTTGCCGCGCAGGCGCGTGCCGGCGATGGGGCGGACGATGACGTCGTCGCGTTCGCGGCGGACGAGGATTTCGGGCGAGGAGCCGACGATGTGGAAATCGCCGAAATCGTAGTAAAAGAGATAAGGCGAAGGGTTGAGCGTGCGCAGGGCGCGGTAGAGGGCGAGCGGGCTGTCGGTAAATTCCATGCTCATGCGCTGGCTGGGGACAACCTGCATACAGTCGCCTGCAAAGATGTAGTCTTTGATTTTATCGACGCAGGCTTTGAACGGCTCTTCGCCAAATTCGCTGGCGGCTTCGGTGTGTTTGCTGCCGAGCGAAAGCGGGATGGCACAGCTTTGGCGCAGCTGGGTGCGAATGTCTTCGAGGCGTTCGCGGGCGCGTTCGTAACCGTCGGGCTGCGAGGGATCGGCATAAACGATGAGGTGGATTTTGCCGCTCAAATTGTCGATAACCGCCAACTCTTGCGACAGCATCAGCAAGATGTCGGGCGTACCGAGCGGGTCGGCTTTGGCGGTGTTTTTCAGGCGGTGGGCGAAGTGTTCGAAATTGTAGATGGTTTCATAACCGAAGTAGCCGACCAATCCGCCGGTAAAGCGCGGCAAGCTTGGGATTTCGGGCGTTTTGAAGCGGTTGTGGAAGGCTTCGATAAAGGGCAGCGGATTGCCGTCGTGTTGTTCGACAATTTCGCCGTTTTGATAAACATCGACGTGTTTGCCGCTGACTTTGAGATAGTGGCTGCAAGGCAGGCCGATAAAGGAATAGCGGCCGAAACGTTCGCCGCCGACAACGGATTCGAGCAGGTAGGTATAGGGGCGGTTGGCGAGTTTGAGATAGAGGGAAAGCGGCGTATCCAAGTCGGCAAGGAGTTCTTGCACGAGCGGGATGCGGTTGTAGCCTTGGGCGGCTTGGGCTTGGTATTCTTGTTTGCTGATCATTTCGGTTCCGTTGTGCGGGCGTTTTCAGGCGACCTTGCGAACGTGTAAAAGTCTTTGAAAAAGCTTGGAGCGACGTACTTGGCGGGCAGAAAAAACAAGCCCGCGCCATCGTCGCAAAATTGCGGAAAAGTATAACATTTTATGCGGATTGTTGACAGTTTTGGTTTTTCAGACGACCCCTCCCTGCCGTATAATGCCGTTTTCTGTTTCCGCTTCCCAAACGACCATCATGACCGAATCCATCCGCCTCCCCGCTGCCTCGCTCAAGCCCGCCATCGTCGCCCTGCCCGGCTCCAAAAGTATCAGCAACCGCACCCTGCTGCTCGCCGCCTTGTCCGACAACACTTGCGAAATCCATTCCCTGCTCAAATCCGACGATACCGACCGTATGTTGGAAGCCCTTGATAAACTCGGCGTTGAAATCGAATATCTTGCCGAAGGTCGTCTGAAAGTACACGGCACAGGAGGACGTTTCCCCAATCGGACTGCCGATTTGTTTTTAGGCAACGCGGGAACGGCGTTTCGTCCGCTGACCGCCGCGCTGGCCGTTTTGGGCGGCGATTATCATCTGCACGGCGTTGCGCGTATGCACGAACGCCCCATCGGCGACTTGGTCGATGCGCTGCGGATTGCCGGCGCCGATGTCGAATATCTCGGCAACGAACACTATCCGCCGCTTCATATCGGCGAGCGCCAAGACCGCGGCGAGCGCGTGATTCCGATTAAAGGCAATGTGTCCAGCCAGTTTCTGACCGCCCTTTTGATGGCACTGCCGCTGACCGGGCAGGCATTTGAAATCCGTATGGTCGGCGAGTTGATTTCCAAGCCCTATATCGACATCACCTTGAAACTGATGGCTCAATTCGGCGTACAGGTTGCCAATGAAGACTACCGCATCTTCAAAATTCCCGCAGATGCGCACTACCACGCGCCCGAACATCTGCACGTCGAAGGCGATGCCTCCAGCGCGTCCTACTTCCTCGCAGCAGGTTTGATTGCCGCCACGCCCGTCCGCGTTACCGGGATCGGCGCAAACAGCATACAGGGCGATGTCGCCTTTGCCCGCGAGCTGGAAAAAATCGGTGCGGATGTGGTGTGGGGTGAAAACTTCGTCGAAGTCTCGCGCCCGAAGGAACGCGCCGTCCAAGCCTTTGATTTGGATGCAAACCATATCCCCGATGCCGCCATGACCCTTGCCATCGTCGCGCTTGCCACAGGACAAACCTGCACGCTGCGCAACATCGGTTCATGGCGCGTCAAGGAAACCGACCGCATCGACGCGATGGCAAACGAGTTGCGCAAACTCGGTGCAAAAGTCGTCGAAGAAGCCGAAGCGATTCACATCACCCCGCCTGAAACGCTGACACCCGACGCCGTCATCGACACTTACGACGACCACCGCATGGCGATGTGTTTCTCGCTGGTTTCCCTGTTGGGCGTACCCGTCGTCATCAACGACCCGAAATGCACCCATAAAACCTTTCCGACTTATTTTGAAGTGTTCTCATCGCTGACCGACGCGGTTTATAGTCAATTAAAATCAAAATAGGACAGTAGCGCATCGTCAAATCGGGCGTAATCAGACAAAACGGTTCGCAGATACCGCTTAATATTCGCCCACACCTTCTCAATCGGGTTGAGCTCAGGTGAATAAGGTGCAAGAGGCAATACCTTATGGCCCAATTTTTCCGCCATTTCCCGTAAGACACCCATACGGTGAAATCGTGCATTATCTAAAATAATCACCGATTTCTGAGTCAATACGGGCAGTAGGCATTGCTGAAACCACGCTTCAAAAAAGACTCCGGTCATCGTATTTTGATAAACCATCGGAGCAATCAGCCGGTTGCCAACTTATGCGGACACCAGAGATAAGCGTTGGTATCTTTTTCCACTTATCTGCGCTTTCACTATTTGCCCTTTCAGGCTGCGGGCATAGGGGCGGAACAGGTAGCGGTCAAATCCTGTTTCATCCAAATAAACACGTTGGTAGTCGGAAAATTCGGCCAGCTGTGTCAAATAATGCGTTACTTTGGCCGGGTCTTGTTCTTTGTAAGTGGTGGTCTTTTTTTGCGCGTCATCCCCATCTGTTTGAGTGCATAGCAAACGGCGGCTGGCGTACAATCAAAATGTTTGGCGATTGCATGCAGATAGGCATCCTGGTGTTGCCCAACATATTGAGCCGGTTTTTGCCTATCCAATTTGACGGCATTTAGACCGGTAACTTGATGTTTCAGGCTGCCTGTTTGTTTTTTAAGGCGAATCCACAGGTAAAGCGTGTTTCTTGACAAGTTAAACGTTGCTGCGGTTTGGCTGATGTTTTTGCATTGTTCGTAATAGTTTAAAGCTTTATTTCTTAAGTCTGCAGAGTATGCCATGGTTAGACCTTCAAAGTTGAGTATTGTACTATTTTGTTTTCAATTGACTATAAAGCGGGAGAACGTTTGCCCAAACAAGAAGGTCGTCTGAAAATATCGTTCCGCAATCCAACGCCGAACCGTTTTCAGACGACCTTTTGCTATAATCCGTCCGTTTCCCCACGCCCCTTTTGATATGAACACCCCAAAAGCCTTTGCCATCCTCGGCCCGACTGCCGGCGGGAAAACCGCCCTTGCCTTGAAAATCGCCGAAGCCATGCCGGTCGAAATCATCAGCCTCGATTCCGCGCTGGTGTACCGCGATATGGACATCGGCACGGCAAAGCCGACCGCCGCCGAGCTTGATGCCGTGCCGCACCACCTTATCGACATCATCCCGCCGACCAAGTCTTACAGCGCGGCGGAGTTTGTCGGTGACTGCGTGCGGCTGGCGGAGGAAATCCGTGCGCGCGGCAGGCTGCCTTTGATTGTTGGCGGAACGATGATGTATTTCCACGCACTGACCGAAGGCTTGAACGACCTGCCAGAAGCCGATCCCGCCGTGCGCGCCCGGTTGCAGGAAGAAAAACAACGATACGGCTTGGCGCATCTGTATCAAAGCCTGCAAACCATAGACCCTGAAACCGCAGGTCGTCTGAAACCGAACGACAGCCAACGTATCGAACGCGCTTTGGAAGTGTACCGCCTGACCGGCAAGCCCTTGAGTGTGCATTTTGCCGAAAAAGCCGACTACACCCCGCCGCTCGACCTCTGCACCACCGCCCTGATTCCCGAAAACCGCGCCTTGCTGCACGAAAACATCGCCCGCCGTTTTACACAAATGTTGGAACAAGGCTTCATCGACGAAATGCGCGCCCTGCGCCAAAAATATCCCGAACTGACCGCCGATATGCCTTCTATGCGCTGCGTCGGCTACCGGCAGGCATGGGATTACCTCGAAGGCTTGACCGATTACGACACCTTTGTCGAAAAAGGCATTGCCGCCACCCGCCAGCTTGCCAAACGCCAACTCACTTGGCTGCGCAAAATCCCATTGGCGCACAGCATCGACCCCTATACCGACGGCAACCACGTTCAGACGACCTTGGCACTCGTCCGCCGCCATTTCCAAATCTAAAACGCCATGCTGACCCTGTTGACCACACCGCCCGTCGCCCCGCAAACCTTAGCCGCCCTGCAATCGCTTGGCATCCGCAGTATAGAAGAGCTGCGCGACACGGGTTCTGTCCAAGCCTTCCTGTTGCTCAAGGCCGCCGGACTGACCGTTACCCGCAGCACGCTTTGGCAACTCGAAGCCCTGTTGCTCGGTATCAAGCCGCAAGACCTGCCGCAAACACACAAAAACGCTTTGGAGCAAGCCGTCAAAAACCATCCGCCCGTCGCCGTTTTTCCCACGTCGTCTGAAATGGAAACCTTCATGCGCGCCGCCTTGTCGCAGGCAGAACAATCCGCCCGCATCGGCGAAATCCCCGTCGGCGCGGTCATCGTCTTCAACAACCAAATCATCGCCGCCGCCCACAACACCTGCGTCAGCGACCACGATATCAGCCGCCACGCCGAAATCCGCGCCCTTGCCGCCGCAGGTGCCGCCCTCCAAAACTACCGCCTCGACGGCTGCGACCTCTATATCACGCTCGAACCCTGCGCCATGTGCGCCTCCGCCATCATCCAAGCCCGCGTCCGCCACGTCATCTACGGCGCGGCAGAACCCAAAACCGGCGCCGCGGGCAGCGTAGTCAATCTGTTTGCCAATCCGCTGCTGAACAAACACACGGCAATCAAAGGCGGCATCTTGGAAGACGAATGCAAAGCCATTTTACAGGCGTTTTTTCAGACGAGGCGCAAACAGGGTTGAGAAAATCAAAAAGGTCCTTGGATTCGGATTTCAAGTGCAACACTAGGGTACCAGTGGTTGGAACAGATTTAAGAATAAAACACTTGGCGTTTCGTAGCCAAGTGTTTTTCTTGGCCGGTGGTTCAACTCATCTTGAACCCTGCGTATCTCCCGATCGCTGATGTTTCGGAAATCTGTCTGTTTGGGGAAATATTGCCGGATGAGTCCGTTGGTGTTCTCATTCAGCCCTTTCTCCCAAGAATGGTAAGGGCGGCAAAAATAGGTTTTCGCCTTCAAGGCTTTGGCTATTTTGGTGTGTTGGTAGAACTCTTTGCCGTTATCCATGGTGATGGTGTGGACTCTGGCTTTATATGCCTTTAATACCCTAATGGCCGCCCGGGCAGTGTCTTCGGCTTTTAAGTTCTTTAATTTGCAGATGATGGTGTAGCGGGTAGTGCGTTCGACCAAGGTCAATAACGCGCTTTTCTGATTTTTGCCGACGATGGTGTCGGCCTCCCAATCGCCGATGCGGGTTTTCTGGTCGACGATAGCAGGTCGGTTTTCTATGCCGACGCGGTCGGGCACTTTGCCTCTGGTCCATGTGCTGCCGTAGCGTTTGCGGTAGGGTTTGCTGCATATTCTGAGATGTTGCCACAAAGTGCCGCCGTTGCTTTTGTCTTGGCGGAGGTAGCGGTAAACGGTGCTGTGATGGAGTGTGATCCCGTGGTGTTTATGCAGGTAGGCACATACTTGTTCGGGACTGAGTTTGCGGCGGATAAGGGTGTCGATGTGTTGAATCAGCTGCGAATCGAGTTTATAGGGTTTTCGCCGGTGCTGTTTGGTCAGCCGGCTTTGCCGTTGGGCTTTATCGGCGCTGTATTGCTGCCCTTGGATGCAGTACCGCTTGATTTCTCGGCTGATGGTGCTTTTGTGGCGGTTGAGCTGTTTGGCGATTTCGGCGATGGTGCAGTGGCGGGACAGGTATTGGATATGGTATCGTTCGTCTTGGGTCAGTTGTGTGTAGCCCATGGCAATCTTTCTTGCAGGAAAGGCCGTATGCTACCGCATACTGGCCTTTTTCTGTTATGGAAAGTTGCACTTCAAATGCGAATCCGCCGTCGTCTGAAAACCACCCAAACCATCCCGCTCCTTACACCCGCTTTTAATCTGCTAAAATCCCGCTTTTACAAACCACCACGGCGGCCCGAAAAATTTTCCGGCTGCCGCAAGCCATTGTCCCTACGCCATGAACTACCCTATCCCCAAACCCCGTGAAAAATCCCGTTGGCTCAATCTTTCGCAAGGCTCGCTGCCGCTGGCTTTGGCGCGTTATCTGCCGCATAAGCGGCTCAAAGTCGTGCTGACCCAAGATGCGGAACAGGCGTTGCGCCTTCAGACGGCATGGCGGTTTTTCCGTCCGCACGATACGGCGGTGTTCCTGCCAGACTGGGAAACGCTGCCTTACGAGCGTTTTTCGCCGCATCAGGATTTGGTGTCGGAGCGCTTGTCGGCGTTGTGGCAGATTAAGAGCGGCGCGGCGAACGTGTTGTTCGTGCCGGTTGCCACGGCGATGCAGAAGCTGCCGCCCGTGCCGTTTCTGGCGGGGCGCACGTTCTGGCTGAAAACGGGGCAGACTTTGGATATAGGCCGTCTGAAAACCGATTTGGTGGATGCGGGCTACAACCATGTTTCCCATGTTGTCGCGGCAGGCGAGTTTGCCGTGCGCGGCGGGATTGTCGATTTGTTTCCGATGGGCAGCGAAATGCCTTACCGCATCGATTTGTTCGACGATGAAATCGACAGCATCAAAACCTTTGACACCGACACGCAGCGCACCATCTCCCCCGTTTCCGAAATCCGACTGCTGCCGGCGCACGAATTTCCCACCGACAGCGAGGCGCAAAAGATTTTCCGCAGCCGCTTCCGCGAGGAAGTCGATGGCAATCCGAACGATGCCGCTGTGTACAAAGCCGTCAGCAACGGCCATTTCGGCGCGGGCGTGGAATATTATCTGCCGCTGTTTTTTGAAAACGAGCTGGAAACGCTGTTTGACTATATCGGCGAAGATGCGCTGTTTGTCTCTTTGGGCGACGTTCACGCCGAGGCAAACCGCTTTTGGAGCGACGTCAAATCACGTTATGTCATGGCGCAGGGCGACGAAACCTATCCGCCTTTGCTTCCACAGCATTTGTATCTCTCTGCCGATGTGTTCGCAGGCCGCCTGAAAAACTACGGACAGGTGCTGCCCGATGTTTCCGGCAAGGAACACACCCTGCCCGACCTTGCCGTCAACCGCCAATCCGACGAGCCGTTGCAGGCATTGAAGGATTTTCAGACGACCTTTGACGGGCAGATTTTGCTGTGCGCCGAAAGTCTGGGACGGCGAGAAACCATGCTCGGCTTCTTGCAGCAAAATGGTTTGAAGGCCAAACCTGTGTCCGACTGGCAGGGCTTTTTATCGGCGCACGAGCCGCTGATGATTACGGTTGCGCCGTTGGCATACGGGTTTAAACTGGGCGGGCTGCACTCTCCGAGCCAACAGCAACCTATTCCCGCCTCCGAGGGAGAAGGTTGGGAAGAAGGCAAAACGGTTACCGACAAAACCAAATTTTCCGTAGCTGCAACAAGCCCTCTCCCTAACCCTATCCCACAGGAGAGGGAACAAAGTGCCGCCGCCATTTCAGACGACCTGAAAACTGAAAGCAGCCTGCACCCCGTCGAAAATAGTCTGCACGAGCAAATCCGACAGCAACCTGCTCCCACCCCCGTGGGGGAGGGTTGGGGAGAGGGTAAAGCAGTTGCCGCTCAAAGCGCCATCGCCGTCATCACCGAATCCGAGCTCTACCAATACGTTGCCCGTTCGCGCGTCCACAACCACCGCAAAAAACACGCCGCCGTTTCAGACGGCCTGTTGCGCGACCTTGCCGAAATCAACATCGGCGACCCCGTTGTGCACGAAGAACACGGCATCGGGCGGTATATGGGCTTGGTAACGATGGACTTGGGCGGCGAAACCAACGAAATGATGTTGCTCGAATACGCGGGCGAAGCGCAGCTTTATGTGCCTGTTTCGCAACTGCATTTAATCAGCCGCTACTCCGGTCAGGCGCATGAAAACGTCGCTCTGCACAAGCTCGGCAGCGGCGCGTGGAACAAGGCGAAGCGCAAAGCCGCCGAAAAAGCGCGCGACACCGCCGCCGAGTTGCTCAATCTCTACGCCCAACGCGCCGCCCAATCGGGACACAAGTTTGAAATCAACGAGTTGGACTATCAGGCGTTTGCCGACGGCTTCGGCTACGAGGAAACCGAAGACCAAGCCGCCGCCATCGCCGCCGTGATTAAAGATTTGACGCAGGCGAAGCCGATGGACCGCCTTGTTTGTGGCGATGTCGGTTTCGGCAAAACCGAAGTCGCCCTACGCGCCGCGTTTGTGGCTGTGATGGGCGGCAAACAGGTCGCCGTACTCGCTCCGACTACACTTCTGGTCGAGCAGCACGCGCAAAATTTCGCCGACCGCTTCGCCGATTTCCCCGTGAAAGTTGCCAGCCTTTCGCGTTTCAACAACAGCAAAGCCACCAAAGCCGCGCTCGAAGGCATGGCGGACGGCACGGTCGATATCGTTATCGGCACGCACAAATTGGTGCAGGACGACATCAAATTCAAAAACTTAGGTTTAGTGATTATCGATGAAGAACACCGTTTCGGCGTGCGCCAGAAAGAGCAGCTCAAACTCCTGCGCGCCAATGTCGATATCCTCACCATGACCGCCACGCCGATTCCGCGCACCCTCAGCATGGCGCTCGAAGGCCTGCGCGACTTCTCGCTGATTACCACCGCGCCCAGCCGCCGCCTCGCCGTCAAAACCTTTGTCAAACCGTTCAGCGAAGGCAGCGTGCGCGAAGCCGTGTTGCGCGAACTCAAACGTGGCGGGCAGGTATTTTTCCTGCACAATGAGGTGGATACCATCGAAAACATGCGCGAGCGGCTCGAAACCCTGCTGCCCGAAGCCCGCATCGGCGTGGCGCACGGACAACTGCGCGAGCGCGAACTGGAACAAGTTATGCGCGACTTTTTGCAGCAAAGATTCAACGTGTTGCTCTGTTCCACCATCATCGAAACCGGTATCGACATTCCCAACGCCAACACCATCATCATCAACCGCGCCGACAAATTCGGGCTTGCGCAACTGCACCAGCTTCGCGGGCGCGTCGGCCGCAGCCACCACCAAGCCTACGCCTACCTGCTCACACCCGAATACATCACCAAAGATGCAGAAAAACGCCTTGACGCCATCGCGGCGGCAGACGAACTCGGCGCAGGTTTCACCCTCGCCATGCAGGATTTGGAAATCCGCGGCGCAGGCGAAATCCTCGGCGAAGGACAATCCGGCGAAATGATACAGGTCGGCTTCACACTCTACACCGAAATGCTCAAACAAGCCGTGCGCGACCTCAAAAAAGGCCGCCAGCCCGACCTCGACGCACCGCTGGGCATCACCACCGAAATCAAACTGCACAGCCCCGCCCTGCTGCCCGAAAGCTATTGCCCCGACATCCACGAACGGCTCGTCCTCTACAAACGCCTCGCCGTCTGCGAAACCGTGCAGCAAATCAACGCGATACACGAAGAACTCGTCGACCGCTTCGGCCTGCCCGAACAACCCGTTAAAACCCTCATCGAAAGCCACCACCTGCGGCTCGCCGCAAAAGAATTGGGCATAGACGCTATCGACGCGACCAGCGAAGCCGTCACCGTTACCTTCGGCAAAAATCACCAAATCGACCCGACAGAAATCATCCTGCTGATTCAGAGCGATAGAAACTATCGGCTGGCAGGGGCGGATAAGTTGAGGTTTACGGCTCAGATGGAAGATGTGGAGATGAGAATTAAGACGGTGAAAAGTGTCTTGAAGACTTTGAAAGAAAGAGTGGTAGCAAATTAGAGGCTGATTAACAAAAGGCCGTCTGAAAAATTTTCAGACGACCTGTAGCCCCAAATGTCGGCTACGGCTGCTGAAACTAAATCCTAATTTTCATTTTTTTCTGGGAAAACAATCCATGAAACCTTTAAAAAATACTGATGAAAAAATTAATAAATATTGTACTCTTATTTTTTATATTTTCTTAACTATATTAGCTTGTATTGGTGCATTTTATGCTATTTTTGTGGCCTACGACTGGAAAATTGAAAAAAATGATTTTACAAATTGGCTTATTGCAGGAGGTACAATCGCTTCTGCTTTTGGTTTGATATGGTTCAGCTATTTAACTTATAAAAATCAAAAAAATAATGAATTTTATAGTCTATTTAAGGTTCTATTAGAAGAAAATAACAAACTACTAAAGGAAATAATAAGACCTGAAAATAATAACTCACAAATTTCAAATAAATATTATGACCTAGTAACTTTAAATAAACATATTATTGATTTATTTGAAAATATCTTCCTAAAAGATGAGTACAAGTTAAGAAACGAAGCTCAGTTCGAAATAAATTTCAAAGAAGAAGTTGTGAAAAAAATTGATTTACATCATGAATTGAAACCGTACTTAATTATATTATTTAGAATTTTGAAACTAATTTCAACAAGTAACAAAATAAGTGATGATGACAAAAAAGAATATTACGGTCTAATTCGAGGATTAACACCACCAGACATTCAATTTCTTATTTTGTTTAACTCACTAGGTTATAGAGAACAAGAAAAACAACCAAACTATAAAGATTTATTAATTGAATCGAGATTCTTTGAGCATTTACCAATAACTGAAAGCTGGTTAACTCGCGTTTACTTATCCGGTCTGAAAGTTGTAAAAGTTAAAAACCCTTTAAATGAAGAGGAGGTAAAAAACCTTGCCTCACCTCTTAAGAAATATATTTCATCTGGAAAAGTCATAGACCTACAAGCTTTTGGGCAAAGTATTTATTTGAAGCAGGACTGATTTTGGACAACCTTGTCTTACCCGTAATAAATTCAGCAAGCGTAGGTTGGGTTGGCAAACCCAACAAAAACCTGAATGTTGGGTCACGATCCAATCTACATCTGCTTTAAGTGTAAATACAGAAGCAGTATAAAAAGGTCGTCTGAAAATACCAAAAATGTCAGATTCGAGTACCGAATCTACGGCTGCTTTAATGTACCTATCAATGTAATCCGTTTTAAGCCTAAGAGATTTATTGGGAAAAATATCCAACAGATCGTTCCTCAATGACTCAAATTAAAACGAAGCAGTTCGGCAGCCTCATGCTTAGGCTGTTCCAATATCGCCTGCAATGTATCGATTGTAAAACGGCACATCAAAGCCTGTTCATCAGCCGTATATTGCTTTATTTCATCCTCATTGTCGTTATTGATTACCGCCAACTCCTGTTCACTATATTTCTTCCATAAAATCTGATTTACTTTATCTTGTGTTTGCGCTATTTCAGTTTCGTCCGGCATTTTTCGATGAATATCGGCAGATTGCAAAGCTCGTACTCTAGCTTGTTTTATAGAGGCGAAATAGGGCTTCATTTGCTTTGAAAAAAGCGAAATATCAGGAGCTAAATGAGGATACTCCAAATAAAAGCAGTTTACCGTGTCGTTTTCGTTCAGGAGTTTGGTACGCAACTGCATATCTTCCTGAAACATAGCAATTAAGTTGTCATCATCTGCATAAGGCAATTTTCTTAACATGATGTCTATTGTTTCTGAGAGAAAAAAACGCATATCTTGTTCATGATTTTTTGATTTCATAAAATCTTCGGCTTTCGCCACGATTTGGGCATAATCTTGCGGAAACTTGTCTTTGAATATTAAGAATATCATTCGGTTTCCTGGATCTTCCATCATCAACTCCTCTGCTGTACGGGTCGAAAATAGAGCTTTGTCTGCGAGATGGTAAACAGGATTAATCCCAAGAAAAAGACAGAATAAAACAGGTATACCCAAAAATTTAGTCAGTCTGCTTTTACAATATTTTTTCACACAAATATAAGTTAACCACGCTGAAAATAATAAACAGAGTAAATAAAGAATAAGAGGCATCTCATGTGTCCTTAATAAAAAACAAAATTTATATTTTTGGATGTTGAATGTGCGAATATCTAAATGTAATACCCAAACACAGTATAATAAAACTTTTAGATCGCATTTTATATTATACAGACTGCATTAAGAAATGCGTAACTTATATTAATTAGATATAGGTCATAGCAAGCCGTAGCCTGTATGAACCCCGCAGCTAGGTTGCGTAAAGGATTCATGTGCAAATACAGAAGCAGTATAAAAAAGAGCGTCTGAAAATACCAAAACTGTCAGATTCAATAATCCACCCTACGGCTAATAAATTGATCAGGAAATGATGATGAAAATTAAGGCAACCATACTGGGGATTACCGGCTTGATATTGTCCGGCTGCTTTTTCGCCAATGATGAAATTAAGTTGGACGATATTGGGAATTTCAAAATTACTGTCAATGAAGCTGAGGTGTAGAAAATTGTCGCGTTGTTTACACAACAGGTTGAGAAAAATAAGCCTGCAAGACCTCAAACGGCGTATCGCCGTTCAAACTGCGGTGTGGCTTCACAGTGTTATAAAAATTAACAAAGCGGCACAACTCCTTTTGCCGATGTTCCAGACTCTCAAACGACTGTTTCTCATGCCACATCTCCATCAGGGTACGGATAACCCGCTCCGCCTTACCGTTGGTCTGCGGACGGGCAACCCGAGTAAACTTTTGACCAATCCCGTTCTCGTAACAGGCTACACCGAAAGCATGGTTGGCCGAGCCTTTGTATTCCGTACCGTTGTCGGAGTAAACGCACTCAATCAGGTATGGGCAGGGATCAATCAGGTGTTCGGTCAGAAACTTGGCGGCGCTGTCTGCGGTTTTGTCCGGCAAAATGGCGGCGTATAGCTCCCTTGAGAAATCGTCGATGGCGACAAACAGGTAATCCCGCTTATCGGTAGCTTTCTGCCCTTTGAGCAGCGGCAGCCGTTTGGTGTCGAGATGCACCAGCTCTCCGGGGTAGGATTTATTGTAGCGTTTGGCCTGCTTTTTGAGTTTTTCCTGAATGCTGCGTTCTACCTTGGCCGGGCGTTTCATTCCGTACTTTGCCTGTTTGAAACGGTTGTTGGTACTGGTTTGCGGTTTGAGCAGCTTGGCCCTTGCGGCTTTAAGGGCGCGGTAAATGGTGAGGCGGCTGACTTGGTAGCGGCGTGCCAGGGAGGTGACGCTTTCCTTCCCCTGCGTGTAGGCCAGCCAAATGGCTTGGCGGTGGTGCGGGGTGAGACGGGTGTTTTTGTGCATGTTCATGTTTCAGTATTCTCCTGGAAATACTGTAAACAACGCTACTGATTTCTACAGCTGAGGAGTCTAGACAAGTTCATTTGACGGGCTTATTAGGCGATAGCGCAATGGGCATCTCAGATATAAAAACAACTTTCCACAATGATGAGTTGAACATTACTTTATTTCAAGAATTGGCGGGTTCAGAATATTCAGGAAAGCTAGATAAAGAAATAGCTCTGGAACACAATATCAAGAAGATTACTTATGGTTCTAAACACGAGATTATTTGGCAGGAGTAAATAGGTTTATATGCCAGTATCTCTATTGTTTTTTGAAATACTATTAGCTGTTTTTAAATTACTAAACACAACAAAAAGGTCGTCTGAAAAATTTTCAGACGACCTTTTAGCTTAATTTTTCCGATTAGTTTGTCTAAGGCAGTACAACCACATTTCAATCTTTTCCTGCACAGAAAAAGGAATACAACAACTGTATCATCTCGTTGACTCGTGAATCGGCAATGTAATATTGCCGTTCTCGATGGTTCACTTCAAAAGACACCAATCCGGCCTCACGCAGTAGTGCCAATTGGCTGGACATCGCCGCTTGAGGCAGGCCGGATGACTCAGCCAGTTCGGTTACATTGTACGGTCTTTCGTGCAGCTTACACAGTACGGCGAGGCGATGGGGGTTCGCCAGAAGTTTAAGAAACGCGGTGGCTTCTTCGTAGGGCGGTTGATTATCGGCAGTGGTCATTGTTTGCCCTTTTCGGCAAATGTGAAGATCGCATTATCAGCCATAACTGCCGCAGCGGCAACTTTCAGACGACCTCTGTTTAACGGTTCCATGGCATTTTAGCCAGCAGTCGTGCCATGCCGCAGAATCCGGTTAAACCGGCTGTCAGCAGGCCTGCTCCGACTAGCGCATCTATCAGATAAAACCAAGGCGATACCAGCGAACCTGCCAACACGCCGAACAGAACCAACCCGCCCGCGATGGTTTGCACCTGCCGCATGATGTCCGGCGCGGCGTGTTTGGCGATTATGGGGAGACCTGCGGCTTTCCATGCCTGCAAACCGCCTTCAAGAATGTAGCACTCGCGTCCCCGACCGAGTTCCGCCAATGCTGCTTCTGCCTGCGCCGTGCGTTTGCCGCCCAAGCAATAAAAAATCAGACAGGGCGCGGCGTTGTCGCGCAGTTTGTCGCGATGTCGCTCCGGTGGCAGGGACAATGCGCCGCCGATATGCCCACCCTGATATTCTGCTTGGCTGCGAATGTCTGCCGCTATCGCACCTTCACGGATTTTCGCTGCAGCTTCCGCAGGAGTAATTCGTGGAAGTTTTCCTTCTTTACTCATGTTTTGCTTTCTTTATTTTTTGCTGATGTGGCAGGTATTGATGCCCAATAAGCTGTACAACGCGCAGTTTCCTATCAAGGCGGTAGCCAGCGGGATGATGCCCAACCAACCCCACCAGCCGATTTGACCGGTTGCAGCGGCGGCGATTAAGGCTACTCCAATGACAATGCGGAGAGTGCGATCCAAAGTACCTAAGTTCCGTTTCATTTGATTGCTCCTTGTTTAAGAGTGATTCACCTAAAAATAAAAATATATAATAAAAATCATATATAACAAATATTATATTTTTGGGATAATTTTGTCAAACAGTTTGCAACCATGCGGTTTAGAAGGAAGGGATTACCTTATTTTTAAACGGGTATGTGCAAACTAAGTTATACCTAACTTGCGACACACAACAAAAAGGTCGTCTGAAAACCGGTAAAACCGATTTTTCAGACGACCTTTCATGTAATTTCTGTTTTAGAACGGTTGTTTCTATATAAGGAAAGAATGAAAAAATAAAACTCTAATTATTTCAACTTGTTGCAATCAAATATTGATGACTTTCTTAAAAATACGTAAAAATAACCCCGATAACAGAGTAATTATATCATTATATTTTACAATATTAACGTAAAATTTTTACACATTGCTTTCAAGAGCCAACCATTTATGTTCTCTGTTTTACTTTTTGAAAATAAAACAGAGGACTTCTATATTTTGGTGTAAATAATTCTCTTGAATAAATTTCTGTTCTATAGCTATGCTCTATTTTTGAGTTTCAAATGTAGTATGGAGCTATCAAAATTGACAACTCCATAAATAATATTCTTATTCTTTGTTTAATCTAACAAGAAAATGCTTAAATTGTTCTTCGTTGTTATCCAACTTTCCGAAAAATAACTCATCAATTTGCTCAATTAACGGAACAGCTGTTTGTAATATTTCTTCTCCTTTTGAGACCTTTGCAAAATTCCCCAAAATCCCCTAAATGTCTTGGTGGGAATTTAGGGGATTTTGGGGAATTTTGCAAAGGTCTCATTTTAAGATAAACAGGTCGGTGTTTGTCGGGCATCAATGCCCGACCTGCAACTGTTTTCAGACGACATCAACACCTATTCAAACGCCAAATCCCCCACCAGTTCCGCCAGCGTGTTCAGCCGCTGTTCCGATTTTTCTACAAACGGGTTTGCCGTATCCCACGCATAGCCCGCGAGAATGGCGGAAATCATGCGGCTGATTTCGGGCGCGCGGTTGGGTGCGTACACCACGTTTTGGAAACGGTTGTCGTACCAGCCGTCCACATAGGTGCGAAAAGCGTTTACGCCCACCATCAGCGGCTCGGCGAACTCGCGCTGCCAGTCTGCCGCTTCGCCTTTGAGCTGGCGGGCAAGCAGGTCAGCGGCGAGTTTGGCGGAATGCAGCGCGATGGTTACGCCCGATGAGAACACGGGGTCAATAAACTCGGCGGCGTTGCCTAACAGCGCGAAATGTTTGCCGTGCAGGGCTTTAACATTGGCGGAATAGCCTTGGATGCTGCGGTAGGGGAAGCCGTTTTCCCATTCGGAATGTTTAAAAAAATCAACCAGATTGGGGCATTCTGCCACTATTTGTTTCAACACGGCTTCGGAATCGCCCGCCAGTTTGTCGGGTGTGCCGACCACGCCGAGCGAGCAGGTGTTGTCGCCGAAAGGGATTGTCCAAAACCATACGTCGCGGTGCTGCGGGTGGGTGGTAATCAGGATTTTGTTGCGGTCAAAATCGGCTTCGGCGGCGATGTTGTCGGTGATGCGCGTGAAATGCGCCATGCGAACGCTGCGCCGTTTTTAAACTGAAAGCCTTTCTCGGCGCGCACGGCATCGGCAAAACCGGCTTCTTCCAGCATTTCCATGCAGTGCGGCAGCAGGCTCTCGCCAATCACAAAGCGCGGAAAATGCTGTTTTTTCCAGCGCGCATGCTTTGAAGCCCTGTTTGTTAAGCAGGGCGGAGGCAACCGAGCCTGACGGGCCTGCGCCGATGACGGCAACGTCAAATTGGGTGTAGGACTTTCGCAGATAAATGGTTTGGCATAAAAACGTAATTATAGAATTTTACAAGGCAGCCTGAAAATGGGGGAATGGAGTTTGAGGCTGCTTTTTGTTGAGTGGGTTGGGCAATTGATGCACGGATAATGCCCGATTTGCTTTACTTCAATAAAAAAAGCAGTCTGAAAGGCCGTCTGAAAACTTTTCAGACGACCTTTTACCTTACTTCGTAGCAATGTTCACTTCCGCCGACATCCCCGGCGCGAGGCGTTCCAAATCCTGTTGCCCTGCGTCAAATACGATTTTTACGGCGATGCGTTGGGCGATTTTGACGAAGTTGCCCGTGCCGCTGTCGGCTTTAATCAGGCTGAATTCGGAAGCGGTGGCGGGCGAGATTTCGGCGACTTTGCCGCTGAACGCCTTGCCGCCGAGTGCGTCGATACTCACGCTGGCACTCTGCCCGATTTTCACGTTGGCCATATCGGTTTCTTTGATGTTGGCGATGATCCAGCGTTCGGGCGGCACGACGGACATCAGCTGCGTGCCCGCGCTCACAAGCTGCCCTTGTTTTACGCTGACTTCGCCGAGTTTGCCGCTGGCGGGCGCGTAAATCACAGTATGCCCCAAATCCTGTTTTGCCAAGTCCAGCAGGGCTTGCGCGTTGGCGATGCCCGCCTGTGCGCCCTCGCGCCCTACGCCCGTGTTGATGATGTTCTGCTGCGCCACGGCGTATTGCTCCTGCGCCTGTTTCAGGCCCGCTTCGGCTTGTTTAACGGCGGTTTGCGCGGCATCGCGGCTGCTTTGCGACACGGCATCGGCACTCACCGCCTGTATGCGCTGCCATTCGCGGCGGGCGCGGTCAAGCTGGGCGCGGGCGTTGTCAATCGCGGCTTGGTTGGCTTTGGAGACGGCGAGGGCGGAGGCTTTGTCCTGCGCGGTTTTGTTCAACGCCGCCTGCTGCCCCGCCAGCCCAGCTTCGGCTTGGGCGACTTTGGCGCGGTAGGGCGCGGGGTCGATTTCCACCAGCGGCTGCCCTGCTTTTACGTTGTCAAAATCGCGCACCAGCACTTTCTGCACATAGCCGCCCACGCGCGGGCTGACGGCGGTTACGCTGCCGCGCACATAGGCGTTGTTGGTGTAAACCTCGCCCATGCCGAAGGGCGGCAGGCGGAAGGCATACAGGGCAAGCACCACGCCGATTGCGCTGGCGGCGAGTATGCCGATGCTGCCGAAACGGTGTTTTTCAGGCTGCCATTGGGCGGGCTCTTGCGGCTCGGACGGGGTTTCAGACGACGTTTCAGGCTGCATCTCGGGCTGCGGCACGGCGGTTTTTTGGGATTCGGTGTCGGGTTGTTCGGGGGTGTCGGGTTGGGACATTTTTTGCTTTCCGTTGATTTGGGGGTTGATTCGGTTAATGGGTTGGTGCGGTGGTTTTCAGGCTGCCTTTAATGCCGTCTGAAACACTATTTCCCCAACGCCGCAAACACTTTTGCCTTCTCCGCCGCCAGAATATCAATCTTGTAATAACGGCGGTACAGCCACAGGGCGACGGCGACGAGGGTCGATACCGCCGCCATCGCCGCCAGCAGCGCGAACAGGTCGCTGTATGCCGCCACCGACGCTTCTTTGCCCGCCTGCGCGGTGATTTGCGAGACGGCGCGGCCTTGCAGCAGCACCGGGTCGGAGAGGGTGGCGGAGAGGGCGGCGGCGTTGCGCTGGATGTCGGCGGCGAGCGCGGGGTTGGAGAGGGTCAGGTTTTGCGCGATGGCAGCGAGGTGGTCGCGGGTGCGGTAAGTTAAAAACGCGCTGAATGCCGCCGCACCCGCCAGCCCGCCGAGGGTTTGCGACAGGCCGAACACGGCGGAGAAGCTCATCATGTGGTCGGGGCTTTTCGCCAGCGCGCGCAGTGCGCCTTCAAGCATCATCGGCCCCATAAACAGCAGCGAGGCAAAGGCAACGATAAACTGGCTGAAATAAAGTTGCGCGGGGCGGGTCTGCATGCCCACGCCGATTTCCAGCCACGCACCGAGGGCGAAACAGGCGAGCGCAACCATCACGGGGCGGCGGATGTCGTTGATATCCAGCAAAATCAGGCTGCCGACCACACCCGCCAGCATTCCGCCCGCAACAATCAGGTAAAACGTGCTCATCTGCGCGCTGCCCACGCCCACCGCGCCCATCAGCCCCGCCGCGCCGACGGTCTGCTCCGAGGTCAAGAGCCGCGCCATCGCGCCCATCACGGCGAAGATGAGGATTTGCGGCACGGTCATCCAGTGCCAGTCCAGCATCGGCTTGTGCCGCGTCGATTCGATGTACAACGCCAGCCCCGTCAGCCCCACTCCGCCCGCGAGCAGCCAGCCGAGCCACTGCGTCGTCCACCACACCGTGCGCCCCTGCACGAGAAAGGCGCACAACAGCGCGATGCCGGAAGCGAACAGGGTAAAGCTGAGCGCGTCGGTCAGCGTGAACGATTTGCGCACGGTGATGCCGGGCGGCAGCGGCAGGGCGAACAGGCAGGCGGTGCAGGCGAGCGCGAGGGTAGCCTGAAAGGCGAACACGCCGTTGAGGTCGCCGTCGCCATACAGCAGCGGCACGAGGCTCTGCGCCAGCGGCGTGCCGACCTGCATCAGACCCAGCCCGAACACCAGCCCGACCAGCTTTTTCGTGCCGGTAAAGCCCTGCATCATGTAGTAAATCGACAGCACCAGCAGGCCGCTGGCGGCGATGGCGGCGGCAACACACGCGATGAGTTCCACTTCGTAATGGTGATAAACCAGTTGCAGTAGGCTGGCGGCAAGCTGGGCGAACAGGGTGATGCGGACGAAGCGTTGCAGGCCATACGCCTTGCGGACTTTGAAAAAGAGGACGCTCATGCAGGCGTAAGCCATGAAATACGCCGCCTGAATCCAGCCGCCCTGCTGCAAATCGAGCGACAAATCGCCGCGCAGCTGTGGCAGCGAGGCAGTGAGCAGCCCGTTTTGGAAGCCCGACGACAGCGCGAGTAATAAACCGATGGCAAGATACGCGAGCCGCCGCTTTTTCGGATGCTCGGGCGAGGCGGGCGAACCCGGCATAAAGGGCATTTCATGCGGCTTGAAGGTGTAGCCGCCGGATTGCAGGGGCATGGGGTTTCCTTTGGTGGGGTGGACGGGACAAAGTTTTAGATTTTCAGGCTACCTCAGCATGCAGATTAAAAATACCGCCGTTCTTTTAACACGGCTTCGATTTGCGTTTTCAAAACGGCTTTGAGGTTTTGATAGCCTTGAAACTCGTGTCGCAGTTCGTTGTGGTAATCCGATTTCGGGGGAGTTGGGTTTTTATCCTTATTTAACAGCAAAATATAGTCTTTTCCCTTGCCTTTTGCGTATCCAAATTCGTATAGCACATTGGCATTATTGGTGGTGATGTCGGCGATAAAAATCGAGCAGCGGTCTATTTTTTGGAAAATATCCTGTATCAAGTCGCCAGTTGGGGCATTTACCCGCATAATGGGGAATAATTGGACATTTAATCCGTGTTGAGCGGATAACTCAGTGCAAGTCTCCTCAATACTGGCATTATAGTCATCAACTGTGCTGTCATCGTAATACGGCATTGCCACGAAAATTTTGATCTCGTTGCTGTAAATCTGCTCAAACAGATCAATCATACTTTGCGGATTGATATTTTGAAGTTGATACAAGCGGTTGCCTTTTATCCAGTTGATAAATGCGGTAAACCATTTTCCATTGTCTTTTACGGCAAAGATGCACATAACTGTCAGCAGACTAACCGAAAGATGATTTTTGATGTCTTCGCTGTTTGCGATGATATCTTCTACTTTGTGGATTTTTGACTTAATTGTAGCGGCGCTGCAATTTTCCCCTAAATGCTCGTTCAATAGTTCGGTAATATTTTTGAGCAAACTGCAACGGCATTTTTCTTTTTTGCAAAATTCTGCGATATGCGGAATATGGTCAAAATCAATGGAATCAAACAAGTGCTTGGCAAGCAGGAAGCCCTCACCAAAATGCCTTCGTATTTCTCCATCTTCAAATTTGTCTTTTTGAAAAACGGCAAGCAGGTTTTCTTCAAGTGTTAGGGGTAGCCCACGGGAGTTGATATAATGGAAAATCACGCTTTGCTGTTTGTTATCCATATCATTGTCTGAAAACAAAATCAGGCAAAACGGAACTTGGTAATCCCGTTCGTCAGACTGATCTATGGCACTCAAGCGGTGGTTGCCGTCGATTCTGAGTAGCAGGCTTTCCTTTTCAATGGTAAACGAAGCCAGTTTTAGATTTTTAAATGCGCCTTTGCGGGATTTCGCTTCAGTGAGTGCAATATCAATCGGATAATTTTTCTTCTCCCCAATATTGAGTAATTGGGATTCATCTTGTGCCAAAGCAATCGGCGCATCACTGGCTAATCTGTGTCCGAGAATGATTTCAGGGAAAAACAGATATTCTCTCTGCCCCAAATAATATTTAATCTCCTCAATGTGCTGTTTGTTCAATTCCCGCTGATACGAAAATTCCGCACGGGAATGTTTTGCCAATTCTTTAATGCTGGCAAAGCCCCGCAGGCAGGTGAAGCCGCCTAACGAGCGTTCTAAAATACCTGTGAGCGTCATCATTGTGCGCCTCCCAAAATCATCTGTTCAATCTCGGCTTTGGCTTGGCTTAAAAGCTGTTCGGCTTCGGCTTGCAGGGCCGTGGCTTGGGCTTTGATGGCTTGGATATGGGCGATGATTTTTTGTTGCGTGGGTTTGTCGGGCAAAGGAATGTTGAGTTTTGCCAAGTCGTTGGGGTAAACGTGCGGCTGCCCTGCGCCTTTTTGCAACAAATAAATTTCCTGCTGTTTCACTTTCAGCACTTCTGCCAAAAATTCAGTGATCAGTTTATTTTCATCTTTGGAAAAAATGACCGTACAGTCAGAGGCAAAAATCGAGTAATCGTGATACCAGACATAGCCCGAATATGCACCGCTGGCACTGACGGTAATCACGTTGCCTTTGTGGTTGCAGACGTTGTGGCTGTACGGGCTGCTTTGTCCGCCTGCGATCACGGGGTAATCACCGCTGACGATGTCGTCTGAAGTAATGCTTTGCCCTTTTTGCAAAAAGGCGATGTTGTCCAAACGCTCATTGGGGTATTTGCCGCCTTCGATGCGGTAATGTTTGTTGAACTGGGTAAACGGGTCAAATGCACCCCCACCCACTTCGCTCATCTGCACGGTAAATATACGGCTGTTTAGGCTGTTGTCGGTTTCGGGCAGGGTAATGCCCAGCTCGCCCAACAGGTAGTCGTTGATACTGGTTAGCAGGGTTTGGGCTTGTTTTTGTTTACTGTTGCGTGCCAACAAGGCGTTTTCATAGATACGGATAATTTCGTCTTGAACGGCAAGCGGTGGGATAACAATGGGAACAGGGGCTAACTGTTGATAATTGATGTTTTTCTGTGCCGCTTGCGGAGCTAAATCTTCCAAAAACGATTTGATGAATTTGAAATAGATATTGATGTATTCCAGTCGCAAATCATCGGATTTTGGCGTGAGTGCAATCAGACTGTCAGGGTAACAGGCGGGATAGTCCAAAATGGCGGTATCGCCGATATTGGCTGCAATCGTTAGGATAACGGCTTTTTCTGTTTGTAGACGGCTGGTTTTCAAACCTAGTTTGTTTAAGGTTTGGCTATAAGTAATTTTTCCAGCATTTTGGCTGGCTTTGACAATATCGCCTGTTTGGATAAACGGGTAATCTCCGCCGTATAGTTTGGGATCGTTTCTTGGTCGATGTCCAAAACGTCCCCGTTGCATATCGATACAATCCACCATTTTGCTGACGGTGTATTTTTTCTGTTTGGCAAAAATGAAATTGTGAATGGTCTGATAGTAAAGTGGATCAATCCGCCCCTCAATTTCAGACGACCTGACTAAAAACATCTCGCCGAAAGGCAGTTTTTCTGAAAAATCAAACGTTGCCATGGTTCACCTCCTCGATAAAGCGGGCGAGTTCGGCGGCGATGGTGTCCAACTCGTTAATTGGGGTGTCTTTGCCCGTAGCGTCGTAGCCGATTTGTTCGGCAATCGCCATAAAAATCGGGTAGTCGGGAAGCTGACGGCGTTTTTCTTGTAGATATTCTTCAATCATTCGCTCTTTCAGTTCGTTAACTTTATCGCTGTATCCGCTGCTAATTTCGCTTTTCCATTCTTTATAGGCGTCGGTTTTTTTGAATTCGGCGAGTGTTCCGCTGTATTTGATACCGGTAGCATTTTTAAGTATGCTTTTTTTCTCGTTATCCCAGTCTTTGAGTTGGTTGATGTAGCGGTGGCGATTTTTTAAGGCGTTTTGAATATCGAGCTTCAGGGTTTTAATGCGTTCACTTTCGGCTTTGGGATATTTGCGTAAAAACATAACGCTGCTTTTTACGCCTGCGCCGGTGGCGGTAAAGGCGGTCTGCGGCAGGCTGACCACAGCGATAATGCGGAAGTCAGTTTCGATTTGGTCACGCACGTATTGCAGGCTGCTGTTGGTCAAAATGCCGTCAGGGATGACGATGGCGAGATAGCCACCCTCTTTGAGGAAGTTGCGGCATTGTTCGATAAACAGGATTTCGGTTTTTTGGCTTTCCCGGTTTTGTACGCCGCTGTTTTTGATGTCTAGCCAAGAAACGTCGCTCATGCCAAAGCTGTAAGTTGCAAGATAGGCTTGTTCAGTTTGTTTAACGATGCTGCCGAAAGGCGGATTGGTGATGATGAAATCAAAGTGGTTGTATTTGAAACCCAGGTTGTTGCTTTGATTTTGCAGCGCTTTGTCGCTAAGCAAGCCGTCGGCAGTGATGATATTGGTATGGCCATCATCATGAATAATCATGTTCATTTTGGCGGCACGGCTGATTTGTTCATTGATTTCGATGCCGTAAAGTTTTTTTTCGGCAAAATCGTGCCAGTGGCGGAAGTGATCAGCGCTGCCTTCGCTGTAGTATTCGTCGGCTTCTCGGCGCACTTTGTCTAATGCGTGCAGCAAAAAGCCGCCGCTGCCACAACTGGTATCCAGCACAAAATGGTCGTGGCTGATGGGCAGGACATCCACGATGAATTTCACAATGCGGCGCGGGGTGAAATATTGTCCGAAGCTGCCGCGAAAGAAGGAATCCATAAAGGTTTCAAAGGCGCGACCTTTGCTATCAAGGTCGGTTTTGCTCAGGTTTACGTCTTGCAGGTAGCCGACGATGGTGCGCACGCGCTCGGGCGTGAGGCGGATATTGTCTTTAAATACTTCGGCATCTTTCAGACGGCCCTCTTCATAAAGACCGGTAACGCGCTTGAATAATTCTTGTGTATTCTGCGCACGGTTCTTCTGCTGCTGTGTTTCGCTGCCCGCACCTTCATCTGCGGTAAGGATGATTTGAAAATCATAGGGCTCGCCATTTTTGCGCGGTTTGCGCTCGTCCCAGATTTTGCAGAAGATGAGTTTGTCGAGTTCGTCAAAGGCCTCGGAAGGATTGAGCTGGCCGCCTGCCCACAGGGCGTTGTGGGCTTGTTTGAAACGGCGGGTAAGGTCGGCTTCGTCCACAATCTGCAAATCGAAAAACTGCTGTTTGCCTGCGCCGCTGTTTTGTGTTGCGCCTTTAACGTATTTGTATGGGGCGAGTTTGTTTACACCGAAAGGCGGGATATCGGGTAGGGTGGAGCGGCTGTTGCGGTTTTTATCAACGGAAAAATATTCGTTTCTGATGGAAGATGTTACCCATACATATTTGACGTTGTTGGGCAAGGCAAAGGCGTAGGAATAGGCTTGTTCGACTGCTTGGATAAATTCGGCTTCGCTGACTTCGGCCTTTTTGCATTCCACCAAAATATGCGGCATCAGGCACTCGTCATCACGATAAACCACAATGTCCGCTTCTTTTTTCTCCGACCCCATGGTTACGGACACGAAATTGCGGACACGCTTTTGGGGATAGCCATATTGGAGGATCAGGCGGCAATAGGCTTCGGCTTGAACTTTTTCTTCAGGATTACTGAAATTGCGGGAACGTTGTTCAAAGACGTATTCGATACGGTCGGCATCGGTCAGACGGATAAGGTTGGCTTGAATGCCTTGTTTGATAAAGTCAGTTGTTTGGTTCATATTAAAATCCTGTATGAGTAGGGCGGTTTGCGCGATATTTTAGCCAAGAAGAGATTACTGGGATGGGATACTTATATTTGACCTACACGGTTTCAGATTTTCAGGCTGCCTTATTTGTCCGCCGCAAAACCTCCGCCAAAGGCGGTATTTAACGCCAGCCACGCGGTAAATAGCTTCGCCTGTGCCTGCGCCAGTTGCGCTTCGTTTTGCAGGGTTTCGTCCTGCGCGGCGAGCCAGTCAAGCTTGTTGTCCAACCCCGCGCGGTAGCGGCTTTGCGCGGCGGCGGCGTTTTTGCGGGCCAGCGCGGTCATTTCGGTTTGGTCGCGCACGGCTGCGGCAGCGGTTTCGTATTGCGTCAGCGCGTCGGCCGCCTCGCGCAGGGCGGTGTAAACGTTTTTGTTGTAACGCGCCGCCTGCTCGTCAAACTCGGCTTCCTTGCGCGACAGGTTCGCCCGCAACGTGCCGGAAGTAAAAATCGGCAGGCTCACGCTCGGCAGCAGTCCGGCGAGAAACGACGACGAATGCGGCAGGTTGCCGATTTCCACATTGGACAAGCCGGCCAGCGCCTTGATGGTAATGTTCGGATAAAACTCGGTTTTCGCGCTGGCAACCAGATGGCGGCGGGCGGTCAGTGCCTCGCGCTGCGCCGCCAAATCGGGGCGTTTGCCGAGCAAATCGGCGGTGAGCTGCGACACGGGCGGTGCGGGGGTGGTGGTGGCGGGATTGGGCGTGAAAGTGTCCAACGCCTGCGCCGGTTGTCCTGTCAGCGCGGCAAGCGCGTGGCGCACTTGGGCAATATTGCCGTCCAAATCTGACAAGGCAGCCTGAAAACGGCTGTTGCCCTGTTGCACGGCATAGAGTTTGCTCGGTGCAAGTTGTCCTGCGCGAATCAGCTCGCGCACCACCTGCTCGCGTTCGCGATTCAACTGCGCCCGCTGCGCCACGCGCTGCCGCGTTTCCAGCAGCAACTGCCATTGGCGGTAATACGTCGCCACGCCCTGCGCCAGCAGCAGCCGCGTCTGCGCGATTTCGTATTCCACGGCGCGTTGCTGCCCCAGTGCGGCTTCCAGCTGGTGCTTGTATTTGCCGAACACATCGGGCGACCATTGCCCTTGCAGTTGCAGCGATTCATAGGTGATATTGGTGCCGTGGTCGCCCAGCAGCCGCTTTTCCAAATCGCTGATGAGTTCGGGCTTCTCGCGCTCGTTTACGCCGTCGCGGTGCAGCAGTGCGCCGCTCAGCCCCAATCCAATCTTCACGCCGCGCTGCGAATCCGCCAAATCCGCCCCCGCCTGCGCCTGCCGCAAGCGCGCCTGTGCCGCCGCCAAATCGGGCGAGCGCGCGAGGGCGGTGTCAATCAGGCTGTCGAGCTTGGCATCGTTGAGCGCACGCCACCATTGCGGCGCAATCGGTGGTTGCGGTGCGGTGGAAAGACCGAGTGTTTCGGCAGTTTCCACGGCGGCGGGGGTGTGCTTGGGATGAGTGGCGCAGCCCGAAAACAGTGCGGCACAGAGGAAAAATAAAGGGAAGCGTTTGAACATTTTGAAATATATATAAACAGGAATCGGGATGATTATAACGAAAAACGTATCGGGCGGTGGTTGGAAAACTTCAACGCAAAAGGCAGAGACCTTTGCAAAATTTCTTTTCCTCCAACAACCGAAACCCAAAAACAGGTTTTCGGCTGTTTTCTCCCCCAATCACTCCTAATTTTACCCAAATACCCCCTTAATCCTCCCCGGATACCTGATAATAAGGCATCCGGACCGCCTTTTAGGCGCAAACAGGCACACTTAGCCTGTTGGCGGCTTTCAAAAGGTTCAAACACATCGCCTTCAGATGGCTTTGCGCACTCACTTTAATCTGCCCGAAATAGGCTGCCCGGGCATAGCGGAATTTACGGTGCAGCGTACCGAAGCTCTGTTAGACCACATAACGGGTTTTCGATAAATACCGGTTACGCTTCGTTTGATTTTCCGTCAGCGGACGGTTGCGGTGGGCTTTGCGCATAATGCCGTCTAACAACTGATGGTCTTCCAGATGTTGCCGGTTTTCCTTACTGTCGTAGCCTTTATCGGCATAGACGGTCGTACCTTCGGCAATGCCTTCCAACAAAGGGGACAGATGGTTGCACTCATGGGTATTGGCAGGAGTGATGTGCAGTTTCTCGATATAGCCTTCCTCATCGGTACGGGTATGTTGTTTGTAACCGAGTTTGTAGAGGCCGTTTTTCTTTGTCCAGCGGGCATCTTTATCCTTACTCGGTGTGGTTTGGCCGCTGACTTGTCCTTCTTCATCGACTTCTATGGCCTGACGCTGTTTGCTGCCGGCGGTTTGAATAATGGTGGCGTCAATGACGGCGGCGGATGCCTTCTCTACTTTTAGGTTTTTCTCGGCCAGTTGTCGGTTAATCAGTTCCAGCAATTCGGACAGGGTGTCGTCTTGCGCCAGCCAGTTACGGTAGCGGCATAAGGTGCTGTAATCGGGGATGCTCAGTTCGTCAAAGCGGCAAAACAGGTTGAAATCGATGCGGGTGATGAGGCTGTGTTCGAGTTCGGGATCGGAGAGGCTGTGCCATTGTCCGAGCAGGACGGCTTTGAACATGGACAACAGGGGATAGGCGGGACGGCCGCGGTGGTCTCTAAGAACGTGTTCATTGTCTCAGCCTCTGCTGTAAACTATCGGCATGAACAGAAAAACCTACCCAAGCGATATCAGTCGCGAGCAATTTGCGCCTCTCCTTCCCCTGCTGGAAAGTGCCCGTAAACGCACAGCGCCACGCCAGGTGGACTTGTACGATGTCTTTTGTGCCATTCTCTACCTGCAACGCACTGGCTGCTCCTGGCACGCTTTGCCGGGCGACTTCCCCAAATGGCGCACCGTGCATTCCTACTTCCAGAGATGGACCGAACCACGCGAGAGTGGCATCAGCATCCTTGAGGAAGCATTAAAAAAATCAGGTAGTTGCGGAGCGCCGCAAGCAGGGGCGCCATGAAGCAACTACTTTCCTGATTATTGATGCGCAGAGTGTGAAGAACACGGATACCGCCATGGAAAAAGGCTACGATGCGGGCAAGAAGGTTAGCGGTATCAAGCGACATATAGCGGTTGACACGCAAGGTTTGCCGCATGCCCTTGCGGTAACGACGGCGGATGTTACGGATAGAAAAGGCTGCCTGGTGGCATTGGAACGTGGGCGGGATAATCTTGGTGCGATACAAAAAATCCTTGCTGACGGTGGTTACACGGGTAAGGCATTTGCTTCGTCGGTACAGGAGTTGATTGGTGCGGAGGTAGAGATTGCCAAACGAAACGAATTGCACCGTTTTGCAGTATTGCCGAAGCGATGGGTAGTAGAGCGCAGCTTTTCCTGGTTGGAAAAGAACAGGCGGCTTTGGAAAAACTGCGAGCGTAAGTTGAGTACCAGTCTGCAAATGGTAGCTTTGGCTTTCTTGGGAGTCCTGCTACGAAGACTATGAACACGCTCTAAGGTAACGGGTTCTTTGACGATTCAGGTATTGTTCGATCGGCTGCCAATCAATCACCTGATCCAACTTCAATAATGGGAAGCGGTCGATGTGTTTGGCGATCATGGCTTGTGCGGTTTGCTGGAAGAAGGTGCTCATGAGAAATCCCCTAAATGTCTTGGTGGGAATTTAGGGGATTTTGGGGGATTTTGCAAAGGTCTCAATCCGCCTGTGTCAATAAAAGTGTAAAAAAGAGAAACCTTATTTTATAAGGTTTCTCTCATTTTTTTGTGTTATATTTTACAATATTTAATTATATGTAACTCAGAACGGAATATCGTCGTCGATGTCTTCGACAGGGGCTGCCGGTGCGGCGGGTGCTTGGCGGCGTGGGGCGGCAGGAGGCTCTTGGTTTTGCGGGGCGGCTTGGTACTGTTGTTGCGGCGCTTGTTGTTGGTAGCCGCCTTGGCTGTAACCGCCGTCGTCGTAAGGTGCGCCGCCGCTGTTGTCGTTGCGGCCGCCGAGCATTTTCATTTCATTGGCGATAATGTCGTATGCGGTGCGTTCGATGCCGTCTTTGCCTTGGTATTTACGGCTTTGGATGCGGCCTTCCAGATAAACTTGGCTGCCTTTTTTCAGGTATTGTCCGGCGATTTCGGCAAGACGGCGGTACATGGTGATGTTGTGCCACTCGGTGCGTTCCACGCGCTGGCCGTTGCGGTCGTTCCATGTTTCGCTGGTGGCGACGCTGAAATTGCAGACGGCTTCGCCGTTGGGCATATAGCGGACTTCGGGGTCGCGACCGAGACGGCCGATAAGGATGACTTTGTTCAATGACATTTTTTAAACTCCTGTGATGATGTTTTCGGCGGCCTCTTGGTCAAATCCTTTTTGCAACGCCTTGATGTAAATGGTTTGTTTGTCTGCGCTGAAGGTAATGCTTTCGACGCCTTCGACTTGGGACAATGCTTGGTAGAGCGAATCGTGTTTTTCCTGCCATGCGCGGCTGACGGGATAGCTGAGGTTTCTGACGGGTTTGGGCGCGGGTGCGAGTACGGCGATGACCAGCCATAACAGCATCAATATGCTGCAAAAGGTGAAAACGCCTGCAAAGCCGTATTGTTGAAACAGCCATCCGCCGCTTGCGCCGCCTACAAACAGCCCGACGGACTGCATGGTATTGTAAACGCCCATCGCCGTGCCTTTCAAATCGGCCGGTGCAATCTTAGACACCATGGACGGCAGGCTGGCTTCCAATACGTTGAAGCCGATAAAGTAAACAACCAGATAGGCGGTAATCAGCCAAATCGAGTGCATGCCGAACAATAAGCCGATTTGCGCCGCTGCGATGCAGGCGATGCCGAGGATGAAGACTTGCTTGAGCTTGTTGCGGGTTTCGCCGATGATGATGAGGGGGATCATAATCACCAGCCCTGCAATAGTCGAGGGCAGATAGACTTTCCAATGCTGGATTTTTTCCAAACCGAGCTGCGTCATGGCAAAAGGCAGGGCGGTGAACAACGCCATTTGTGCGGCATGCAGCGCGAAAATGCCGAAATCCAAGTTGAGAAGCTGGCGGTCGCGGAGGACTTCGCCCATGCGCGAGGGCTGCGCCTGTGTGTCTTCGTGCAGCTTGGACACTTCGGGATCAGGAGTCATCCAAGCGACAACGCCTATGCTGATGATGGTCAGGATGCCGGTCAGCATAAACAATCCGGGAACGCCGATAATATCGGCAATCATCGGGGCGACCACAAGGCTGACGGAAAAGGTCAAACCTATGCTCAAACCTATCATCGCCATTGCGCGGGTACGCACGCCGTCCCGGGTCAGGTCGGCAAGCAGCGCGGTCACTGCGGCGCTGACTGCGCCCGCCCCTTGGATGGCGCGCGCGGCAACCAGCATGGGCAATGAGTTGGCGGCAGCGGCGAGAAAACTACCGGCGGCAAAGACAATCAGTCCGACATAAATGGTTTTTTTGCGTCCGAATTTATCGGAGGCGATACCCAAAGGCAGTTGCAGCAAAGCCTGCGTCAGTCCGTAGATACCCATTGCCAGACCGACCAAGGTTTTGTTGTTTTCCGCGCCGGGCAACGAGGCGGCATATAAGGACAAAACGGGGAGAACCAAGAACATCCCCAACATACGCAGTGCGTAAACGCCGGAGAGGGTGGTGCTGGCACGCCATTCGTGCGGGAACATTTGGATGCGGGTGTCTTTTGCCATAAACGGTTTTTCAGACGACCCGGTAGGATTTTGAGGTCGTCTGAAATTTTAAAATTATCAGATGTGCGGATTATACAGGATTCAAAAGGGTTTGCATTTGCACGGGCCGCAGCCGTTTATACCCCGCGGTCAGCCCCATTGCCAGCGGTTGCGCCATGCGCCCAAGACGGCGTTGGGGTATTTGTTGCTGCCCAGGCTGCCGTTGAAGCGCGCCAAAGCGCGGACAATGTTGCCTTTTTCGATATTGTTGTAGTGGCGCAGGATGGTGCAGCCGTAGCGCAGGTTGGTGCGGATATCGAACAGATTGTGCGAAGGTTTGCCGATATAGTTTTTCCAAAACGGCATGACCTGCATCAGCCCGCGCGCGCCCACGCCGCTGATGGCATATTGGCGGAACGCGCTCTCGACTTCGATCAAGCCCAAAATCACTTGGGTATTCAGCCCCGCGCGGCTGCTTTCGTATTGGATGTTGATCAGCAGGCGGCGGCGTTCGGCGGCATCGGGAACGTAGCGGGCAAGGCGGGAGGACATCGCCGCCAGCCAGCGTTCGCCTTCGTTTGGATCGGCGAACACGAGGCGCGGCGGATTGACATTGTTGATGGAGCTGCGCATCACTGAAGCGACATCGTCGGCAAGCGTTTCTTCGCGTTGCGCGCCGGCGAGTGCGGCTGCAGGACTGAGCAGCAATGCGCCGCCAGCCAGTAAAAAGCGGCGGCGGGACGGGGATTCGGGCGTGAGGATCAGGTTTTCCGTTTTCATGTGTACTGTCATTCGTTTAGTCGGTTTAAAGGTCGTCTGAAAACCCTATTTTTGTTTTCAGACGACCTTTTGACGTTTGCAAAACGGCTATTATAAGAATATCTCCGTGCGGAATCAAAGGTGGCGTACATCATTGATGAGCAGATTGACTTGAAACAGACAATGCGTGATACATCAATACGGTGCAATATTGCGGCGGTTTAAAGTTGATCTGCGATATTGTCAATCAACGGCGGGACAGAGTAACATTAGAGCTTCGTTTATCCACCGGTATTTCTTCATGACCACTACGCCCACCAACGTCCTGGCATCCGTCGATTTAGGTTCCAACAGCTTCCGCCTCCAAGTTTGCGAAAACAACAACGGACAACTGAAAGTCATCGATTCCTTCAAACAAATGGTGCGTTTTGCCGCCGGTTTGGATGAACATAAAAACCTCGACGAAGCATCCCAAGAGCGCGCCTTGGACTGTTTGGCAAAATTCGGCGAACGGCTGCGCGGGTTCAAACCCGAACAAGTGCGCGTCGTGGCGACCAATACCTTCCGCGTAGCAAAAAATATCGCCCAATTCCTACCAAAAGCCGAAGCCGCACTGGGCTTCCCCATCGAAATCATCGCAGGCCGTGAAGAAGCCCGCCTCATTTACACCGGCGTCGTCCACACCCTGCCGCCCAACGGCGACAAAATGCTCGTCATCGACATCGGCGGCGGCTCGACCGAATTCGTCATCGGCTCCGACCTCCAGCCGCTCGCTACCGAAAGCCTGCCCTTAGGCTGCGTCACTTACAGCCTGCGTTTTTTCCAAAACAAAATCACCGCCAAAGACTTCCAAGCCGCTATCTCCGCCGCACGCAACGAAATCCAGCGCATCAGCAAACTCATGAAGCGTACAGGTTGGGATTTCGCCATCGGCACCTCCGGCTCCGCCAAATCCATCCGCGACCTCATCGCCGCCGAGCTGCCCCAAGAAGCCGACATCACCTACAAAGGCATGCGCTACCTCGCCGACCGTATTATTGAAGCCGGTTCCGTCAAAAAAGCCAAATTCGAAAGCCTCAAGCCCGAGCGCGTGGAAGTGTTCGCCGGCGGACTGGCTGTCATGATGGCAGCGTTTGAAGAACTCGAACTCACCAAAATGACCGTTACCGAAGCCGCTCTGCGCGACGGCGTGTTCTACGACCTGATTGGACGCGGTTTGAACGAAGACATGCGCGATCAGACGACCGCCGAGTTCCAAAACCGCTACCACGTCAGCTTCAACCAAGCCAAACGCGTCGCCGAAACCGCGCAAGCCTTTATGGACAGCCTGTGCCACGCCAAAAACGTAACCGTCCAAGACCTTGCCCAATGGAAACAATACCTCGGCTGGGCAGGCAGGCTGCACGAAATCGGACTCGACATCGCCCACACCGGCTACCACAAACACTCCGCCTACATCCTCGAAAACGCCGATATGCCCGGTTTCTCCCGCAAAGAGCAAACCATACTCGCGCAACTGGTCATCGGACACCGCGGCGACATGAAAAAAATGGCGGACATCGTCGGCAGCAGCGAAATGCTTTGGTACGCCGTCCTCTCCCTGCGCCTCGCCGCACTTTTCTGCCGCGCCCGCCTGCCTTTGGATCTGCCGCCGCAAACCCAACTGCGCGCCGACGAAACCGGCAAAGGCTTCATCCTGCGCATCAGCCAAAACTGGCTCGAACAGCACCCCCTAATCGCCGCCGCGCTCGACTACGAAAGCGCGCAATGGCAAAAGATCGATATGCCTTTTAATGTGCAACCCCAATAGGGTTGAAAATAACAAAAAGGTCGTCTGAAAATCCGTTTCTGCATTCTCTATGAGCGTTGAAACAGGTTTTCAGACGACCTTTTGTGTATTTGGTATTTGGGTATTGGCAAGGCCTGCTGTTTAACAAGCCTTGAATCATCTGCCGACCGTTATGAACTTTCACCCAAAATCATCGAGCCTATGCCCGCATCAGTGAAAATTTCCAGTAAAAGCGCGTTGGGCAGGCGGCCGTCGATGATGTGGGTGGCTTTGACGCCGTTGCTTGCCGCTTCGACGGCGGAGCTGATTTTGGGCAACATACCGCCGTAGAGCGTGCCGTCTGCGATTAATTCGCCGATACGGCTTGGGGTCAGGTTGGTCAGCAGGTTGCCTTCTTTGTCCATCACACCGGCGATATTGGTCATCATCAGCAGTTTTTCCGCGTTCAACTCTTCCGCCAGTTTGCCTGCGACCAAGTCCGCGTTGATGTTGAAGGCTTCGCCTTTTGCGCCGACGCCGATGGGCGCGACGACGGGGATGCAGCCGCGTTCGATCAAGCCTTCAATCAGGCGCACGTCTATGCTTTCGACCGTGCCGACTTGTCCGATGTCCACGCCTGCCCGTTCAGGCGTATCGACCAGCAGTTTTTTCGCTTTGATGAAATGGTTGTCGCGCCCGGTGACGCCGACCGCGCGTCCGCCCTGCAAATTAATCAGCGAGACGATTTCTTTATTGACATGACCGCCCAACACCATTTCGACGATATCCATCGTTTCGCCGTCGGTCACGCGCATGCCTTGCACGAATTCGCCTTTTTTACCGATTTTTTCCAACATTTCATTAATTTGCGGGCCGCCGCCGTGGACGATGACGGGGTGGATGCCCACCAGTTTGAGCAAAACGACATCGCGGGCGAAGCCCTCTTTCAAAGCAGGCTCGGTCATGGCGTTGCCGCCGTATTTGATGACGATGACGGAGCCGGAAAAACGGCGGATATACGGCAGGGCTTCGGCTAAAATGCGCGCTTTATCGGCTGCGGAAATGGGATGGGATTCGCTCATAATCGTGTCTCATTATTAACAATTTAATCATTATAGCGGATTACCTTTGAATCAGTAAAAATCAGCTTCGCAACTGTTTGCTGCCTCGCCGTCTTGTCCTGATTTAAAGTGAATCTGCCCTATCTTAACGTCAAAGGTCGTCTGAAACAACATTCCCCGCCCCTTATCGGTTGAGAACGCGCCCGTCGGAATGGTAGAATCAACGGATTCGGGCATATCGGTTTGACGTCGCCGACGGATACGGTTATCGCCCACACATTTTTTCAAACAACGGTTATCCGGTTCGCCCGATATACCGAGGACTTTCCCATGATTAAAATCAGCACTCAATTTGATGCCGGCTCCGTCGTCGTCAAAGACCTGACCGACCCTGCCAATATCCGCCTCGCCCTGCGTCCGGACAACGCTTCCAATTTCGCCCAATGGTTTTACTTCCGCCTGCAAGGTGCGGCGTATCAGAATTGCGTGATGCACTTTGAAAACGCGGCGGATTCGGCTTATCCGCAAGGCTGGGAAGATTATCAGGCGTGCGCCTCTTACGACCGTCAAAATTGGTTCCGCGTCCCGACCGAATACGAAAACGGCGTGCTGACCATCAACCATACGCCTCTCTCCAACAGCGTTTACTACGCCTATTTCGAGCCCTACTCCCACGAGCAGCATTTAAACCTCTTGGGCGACGCGCAAGGCAGCGGGCTTTGCCGCATCGACGACTTGGGCAGCACGGTGCAAGGCCGCGACATCAATCTGCTGACCATCGGCAACCAAGTCGAAAGCGACATGAAAATCTGGATTATCGCCCGCCAACACCCGGGCGAAACGATGGCGGAATGGTTTATCGAAGGGCTGCTCGGCCGCCTGCTCGATCCGCAAGACCCGACCGCGCGCACCCTGCTCGACCGCGCCACTTTCTACATCGTGCCGAACATGAACCCCGACGGCTCGGTATTGGGCAACCTGCGCACCAATGCTGCCGGCGCAAACCTCAACCGCGAATGGGAAAACCCGACTTTGGAAAAAAGCCCGGAAGTCTTCCTCGTGCGCGAAAAAATGCTGGAAACCGGCGTGGATTTGTTCCTAGACATTCACGGCGACGAAGGGCTGCCGTTTGTCTTTGTCGCCGGTACGGAAGGCGTGCCGAACTACAATCCGCGCATTGCCGCGTTGGAAACTCAGTTCAAAACCGCCCTGCTCTCCGCCAGCCCCGACTTCCAAGACGAATACGGCTATGAAAAAGATGCGCCCGGTCAGGCAAACATGACGCTCGCGACCAACTGGGTGGGCAATCATTTCGACTGCCTCGCCTATACGCTCGAAATGCCGTTTAAAGACAACGCCAACCTGCCCGACGATGACTTCGGCTGGAACGGCCAACGCTCCCTGCGTTTGGGCGAAGCCATGTTGTCGGCTGTTTTGAACGTTGTCGATGATTTACGATAATTATTTTTCCCTATCACACAAAAGGTCGTCTGAAAATCCCAATCGGCATTTTTAGACGACCTTTGTCGGGCTAAAACACATAAACCGCCCTTCCCATAAGGAACACACATCATGATGATACATCCGCAGTTTGACCCCATTGCAATCAGTATCGGACCAGTCGCCATCCGCTGGTATGCCCTCAGCTATATCGTCGGCTTTATGCTCTTCCTATGGCTGGGCCGCCGCCGCATCAAACAAGGCAACACCGCCTTTACCCAAGAAATGCTCGACGACTTCCTGACTTGGGGCGTGTTGGGCGTCATCCTCGGCGGACGGCTCGGCTATATCCTGTTTTACAAATTCTCATACTACCTCGACCATCCGCTTGAAATGCTCAAAGTTTGGGAAGGCGGCATGTCGTTCCACGGCGGCTTCTTGGGCGTCGTCATTGCCATGTGGCTGTTCAGCCGCAAACACAAAATCAGTACCTTGAAAACCATGGATTTCGTCGCACCGCTCGTTCCGCTGGGTTTGGCTTCCGGCCGTATCGGCAACTTCATCAACGGCGAACTCTGGGGCCGCATTACCGACATCAACGCCTTTTGGGCAATGGGCTTCCCGCAAGCGCACGCAGAAGACCTCAACGCCGCCGTGCGTAACCCGCTTTGGGCGGAATGGATGCAGCAATACCACGTCCTGCCGCGCCACCCTTCGCAACTCTACCAATTCGCCCTTGAAGGCATCTGCCTCTTCATCGTCGTATGGATTTTCTCCAAAAAACCGCGTCCGACCGGACAAGTCGCCTCCCTCTTCCTCGGCGGCTACGGCTTCTTCCGCTTCATCGCCGAATATGCCCGCCAGCCCGACGACTATCTCGGCCTGCTCACCTTGGGCTTGTCGATGGGACAATGGTTAAGCGTTCCGATGATTGTTTTGGGTGCCATCGGTTTTGTTTGGTTCGGTAAGAAAAATCGCCTGAACTGATGCCCAAAGGTCGTCTGAAAACCCAAACGGGACGCGATAACCAGCGTTCCGTTATCACGTCAGCTATTCCAAACCGGCACGATTTGCGATTCATCAAACCGAATCGCAAAAAATCTTAAATCCGACTTGGTTTATCCGCCGCCCGATGGTATCGTGGTACACCTTTCCATCTTTTTTAAAGAGAGCCCAAAATGTCAGAAGAAAACAAAATCAAAGTCAACGACCTGCCCGAAGACAAAAAAGAACAGTCTGAAGAAGTCGAGTTGCCCGTAGTCAACAACGAAGAAAAACGCGGCGGACACAGCGAAGGCGGTTGCTGCGGCGCATGCGGCGGTTGATTCCGTTTTGAAAAACAAAGGTCGTCTGAAAACCTGAAACATGGTTTTCAGACGACCTTTTTATCGGACAAGGGATGATGACGATAAGGGAGTCCCATCCAAACCCGTCATACTTTCAAATAAGGATTACGAACGAGCCAGTAAATGTTTGCTCATTTGAGGGCCATTGTTGTCTTCAAATTTAATCAGGCTTGCTTTGACATGATAGCCCAATACCTTCGCAATAATTCCGCTCGTGGACTTTCTCAGTATGCGGTTGTAGCGTTCTGCGGAGCGGTTGTAAGCACGGCGCGCGGAAACAACGTCGTTTTCAGCTGCATCCAGCATTTCAAGCTGGCTTTTCAACCCTTCGTCGGGTCGTTGTTTTAAGTTTTTTTCCAAAGCTTCCTGCAAGCTTCGGAGCAATTTGTTTAATTCTGCTTCCGCATTGCACAGGCGGGAGAGCGATTCCGGCGAAAAAGATTTGGATGCCTGGCTCAATATTGCTTCTGCATCGCCACAGGCGGACAACAAACCTTTATCCATATCGTCACCTTCGCGCCCCAAGTAGATTTTTGACGCATCTAAAACATGTCTGACTGCCTGGTGCCTACACGCCAAAGCGATACGCAATGCAACGAAAGATTCTTGGTAATCTTTTTTACAACGGCTGAGCTTTTGTTTGAAATTAATCAGCAGAAAGCCCAATATCACGGCGATGAAAATAAGACTAATGATTCCCATAATGCTCATCCTTGATTATTTATTGAAGTAATGTGTTGAGTATTTTGCAGATTTTTCGCGAACGAAAACCAATCCGCAGAGTTGATTTAGTTTGATGGCATTATAACCCAAATAGATTTTTTTTGCCCATAAGTCATAAAAAAGGCCGTCCGAATTTTGTTTCAGACGACCTTTTTCATACACCTTATATCTTCATTTCAATAAGTTATAGTGGATTAAATTTAAATCAGGACAAGGCGACGAAGTCGCAGACAGTACAAATAGTACGGCAAGGCGAGGCAACGCCGTACTGGTTTAAATTTAATCCACTATACTTCCCTTCACATCAATCACCCACACTTCCGACTGCGAACCCAAGCGCAGCGGAATCCCCCAGAAACCGTAGCCGGACGTAACAAAAAAGTGTCTTCCGCCGATTTCCTCGTAGCCGTAGGCAAGGCGGTAGAGCGTGCGCACAATCAGGTTTGCCGGCGCGATTTGACCGTTGTGTACATGGCCGGAAACTTGAACATCGATAGGCAGCGTGGCGTGTGTCTCGACTTCGGTCGGGCGGTGGTCCATCAGCAAAACAGGCTGGTCGGTATTGTGGTTTTCCAGCAACTGCGCGACAGACGGACGTTCGTGATCCAAGTCATCGTTGCGGCCGACGAGCAGGAAAGCATCGTGTTGCAACACTTGGTTGCCGAGTACGGTAATGCCTGCCGCTTCGAGGTCATGGCGGATGCGCGCGCTGTCGCCGAACATATCGTGGTTGCCCAAAGTCGCGTAAACGCCCAACGGCGCTTTCAGACGACCCAGATGCGGCTGCATATTCTCTTTGCGGTAGGCATCGACGTTGTCGTCCATCAAATCGCCCGGCAACAGGATTAAATCGACTTTTTCGCGGTTCATGATGTCCACCAGCTTATCCAGTTGCCGCGCGCCGAACAAAATTCCCAAGTGCAGGTCGCTTGCCATGCCGATACGCAGCGGTTTGTCCATTTTCTTATCAATCACGACGGTCTGATGACGAACAACGGGCGTATAGGCGTTGTACATCCCAAAGCCGACCAAGCCGAACACAAACAGCGGCGCAAACAAGCGCAGGCTGCGCGACAGCGACCGGCTGGCCACGAATTTGCGCAGCAGCAGAAACAGGATAAACGTCGCCAATGCCGCATACATCACAAACAGCAGCAACACCATCCAAAACGCCATGATGCGGAACATAAAATGTCCCAATTCCAACAAAAGCCCCGCCAACAGGCCGTTAGTCACGAAATACGACACCCCCATCAGCCAACGCCTGCCCGCCTTGCCGACCACCGGCGCGAACAGCCATTGCAACGAACGCCCCAGTCCGAACGTGAAAAGCTGGAGCAATACAATCATAATCAAAAACATCGTACCGAACATAAAGCGAACCTGTTGAAAATCAAAAAACAAACGGCGGATTCTATCATATCCGCCCTTTCAGACGAGGTCGTCTGAAAACCTTAAGTGCTATAATACCGCCTGAAAAATCCAATAAACCGAAAAGGAAACACAATGCCCCGCCCGCAAACCGCCATCATCCCCGATCACGCCCAAGCCGGCATATTTATCGAAGCCGACATCCGCGGCGGTCGCTACGATGACATCAAAACCGCCTGCCGAAGCTCGCTTGAAGCTTTGGCGAAGCTGAAAACCCGCTTTCCCGAAGATATTTTAGGCATGACCATCGCCTTCGGCAGCGACGCATGGAAAGCATTCGGACACGCAGAAGAAGGCAGCGAAATCAAACCCTTCCCCGTCATGGGCAACGGTCTTGCGCCCTCGACCCAGCACGATATTTACATCCATATCCAAGCCTACCGCCAAAACGCCGCCTTCGCACTCGCCCAATCCGTCCTGACCGCGTTCGGCGACAGCATCAGCGTTGCTACCGAGGAACACGGCTTGCGCCTGTATGAAGACCGCGGACTGGACGGCTTTGTCGATGGCACTGAAAACCCGCAAGGCGATGAAAACGTCCGCAATGTCGCCATTATTCCCGAAGGCCGACCCGATGCCGGCGGCAGCTACGTCCTGCTGCAAAAATACCTGCACGACCTGAAAAAATGGGATGCCGTCCCCGTTGCCGAACAAGAAGCCAGCGTCGGCCGCAGCAAAGAAGCGAATGAAGAGTTCAGCAAAGACGTGCGCCTGCCCGATTCGCATTTGGGTCGCGTCAACCTGAAAGAAAACGGCGTGGGTCTGAAAATCGTCCGCCGCAGCCTGCCCTTCGGCAAAATCAGCGGCGAACACGGCCTGATGTTTACCGCCTACTGCCACACCCTGCACAACATCGAAGTACAACTTTTACATATGTTCGGCGATGCCGACGGCAAAACCGACCTGCTGCTCAAGTATCTTTCCACCGCCGTTTCCGGCGCATATTACTACGCCCCTTCGGTCGAGCGTTTGCAGGATTTGTAAAACCGCATTGCCGATGTGAAATATTGAAGCCCTAAGACGAAAGGTCGTCTGAAAACCCGTAATCAGGTTTTCAGACGACGGCGGATTCGCATTTGAAGTGCAACTTTCCATAACAGAAAAAGGCCAGTATGCGGTAGCATACGGCCTGTCCTGCAAGAAAGATTGCCATGAGCTACACACAACTGACCCAAGACGAACGATACCATATCCAATACCTGTCCCGCCACTGCACCATCGCCGAAATCGCCAAACAGCTCAACCGCCACAAAAGCACCATCAGCCGCGAAATCAAGCGGCACTGCATCCAAGGACAGCAATACAGCGCCGAAAAAGCACAGAAGCAAAGCCGGCTGACCAAACAGCACCGGCGAAAACCCTATAAGCTCGATTCGCAGCTGGTTCAACACATCGACACCCTTATCCGCCGCAAACTCAGTCCCGAACAAGTATGTGCCTACCTGCATAAACACCACGGGATCACACTCCATCACAGCACCATTTACCGCTACCTTCGCCAAGACAAAAGCAACGGCGGCACTTTGTGGCAACACCTCAGAATATGCAGCAAACCCTACCGCAAACGCTACGGCAGCACATGGACCAGAGGCAAAGTGCCCGACCGCGTCGGCATAGAGAACCGACCTGCTATCGTCGACCGGAAAACCCGCATCGGCGATTGGGAGGCCGACACCATCGTCGGCAAAAATCAGAAAAGCGCGTTATTGACCTTGGTCGAACGCACTACCCGCTACACCATCATCTGCAAATTAAAGAACTTAAAAGCCGAAGACACTGCCCGGGCGGCCATTAGGGTATTAAAGGCATATAAAGCCAGAGTCCACACCATCACCATGGATAACGGCAAAGAGTTCTACCAACACACCAAAATAGCCAAAGCATTGAAGGCGAAAACCTATTTTTGCCGCCCTTACCATTCTTGGGAAAAAGGGCTGAATGAGAACACCAATGGACTCATCCGGCAATATTTCCCCAAACAAACCGATTTCCGAAACATCAGCGATCGGGAGATACGCAGGGTTCAAGATGAGTTGAACCACCGGCCGAGAAAAACACTTGGCTACGAAACGCCAAGTGTTTTATTCTTAAATCTGTTCCAACCACTGGTACCCTAGTGTTGCACTTGAAATCCGAATCCAAGGACCTTTTTTATCACTTTATCTCAATCTACACTCAAATCAAGCAAACACCAGCTTGCCACCCTCTTCTTTCACATGAATCGTGCTGTCGGGCGTGTATTTGCCTTCGAGCAGGGCTTTGGCCAGCGGGTTTTCGATTTCCGACTGGATGGCGCGTTTGAGCGGGCGTGCGCCGTACACGGGGTCGAAACCGGCTTTGGCAATCAAATCCAAGGCGGCATCGTCCACTTTCAGGTGCAGGTGCTGCGCTTCTAGGCGTTTTTCCAAGCCTTTGAGCTGGATTTTCGCGATGTTGCGGATATTCTCCTGATTCAGTCCGTGGAACACGACCACTTCGTCGATGCGGTTGATCATTTCAGGACGGAAGTAGGCTTTCACTTCTTCCATCACCGCTTCTTTCACGGCTTCGTAATCCTGCGTACCCATTTGTTGGATGTGCTGGCTGCCGATATTGGAAGTCATGACAATGACGGTGTTTTTGAAGTCCACGGTACGGCCTTGTCCGTCGGTCAGGCGGCCGTCATCCAATACTTGCAGCAGGATGTTGAACACGTCGGGATGGGCCTTTTCCACTTCGTCCAAAAGAATCACGCTGTACGGTTTGCGGCGGACTTGTTCGGTCAGGTAGCCACCCTCTTCGTAGCCGACATAGCCCGGAGGCGCGCCGATCAGGCGGGCAACGGCGTGTTTTTCCATGTATTCAGACATGTCGATACGGATGAGGTGGTCTTCGCTGTCAAACAGGAAGCCTGCCAAGGCTTTGCACAACTCGGTTTTACCCACGCCGGTCGGACCTAGGAACAGGAAGCTGCCGTAAGGTTTGTTCGGATCGGCAAGGCCGGAGCGGCTGCGGCGGATGGCGTCGGACACGGCACGCACGGCTTCGTCCTGACCGACCACGCGGCGGTGCAATACTTCTTCCATTTTCAGCAGCTTGTCGCGTTCGCCTTCCATCATTTTGGACACAGGAATGCCGGTCATGCGTGATACGATTTCGGCCACCTCGTCCGCGCCGACTTCGGTGCGGAAGAGTTTGTTTTGTTTTTTGCCGTCGGGGTTGCTTTCCGCCGCCTGCAACTGTGCACCCAATTTCGGCAACTCACCGTATTCGAGCTCAGACGCGCGGGCGAAGTCGCCTTGGCGTTTGGCCTGCTCGATTTTGACTTTGATGTCGTCCATCTGTTTCTTGATGTCGGCGGTGCTGGAAGACGCGGCTTTTTCGGCTTTCCAGATTTCGTCCAAATCGGCGTATTCTTTTTGCAGGCCGTCGATTTCCTCGTCTATCAGTTCCAAACGTTTTTTGCTGGCGTCGTCGCTTTCTTTGGCAACGTGCATTTTTTCCATTTTGAGCTGGATGATGCGGCGGTCGAGTTTGTCCATCTGCTCGGGTTTGCTGTCCAACTCCATTTTGATGCGGCTGGCGGCTTCGTCAATCAAATCAATCGCTTTGTCGGGCAGGAAGCGGTCGGTGATGTAGCGGTCGCTCAATTCCGCGGCGGCAACGATGGCGGGGTCGGTGATGTCGATGCCGTGGTGGATTTCGTAACGTTCCTGCAAACCGCGCAGGATGGCGATGGTGTCTTCCACACTGGGTTCGCCGACCAATACTTTTTGGAAGCGGCGTTCGAGTGCCGCGTCTTTTTCGATGTATTGGCGGTATTCGTCCAAGGTGGTCGCGCCGATGCAGTGCAGTTCGCCGCGCGCCAAAGCCGGTTTCAACATATTGCCCGCGTCCATCGCGCCGTCAGTTTTGCCTGCGCCGACCAAAGTATGGATTTCATCGATGAAAATCAGGGTGTTGCCGTCGTCTTTCGCCAAATCGTTCAATACGCCTTTCAAGCGTTCTTCAAATTCGCCGCGGTATTTCGCACCGGCAATCAATGCCGCCAAATCCAAAACCAGCAGGCGTTTGTTGCGCAGGGATTCAGGCACTTCGCCGTTGACAATGCGTTGTGCCAAGCCTTCGACGATAGCGGTTTTACCCACGCCCGGTTCACCGATCAGCACGGGGTTGTTTTTGGTGCGGCGTTGCAGCACCTGAATCGCGCGGCGGATTTCGTCGTCACGGCCGATAACGGGGTCAAGTTTGCCGTCGCGGGCGCGCTGGGTCAGGTCGAGCGTGTATTTTTTCAACGCATCGCGTTGGTCTTCGGCATTAGCATCGTTCACGTTTTGTCCTCCTCGTACCGCGTCAATCGCGGCATTGATATTTTGTTCGGTCGCACCGGCTTCTTTCAGGATTTTGCCGGTCGCATCGTTCTGCTGCACCAAGGCAAGCAGGAAAAGTTCGCTGGCGATATAGGCATCGCCGCGTTTGGTTGCCGCTTTGTCCATCAGGTTCAACACCGCCTGCAATTCGCGGCTGGGCAGAATATCGCCGCCCTGGCCGGACACTTTCGGCAGGCTGTTTAAATGCTGCTGCAAACGCTGTTTCACCTGCGGCACGTTCACGCCCGCATGAGCCAAGAGCGCGGCGGCTCCGCTGTTTTGATCGTCAAGCAGGGCTTTCAGTACGAAGCCCGCTTCCAGATAGCTGCTGTCCGCAGCCAACGCCAAACTCTGAGCTTCTGCAAGGGCTTGTTGGAATTTGGCGGTTAATTTATCGAATCTCATCTTTAGGTTTCCTTTTCTTTTGAAATATCATTCTAATGAATGCTATATAGTGCCGCCTGTGGATAACTCAAGGGGGAAAATCTAAGAAAATATTGAAAAAATAATATCTTTATGTTTTTAAAGAAAATTTAATAAAAAAAGCTGTGAATAAGTCCATATGCCAATTATAAAAAGGTCGCCTGAAAACTCGTTGGGAATCAGGTATAATCCATCCCTATTTCATTTTCAGACGACCTTGAGCCATTTCATTTAAGGATATTCCCATGAGCAAAAAACGCGTCCTCACCGGCGTAACCACCACCGGCATCCCGCATCTGGGCAACTACGTCGGCGCCATCCGCCCCGCCGTCCGCGCGGCGCAAAACCCCGATACCGAATCCTTCCTCTTCCTCGCCGACTACCACGGCATCATCAAATGCCACGAGCCGGAGATGATTCACCAATCCACCCAGGCCGTTGCCGCCACTTGGCTTGCCTGCGGACTCGACCCCGAGCGCACCACCTTCTACCGCCAAAGCGACATTCCCGAAGTGATGGAATTGAACTGGATTCTGACCTGTATCACCGCCAAAGGTCTGATGAACCGCGCCCACGCCTACAAAGCCGCCGTGCAGGCAAACGCTGAAAACAATCAGGAAGACCCCGACCACGGCGTAGAAATGGGCCTGTACAGCTACCCCATCCTGATGACCGCCGACATCCTCATGTTCAACGCCAACGAAGTGCCCGTCGGCCGCGACCAAATCCAACACGTCGAAATGGCGCGCGACATCGCCGGTCGCTTCAACCACCGCTTCAAAGAAGTCTTCACCCTGCCCGAAGTGAAAATCGACGAAAACGTCGAACTCTTGGTCGGCTTGGACGGACGCAAAATGTCCAAGTCCTACGGCAACACCATTCCGCTTTGGGAAAACGACAAGAAAACCCAAAAATCGGTCAACAAAATCATCACCAACATGAAAGAGCCGGGCGAGCCGAAACAGCCCGACGAAAGCCCTTTGTTTGAAATCTACAAAGCCTTCTCCACGCCGTCTGAAACCGCAGCGTTTACGCAAATGCTGGCTGAAGGTCTGGCATGGGGCGAAGCCAAAAAACTCTTGGCCGCCAAAATCAACGCCGAGCTGGCTGAACCGCGCGAACGCTACAACGCGCTGACCGCAAATCCTTCGCAAATCGAAGACATCCTGCAGGTGGGCGCCGCCAAAGCGCGCAAAGAAGCACGCGAACTGCTGGACCAAGTACGCGACGCCGTCGGCATCCGCCCATTGAAGTAAATCTCAAAAGGTCGTCTGAAAAAGCAGCCCACTATTTTCAGACGACCTTTTCCTGTTTAAAACAAGGAATATCCGATGAAAGCCTTTCCGATTCTCTTATCCGCCCTTTTGCTCGCCGCCTGCGGCAAATCCGAAGCCCCGGCCGAGCCCGCCCAAAATGCCGCCGAAGCCGCGCCCAAACCCGTATTTAAAGTCAAATACATCGACAACAACGCCATCGCAGGCTTGGATTTAGGTCAAAGCAGCGAAGGCAAAACCAACGACGGCAAAAAACAAATCAGCTATCCGATTAACGGCTTGTCCGAACAAAACGTCATCCAACTGATCGGCAACCACCCCAACGATTTGGAAGTCATCAGCGGCAAATGTATGGAAACCGGCGACAAAGGCGAGCCTTTGGGCTGGACTGAAAACGGCAAATGCCATGCCTTGTTTGCCAAACTGGTCGGCAACATCGCCGAAGACGGCGACAAACTAACCGGCTACCTCCTCTCCCACGCTGCCCTGCAACCCTATCAAGCTGGCAAAAGCGGCTATGCCGCCGTTCAAAACGGCCGCTACATCCTCGAACTCGACAGCGAAGGAATGTTCTACTTCCGCCGCCGCCACTATTGACCGAGCGGGTGTCGCCCATGACCGTACACACCTTAATCCGCGCCCTGCCTAAAGCCGAATTGCACGTCCATATCGAAGGCACGTTCGAGCCGGAATTGATGTTCGCCATCGCCGGGCGCAACGGCGTTTCCATTCCCTATGCGGATGTGGACGCCGTGCGCCGTGCTTACGATTTTCACAACCTCCAGTCCTTCCTCGATATTTACTACGCTGCGGCGGCGGTCTTGCTCCACGAGCAGGATTTTTACGACCTGACCACCGCCTATTTCGTCCGTTGCCGCGAGGACAACGTCGTCCACACCGAAATCTTCTTCGACCCGCAAACCCATACCGCGCGCGGCGTACCGTTTGAAACCGTCATCAACGGCATTACCCGTGCACGTCTGGAAGCGCAGGAAAAATGGGGCATTTCCAGCAGGCTGATTATGTGTTTCCTGCGGCATTTGAGCGAAGAGTCCGCGTTTGAAACGCTTGCCCAAGCGCAGCCTTTCAGACGACATATCGACGGCATCGGACTGGATTCGGGCGAACTCGGCAACCCGCCCTCGAAATTCGAGCGCGTCTTTGCCCAAGCCCGCGCCCAAGGTTTTCCCGCCGTCGCCCATGCCGGCGAAGAAGGCCCACCCGAATACGTTTGGGAAGCGTTGGATTTGCTGAAAGTCGTCCGCATCGACCACGGCGTGCGCTCCGAAGAAGACGAAACCCTTATGCAGCGCCTGATTGCCGAGCAAATGCCCCTGACCGTCTGCCCCTTGAGCAACCTCAAACTCAAAGTCGTCAGCGACCTGTCCCGGCACAACCTGCGCCGTATGCTTGAGTGCGGCGTATTGGTTACCGTCAATTCAGACGACCCCGCCTACTTCGGCGGCTACCTCAACCAAAATTTCATCGAACTTGCCGACGCATTGGATTTGAATGAAGCAGACATCCGCACCTTGTGCAAAAACTCGTTCAAAGCCTCGTTTTTAAACGAGGAAGAAAAAGCAAAACGGTACGCCGAAATCGACGGCATCCATGTTTAGACACAAAGCCGACCTGAAAAACAATCCGGTCGGCTTTGTTCTCGGTTAAAATGCGAACCGTATAAACATCGAACTTCTTTTCAGACGACCCTTCTAAATAAAAACACCGATTCAGTGAGAAGGTCGTCTGAAACACCCTCAAGAATGAAAAAAATCCATCTCATCCTTATGCTTCCGGTTTTCCTGACAGGTTGCGCCGGCCTGCCCTCACTGGACAAGCGCCCTGAGAGCCACTACCTCGACATCCGTTCCGCCCCGCGCATGGATGCCCTGCTCAATACCGCCCCTACCCAAACCGGCAGCGATATTTCCAATGTCTATCTGCTCAACGACGCGCACGAAGCCTTCGTCGCCCGCGCCGCCCTGATTGAAGCCGCCGACCACACCCTAGACCTCCAATACTACATCTGGCACAACGACATCTCCGGCAAGCTCATGTTCAACCTGATCCACCGTGCCGCCGAACGCGGCGTGCGCGTGCGCCTGCTGCTGGACGACAACAACACCAACGGTCTGGACAACGTCCTGCTCGCCCTCGACAGCCATCCCAATATCGAAATCCGCCTGTTCAACCCCTTCGTCCGCCGCAAATGGCGCGCGCTGGGTTATTTGACCGACTTCCCGCGCCTCAACCGCCGGATGCACAACAAATCCTTCACCGCCGACAACCGCGCCACCATCCTCGGCGGGCGCAATATCGGCGACGAATATTTTAAAGTCGGCGAAGACACCATCTTTGCCGACCTCGACATCCTCGCCACCGGCCGCGTCGTGACCGAAGTTTCCCAAGACTTCGACCGTTACTGGGCAAGCCATTCCTCCTACACTGTCGCCAGCATCATCAAAAAAGGCGATATCGAAAAAGGCTTCCAAGAGCTGGGTTACAACGACAAAGACAAAAACGAAACCCTCAGCCGCTACCGCAGCAGCATCGAAAATTCCGAACTCTACAAAAAAATGCAGAGCAACAGCATAGACTGGCAAAGCGTCCACACCCGCCTGATCAGCGACGACCCCGCCAAAGGGCTGGACCGCGACCGCCACAAACCGCCCATTTTCGACCGCATGCAAAACGCCCTGAAAACGCCCGAAAAAAGCGTCTATCTCGTTTCGCCCTATTTCGTTCCCACCAAATCAGGCGTGCGCGCGCTCGACCAACTCGTCAAAAACGGCGTGGACGTAACCGTCCTGACCAACTCGCTCCAAGCGACCGATGTCGCCGCCGTCCATTCAGGCTACGTCAAATACCGCAAGCCCCTGCTCAAAGCCGGTGTCAAACTCTACGAGCTGCAACCCAACCACGCCGTCCCCACCACCAAAGACCGCGGTCTGACCGGCAGCTCCGCCACCAGCCTGCACGCCAAAACCTTCATCGTGGACGAAAAACGCGTCTTCATCGGCTCATTCAATCTCGACCCGCGCTCCGCCAGACTCAACACTGAAATGGGCGTCGTCCTCGAAAGCCCCAAAATCGCAGGCGAAATGCAGCGCACCCTCGTCAATACCACCCCCCAATACGCCTATCAGGTTACCCTCGACAAATACAACAAACTGCACTGGTACGACCCCGCCACCCAGAAAACCTACTCCGCCGAGCCGGAAGCCAAATTCTGGAAACGCGTTACCTCCAAAATCCTCTCCATCCTGCCGATAGAAGGATTGCTGTAAAATCCAAACAAAAGGTCGTCTGAAAACCTGTATTTCCAGTTTTCAGACGACCTTTAATCCATCCGTATCAAATTATTTGCCGGCTTTGACGCCCTGCCATTGGCGGACCATGAATTTCAAAATAGTAGGCTGGATAGGGACCATGATGAAGCTGTTTTTCAAATCTTCGTCGCTCGGGAAAATGGTGCGGTCGTCTCTGAACTCGGCTTCCATCAATTCGCGTGCGGGTTTGCTGGAAGGGGCATAGGTGACGAAATTGCCGTTTTTCGCGGCGACTTCGGGGTCGAGGAAGTCGTTGATGTATTTGTGGGCGTTGGCGACGTTTTTCGCATCTTTTGGGATAACGAAGGAGTCCACCCAAATCCCCACGCCTTCTTTGGGCATCATGACGCGGATTTTTTCTTTGCCGCCCGCTTCTTCGGCGCGCCGTCTGGCGATGTTCAAGTCGCCGCCGAAGCCGATGGTGACGCAGGTGTCGCCGCGCGCCAAGTCGTCAATGAAGCCCGACGAGGTAAAGCGTTTGATATTGGGGCGGTTTTTCTTGAGCAGCTCGGTTGCCGCTTTGATGTCTTCGGTATCGTTGCTGTTGGGGTTTTTACCCATGTAGTTCAACACCATAGGATAAATTTCCGCCGCGCTGTCCAAGTAGCTGATGCCGCATTGTTTGAGCTTGGATGTGTATTCGGGGTTGAACACCAAATCCCATTGGTTGTCCGGCAGTTTGTTCGTGCCCAAGGCTTTTTTCACGCGCTCGGTATTGATGGCGAAGGTATTGGTTCCCCAATAAAACGGAACGGCGTATTCGTGGCTCGGATCGACGCCTTCCATCAGTTTCATCAATTCGGGGTTGAGGTTTTTATAGTTGGGAATCAGGGATTTGTCGATTTTTTGATAAGCACCTGCCTTAATCTGCCTGCCGACGAAGGTATTGGACGGGCCGACGATGTCGTAGCCTGATTTTCCGGTCAATACTTTACTTTCCAGCGTCTCATCGCTGTCGTACACGTCGTAAGTTACCTTGATACCGTTTTTCTTTTCAAAATCGGCGACGGTTTCGGGATCGACGTATTCCGACCAGTTGTAAATCCTCAATACATTTTGGTTTCCCGCCTGACCCGCTTTGTCGGAGGTATTTTTATCCGAACCTCCGCAGGCGGCGAGCATGACGGCGGTCAGGGCGATGAGTGGCAGATGTTTGGTCATTATCATTCCTTGCATATCGGGTGGAAGGGAAAGTAAGGGATTATAAATCAGGCACGCACTATCTGATAGCAATTTCCATTGGGGCGATAGTCGGAAGGTCGTCTGAAAGTCCCTGATTCAATAGCTAGAAACAAGGTTTTGCGGTAATATAGCACCCATTTTCTTTCCACAATTACATACGGCCGGGAAGGTCGTCTGAAACCTTTTTAGTAGAGACATCGAAACATCATGAAAACCTCCGAACTACGCCAAAAATTCCTAAAATTCTTCGAATCCAAAGGCCACACCATCGTCCGCTCTTCCTCGCTCGTGCCGCACGACGACCCGACGCTGCTGTTTACCAACGCCGGTATGAACCAGTTTAAAGACGTATTCCTCGGCTTTGATAAACGCCCATACACCCGCGCCACCACCGCGCAAAAATGCGTACGCGCAGGCGGCAAACACAACGACTTGGAAAACGTCGGCTACACCGCCCGCCACCACACCTTCTTTGAAATGATGGGCAACTTCTCCTTCGGCGACTACTTCAAACGCGATGCGATTCATTTTGCTTGGGAATTTTTGACTTCTCCTGAATGGCTGAACCTGCCCAAAGACAAACTCTTGGCGACCGTGTATGCCGAAGACGACGAAGCCTATAACATCTGGCTGAACGAAATCGGTATGCCTGCCGAGCGCATCGTTCGCATCGGCGACAACAAAGGCGCGAAATACGCATCCGACAACTTCTGGCAGATGGGCGACACCGGCCCCTGCGGCCCATGCTCCGAAATTTTCTACGACCACGGCGAAGAAATCTGGGGCGGCATTCCCGGCAGCCCTGAAGAAGACGGCGACCGCTGGATTGAAATTTGGAACTGCGTGTTCATGCAGTTCAACCGTGACGAGCAAGGCAATATGAATCCGCTGCCCAAACCGTCCGTCGATACCGGCATGGGCTTGGAGCGCATGGCGGCCGTGATGCAGCACGTCCACAGCAACTACGAAATCGACCTGTTCCAAGACCTGCTCAAAGCCGTTGCCCGCGAAACCGGCGCGCCGTTCAGCATGGAAGAACCAAGCCTGAAAGTCATCGCCGACCACATCCGCTCCTGCTCCTTCCTGATTGCCGACGGCGTGATGCCGTCCAACGAAGGCCGCGGCTATGTACTGCGCCGCATCATCCGCCGCGCCGTGCGCCACGGTTACAAACTCGGTCAGAAACAGGCGTTTTTCTACAAACTCGTGCCCGATTTGGTCAAAGCGATGGGCGACGCGTATCCCGAGTTGAAAGAAAAACAAGCGCAAATCGAAGATGCCCTGAAAAACGAAGAAAGCCGCTTCGCCCAAACTTTGGAAACCGGCATGGCTTTGCTGGAAAACGCGTTGACCAAAGGCAGCAACAAATTGGACGGCGAAATCATCTTCAAACTCTACGATACTTACGGCTTCCCATACGATTTGACCGCCGATATCTGCCGCGAACGCAATATCGATTTGGACGAAGACGGCTTCAACCGTGAAATGGAAGCCCAACGCGCCCGCGCCCGCGCCGCGCAAAACTTCAAAGCCAACGCGCAACTGGACTACACAGGCGCGGACACCGAATTCACAGGCTACGAAAAACGCAGCCAAGACACCAAAATCATCGCCTTATACAAAGGCAGCGAAGCCGTGGATGAACTCCAAGCAGGCGAAGCAGGCGTGGTCGTTTTGGAACAAACCCCGTTCTACGCCGAAAGCGGCGGCCAAGTCGGCGATGTAGGCTTTATCTTCACAGGCGAAAACCGCTTCCGCGTCGAAGATACGCAGAAAATCAAAGCAGCGGTACACGGACAATTCGGCGCGGTCGTTTCAGGTCGTCTGAAAGTGGGCGATGCCGTATCCGCCGAAATCGACAACGACATCCGCAACAGCATCATGCGCAACCACAGCGTTACCCACCTGATGCACAAAGCCCTGCGCGATGTTTTGGGTACACACGTCGAACAAAAAGGCAGCCTGCAAAACGCCGAGCTGACCCGCTTCGACATCTCCCATCCGCAAGGCATCAGCGCGGAAGAAATCGCCGAAGTCGAACGCCGCGTCAACGCCGCGATTATCGCCAACGTGCCCGTCAAAGTCGAAACCATGTCCATTGAAGACGCGCAAAAATCCGGCGCCATGATGCTCTTCGGCGAAAAATACGGCGACTTCGTCCGCGTCATCACCATGGGCGACTACTCCACCGAACTGTGCGGCGGCACCCACGTCGCCCGCACCGGCGACATCGGTTTCTTTAAAATCATCAGCGAAGGCGGCATCGCCGCAGGCATCCGCCGCGTAGAAGCCATCACAGGCCTTGCCGCGCTGGCATGGGCGCAAAACCAAGAAAGCCTGATGAAAAACATCATCGCCGAAGTCAAAGCCCAAACCGAAAAAGACGTACTCGCCAAAATCCAAGCCAACGCCGCCAACGCCAAAGCCTTGGAAAAAGAGTTGGCAAAATCCAAAGCCGAACTCGCCGTCCACGCAGGCGCCAAACTCTTGGACAACGCCAAAGACTTGGGCGCAGCCAAACTCGTCGCCGCCCAAATCGAAGCCGACGCAGCCGCCCTGCGCGAAATCGTTACCGATTTAACCGGAAAATCCGACAACGCCGTGATTCTTTTGGCGGCAGTAAACGACGGCAAAGTCTCCCTGTGTGCCGGCGTATCCAAACCGCTGACAAACAAAGTGAAAGCCGGCGATTTGGTCAAATTCGCAGCCGAACAAGTCGGCGGCAAAGGCGGCGGCAGACCGGATTTGGCACAGGCTGGCGGGACGGATGTAGAGAAACTCCCCGCCGTATTGGATGGCGTGAAAGACTGGGTCGGCGCGAAGCTGGCTTGATGTAAGAAAGGCAGCCTGAAAGTTTCAGGCTGCCTTTTGTGCAAAGAGGCCGCCTGAAAAGCCTCGTTTGCCATAGGTTGGGGCGCGACCCAACAGATTTTGTGAAGTATAAAAAATGTTGAGGCATGATCCAAGCTACTTAATGAAATGGAGAGAAAATAAATGGATTGTACAAATGATATAGGTCAATTAATTTCATCTGTTGTGAGCGGTGTTGCAGCAATTATAACTGCCTGCGCAACAATATTTCTCTACAAAGTAACAAAAATTCTTGCAGTAGAGACAAAAAAGATGGCAGATGCTTCCAAGCCACATATTGTTGCTACTTTGGTTATAAATAAATGGTCAATGAAGCATATGGATTTGCATATTGATAATACGGGGAACGCAACAGCCTATGATATTGAAATCTCTTTTAATCCTCCATTGGAAAATACTGGGGTAAGAGAAAAATTAGAAACATTGCCTTTTCAGAAAATAAGTGTATTAAATCCAAATCAAGGATTATCTACCTATTTATCTGAATATTCGGATATAAAAGATAAGTCCTATTTTGTTGAAATTAGTTGGAAAAATAATTCAATGGCAACTGAGCGAGAATACAATAGGTATATTTTGAACATTGGGCATTACGAAGGTGTTACCAAACTTGGTGATGATAATCCTTTATGTAGTATTGCTAATAAAGTTGAAAAAATTTCTGACGATATTCGGAAAATTACAAATAAACTTAAATAATTCTTAAGAGATATTTTTTATATATTCCTTAAGGTTCGATAAAATAAGTAACCACATTTACTATCATCAATGGCAAATTTACCGACCGTTACAGCAAGCGCGGCAGCAGCATTTATGCCCGACTCTTTACAAATGGGATTTGTCGGGCATAAATGCCCGACCTACAAATCCAAGTTTCCCAACTGCCTGCTAATATCTGAATCTTTGCAAGGCCGTCTGAAAACCCAAAACCCCGTTTTCAGACGGCCTTTTTCCGCTAAAATCCCGATACCATCCAATCCGAAAACATAGGAGAATCATCACGCAAGTTACCATCTCCGCCATCATCAATGGCGAATTTGCCGACCAATACGGCAAGCGCGGTAGTCAGTTTAGTGAAAACGGGATGCTGATTTAATTCTATTTCCTTTGAAACTACCAATAACCTGCCTCCATCATAAAACTAAAAGCAAGCCGTAGCCTGCATTCCCACAAACCGCGTGCGTTGCCATGTCACACACCCTACCTGCGGGCGATGCAAACCTTAAGATTAAGGTGTAGGGTGTGTGCGGTACGCACGCACGCGATTGCTGCCGTTATCGAATCGATACTGCATCCTTCCACATCCCGACCCCATCAATCCAAATCAAGAAAGCTCCAATCTATGTCCTATAACCGCCAAAAAATGGAAAACGCCCTGCTTGCCCTAATCGGCGCATTGGAATTTGAAGACGGACGTTTTTGGAAAGGCTACGATTTTGACCTGCTCAATAGCCTGCACGAGCAAGGCCTAATCAGCCAGCCTTGGGGCAAAGCCAAATCCGCCTATCTCACCCCCGAAGGTTTGGAAAAAGCCAAAGCCTTAGCAGAAGAGATGTTTGGCGGGGAATCGGATTTGTAGAAAAGCCTGCTCCCGCTAACTGCGTGCCCAACTATTCCGCTCTAGCCATAAATTACAAGAAAACAAAACCGGTGAATAGGGTATGTGCAATGCACACCCGAGGTTTTTGTTATTACTGAATCGGCAAACGTATAGTGGATTAAATTTAAATCAGGACAAGGCGGCGAGCCGCAGACAGTACACACATTACGGCAAGCAAGCCGTAGCCCGCACCCCTGTCAACCGCGTGCGTGGCTAGACCACACACCCTACCACTGCGGGCGACGTAAACCTTAAGATTGAGGTGTAGGGTGTGTGCGGTACGCACGCACGCGGTTTTTGTTGTTACCGAATGATTCCAAACCATATCGTAATCCAGTCGGCAGCAAACGCAGCTTGGGTCATGATCCAACGAAATCCCCATATTACCCGTAATCTCAAAGCCGTCTGAAAAATAATTTTCAGACGATCTATCTTTATCAAAAGCAGCCTGTACTTTCAGCAAACCGTAGCCCCTTCCAACCGCGTGCATAGGCTACGCCATACGCTGTGCGCCGGTATATCCAAAGCCATGACCGGAAAAGTGAAAGCCGGAGATTTTGTCAAATTCGCAGCCGAACAAGTCGGCGGTAAAAGCGGTGGCAGACTGGGTTTGGAACAGGTCTGAGGTACAGATACTGCAAAACTGCCTGAAGAAGATTGGCTAAGCGGCAAGTTGGTTTGATTAACATAGAGAAAAGAGGTCATCTAAAAAATTTCAGACGACGGCGGATTCGCATTTGAAGTGCAACTTTCCATAACAGAAAAAGGCCAGTATGCGGTAGCATACTGGCCTTTCCTGCAAGAAAGATTGCCATGAGCTACACACAACTGACCCAAGACGAACGATACCATATCCAATACCTGTCCCGCTACTGCACCGTCGCCGAAATCGCCAAACAGCTCAACCGCCACAAAAGCACCATCAGCCGAGAAATCAAGCGGCACTGCATCCAAGGACAGCAATACAGCGCCGAAAAAGCACAGAAGCAAAGCCGGCTGACCAAACAGCACCGGCGAAAACCCTATAAGCTCGATTCGCAGCTGGTTCAACACATCGACACCCTTATCCGCCGCAAACTCAGTCCCGAACAAGTATGTGCCTACCTGCATAAACACCACGGTATCACACTCCATCACAGCACCGTTTACCGCTACCTTCGCCAAGACAAAAACAACGGCGGCACTTTGTGGCAACACCTCAGAATATGCAGCAAACCCTACCGCAAACGCTACGGCAGCACATGGACCAGAGGCAAAGTGCCCGACCGCGTCGGCATAGAAAACCGACCTGCTATCGTCGACCAGAAAACCCGCATCGGCGATTGGGAGGCCGACACCATCGTCGGCAAAAATCAGAAAAGCGCGTTATTGACCTTGGTCGAACGCACTACCCGCTACACCATCATCTGCAAATTAAAGAACTTAAAAGCCGAAGACACTGCCCGGGCGGCCATTAGGGTATTAAAGGCATATAAAGCCAGAGTCCACACCATCACCATGGATAACGGCAAAGAGTTCTACCAACACACCAAAATAGCCAAAGCATTGAAGGCGGAAACCTATTTTTGCCGCCCTTACCATTCTTGGGAAAAAGGGCTGAATGAGAACACCAATGGACTCATCCGGCAATATTTCCCCAAACAAACCGATTTCCGAAACATCAGCGATCGGGAGATACGCAGGGTTCAAGATGAGTTGAACCACCGGCCGAGAAAAACACTTGGCTACGAAACGCCAAGTGTTTTATTCTTAAATCTGTTCCAACCACTGGTACCCTAGTGTTGCACTTGAAATCCGAATCCAAGGACCTCTTTCGAAACTATAAAGGAAACCATATGAACCATGACATTATCAGGGTACGTCTCCAAAAAATTCGGCACACAAGAAAATTACTTCAAATAGCCGACAACAAACTGTCCTTAGCATCAACTGATACCGATCATACGGCAAAAACCGAATTGTTGGACATATTTACCAAGAGCAAAGCAATATCCCTATGGTCTAGTTATGCCTCTTCGAGTGCCCAAAGAAGTTTGCAAGAAGCAAAACAGGCAATTAACAATCTAAACCAAGCATTGGCTGTGATAGCAGAAGAAAAGTTGGATTACGATGCTAATATTCCGATAGATATATTGGATTTAAGCGTAGACCTTTTTTTCTCTCCCAATATGGATATATTATCCATGTCAAACTTCAGTAGCTTGTGTTCTGCAAGCAGTAAATTCAGCCAAATGAAACAGGCTTTAAGCGATTTGGACAACAAATTAGAACAATATGAATTTGAATTGCAAAAATATTTATCAGATGATAAAGAAAGTGATTGGTAACCTGCATACTTATCCATAATTCTCTGTCTGCTTCGTCCTGACGGGCTGCTGTCGGTTTCCGAAACGGCAGACCCCGACAAACCGAGCCGCGCTGAATGACGCAATTTAATGCGCAAAACGGGTTTGAGACGGCAGACGAATACGGCGGCGAACGCAATTTCACGTTGAATTTTAAAGCAAGCAGCCGTCTGCTTCCGCCTAAATAAAGGTCCTTGGATTCGGATTTCAAGTGCAACACTAGGGTACCAGTGGTTGGAACAGATTTAAGAATAAAACACTTGGCGTTTCGTAGCCAAGTGTTTTTCTCGGCCGGTGGTTCAACTCATCTTGAACCCTGCGTATCTCCCGATCGCTGATGTTTCGGAAATCGGTTTGTTTGGGGAAATATTGCCGGATGAGTCCATTGGTGTTCTCATTCAGCCCTTTCTCCCAAGAATGGTAAGGGCGGCAAAAATAGGTTTTCGCCTTCAAGGCTTTGGCTATTTTGGTGTGTTGGTAGAACTCTTTGCCGTTATCCATGGTGATGGTGTGGACTCTGGCTTTATATGCCTTTAATACCCTAATGGCCGCCCGGGCAGTGTCTTCGGCTTTTAAGTTCTTTAATTTGCAGATGATGGTGTAGCGGGTAGTGCGTTCGACCAAGGTCAATAACGCGCTTTTCTGATTTTTGCCGACGATGGTGTCGGCCTCCCAATCGCCGATGCGGGTTTTCTGGTCGACGATAGCAGGTCGGTTTTCTATGCCGACGCGGTCGGGCACTTTGCCTCTGGTCCATGTGCTGCCGTAGCGTTTGCGGTAGGGTTTGCTGCATATTCTGAGGTGTTGCCACAAAGTGCCGCCGTTGCTTTTGTCTTGGCGGAGGTAGCGGTAAACGGTGCTGTGATGGAGTGTGATCCCGTGGTGTTTATGCAGGTAGGCACATACTTGTTCGGGACTGAGTTTGCGGCGGATAAGGGTGTCGATGTGTTGAACCAGCTGCGAATCGAGCTTATAGGGTTTTCGCCGGTGCTGTTTGGTCAGCCGGTTTTGCCGTTGGGCTTTATCGGCGCTGTATTGCTGTCCTTGGATGCAGTGCCGCTTGATTTCTCGGCTGATGGTGCTTTTGTGGCGGTTGAGCTGTTTGGCGATTTCGGCGATGGTGCAGTGGCGGGACAGGTATTGGATATGGTATCGTTCGTCTTGGGTCAGTTGTGTGTAGCTCATGGCAATCTTTCTTGCAGGAAAGGCCGTATGCTACCGCATACTGGCCTTTTTCTGTTATGGAAAGTTGCACTTCAAATGCGAATCCGCCGTCGTCTGAAACAGGTTTCAGACGACCTTTTATTGTAAAAATCTATAAATTTAATAGATAATAACTAATCTCATATTATCAAATTGGAAAAGATAACCCACTGATTAGCTTGATATTTAACATAGTTAAATTATGTTAACTAAAACATACGTTATCCAAACCTGATTTCACAATTGATTTAAATCATAATATCTTGTGTCCAAATCTCTAAAATACCCGAAATCATACTAGATATTGATTTTCGAATAACAAACTACAAGAGTCGAGGAACGCAAAATGCCGAAAATCCCTGAGTTGGTTTGTCCCGCCGGCAACCTGCCCGCTTTGAAGACGGCGGTGGACAATGGCGCGGACACGGTTTATATGGGGCTGAAAGATGCGACGAATGCGCGCAATTTTCCTGGGCTGAATTTCGATATGAAATCGGCGCAGGAAGGGGTGGCTTACGCTCATGCGCGCGGCCGTAATGTGTTGATGGCCATCAATACTTTTGCCCAGGCGGGGCAAATCGAGCGGTGGCATCGGGCTGTCGATACGGCGGTGCAACTGGGGGCGGACGCGATAATCGTTGCCGATCCTGCGATTATGGCTTATGCCGCCGAGCGTCATCCTGATTTGAGGCTGCACATGTCGGTGCAGGGTTCGGCGACCAATTACGAAGCCATCAATATGATGAAGGAGCTGTTCGGTATCCGCCGTGCCGTGCTGCCGCGCGTTTTGACCGTGGATCAGGTCAAACATGTGATTGACAATACGGATGTGGAAATCGAAGTGTTCGGTTTCGGCAGTTTGTGCGTCATGGTGGAAGGGCGCTGCATTTTATCGAGTTATGCGACGGGCGAATCGCCGAATATGCAAGGCGTGTGTTCGCCTGCCAAAGCCGTACGCTGGGAGCAGTTGCCCGACCGCATGAACGTGCGGCTGAACCAGGTGTTAATCGACCAATACAAACCGGACGAACCAGCAGGCTATCCGACCCTGTGCAAAGGTCGTTTTGAAGTCAATGACGAAACCTATTACGCGCTGGAAGAGCCGACCAGCCTGAATGTTTTGGAAATGCTGCCCGAACTCATCAAAATCGGTGTGTCCGCCATCAAAATCGAAGGCCGTCAACGCAGCCCGATGTACACGGCGCAGGTAACCAAATCGCTGCGGCAGGCTTTGGACGCGGCCGCTGCCGATCCGGCGCATTTCAAAGTCAATCCGGTGTGGAACAACGCGCTGAGCAAGGTTTCGGAAGGGCATCAGACGACCTTGGGCGCATACAGCCGTCCGTGGAAATAAGGGGGAGGGAAAATGAATCCGATGAAACTATCATTGGGGCCGGTTTTGTTTTTCTGGCAGAAGGAAGCCCTGCTGGAATTTTACGCCGCCATGCTGGATGCACCGGTGGATACCATTTATCTGGGCGAAGTGGTGTGTTCGCGCCGCCAGAAAATGCGTTTTGCCGACTGGGTCAGCCTGGCGGAAGATTTGGCGGAAAGCGGCAAGGAAATTATTCTGTCGTCGCAGGTGCTGCTGGAAAGCGAATCCGATTTGAAACGCCTGCGCAAAATCACGGGGCAGGAAAAATTCAAAGTCGAAGCCAACGATATGGGCGCGGTCAAACTGGCGCGCGAGCACGGCATTCCGTTTGTCGCCGGCGCCAGCCTGAACATTTACAACGAAAGCACGCTGGCGCTATTTCAAAAACTGGGCGCATACCGCTGGATTACGCCGTCCGAGTTGAGCCGTGATAAAGTTGCCGAAATCATCAAGGCTTCAGACGACATTGAAACGGAATTGTTTGCTTGGGGTAAAATGCCTTTGGCGTACTCTTCACGCTGCTTTACCGCGCGTCATTACAACCTGAACAAAGACGGCTGCGAATTCCGTTGCTTGGATTACGAGCAAGGCATGGACATGAATACCCGAGAGGGCAAGCCTTTTTTAACCATCAACGGCATCCAAACCATGTCTTACGGCTGCCAAAACCTGCTGCCGCACCATGAGGATTTGCGGCAAATCGGCGTGAACATGCTGCGCCTGTCGCCGCAAATGCACGGCATGGCGGAAATTGTCCGTATCCACCGCGATGTATTGGACGGCAAAGCCGCCCTGGCAGATGCACTTCCCGAATTGGAAAGACTGACCACCGGCACGCTGGTGGACGGCTATTGGCATGGCCAGCCCGGTATCGAAGCTGTGAAGGAGGAATATTATGGCGTTGCCTGAAATCGTATTGCCCGCATGGGCGGGAAAAATCGGCGGTAAATTACCGGGCAGGCCGCCGCGTTTCGCTTTGGTTTTTGCCCTCAACACCATGCTCAAACGCGGATTGCTGCCCGCCGACATGAGCCTATTTGACGGCAAAAAATTCGAAATCGACGTATTGGACGCGGGCATCAAGGTGCGTTTCACCGCCAATGCCGAAAAATTCATCGATGCGGATTTTTTCGGCACACCCGATTTGCGCCTTGCCGCCAACGGCATCGACTTTATGCGCATGATGATGCGCGAGGAAGACCCCGATACTTTGTTTTTCAACCGCAAACTGCAAATCGAAGGCGATACTGAACTGGGGCTGATTACCAAAAATCTGCTCGACAGCGTGGACTGGCCATTCGGCGATTGGTTTTTGAAACGGCAGTTGTCCGATTGAATGCCGGTTCGTGCAAGAATGAAGCAAAGCATTCATCCGTTAAGCTTCTGATTTCACAATAATGAAGGTCGTCTGAAACCTGTTTCCAGTTTTCAGACGACCTTCTTTCATCTGCATCCGTTTTAAACCGTCATTAGTCTTTCAATGCAGCCAATACTTTGCCGGCGATTTCATTCAAGCCCACGGTTTGTGCCTGATTGTCGCGGCGTTCGGCGTATTCGACATTGCCTTCTTTCAAGGCGCGGTCGCCGATGACGATGCGGTGCGGGATGCCCAAAAGCTCGGAGTCGTTCAACAATACGCCTGCGCGTTCGTCGCGGTCGTCGAGAAGGACGTCCGCGCCTGCGGCCAGCAGTTCGGCGTAGATTTTGTCGGCGGCTTCGCGTACGGAGTCTGATTTTTTGTAGTTCATCGGCACGATAACGACTTCAAACGGCGCCATTGCTTTGGTCCAGATAATACCTTTTTCGTCGTTATTTTGCTCGATGGCAGCGGCCACAACGCGAGTAATACCGATACCGTAGCAGCCCATTTCCATGATTTGCGATTTGCCGTTGTTGTCAAGGAAGTTTACGTTCATGGCTTGGGTGTATTTGTCGCGCAATTGGAAGACATGTCCGACTTCGATGCCGCGTGCCAGTTTCAGACGGCCTTGTCCGTCGGGGCTTTCGTCGCCTTCGACGACGTTGCGCAAATCGACGAATTCAGGCTCGGCGGCGTCGCGGCCGAAGTTGAAGCCGGTATAGTGGTAGTCGTCTTCATTCGCGCCGATAACCCAGTCTGCGCCTTTTTCGGTGGCGAAATCGGCATAGACTTTGCCTGTGAAGCCGACAGGGCCGAGCGAGCCGCCGTTTGCACCGAACTGCACTCGGATGGCGGCAGGATCTGCCATGGTCAGTGGCGATTTCACGCCTGCGAGTTTTTCGGCTTTGATGTCGTTGAACTCATGGTCGCCGCGCAACAGCAATAAGACGATTTCGCCTTCGTTTTCGCCTTCGACCACGATGGATTTCAGTGTTTTTTCAATCGGAATGCTGAGGAAGTCAACCAATGAATCAATGGTTTTGACGTTCGGCGTGTGTACTTTGGCCAGCTCTGCCTGAGCGGCTGCGCGTTCGCCTTTGAGCGGCAAGGTCGGAGCCAGCTCGATATTGGCGGCGTAATCGGAAGTGTCGCTATATGCAATCACATCTTCGCCGCTTTCCGCCAACACTTGAAACTCGTGCGAACCGGTACCGCCGATGCTGCCGGTGTCTGCGGCGACGGGGCGGAATTCCAAGCCCAGACGGGTGAAGATGCGGCAGTAAGCATCGTACATGGCATCATAGGTCGTCTGAAGCGAGGCGTAGTCGGCATGGAAGGAATAGGCGTCTTTCATGACGAATTCGCGCGCACGCATGACGCCGAAGCGCGGGCGCACCTCGTCGCGGAATTTGGTTTGGATGTGGTAAAAGTTTTTCGGCAGCTGTTTGTAGCTGTTGATTTCTTTGCGCACGATGTCGGCGATGACTTCCTCGCAGGTCGGTCCCATGCAGAAATCGCGGTCGTGGCGGTCTTTCAGGCGCAGCAGTTCTTTACCGTAAAATTCCCAGCGGCCGGATTCCTGCCACAGCTCGGCAGGCTGCACCACCGGCATCAGCAACTCCACGCTGCCCGCGCGCGCCATTTCTTCGCGCACGACGTTTTCGACTTTACGCAACACGCGCAACCCCATCGGCATCCAAGTATAAAGGCCGGACGCGTTGGCTTTAATCAGACCGGCGCGAATCATCAGCTTGTGGCTGGCAAGCGCGGCTTCGGCGGGGGCTTCTTTCAGGGTGGAAATGAAAAATTGGCTGGCTTTCATGGTGTGTTTTTCTGTGTAAAAAAGTAAGCGCGTATTGTAACGCGAAAGGCAGGGGGATTGAAGTTTTTCCCTATGCGGGAGCCGCCGCAGTCTTTCTTTTTGAGTCGATTCATCTGACATTTATCGGGCGTGTCAATCACTTTTTATACACAATTTCGCATTGGCTTGTTTTGCTTATAGATTTTTCCCATAAGGGCTTTGAAATTTTTTATTTTTATAACTAATTGATTTTATTGTATTTTATTTGACTATTTTTTAAGCACCGAAAGGCTTGGGTTGTTCCAAAAGCAAAAATTCCGATTACCCAAAGCTTATCAACAAACTTATCCACAGAGTTTGTGTATAGATTGATGTCGTCTGAAACCATACCGTTCGATAGGTTTTTAAAAGCCCGTAACGCGGTCTTTCTGTTAAGATGATGCCTTCGCTTTTTTCACGCCATACTATCTATGTCCGCACACGAATTACACCTGCTTTCACGCGCCAAAATGTTCAACGGCCATCAAGAACAATACCGCTGCTTTTCCGAAACCTGCCAAACCGATATGACCTTCGGCATCTACCTTCCGCCGCAGGTATTGAAAGGCTATCCCGCGCCGGTTTTGTATTTCTTGTCGGGACTGCACGGCGACGGCTCGGAACTGATACGCCAAACCGGCATCCAGCGTTTCGCCGCGCAATGGAACATCATCGTCGTTTTCCCCGACACCTCGCCGCGCGGCAGCCATATTAGCGACAGCGCGAACGAATTTATCGGACAGGGCGCGGGATTTTACGTCGATGCAGCCGAACAGCCGTGGGCGGCGCATTATCAGATGTACAGCCATATCAGCCGCGAACTGCCCGATTGGGTGGAACGGCATTTCCCCGCCACCCAAGAACGCAGCATCGCAGGTTTCAGCATGGGCGGACACGGCGCGCTTTCCATCGCCCTGAAAAACCCCAGCCGCTATGTCGCCGTTTCCGCGTTTGCACCCTTGTGCCATCCGACCGCCAGCCGGGGTGGGAAGCAGGCGTTTGCCGCCTATCTGGGCGCGGAATCGGAGGCTTGGCAGGCTTACGACAGCGCATCGCTCGTTCAGACGACCTCACGCAAGCTGCCGATACTCATCGACCAAGGCAGCATTGATCCGCTGTTCCCCGACGAATTACAACCCGAAGCCTTCGTCAATGCCGCCCGCGCCAACGGCTTTAACGTGCAATATAAAGTCCGCCCCGGCTACGGACACGATTATTTCTTCATCGCCAGCTTTATCGACTCGCATATCGAGTTTCATGCTGAGGCATTAGGTTTGTAAATCCACTATAAATTTAATCCACTATATAAAGAAAGGTCGTCTGAAAACTTTTTCAGACGACCTTTTCGATCTTTCACACTCAATTAGTGTTGATGATGATGGTGTTCATGCCGTTCAGCCGCGCGTTTCGTTCCGACGGGCATAATCAGTGTTGCATAGGCATTGTCTTGTTGGCAAACACTTTTATCGGCATAATCCGCCTGATGGGTGGCTTTGATTTTCCACAAACCTTCAATCAAAGGAATCACATTGACGACGCCGTCTTTATCCGTTTTCCCTGAAAAACCTTGCGGCTCGCGGTGGTCGTGCGTAGCCGCCAAATCCATTTCCGCCAGCGTATCCGAGCTTGCCGTTACCGTCGCTTTTGCCAACGGCTTGCCTTTATAAAGCACTTTAATCGGCAGCAGACCGCCCACCTTGACTTCATTCGGATTTTTCAGCGGCACCAGTTCCAATTCATGACCGACCGGACGGGTCAATACGCTTTCATCCAAGCCTGCGCCACCCACTTGCAAAAACGCTTTGCCGAACATCTGAGCCTGTTCGCAATAAGTCGCGCCGGGCAGGTCTTTCAAGGTTTTCTGTTTCCAGCCTTCGCTGTTTTGCGACCAGAACGTCGGTTTGTACACCGCGCCGACCCAATACGAGCCGTCTTTCAGGCGGGATTTGGAAACATATTGGTAATTTTCGCCTTTATTCGTCAAATCGATCGTTTTTCCGGATTTGTCCGTCAATTGCAGCGGTTTGAAAATGTGCACGCGGTCGTCGGCGATTTTTTCGACATTCGGGAAATCATGGCTGTAACCCAAATCCGCTTTCAACGTACTGCCCGAATCTAAACGCACCGGAGCCGACACCCACAAATCATGCGCCTGCGCCGCCATGCTCAAGCCCAATGCGCCAAGTATCCATAATTTTTTCATGTTTCTTCCTCAAATTTGATTGTTTACGGTTCAAAAGCCAACGGAAAGCCCGAAAAGCAAGGCAACCTTACTCTTTTTATTTCGAAATGTAAATATTATTGATGATTGTTTATAGTTACAAAGAACTAGAAATCTATTTAGACTGAACGATAGAAAACAAGAGGTCGTCTGAAACACCAAATTGCTTTTTAGACGACCACTTGCTCATACTTTAAGAAAATCAAAAACGCCGCTTCAATTTGCAGGCTTGAAGGATATGGACGGCAAGTTCCTCCACCGATTTATCCGTCGTATTGGTGAACGGGATGCCATGGCGTTTGAACATATTTTGCGCATCGGAAATCTCACTGCGGCAGGTATCGATTTTGGCATAAGTCGAATTCGGACGGCGCTCTTGACGGATGGCCTGCAGGCGTTCGGGTTGAATGGTCAGGCCGAACAGCTTGTCTTTGTAAGGTTTGACCATGCGCGGCAGGTCGGTGGATTCCAAATCGTCGGGAATCAGCGGGTAATTGGCGGCGCGGATGCCGTATTGCAGAGCAAGGTAAAGACAGGTCGGCGTTTTGCCTGAACGCGATACGCCCATCAGGATCACATCGGCTTCTTTCAGGTTTTTATCGCTGACGCCGTCGTCATGGTTGAGCGAGAAATTGACCGCCTCCATACGCGCATCATAGCGTTGCGTATCGCCGATACTGTGGTGCCCCTGTTCGGCAGCAACCGCCTCGGTGTTGAGTTCTTTTTCCAAAAGCCCGAGGAAGGTTTCGAAAAAATTGATATGGAAAGCGCCCGCTTTTTTGATGATTTCACGGATTTCGTCATTGACGACGCTGACGAAGGCAATCGGGCGCAAACCGTTTTCCTGAGCGTTGCGGTTGACTATTTCGACGACGGTACGCGCTTTTTCAGGCGTATCAATGAAAGGATAGGTGTGGCGTTTGAATTCGATTCTGCCAAACTGATTCAGCAGTGCCTCACCGATATTTTCAGCAGTCAGGCCGGTACGGTCGGAAATATAAAACACATGGCGCGGTGCGGTCATTCGGTTATCCTCTAAAATTTTAAATGGTTGCAGGCAGTCATCATAGCAGCTGAAACCTTCTAAATAAAGGGAATACGCTTAAATTACACCCAACTACGCCAAAATCAAACTACTTTATAAACGCATTTTTATTCCAATAATTAAATTATCTTAAAATTTTATACCCATCCAAAACCTTTCCAAACTCTACCAATCAGTCATTAATCTATTTCAAACCTTATGTTTTACAAAGAAATAGACAATGGGAATAATGGTTTCCCCATCAGATTTCATTTGACTACACGCCTGAAGCCCGCAATTTTTCAGACGACCCGCAAATAAATCGAGACAGAAAAAGCATGACAGCGGTCGTTTGAATCGCTTAAAATAACAAAGCGTATTCGTTTCTTTTTTAACATATCTTGGATTGGACACACAAATGGCTGACAACTACGTAATTTGGTTTGAAAACCTGCGTATGACTGATGTTGAAAGCGTGGGCGGCAAAAACGCCTCCCTAGGTGAAATGATCAGTCAGCTGACTGAAAAAGGCGTCCGCGTCCCCGGCGGCTTTGCCACTACTGCCGAAGCCTACCGCGCATTTTTGGCGCACAACGGACTGAGCGAGCGTATTTCCGCCGCACTGGCACAACTGGATGTGGAAGATGTCGCCGAACTGGCGCGCGTCGGTAAAGAAATCCGCCAATGGATTTTGGATACGCCCTTCCCCGAACAACTGGATGCCGAAATCGAAACGGCATGGAACAAAATGGTTGCAGACGCAGGCGGCGCGGATATTTCCGTTGCCGTCCGTTCTTCTGCGACCGCCGAAGACCTGCCCGACGCATCGTTTGCAGGTCAGCAGGAAACCTTCCTGAATATCAACGGCTTGGAAAACGTCAAAGAAGCCATGCGCCATGTATTCGCCTCTTTGTACAACGACCGTGCCATCTCCTACCGCGTCCATAAAGGCTTCGAACACGACATCGTCGCCCTCTCCGCAGGCGTACAACGCATGGTGCGTTCCGACAGCGGCGCGTCCGGCGTCATGTTCACCCTCGACACCGAATCCGGCTTCGACCAAGTCGTTTTCGTGACTTCATCTTATGGTCTGGGTGAAAACGTCGTACAAGGCGCGGTCAACCCCGACGAATTCTATGTATTCAAACCCACGCTGAAAGCAGGCAAACCTGCCATCCTGCGCAAAACCATGGGTTCGAAACAAATCAAAATGATCTTTACCGACAAAGCAGAAGCCGGTAAATCCGTGATGAACGTCGATGTTCCTGAAGAAGACCGCAACCGTTTCTCCATTACCGACGAAGAAATCACCGAGTTGGCACACTACGCGCTGACAATCGAAAAACACTACGGCCGCCCGATGGATATCGAATGGGGCCGTGACGGCTTGGACGGCAAACTCTACATCCTGCAAGCCCGTCCTGAAACCGTGAAATCCCAAGAAGAAGGCAGCCGCAACCTGCGCCGCTTCGACATCAACGGCGACAAAACCGTATTGTGCGAAGGTCGCGCCATCGGTCAAAAAGTCGGTCAAGGCAAAGTCCGCTTGGTGAAAGACGCCTCCGAAATGGATTCCGTTGAAGCAGGCGACGTACTCGTTACCGACATGACCGACCCGGATTGGGAGCCGGTAATGAAACGCGCTTCCGCCATCGTCACCAACCGCGGCGGCCGTACCTGCCACGCTGCCATCATCGCGCGCGAACTGGGTATTCCTGCCGTAGTCGGCTGCGGCGATGCGACCGAATTGTTGAGCAACGGTCAAGAAGTAACCGTATCCTGCGCCGAAGGCGATACCGGCTTTATCTATTCCGGCCTGCTGGACGTACAAATTACCGATGTTGCCTTGGACAATATGCCCAAAGCGCCGGTTAAAGTCATGATGAACGTCGGCAACCCCGAACTGGCATTCAGCTTCGCTAACCTGCCGAGCGAAGGCATCGGCTTGGCACGCATGGAATTCATCATCAACCGCCAAATCGGCATCCACCCGAAAGCCTTGTTGGAATTTGACAAACAAGACGATGAATTGAAAGCGGAAATTACCCGCCGCATCGCCGGCTACGCCTCCCCTGTCGACTTCTACGTCGATAAAATCGCCGAAGGCGTGGCAACATTGGCCGCATCGGTTTATCCGCGTAAAACCATCGTCCGTATGTCCGACTTCAAATCCAACGAATACGCCAACTTGGTCGGCGGCAGCATTTACGAACCGCACGAAGAAAACCCGATGCTGGGCTTCCGTGGTGCGGCGCGTTATGTTGCCGAAAGCTTCAAAGATTGCTTCGCGCTCGAATGCAAAGCCCTCAAACGCGTCCGTGACGAAATGGGGCTGACCAACGTCGAAATCATGATTCCGTTCGTCCGCACTTTGGGCGAAGCCGAAGCCGTCGTCAAAGCCTTGAAAGAAAACGGTTTGGAACGCGGTAAAAACGGCCTGCGCCTGATCATGATGTGCGAACTGCCGAGCAACGCGGTATTGGCAGAACAATTCCTGCAATACTTCGACGGCTTCTCTATCGGTTCCAACGACATGACCCAGCTGACCCTCGGCCTCGACCGCGACAGCGGCTTGGTGTCCGAATCGTTTGACGAACGCAACCCTGCCGTCAAAGTGATGCTGCATTTGGCAATCTCTGCCTGCCGCAAACAAAACAAATACGTCGGTATCTGCGGTCAAGGCCCGTCAGACCATCCGGACTTCGCCAAATGGCTGGTTCAAGAAGGCATCGAAAGCGTTTCCCTGAATCCGGATACCGTCATCGAAACTTGGCTGTATTTGGCTAATGAGTTGAATAAATAAGATTTTTTATAAAATCTAAAAATCCCCCATCCCTAAAGCGGACGGGGGATTTGTTTTAGCCATCTAACGGCAGATATAATTTGACTTTATAGTGGATTAAATTTAAATCAGGACAAGGCGACGAAGTCGCAGACAGTACAGATAGTACGGCAAGGCGAGGCAACGCCGTACTGGTTTAAAGTTAATCCACTATATTTTACGCTGAGTAAAATATGCTTCTAATCAAAAAGATAAAATTCTGCGGCCATTTAGCATTCATAAAACATCTCAAAAGCCGATGAACCTTCACCCAAATAAAGCGTCTGAAGACAATTCATTCGCTAATTTTTATTAAATAAACATATGATGAACACCATTCCTATTTTTCAGACGACCTTCAAACGACTAAGCCCTTTCTGCCTGACACTTTTTTTGGCTGCCTGCGCCGGAAGCGGTTCACCGACAGGCAGAGCCCCGGACGGATATTACAGAGTCAAGTCCGGCGACACACTATCCCAAATTGCCAAACGCCACGGCCAAAGCATCCATACATTGGCATCTTGGAACAACCTGCAAGACACCTCTAAAATCGAAGTAGGTCAAGTCTTACGCGTCCGACGCAATACGCGCCCTATTTCCCAATCAAAGCAAGCAACTCAGGCCGTCGCACCGATCAACCGCCTGAACTTACAATGGCCTGTTGAAAACGGACGCAACTCCGTTATCAAGCAATACAACGGAACAACCAATAAAGGCATCGATATAGCAGGCACACCCGGAGAACCTGTAAAATCCGCAGCTGCGGGGAAAGTATTGTATGTCGGAGAAGAAGTACGGGGTTACGGCAAACTGATTTTAATTAGCCACAATGATTATGCGATTACAGCTTATGCACATAATGATGCCTTACTGGTACAAAAAGACCAACAGGTCGCAGCCGGCCAGCAGATTGCAACGATGGGCAGCACAGACACCGACAGCGTAAAGCTACATTTCGAAGTCCGTCTGAACGGCAAAGCCGTCAATCCTATGCCATACTTGCCCAATTAACATCCTCAAACTTCAAAAGGTCGTCTGAATACTCTCTTCCGACTTTCAGACGACCTTTGTAGCTCCGCATAAGTTTATCGGAATGCCGCCATCTATCTCCCATCCAACTACTTTTTCCAAGCCGGAGCGGACAGATGTGGCAACCGTTTTGCAATGATTTCACTATATTATCCAGTCAATCAAACATTGTGATATACTAGCCAGCTAATTTTCCTGCCTTTTGCAAGCAACGGACGATAAAAGCCCCGATGGGTCGGAGCCGCTTTTGCAGTCATCATTGGCAAAAGGATTCCCATTTTTTATTTAACACAACAAATTAAGGTCTTACGATGAGCGTAACTGTTGAAACTTTAGAAAATCTGGAACGCAAAGTAGTGTTGTCTCTGCCTTGGTCCGAAATCAACGCAGAAACCGATAAAAAACTGAAACAAACCCAACGCCGTGCAAGAATCGACGGTTTCCGTCCGGGTAAAGCACCTTTAAAAATGATTGCACAAATGTACGGTGCAAGCGCTCAAAATGATGTCATCAATGAAATGGTCCAACGCCGCTTCTACGATGTTGCCGTTGCCCAAGAATTGAAAGTTGCCGGCTATCCGCGTTTCGAAGGCGTTGAAGAACAAGACGATAAAGAATCCCTGAAAATCGCTGCGATTTTCGAAGTGTTCCCTGAAGTCGTTATCAGCGATTTGTCTGCACAAGAAGTCGAAAAAGTAACCGCTTCCGTCGGCGATGCCGAAGTGGACCAAACCGTAGAAATCCTGCGCAAACAACGCACCCGCTTCAACCATGTTGAACGCGAAGCCCAAAACGGCGACCGCGTCATCATCGACTTCGAAGGCAAAATCGACGGCGAACCTTTCGCCGGCGGCGCATCCAAAAACTACGCCTTCGTATTGGGCGCAGGTCAAATGTTGCCTGAATTTGAAGCCGGCGTAGTCGGCATGAAGGCAGGCGAAAGCAAAGACGTTACCGTCAACTTCCCTGAAGACTACCACGGTAAAGACGTTGCCGGTAAATCTGCCGTCTTCACTATCACATTGAACAACGTATCCGAACCCACCCTGCCTGAAGTTGACGCCGACTTCGCCAAAGCATTGGGTATCGCCGACGGCGACGTTGCCAAAATGCGCGAAGAAGTGAAGAAAAACGTAGGCCGCGAAGTTGAACGCCGCGTAAACGAACAAACCAAAGAATCTGTAATGAACGCGCTGCTCAAAGCCGTAGAGCTGAAAGCGCCTGTTGCTTTGGTAAATGAAGAAGCCGCCCGTTTGGCAAACGAAATGAAACAAAACTTCGTCAACCAAGGCATGGCTGACGCTGCCAACTTGGATCTGCCTTTGGACATGTTCAAAGAGCAAGCCGAACGCCGCGTATCTTTGGGTCTGATTTTGGCTAAACTGGTTGAAGAAAACAAACTGGAACCGACTGAAGAGCAAATTAAAGCCGTTGTTGCCAACTTCGCAGAAAGCTACGAAGATCCTCAAGAAGTGATCGACTGGTACTACGCAGAGCCTTCCCGCCTGCAAGGTCCGACTTCTTTGGCAGTAGAAAGCAACGTCGTTGATTTCGTTTTGGGCAAAGCCAAAGTAACCGAAAAAGCTTTGTCTTTTGACGAAGTGATGGGCGCACAAGCCTAATCATCTTCAAAAGGTCGTCTGAAACAGACAACTTGAAAGCACCAAAGCACCCCTTTGGTGCTTTCGCAACATTGACAGGAGACAAAAATGTCCTTCGATTTCAATAATTACCTCGTTCCTACCGTTATCGAACAAAGCGGCCGCGGCGAGCGTGCATTTGATATTTACTCGCGCCTTTTGAAAGAGCGCATCGTATTTTTGATTGGCCCGGTAACCGACGAGTCTGCCAATCTGGTGGTTGCCCAGCTGTTGTTTTTGGAAAGTGAAAATCCGGACAAAGATATTTTCTTCTACATCAATTCCCCCGGCGGCTCGGTAACGGCAGGTATGTCGATTTACGACACCATGAATTTCATCAAGCCCAATGTCTCCACTTTGTGCTTGGGACAAGCGGCAAGCATGGGCGCATTCCTGCTCTCGGCAGGAGAGAAAGGCAAACGTTTCGCTCTACCCAACAGCCGTATCATGATCCACCAGCCTTTAATCAGCGGCGGCTTGGGCGGTCAGGCATCCGACATTGAAATCCATGCCCGCGAGCTGTTGAAAATCAAAGAGAAACTTAACCGCCTGATGGCGAAACACTGCGGCCGCGACTTGGCAGATTTGGAGCGCGACACCGACCGCGACAACTTCATGTCTGCCGAAGAAGCCAAAGAATACGGTTTGATTGACCAAGTTTTGGAAAATCGCGCTTCTTTGCAGGCTTAAAAATATTTTTGACAGAATAAAAGGTCGTCTGAAAACTATTTGAAGATTTCAGACGACCTTTGCTTTATTATAAAACCCCTTTATCAACACACTATTTTTAGATTCATACTTTTTACTACGCCGTTTCATTCAATTTCTTTGAACAACTGTAAACTGGCCAACAGAAAATAAATACAGCTCCCCCCCACCTGTCGGATACAGCCTTCCCTCCCCCAAATCCCTCCGAACAAACCCATATCTGGGCTGATGACCACCAATATTTCGACTATAAAAAAACCAACAGAAACGTTATCCCCTGCCTTGCCGATAAAGCTGAAGAAAGTCGTCTGAAAACCCGTTTCATTTACTCAAACGGCTTTTTCTGCCAATAAAACTTATCCTTTTTCAGACGACCTTTAAAGATTTCATCGCCGTCCAATTCAAACACCAGCGCGCCCGACAAATCCGTCCGCAACAAAGTCGCGCCGTGTGCGCGGACGCGGGTTTGGACGGCGGGCGTGGGGTGTTTATAGGCATTGGCGTAGCCGCTGGAAGCGACGGCGTATTTGGGTGCGACCGTGTTGAGGAAACCGCCGGATGAAGCCGTATTGCTGCCGTGGTGTCCCAATATCAAAACCTGGCTGTACAGAGAGCTGCCGTAGCGTTCTACCAGCCCCGCTTCGCCTTTGACGCCCAAATCGCCCGTAACCAGCAATGCCTGCCCGTCGGAAACGATGCGCAAGACGCAGCTTCGGTCATTGTCTTCACCGACCGGGTTTTCAGACGACCTCAATAACTCGAAATCCACGCCGTCCCATTGCCATTGCGCTTCGGCGCAAAATTTTGCGTTCGGATAAAACTCAGGTTGTCCCGCCAGCGTTTCGCCGATTTCAATATCGGAAACGGCGTCCAAACCGCCGTCGTGGTCGCTGTCGTGATGCGACAGAATCAGCTTGTCCAAACGGCGCACGCCCATGGCGTTCAGACTTGGCACGATACCCGTTTGCGCCGCCTGCGCCGTACCCGTGTCAAACAGCAGGTTGCGGTCGCGCGTTTGTACCAACACCGACAAACCCTGTCCCGCATCCATTACGGTAATCCGCGCTAATCCGTCATCCAAACGGTCGGGGCGGTAAAACACAAATCCAGCCAACACCAAACACGCCCACGGTCGCAATCCCAGTCCGCGCGGCAACAGCCACAGCAAAGCCGCCGTAAAAGCCAAAACCAACAGCGGCATAGGCGCGGCGGCTACGGCAAATTCAGGCGACACCTCCGCCAGCCAAACCAAGCCGCGCAAAGTGTATTCAGCCAAACCTGCCGCCGCCCATTGCAAAGGTGCGAACGGCAACACCGACCCCAGCAGCGCCAAAGGCGTCAGCACCCAAGAAAACCAAGGAATCATCGCCGCATTGACCAAAGGGCTGATGATGGGCAACGACGCAAAAATATAGCCCAACAATACCACCGACAACACCGTCGCCGCCCATTGTCCGCGTACAGCCAAACGCCAGCCGCGTTCTTTCAGACGACCTGCCGAAGCCCAAATCAAGGCGGCAACCAAGCCGAACGACAGCCAAGTACCCACGCCCAAAACCGCCAATGGATCGAGCAGCAACACCACCGCCAAAGCCTGCCACCACGCCGTCCAACCCGAAGACAGACTGCCGCGCCACCAAGCCCAGGCAAACGCCGCCAACATCAAGACGCTTCGCTGCGTCGGCACGGAAAAGCCCGCCAGCAGTGCATAAAACAAAGCCCCTGCCGCGCCGCCCGCCAAAATCCACACGCGCGGTTTTGCCGGTATCCAAGGCAGTCGTCTGAAAATCAGTTTGACCAGCCAACCCGCCAACACCGCCACCATCGTAACGTGCAGCCCCGAAATACTGACCAAGTGCGTCAAACCCAAAGGTCGGAACGCCTGCCACAGTTCGGGCCTCAACGCCGATTGTTCGCCTATGCTCAAAGCCCGCATCAGACCGATACCGTCCGAAAAATCCAGACTTCCCGCCCCGACAGCCTGCCAACGGCGGCTGACTGCATCGCGCCACACCGCCAAGCCGACACCGCCGCCCTCGCGAACCAAGCTCCTGCCTTTGCCCAGCGTACCCGCACCATCCAAACCGTTTGCCAACGCCCAAGCCTCGCGGTTCGGCCCGCGCAGGTTCACTTCGCCGATAACCGGCTTGAGCCGTGCCGACACTTTCCAGCGGCTGCCCACCGCCCAATCGCGTTTCTGATAATCCGACAGCAATAAATCAAACTGCCGCCCATCCTCTGTCCACGCCTTCGCCGCAAACTGCACCCGCCGCCCGTCGCCGCGCGGCATATCCGCGACTTCAACCGTCAACACCGACTCCGAAGACCCGTTCAGCGGCCATTGCGCCGACAAAGCCGCTTCCGTCCGAAACACGCCGTAAGCCGCGCCGAGCAGGACGCACAGCATCATGCCCGCTGCTGCAAACCGCCGCGAAGCCGCCAGCAAAACCAATGCCGCCGCCAGCCACACACCCCAATGCGGTACGGACGGCAAAGCGAACGAGGCAATGACGCCGACTGCCCAAAACGGCAATCCATAATATTTCAGCAAAACTGTTTCCCTTTTTATTATTAGTTTTGAAATCAGGTGGGGATAATAATTGAATTTCCTACAAACGTCATGAAAAAGGTCGTCTGAAAACCTGAATCTCAAGTTTTCAGACGACCTTTTACTATTTCAAATAATCAGACCAAACGCGCTTTATGGAGCAGTTTGTTCCAACTCAAGCGCGGCGGCAAGCAGCGACAAACGAGCCATTACGCCGTAAACGTAGAGGCGGTTGTGTTCGTTGTCCACGTCGCAGTCTTTTTCGGAACGCGGCATACCGAGCGAGTCCCATTGTTCAAATACGCGTTTGCAGGCTTCGGGGGCTTCTTGGGAGTTGTCGCCGCTGCCGGTGGGGATACTGTTGGACAGCGGGACGAACACCATGCCTCCGGCGTTGAGGTTTTCGTCCGCTCCGCGTCCTTCGTGTACGCGGAAGAAGCCGCCGATAACGAAACGGTCCATCATATAAACGACGGGTTCGCACACGGCGCCGTTCATGGTTTCATAGGTATAAATGCCTTCTTGGACAATCACTTCGCTGACTTCCAAGCCTTCTTTCACCTTCGCCATTTTGTTGCGGTTTTTGCGGTTCAACCCGCGCACTTCATCGGCGGATTTAACACTCATCACGCCCATGCCGTAAGTACCTGCGTCGGCTTTGACAATCACGAAAGGCTGGTCGGTAATGCCCAATTCGTCGTATTTGGCTTGAATTTTTGCCAGCATGCGTTCTACCGCTTCCGCCAACGCGTCTTCACCTTCGCGCTCTTGGAAGTCCAAACCGCCGATTTTTTCGAAATACGGGTTAATCTGCCATTCGTCGATGTCAATCAGCTTGGCAAATTCGGCGGCGACTTGGTTGTATGCGCTGAAATGTTCTGTTTTACGGCGCGTCGTCCAACCGCCGTGCAGCGGAGGCAATACGGTTTGGCTGATGCCTTTGAGAATGTCGGGAACGCCCGCGGACAAGTCGTTGTTCAACAAGACGACGCAAGGCGAGAAGCCGTCGGCAAGATGGACGCGCTCGCGGGTACGCAATAAAGGTTCCAGCAGGATTTTATCGCCCAACGCGGTTTCAAACTCGGTCGGCTCGGTAACTTCCGGATTCAGGCTGCCCAAACGGACTTCATACCCTGCCGAGCGCAAAATCTCGCTGAGTGCGTAAACGTTTTGCAGGTAGAACGTGTTGCGGGTATGGTTTTCGGGAATAATCAATACGGATTTTGCCGTTTCGCAAGCGCGTTGTACCGCATCTTGCGCCGCGACTGCCGCCAGCGGGATGAAATTCGGATTCAGATTGTTGAAACCGCCGGGAAACAGGTTCATATCAATAGACGAAATTTTGTAACCGGCATTGCGGATGTCGACCGAACCGTAAAACGGCGGGCGGTGCGCGTTCCATTGCGAACGGAACCATGCTTCGATTTTGGCGTGGTTGCACAAGATTTTCGCTTCAAACGCCTGAAGTTGCGACAGATGTTCGGCAGCCATAACCGGTAATTTCATTCTCTATACCTCTGTTGTCGGATGTGGGATACGGATGGAAATGATAGTGCTTTTTTAGGCGGTACGACAAGCATTGTTTCAAATAAAATACCTCTTTTTGTCAACAATTCTACAATTTGTCTAATTTTTGAAAGTTATTTTTAGGTTTTTATATGAAAGTGTAGAAATTAGACAAATTTCTATTGCGCTACCCCTACAAAAAGCCTAAAATCCGCCCATCAAAACAAACCATCTACTCCTATTATTAATAAGCAAAGATAAACCATCATGAGCGCACAAACCCTCTACGACAAACTCTGGAACAGCCACGTCGTCCGCGAAGAAGAAGACGGCACTGTCCTGCTCTACATCGACCGCCATTTAGTGCACGAAGTCACCAGCCCACAGGCATTTGAAGGTCTGAAAATGGCGGGACGCAAGCTTTGGCGTATCGATAGCGTCGTCTCCACCGCCGACCACAACACTCCGACCGGCGATTGGGACAAAGGTATCCAAGACCCGATTTCCAAGCTGCAAGTCGATACTTTGGACAAAAATATCAAAGAGTTCGGCGCACTCGCCTACTTCCCGTTCATGGACGAAGGTCAAGGCATCGTTCATGTTATGGGTCCGGAGCAAGGCGCGACCCTGCCCGGCATGACCGTCGTCTGCGGCGACTCACACACCTCTACCCACGGCGCGTTCGGCGCGCTGGCGCACGGTATCGGCACTTCCGAAGTCGAACACACCATGGCGACCCAGTGCATTACCGCGAAAAAATCCAAATCCATGCTGATTGCTGTTGAAGGTCGTCTGAAACCGGGCGTTACCGCCAAAGACGTCGCCCTCTACATCATCGGACAAATCGGCACGGCAGGCGGCACGGGCTACGCCATCGAGTTCGGCGGCGAAGCCATCCGCAGCCTTTCGATGGAAGGCCGCATGACCCTGTGCAACATGGCGATTGAAGCAGGGGCGCGCTCCGGCATGGTTGCCGTCGATCAAACCACCATCGACTATGTTAAAGACAAACCCTTCGCTCCTAAAGGCGAAGCATGGGACAAAGCCGTCGAATACTGGCGCACGCTGGTTTCCGACGAAGGCGCAGTATTCGACAAAGAATACCGTTTCAAAGCCGAAGACATCGAACCACAAGTAACATGGGGCACATCGCCTGAAATGGTTTTGGACATCAGCGGCAAAGTACCGAATCCTGCCGAAGAAACCGATCCCGTCAAACGCAGCGGCATGGAACGCGCCCTCGAATACATGGGCTTGGAAGCCGGCACACCGCTGAACGAAATCCCCGTCGACATCGTATTCATCGGCTCCTGCACCAACAGCCGCATCGAAGACTTGCGCGAAGCCGCCGCCGTCGCCAAAGGCCGTAAAAAAGCCGACAACGTACAGCGCGTGTTAATCGTTCCCGGCTCCGGCTTGGTTAAACGGCAGGCGGAACAGGAAGGTTTGGACAAAATCTTCATCGACGCCGGTTTCGAATGGCGCGAACCAGGCTGCTCAATGTGCCTCGCCATGAACGCCGACCGCCTCACTCCGGGTCAACGCTGCGCCTCCACTTCCAACCGCAACTTCGAAGGCCGCCAAGGCAACGGCGGGCGCACGCACTTGGTCAGCCCCGCTATGGCTGCTGCCGCGGCGGTCAACGGACGCTTTACCGACATCCGTACCATGGCATAATCTTTCAGACGACCTTGCATAACCACCAAAGGCCGGCTGTAACCACTATCTCCGCGCAAAGGAGATTCTCCAACTCTTAAATCAAGGAATCCAATGATGAACAAACTGTTGATAACCACCCTTGCTGCCCTTACCCTGGCTGCCTGCTCCAGCACTTGGTCCGGAGCGAAAGATGACGCCAGCCGCAACTGGGATAAAACAGAAAACGCTGCCGAGCGCGGCTGGGACAAAACCAAAGCTGCCGTGAAAAAAGGCGGTAACGCTGTTGGCCGCGGCATGACCCATGTCGGCGAAAAAATTGAAGAAGCTACTGAATAAACTGCTATCTTTACACAAGGCTGCCTAAAATATATTTTCAGGCAGCCTACTACGCAAACAATAAGAGTTATAAAAACCTTTACTCAAACCACCGTTTATATTCATGTAACTCCGCATTTTTTCATTTATACCAACTATTGCCTTTTGTGAAGATGCCGAATATTATTAGTAATACAGTAACACAGACTGTACTTTTCAAACTATTAGGAGCTTCAAATGAAAAAATTCGCCCTCATTGCTTTGACCGCTATGACCTTGCTGTCTGCCTGCAATACCATTTCCGGCATGGGCAAAGATGTCAGCGCCGCCGGTAACGCAGTCAGCGGTTCCGCTGAGTCTGTAAAAAATTACTAATCCAAAATCCAATTTCACGCAGGAATCCATACATGAAGAAATTTGCCTTGATCGCTCTGACCGCGATGACCTTGCTCTCTGCCTGCAACACTATTTCAGGCGTAGCTAAAGACGTCAGCGCCGCCGGTACTGCTGTCAGCAATACCGCTGAAAATGTCAAAACCTACTGACTAAACAAAATTTAAACGTAAATGCCCCGGAAATCGGGGCATTTTATAATCCTCGACAAACGAAAAAGTACAGAACATGAAAGCCTTTACCAAAATCACCGCCATCGTCGCCCCGCTCGACCGCAGCAACGTCGATACCGACGCCATCATCCCCAAACAATTTTTAAAATCCATCAAACGAAGCGGCTTCGGTCCCAATGCCTTTGACGAATGGCGTTACCTCGACCACGGTGAACCGGGCATGGACAACAGCAAACGCCCGCTGAACCCCGATTTCTCGCTGAACCAGCCGCGTTACCAAGGCGCGCAAATCCTGTTGACGCGCAAAAACTTCGGCTGCGGCTCCTCGCGCGAACACGCCCCTTGGGCATTGGACGACTACGGTTTCCGCGCCGTCATCGCCCCCAGCTTCGCCGACATCTTCTTCAACAACTGCTACAAAAACGGTCTCCTGCCCATTGTGTTGACTGAAGAACAAGTTGACCAGCTTTTCAAAGAAGTCGAAGCCAACGAAGGCTATCAGCTCTCCATCGACCTTGCCGAACAAACCCTGACCACACCTAGCGGCGAGACGTTCAAATTCGACATTACCGAACACCGCAAACACTGCCTCTTAAACGGTTTGGACGAAATCGGCTTGACCCTGCAACATGCCGACGAAATCCGCGATTTCGAAGAAAAACGCCGCCAAAGCCAGCCTTGGCTGTTTAACGGTTGATAAACGATGAGGTCGTCTGAAAACGAGTGTAGCGAATTTTCAGACGACCTCTTTTATTAACACACAATCAGATCGTTACTCTTTACCATCATATTTGAAAAACATACCCAACAATTTCACACACACAACACCATGAAAAAAATTATCCTGCTCCCTATACTTTTTATCAGCCTCGCCACACATGCGGAATTCTCAGAAATTCAAGATCCTGACGGATACAGTAACTTACGCGAACAACCGAACACCCAAAGCCGAATCCTGACCAAAATTCCAAACGGCACTCATGTTTATACCCCCGAGATGGAGGGAAAGCTTCATTTAGAACACGGTTGGCAGATGACCTACGATTTGCGCGGCAAAAAAAGCCTGGATGGCTGGGTGCATACTTCGCGACTGATTCCGTTGTCGCGTTATGAAAGCATCCCCGTTACGGCTACTGCCGACGGTTTTACCTGTCAAAAAAACGGCATGGGCGTGCGCATTAAATCGGAACGTTTCAACTATAAGAAAGAAAAACATCTGTTTACACACGATCAATACGGACTCTCCCATTATCGCGGAAAAGAAATGTTCGGCACTGACGGTACAATTCCATTCAGCCACTATCGTGAAATTGCCTTTTTCCGCAACGGTAAAACACAAATCGCCCCCCGAGCCCAATATGACCACCTGTTCGACCCATATTTTGAAAAGGCAGGCGATAATACGCAACTGAGCCACTGTTACTACCGCGCTAAAGACGACACCCTTTTCTTAACGACCGTCATCGGAGATGGTGCCGCCTATACCGAAGTCTTATTTGTCTTCCGGCAAGGCATCTTGAAGAACGTATTGGCTTCGCTACACCCTGAGGTTTAATTTTCAGACGGCCTTTTTATCTCTTTCTGCAAAACATGATTACCGACACCATCACCAACGCCGCCCGCTACGCCGCGCTGCACCCCGACTTTGCCGAAGCCTTCCGCCTGCTGCAAAGCCTGGATTTGGCCGCCCTGCCCGACGGCCAAGTGCCGTGTGCAAATCCCAATATCCGCCTCTTTGTCGGCAGCGAACCGATGAGGAGCAAAGCCGAAGCCAAGCCCGAAGCGCATTTGAAACACATCGACATCCAAGTCCCCATCAGCGGGGAAGAAACCTACGGCTGGATAGACAGGGGTCGTCTGAAAAACGGTTTGGGCTACGACGAAAAGCGCGACATCGAATTTTTCGACTGCGAACCGGAAACCTGGCTCACGCTCCAACCGGGCGAGTTCGCCCTCTTCTTTCCCAACGACGCGCACGCCCCACTGGTGGGCGAAGAAAAGTCCATACGCAAAGCCGTCTTTAAAATCCGTATCGAAGCAGAACGCTACTGATTTCCTTCGCCTTCGCAAATACTGTAAAACTCGGCTACATCGCCCATCGCGTTCCCGACGAATCCGCCTGCATGATTTCCACGCAGCTTTCTCGATGCCGCAATGGTACAATCAGCCTCGTTCAAACAAACCGACCTGCAAACAGACACAAAAGGTCGTCTGAAAACACCATCCTTACAAATGGAAAACGCTTCGCCGTTTTCAGACGACCTCCCCTTTTCCAAACCCTCATAAGGATTTTGCCATGACCAAACATATCGCCATCCTCCGAGGCGACGGCATCGGCCCCGAAATCGTCGCCGAAACCGTCCGCGTACTCGACAAACTCATCGCCCAAGGCTTGGACGCCGGCTACGAATACGCCCCATTGGGCGGCGAAGCCTACGACGAATACGGCCATCCCTATCCCGAATTCACGCAAAACCTCTGCCGCAAAGCCGATGCCGTCCTGCTCGGCGCGGTCGGCAGCCCGCAATACGACAATCTCGACCGCCCGCTGCGTCCTGAGCGCGGACTATTGGCAATCCGCAAAGACCTGAACCTGTTTGCCAACCTGCGCCCCGCCATCCTCTACCCCGAGCTTGCCAACGCCTCCACGCTCAAACCCGAAATCGTCGCAGGCCTCGACATCCTCATCGTGCGCGAACTCACCGGCGACATCTACTTCGGCGAACCGCGCGGCATCCGCGTTTTGGAAAACGGCGAACGCGAAGGCTACAACACCATGAAATACAGCGAAAGCGAAATCCGCCGAATCGCCCACGTCGCCTTCCAATCCGCCCAAAAACGCAGCAAAAAAGTCTGCTCCGTCGGCAAAGCCAACGTCTTGGAAACCACCGAACTCTGGCGCGAAATCTTTGAAGAAATCGGCAAACAATACCCTGACGTCGAACTCTCCCACATGTATGTGGACAACGCCGCCATGCAGCTCGTGCGCGCGCCCAAACAATTCGACGTCATCGCCACCGGCAACATCTTCGGCGACATCCTCTCCGACGAAGCCTCCATGCTGACCGGATCCATCGGTATGCTGCCCTCCGCCTCGCTGGACGAAAACGGCAAAGGCCTGTACGAACCGTCACACGGCTCTGCTCCCGACATCGCCGGACAAAACAAAGCCAACCCACTTGCCACCATCCTCTCGCTCGCCATGCTGCTGCGTTACAGCCTGAACGACGAAGCCCGCGCGCAACAAGTTGAAAGCGCCGTCCAAAAAGTGCTGCAACAAGGCTTACGCACCGGTGATATTTACGAAGAAGGCACAAAACTCGTTTCCTGCTCCGAAATGGGCGACGCAGTACTCGCCGCCTTGTAAAAGGCCGTCTGAAAACGAAAGTACGTTTTAAGCAAAATGCGCGGAAAACTCCGCGCATTTTTTTCAGACGATTTTTATAGCTTTTTGAGGCCTTATCGAGAATAGTGCAGGACAGGTTATATAGTGGATTAAATTTAAATCAGGACAAGGCGACGAAGCCGCAGACAGTACAGATATAGTCAACTAAAAACAAAATAGTACAATACTCAACTTTGAAGGTCTAACCATGGCATACTCTGCGGACTTGAGAAACAAAGCTTTAAACTATTACAAACAATGCAAAAATATCAGCCAAACCGCAGCAACATTTAACTTGAGACCTTTGCAAAATTCCTTTTCCCCCAACAGCCGAAACCCAAACACAGGTTTTCGTCTATTTCCGCCCCTAATTGCTCCTGATTTTACCCAAATACCCCCTTAATCCTCCCCGGATACCCGATAATCAGGCATCCGGACCGCCTTTTAGGCGGCAACAGGCACACTTAGCCTGTTAGCCGCTTTCAACAGGTTTAAACACATCGCCTTCAGATGGCTTTGCGCACTCACTTTACACAGACCAAAATAGGCTGCCCGGGCGTAGCGGAATTTACGGTGCAGCGTACCGAAGCTTTGTTCGACCACATAACGGGTCTTCGACAAATATCGGTTGCGTTTGGTTTGCGCTTCCGTCAGCGGACGGTTGCGGTGGGCTTTGCGCATAATGCCGTCCAGCAACCGATGTTCTTTCAGATGTTGCCGGTTTTCCGCACTGTCGTAGCCTTTATCGGCATAGACGGTCGTACCTTCGGCAATGCCTTCCAGCAAAGGCGACAGGTGGTTGCACTCATGGGTATTGGCGGGGGTGATGTGCAGTTTCTCGATATAGCCTTCCTCATCGGTACGGGTATGTTGTTTGTAACCGAGTTTGTAGAGACCGTTTTTCTTTGTCCAGCGGGCATCTTTGTCTTTACTCGGTGTGGTTTGGCCGCTGACTTGTCCTTCTTCATCGACTTCTATGGCCTGACGCTGTTTGCTGCCGGCGGTCTGAATAATGGTGGCGTCAATGACGGCGGCGGATGCTTTCTCTACTTTTAGGTTTTTTTCGGTCAGTTGGCGGTTAATCAGTTCCAGCAATTCGGACAGGGTGTCGTCTTGCGCCAGCCAGTTGCGGTAGCGGCATAAGGTGCTGTAATCGGGGATGCTCAGTTCGTCAAAACGGCGAAATAGGTTGAAATCGATGCGGGTGATGAGACTGTGTTCGAGTTCGGGATCGGAGAGGCTGTGCCATTGTCCGAGCAGGACGGCTTTGAACATGGACAACAGTGGATAGGCGGGACGGCCGCGGTGGTCTCGAAGGTAACGGGCTCTTTGACGATTCAGGTATTGTTCGATCGGTTGCCAATCAATCACCTGATCCAACTTCAATAATGGGAAGCGGTCGATGTGTTTGGCGATCATGGCTTGTGCGGTTTGCCGGAAGAAGGTGCTCATGGAAAATCCCCTAAATGTCTTGGTGTGAATTTAGGGGATTTTGGGGAATTTTGCAAAGGTCTCAACTTGTCAAGAAACACGCTTTACCTGTGGATTCGCCTTAAAAAACAAACAGGCAGCCTAAAACATCAAGTTACCGGTCTGAATGCCGTCAAATTGGATAGGCAAAAACTGGCTCAATATGTTGAGCAACACCCGGATGCCTATCTGCATGAAATCGCCAAACATTTTGATTGTACGCCAGCCGCCGTTTGCTATGCACTCAAACAGATGGGGATGACGCGCAAAAAAAGACCACCACTTACAAAGAACAAGACCCGGCCAAAGTAACGCATTATTTGACACAACTGGCCGAATTTTCCGACTACCAACGTGTTTATTTGGATGAAACAGGATTTGACCGCTACCTGTTTTCCGTCCCTATGCCCGCAGCCCGAAAGGGCAAATAGTGAAAGCGCAGATAAGTGGAAAAAGATACCGACGCTTATCTTTGGTGTCCGCACAAGTCGGCAACCGGCTGATCGCTCCGATGGTTTATCAAAATACGATGACCGGGGTCTTTTTTGAAGCGTGGTTTCAGCAATGCCTACTGCCCGCATTGACTCAAAAATCGGTGATTATTTTAGATAATGCGCGATTTCACCGTATGGGCGTCTTACGGGAAATGGCGGAAAAATTGGGACATAAGGTATTGCCTCTTGCACCTTATTCACCTGAGCTCAACCCGATTGAGAAGGTGTGGGCGAATATTAAGCGGTATCTGCGAACCGTATTGTCTGATTACGCCCGATTTGACGATGCGTTACTGTCCTATTTTGATTTTAATTGACTATATTATGAGCCTCTCTTAAAATATTACACAATAAAAAACAGCCGATACTTTTCCGTATCGGCTGTTTTTTGTTTACTACCTAATTCATATCCACCTTATTGGTGTTTAGGCAACTCTTTCAAAGTCAGCGGCTTGATGTACCAAATATCGCGGCAGTAGTCGGCGATGGATCGGTCGGACGAGAAGAAGCCCATATTGGCGATGTTGATCAACGCGGATCTACGCCATGCGGCAACATTGCGGTAGTGTTCGTCCGCTTTGTATTGCGTGTCAATGTAGCTGCGGAAATCCGCCATCAGTTGATAGAAATCGCCGTAAGGTTGCAGGACGTCGTTGTAGCGGTTCGGCTCTTCGGGGGAGAACGTGCCGCTGCTGATTTGGTTGACGACGCGGCGCAGGTCGTGATCGCGTTCGATGTAGCCCAGCGGGTCGTAGCCGTTGCGGCGGAGTTCTTCCACTTGTTCAACGGTGTTGCCGAAGATAAAGCAGTTGTCCGCGCCGACTTTTTCCAGAATTTCAACGTTCGCGCCGTCCAGCGTACCCATACAGAGCGCACCATTGAGGGCGAACTTCATGTTGCTGGTGCCGGATGCCTCTGTGCCTGCCAATGAGATTTGTTCGTGCAAATCGGCGGCGGGGATGATGATTTGGGCGAGGCTGACGCTGTAATTCGGGATATAGACGACTTTAATCAGGTCGCGGATGCGTTCGTCGTTGTTGATGGTTTTCGCTACGTCGTTAATCAGGCGGATGATTTTTTTCGCCATGTAGTAGGCGGATGCGGCTTTACCGGCAAAGATGAAAACGCGCGGCTGCCAGTCGAAATCTGGGTTTTCCAAGATTTTGTTGTAGCGGTCGACGATGTGCATCACGTTCAACGCCTGACGTTTGTATTCGTGGATGCGTTTGATTTGAATGTCAAACAGCGCGTCCGTGTTAACCTTGATGCCCAATTCGGTTTCGATGTATTTGGCGAGGCGTTCTTTGGCGGCTTTTTTCACTGCGCCGAATTCTGCCTGCACGCTTGCATCGTCAACTTTTTCGTTGAGCTTGGTCAGATTGTCCAAATGCAGGCGCCAGTCTTGTTCGCCCAAGTGTTTGTCGAGGAAACGGGTCAGCTCGGGGTTGGCGATGTTGATCCAGCGGCGTGGGGTTACGCCGTTGGTTACGTTGGTGAAGCGTTCTGGGAACACTTTGGCAAAGTCGGCGAAGATGGAAGTGGTCATCAGGTCGGAGTGGATTTTCGCCACGCCGTTGACTTTGTGCGAACCGATGACTGCCAGCCATGCCATGCGGACACGGCGGCCGTTGTTCTCATCGATGATGGACACGCGGCGGACGAAGTCGTCGTCGAAGTTGCCGATGGCGCGCAGGGCGTTCAAGAAGTAGGCGTTGATTTCAAAGATGATGTCCAAATGGCGCGGCAGCAGGCGCCCCATCAAATCGACCGGCCAAGTTTCCAAGGCTTCACTCATCAGGGTGTGGTTGGTGTAAGAGAAAATCTTACAACACATATTCCATGCTTCGGTCCATGCAATGCCTTCTTCGTCAATCAGGATGCGCATCAGCTCGGGAATCGCCAGCACGGGGTGGGTATCGTTCAGGTGGATGGCGACTTTATCGGCTAGGTTTTTGATGCTGGGGAAACGGCATTTGTGGCGCGCCACGATGTCTTGTACGGATGCGGAAACCAGGAAATATTCCTGTTTCAGGCGCAGTTCGCGGCCGCTGTCGGTGGAGTCGTTCGGATAGAGGACGCGCGAGATGTTTTCATCGCTGTTTTGCGCACGGACGGCGGAAGCGTAATCGCCGCGGTTGAAGTCTGCCAAATCGAAGCGGTTGCCGGCGTGAGCCGTCCACAGGCGCAACGGATTAGCAACGTCGCCGCCGTAGCCGGGAATGATTTCATCGTATGCCATCGCGGAAATTTCTTCGCTCGGATGCCATTCTTTTTTGTCACCCATATTGATGACCTGTCCGCCGAAGCTGACGGCGTATTGTTTGTTCGGGCGGCCGATTTGCCATGCCAAATCTTGGTCGAGCCACAAATCGGGTTTTTCGACCTGCTGGCCGTCCACGATTTCTTGTTTGAACATACCGTATTGATAGCGGATGCCGTAGCCCATGGCGGGAATGCGCAAGGTGGCGAGCGAGTCGAGGAAGCAGGCGGCCAGGCGGCCCAAACCGCCGTTGCCCAAGCCGGGGTCTTGTTCTTGTTCGCAGATGTCGGCGAACTCTTTACCCAGTTGTTTGAACGCCTCTTCAAATTCGGCATACACGCCTTCGTTAATCAACGCGTTGACGAAGGCGCGTCCCAACAGGAATTCCATGGAAAGGTAGTAAACCATGCGTTTGCCGTTGTCAATGTGGGCGCGGCGGGTTTGCAGGAAGTCTTCGGCAATCAGGTCGCGCGCGGCGAGCATGGCGGCGTTGAGCCATTGGTGTTCGGTCGCCTCTTTCGGATCGACGCCCAAAATGAAAATCAATTTATAGACGATGGACTTGCGGATGGTTTCGGCATCCGGTTTCGGCATGACATAATCAAAACCTGAAATGGGTTGTTTTTTCTTAGCCATGATAGCCTTTCTCTGTTGGGGATGGGATGATGAAGCGGGGAATTTGTATCTTTTGGCAGTCTGAGGTCGTCTGAAAAGCCGTATGCCTTTATGTTCCGTCAAGCAAAGTTAATCAGGTAAATTTATTACTCATCTTCAGCATTATAACCGAGGCAGTGTAAATAATAGGGTTTTCTTTTAAAAACATCCTATTAATGACATATGTCATATATTCGGCGATGTATTCTTACGCTGCAAAATCCAAATACCCATATGTTCGACTGTCAGCTTGCCGTCTGCATTGTAATTAAACTTCTCGGATGGTACGCAAGAAATCTGCCAACTTCCTTGAGGCAGGTTAAATATTTGTTGACTACGCTTGGCATTGATCAACAGCAGCCATTCATCGTCCAAAACGATCTGCATGGCTTTTGCGCTGCGGTTGTGCCAACAAAGCTCGCTCATCGGTTCGCCTTGAATATTGAGCCAGCGGACGCGCTCTTGTTTCCACCAGACATCATCGCCCAACAATTTGATTTCTTGGCGCAGGCGGATTAAATCGCGCGTATAGCCTTGCAACGCTTCGTCCGCCTGCTGCCAATCCAGCCAAGTAATCGGGTTGTCCTGACAATAACTATTGTTGTTCCCCTGTTGGCTGTTGCCGAACTCGTCACCCGCCAGCAGCATGGGCGTGCCGTTGGCAAGGAACAGCGAAGCAAGCAAGGCTTTGACGGTGTAGGAGCGGTCTTCCAAAATTGCCGCATCTTCGGTTTCGCCCTCGATGCCGTGGTTGTAGCTGATGTTTTCGTTATGCCCGTCGCGGTTGTCTTCACCGTTGGCATGGTTGTGTTTTTCGTTGTAGCTGACCAAATCGCGCAGCGTAAAACCATCGTGTGCGGTGATGAAATTGATGCTGGCGGAAGGATGGCGGCCGCTGTGGTTGAAAATATCAGACGACCCCGCCAGACGTTCGGCAAACGCGCCCAAATTGCCGCTTTCCCACACCCAAAACGCGCGCATATCGTCGCGGAAACGTCCGTTCCACTCAGCAAAAGGCTGCGGGAAATTGCCCAAGTGATAGCCGCCTTCGCCGATGTCCCACGCCTCGACAATCAGTTTGCAGCATGCCAACACGGGGTCTTGGTAAACCACCTGAAAAAAGCGTCCGTAAGCCTGAAAATCCGGTTCGCGCCCCAATACCGTTCCCAAGTCGAAGCGGAAACCGTCTACATGAAACGCTTCCGCCCAATAGCGTAGGCTGTCCGCCGCCCAACGGGTTACGTCGCGGCGGACGATGTTCAACGTATTGCCGCAGCCCGACCAGTTTTCATAGCTGCCGTCGGGCTTCAACCAATACCACAAAGCATTGTCTATGCCGCGCTGGCAAAGCATCGGGCCTTTTTCGTCCTGCTCGGCGGTATGGTTGTACACAACATCCAAAATCACTTCCAAACCTGCTTGATGCAAGGCTTTGACCGCCTGCTTCAACTCTTCCGCTGCGCATTCGGCATCGGCGGCATAAGACGGCTCGACGGCAAAATGGGAATAAGTGTTGTAGCCCCAATAATTGCTCAAGCCCATTTTTTGCAGATGGTATTCGTCCAAATGCTGGTGTACCGGCAGCAGCTCGACGGCGGTAACGCCCAAAGTTTTCAAATAATCAATCACGCGCAGATCGGTCAGCGCTTGATACGTTCCCGCGTGTTCCAAATCAGGGAACTGCTTGGTAAACCCTTTCACATGGGCTTCGTACACTACCGTCCTGCCCCACGGATGGTTCGGACTGCAGTCGTCGCCCCAATCAAAATCATCATCGCCCACCACCACGCTTTTGGGCGCCACCGCCGCATTGTCCCGCCCGTCTTCCGGACGAAACCATGCCATTTCCTCCTCATCCCGATAACTCGGTTTGCCGTCGATTTTTTTGGAATACGGGTCAATCAACAATTTGTTTGGATTGAAACACGAGCCGCCCGGCGCATCAGCGCGTCCGTAAACACGAAAACCATACCGCTGCCCTGCCCCGACCTCCGGCACAAAACCATAAAACACCGACCCGCGCCGCGAAGGCATTTCCAAACGGGTTTCCCCTCCCTTGTCAAAGAGGCACAGCTCAACTTTTTCGGCATGGATGGAAAACAGCGCAAAATTCGCCCCTTCCTCAGTCAGCGACACGCCCATCGGATAAGGCGCACCTTCTTCAATGCGCCATGTTTTGGTTTTCATTTTGTTTGTCCTGATTTGATGGAGACGCTTCGGGCTGCGCTTCCGGATAGATGTTCTTTTTATAGTGGATTAACTTTAAACCAGTACGGCGTTGCCTTGCCTTAGCTCAAAGAGAACGATTCTCTAAGGTGCTGAAGCACCAAGTGAATCGGTTCCGTACTATCTGTACTGTCTGCGGCTTCGTCGCCTTGTCCTGATTTTTGTTAATCCACTATATAGTGGTGATGCTTGAATGGAAAGAGGTCGTCTGAAAAGCAAAATCCCGTTTTCAGACGACCTCTTCTAGCCATAACCCTTTGTTTTAACTTGAGGCCGTCCGAATTTGAGCGCTATTAATTCGGCAACCTCACCGCCAACTCGGCAGGCCATGCTGCCTTAGCGTCGGTTTTTACGAAACCATTGCCCGTCAGCCCGCCTTTCAGCAGACGGTTGTATTTCACCGCCGTTTCGCGCGGCACTTGCAATTTCACTTTAAACATCAGCTTCGCGCGTTCATCGACCGTTTCCACCGACTTGGGCGTAAACTGCGCGTCCGTCGCGATAAATTTGATTTTGGCGGGGAACACCGCGTCAATGCCGTCCAAACGGATACGCGCATCATCATTGACTTTCAGACGACTCATGCTGTCGGTCGGCAGGAAAATATTCATCGAAACATCGGCAGGATCAAGCAGGCTGACCACTTTCGAACCCGCCGCGACCACGTTGCCCGCTTCCGCAATGGTGTATTCCACCCTGCCGGCTATCGGCGCGCGGATATTCATATCATCGTTGGCGGATGTGGCCGATTTGACTGCCGCCCTCGCCTGTTCCACACCGGCGCGCGCTTCTGCTTGTGCGGCGGCACTTTGCGCTACCGTCGCCTGCGCTTCGTCCCGCGCCGCTTCTGCCGCTTTGACCGCCGCGACAGCACGCTCATAATCCGCCTGACGCTTGGTAACTTCCGATTGCGACACCAGCTGGTCGGCAAGCAATTTACGGGCATTGTCCAGCTCCATTTTCGCCACGCGCAGCTGCTGCCTGTTCGCGTCCACATTCGCCTGCGCGCGCGCAACCGTCTGCTTCATCTGCGCTTCGGCGGCTTTGGCGCGACCGACCGCCTCTTCTTGCCGCAATTCCGCTGCCCGCGCTTCTTCCAAACGGCTGTTGCTGGTTTCAGACGACAGTTCCGCCAGAATATCGCCCTCTTTCACGTCCGCGCCCTCTTCCACCAGTACCGCCTTCACCCGCCCCGGATACAGGCTGGAGACATCGATGCGGTTCAGCTCCAGCCGCCCGTTGGATTGCGCAATCCATATCGGCAGGGTTTCTTTTTGGTTTTGAAGGACATACCACACGCCGCCCGCAGCCAGCGCGACGGCAAGAGAAGCAATAACAGCTTTTTTCATGTTGCGTTACACCTTAATCGTCAAAACGGACGCGCCTTAGAGCGGTATTGCGGAAACAGCGCGGCAAACGCCCAATCTATCCTTTGGTGGATGGACGAATCGGTCAGCAAATCCTCATGCCGCCCGTTCATCTCATCGGTCAGTATCCCCAACATACGGTAGCGCGTGTTCATAATCATCGGCGAGATGACCGCGCCGTTGAGGAACTCAAACTGATTCAACAATTCCAATTCCGACACACCCTCCCTACCGTTGCACTTCTTGATATGCCGGATCATCCCGTAGGCAAGCATCTTATGCTGCTTTTTCAACGCTTTGGTAATCAAATCCACGCCTTCTTCGCTGTCCAGCAGCATCCTGTGTATCCACGCCAAATGCTCGCGTATCGTTACCGCCAGCCGCCAGACAATCTGATACAGCCGCTCCGTATCTTCGATATTTTGGGCAAAATCGAACGACACCCGCCCCAAAGCCCGATTGCTGTACTCAATCAACATCGCCTTCACAAATTCGTCTTTATCGGCAAACATCCTGTTGAACGTTTCCAAATTCGAATTCAAATGCTCCGCGATCGCCTGCTCGGACAGCCGCTTGTAGCCGCATCTGGGATAAAAATGAATGCCTGCGGAAATAAATTGCGCACTGGTTACACCGTTCATTATCTTCACCTCATCTGCCTGTATTGTTGTCATAGGACAAATATCCAAGACCCAAATGAAACAAAAATCTTCTGAAATATCAGGCTGTCTGCGGACGCTGCCGTCAACCGTCAACGCATCATCCCAACCCTGCCCGATACAAATGCCAACCAACTCTTATTTTATAGTGGATTAAATTTAAATCAGGACAAGGCGACGAAGCCGCAGACAGTACAGATAGTACGGCAAGGAGAGGCAACGCCGTACTGGTTTAAAGTTAATCCACTATATAAAGCACGCAAAACGCCCCGACTCAATCATCCGGTCTGTTTTTTTATTTCACTATATAACAAACCGCCCCCGCCTTCAATGCAACCACATTCCCAATTATCATTAAAATCCGATAGTTAAATCTGATTTAAGAGGATATGGGTCGTCTGAAAAAACGGTTTCAAACGATTTGAAGGCAAGCACCAAAATAAATAAACGCCTTATCAATAATCCGAATGTTTGGAAGAAGCTATAAAAAATCGTCTGAAAACTGGCTTCCCGTTTTCAGACGACCTTTGCTTACTCTTTGGCAAATTGCTGCGTAAAGCGGACAAATTCTTCTTTTTTCGCTTTTGCCTTGCCTGAATCGATGGCAGCTTCGGCGGCTTTGACACCGTCCGCCAACGAAGGCACGACATTGCCGGCATAAAGCGCGGCGGCGGCATTGAGCAGGACGATGTCGCGTGCCGCACCATGTTTGCCACTCAACACTTCATCCATTTTCTCCAAAGATTCTTGCGCGTTGGCGACTTTGATTTCGTCCAAATCGCGGCGGATTTCGATACCGAAATCGGCGGGGCTGATGTCGTATTCGCGAATTTCTCCGTCTTTCAGCTCGGCAACGCGGGTTTTGCCCGTCAGCGTGATTTCGTCCAAACCGCCTTCGCCGCACACGACCAAAACGTGTTTGGAACCAAGCTGTTTCAATACGCGCGACAGGATGCCGCACAAGTCGATGTGGAACACGCCCAAAAGCTGGTTTGGCGCACCGGCAGGGTTAGTCAGCGGGCCTAAGATATTGAAAATACTTCTAAACCCGAGCGAGCGGCGCACGGGCGCGACGTGGCGCATCGCGCTGTGGTGGTTTTGGGCAAACATAAAGCCCAAGCCTGTTTGACGGATGCTTTCGGCGACTTGCTCCGGTGTAATGTTCAACACCGCGCCCATCTGCTCCATCACGTCTGCCGCGCCGCTGGACGAGGAAACGGAGCGCCCGCCGTGTTTGGCAACTTTCGCGCCTGCCGCTGCCGCGACAAACATCGAAGTCGTGGAAATATTGAAGGTTTTTGCACCGTCCCCGCCCGTGCCGACAATATCGACGAGGTCGTCTGAATTTTCCAGTGGCACTTTGGCGGCAAATTCGCGCATGACGGCGGCGGCGGCGGTGATTTCCGATACGGTTTCGACTTTAATCCGCAATCCGGTCAAGATGGCGGCGATTTGTTCGGGCGGCACCTGTCCGCTCATAATCTGGCGCATCAGGTCGGTCATTTCGTCGTAAAACAATTCGTTGTTGCTGATTAATCGTTCGATGGCTTGTTGCGGTGTAATCATGGTTCAATCCTTTTTACGGGTATTTTTACGTCAAACGTCGTCTGAAAATTTTCAGACGACGTTTGGTTTAAGCGACGGACGCTTGGAAGTCTTTAAATTCTTCCAAAAAGTTTTTCAACATATCGTGTCCGTGTTCGGTCAACAGGGCTTCGGGGTGGAACTGCACGCCTTCGACGGCGTATTCCTTGTGCCGCACGCCCATGATTTCCTGATCTTCCGTCCATGCGGTTACTTCCAAGCAATCGGGCAGCGTATCGCGGGCGATGACAAGGCTGTGATAACGCGTGCAGGTGACAGGATCGGGCAAATCTTTAAACATACCTTTGTTCAAATGGAACACGGGCGAAACTTTGCCGTGCATCAGCGTTTTTGCCCGCACCACATCCCCGCCGAACGCTTCGCCTATCGTCTGATGCCCGAGGCACACGCCCATAATCGGCAGCTTGCCGGCGAAATGGCGCATGGCGGCGACGGAAATACCTGCCTCTTTCGGCGAACAAGGACCCGGCCCGATAACGAGATATTGCGGTTTCAAAGCTTCGATTTCTTCAAGCGTAATATCGTCATTGCGGCGGACGACGACTTCCTGACCGAGTTCGGCGAAATATTGGACGATGTTGTAGGTGAAACTGTCATAGTTATCAATAAACAAAAGCATGGGGGTACGGCCTTTTAGGGTTGTTTGACGGCGGCAATGTTTTCGGGCGAATTGATAAACGCCCACATCTGCTCTTCGGTTCGGAAAACGCCGTTACGGACAATATAATGCAGCGGATGCTTAATCAGCGCATCCGCTTTGCGGACAAATACACGCATATTGCTGCTGTTTGCCGCCATTTCCAACACTTTGGCGGCAAAAGCGGGGCGGTGCAGCTTGTCGTGCATCAGCGGATGGCGGGCGATGTATTCGTTCAGAGGCTTGCCGCTGCTGTGGAAATCCGTGTGCAGCGGGTCGAGGAATACAATAAAAAAAGGCATCTTGCCCAAATAATCGTCTGCATCGTTCATAAGCGTTTCGGACGGAATATTTATATCGACATAATAGCACAGTTAACCGCGATACTCGGAAAGCTGCGCCTGCCCCTCCGATTGAAAGGTCGTCTGAAAATAAACGAAACGGTTTTTCAGACGACCTTTTTATTGACATCTTTTTCTCTATCAATACTCAGGCATCATCTCACCTTCACCGCCCATACTGTTTGCCGCATTAACCCGTTCCTGCGCGGCTTTCACTTGATTTTCCAAGCCTTTAATCCGTTCTTGATAGCGGGCGTAGTTTCGCTCATTGCCATAACGAACCTGTTTGCCCTCTTCCAGATTTTTCTGTGCCTGAGCCAATTCGTTTTGCGCCGAAGATGAACCGGGTATTACGCCGGCTGGTGGAGGCGGCATTTGTTCGGAAGGAACGTTTCCTGAAGCAGCGTTTGCTGATGCCGAGTGTGCGGACGGTGCGGCGGAGGTATAAACCGAAGGTCTGCCGATATTGCCCGGTTTGCAGTTTTTGCCGCCGGTCTGCGTATAGGTTTTACGTCCCGATTTGTCGATACACTCAAACACGGGTGATGCCGTCGTAGCGGCGGAAAATGCGAGCAGTAATGTGCTTAAAATCAATTTATTCATTCTTATACCTTTCATCAAATCATCAAAACCATATCCACCATGCCACCAAAGCAATGATCATCACCAAATTCGCAATAATAATCGGCTTCCATTGCCGAGGTGCGTGGCGTAATTCTGCGCCTGAACGTGTGCGGCGGATGTAGAAAAACGGACTGAGCAACATAGATGCGGCACACAACAGAATAATCACGGCGTAATAGATTTTTTCGGTTTCCATTTCCTCCGCCCCCGTTTCAGACGACCTATACAAAATATGCTACAATCGCCGGCGATTATAACACCCTGTTTATCTATATTTATAAAGGTTTTACCAATAATGATTTCTACCAACGGCATTACCATGCAGTTCGGCGCGAAGCCGCTGTTTGAAAACGTATCCGTCAAATTCGGCGAAGGCAACCGCTACGGCTTGATTGGCGCGAACGGTTCGGGCAAATCCACTTTCATGAAAATCCTCGGCGGCGATTTGGAACAGACTGCGGGCGAAGTCGCGATTGAAAACGGCGTACGCTTGGGTAAGCTGCGCCAAGACCAGTTTGCCTACGAAGACATGCGCGTGCTGGACGTGGTGATGATGGGGCATACCGAAATGTGGGCGGCAATGACCGAACGCGACGCGATTTACGCCAACCCCGAAGCCACCGAAGACGATTACATGAAAGCCGCCGAACTGGAAGCCAAGTTCGCCGAATACGACGGCTACACCGCCGAAGCGCGCGCCGCCGAACTGTTGAGCGGCGTGGGCATTTCTGAAGATTTGCACAATGCGACCATGGCGGAAGTCGCCCCTGGCTTCAAGCTGCGCGTATTGCTGGCGCAAGCCCTGTTCTCCAAACCTGATGTTCTCTTGCTTGACGAGCCGACCAACAACTTGGACATCAACACCATCCGCTGGTTGGAGGGCGTGTTGAACCAATACGACTCCACCATGATCATCATCTCGCACGACCGTCACTTTTTGAACGAAGTCTGCACGCACATGGCGGATTTGGACTACAACACCATCACTATCTACCCGGGCAACTACGACGACTACATGCTCGCTTCCGCCCAATCGCGCGAACGCGCCCTGAAGGACAACGCCAAAGCCAAAGAGAAACTGCAAGAGCTGCAAGAGTTCGTCGCCCGCTTCTCCGCCAACAAATCCAAAGCCCGTCAGGCAACCAGCCGTCTGAAACAGGCAGACAAAATCAAAGCCGAGATGGTCGAAGTGAAACCTTCTACCCGCCAAAACCCGTATATCCGCTTTGAAGCCGATGAAAAAGCCAAGCTGCACCGTCAGGCGGTGGAAGTCGAAAACCTGGCCAAACGCTTTGAAACCCAGTTGTTCAAAAACCTGAGCTTCATCCTCGAAGCCGGCCAGCGCCTCGCCATCATCGGCCCCAACGGCGCGGGTAAATCCACCCTGCTGAAACTCCTTGCCGGCGCGTTCAACCCCGAATATTCAGACGGCCTCACCCCCGATGCAGGCACCATCAAATGGGCGGAAAAAGCCAACGTCGGCTATTATCCGCAAGACCATGAAAACGACTTCGACGTCGATATGAACCTGAGCGAATGGATGCGCCAATGGGGCCAAGAAGGCGACGACGAACAGGTCATCCGCGGCACTTTGGGGCGTTTGCTCTTCGGCAGCAACGACGTGGTGAAAAAAGTGCAGGTTCTCTCCGGCGGTGAAAAAGGCCGTATGCTCTACGGCAAACTTCTGCTGTTGAAACCCAATGTACTGATTATGGACGAACCCACCAACCACATGGACATGGAAAGCATCGAATCGCTGAACATGGCGCTGGAGAAATACAACGGCACGCTGATTTTCGTATCGCACGACCGCCAATTCGTCTCCTCGCTCGCCACCCAGATTATCGAGCTGGACGGCAAGGGCGGCTACGAACACTATCTGGGCGATTACGAAAGCTATCTGGAGAAAAAAGGCTTGGCTTAATTACGCCGTTTTAATCAATGTCTGAAACACCAACGTCGTCTGAAAGACTGTATCTTTCAGACGACGTTTATTTTTTAAAATCCGTTTATAAAATGTTTAAACAAGTTGCATCTACTTCGGTTGCCTATGATGGAAATAAGCAGGCATATATAGTGGATTAAATTTAAATCAGGACAAGGCGACGAAGCCGCAGACAGTACAGATAGTACGGCAAGGCGAGGTAACGCCGTACTGGTTTAAAGTTAATCCACTATATCGTGTTACCAAACTTGCGCCGCCATTAATCTTATTGCCAGAAACTAATCCAAGTTTCTGAAGTTTCAGCCATTTCCAATATTTCTAAAATATCGGAGAAATCATAAGCAACAACAAAAGGTCGCCTGAAAACCCAAATCCAAGTTTTCAGACGACCTTTTCATATCAACCGATTATTTAAGCAGCAAAGCGTTTGGCGACTTCGTCCCAGTTGACGATTTCCCAGAAACCTTTCAGGTAGTTGGGGCGGCTGTTGCGGTAGTCGATGTAGTAGGCGTGTTCCCATACGTCGCAGGTCAGCAGCGGAGTGTTTTCAGTGGTCAGCGGAGTTGCCGCGTTGGAAGTGGAAACCAAATCCAATTCGCCGGCAGGGGTTTTCACCAGCCATGCCCAACCGGAACCGAAAGTACCTGCCGCGCAAGCGGAGAATGCTTCTTGGAATTTCTCGAAGCTGCCCCATTTGGCGTCGATGGCGGCGGCCAGTTCGCCGGAAGGTTTGCCTTGACCTTTAGGCGTGAAACCCAGCCAGTAGAAGGTGTGGTTCCAAGTTTGGGCTGCGTTGTTGAACACACCGCCTGAAGATTTTTTCACAATCTCTTCCAAAGGCAGGTTTTCAAATTCGGTACCTTTGATTTGATTGTTCAGATTGGTGATGTAGGTTTGATGGTGTTTGCCGTAGTGGAATTCCAAAGTCTCTTTGCTCAGATGCGGGGACAATGCGTCCAGTTCATAAGGCAGTTGTGGCAGCTTATGTTCCATTTTTAGTGCTCCTAAATTATTTGTATATGATTGTATTTTGGTAGTGTCCGCTGCTCGGGATAAACCGGACAGCATCGCTATTCTACCTGCTTTAAATCAGGGAAACCAATTAAACTTGTGCTGCGCTATAATAGCAGATTCCAATTTCCATTCATTTAGGATTGCCGCCATGAACGATTATCCCGATACGTCGTCTGAAGACCGCGAAGTCAGCGCGTTGTCGCTGCCGCCGCATTCGATGGAGGCGGAGCAATCCGTTTTGGGTGGTCTTTTGCTCGAGAATTCGGCTTGGGACAGAATCGCCGATGTGGTTACCGGTGAAGACTTCTACCGACACGAACACCGCCTGATTTTCCGCGCCATCGCCAATCTGATTAACGAAAGCCGTCCTGCCGACGTGATTACCGTTCAGGAGAGTTTGGAGCGTAACGAAGAACTAGAGGCGGCGGGCGGGTTCAATTATCTGATTACCTTGGCGCAAAACACGCCGTCTGCTGCGAATATCCGCCGCTATGCCGAAATCGTGCGCGAGCGTTCTATCATGCGCCAGCTTGCCGAAGTCGGTACCGAAATTGCCCGTAGTGCCTACAATCCGCAAGGCAGGGATGCGGGGCAGCTTTTGGATGAAGCGGAAAACAAGGTATTCCAAATTGCGGAAAGTACGGCTAAATCCAAACAAGGTTTTCTCGAAATGCCTGCGCTTTTGAAGGAAGTAGTCGAGCGCATCGACATGCTTTATTCACGCGATAATCCGGATGAAGTTACCGGTGTGTCAACAGGGTTTATCGACTTGGATAAAAAAACCTCAGGTCTCCAGCCCGGTGATTTGATTATTGTGGCAGGTCGTCCCTCTATGGGTAAAACTGCCTTTTCCATCAATATCGCGGAACATGTTGCCGTAGAGGGCAAGCTGCCTGTCGCCGTATTTTCGATGGAGATGGGCGGCGCGCAACTGGTGATGCGTATGCTGGGTTCGGTGGGCAGGCTTGATCAGAGCGTCTTGAAAACAGGCAGATTGGAAGATGAACATTGGGGTCGTCTGAATGAAGCAGTAGTTAAGCTTTCCGATGCGCCTATGTATATCGATGAAACACCGGGTTTGACCGCGCTTGAATTGCGCGCCCGCGCCCGTCGTCTTGCACGCCAGTTCAACGGAAAATTGGGCTTAATCGTGATTGACTACCTGCAATTAATGGCAGGCTCAGGCCGTTCGGACAACCGAGCCTCAGAACTCGGCGAAATTTCGCGTTCTCTCAAAGCCTTGGCGAAGGAGCTGCAAGTGCCCGTCATTGCCTTGTCGCAGTTGAGCCGTACCGTAGAGCAGCGTACCGACAAGCGCCCAATGATGTCCGACTTGCGGGAATCCGGTGCCATCGAGCAGGATGCCGACCTGATTATGTTTATGTACCGTGACGAATACTATAACCAAGAATCGCCCATGAAAGGACTCGCGGAATGTATTATCGGTAAACACCGTAACGGTCCTGTCGGGAAAGTATTCCTCACTTGGATTGGGCAATTTACCAAATTCGATAATGCAGCCTACATACCCGAATCCGCATTGATGGAAGATTGAGACAAATCAGCCTAAAAACCAAGCAAATTTCATATTTTATTAGGCAATCCATCCCAATATCGTTTAAAATGAGCCAAACCGCATAATTACCGGCGATAAAAACATTCTAAGCCGGATGATAAAACACATTACTTAACTCCAGACGTTTTTACCACTCATGTACGCACAACAAAAAGGTTTTACCTTAATCGAATTGTTGGTCGTGATCGCTATTACCGCCATCATGGCCACTATCGCCCTTCCCAATATGAGCGAATGGATTGCCTCACGCCGTGCTGCCAGTCAGGCAGAGCAGGTGGCAAACCTCTTGCGTTTCGCGCGAGCCGAAGCAGTCCGTCTCAATCTCCCTGTCTATGTCTGTCCCGTAAAAGTTAGAAAACACGGCCTGGCTGACGGCAAATGCGACAGCAGCCAAAAAAGCAGCGGCCTGCTCGCCTATGCCGATAAAAACCGGGACAAAGCCTATGAGAATGACACAAGCGATATCTCCCTGCGCTCCATAGTCCTCAACGGTACCGACCCTGCCAAAGTTTCCCATACATTCCAACACGTCGCATTTGGAAAAGATAATGCCGATGACGGTGAGGCCGTATTTTGGTCATTTATGCCCAACGGCACATTCGGCTATACCGCCTCTAAAACACTGGATAAATCAACAACTTTCAAATACGCCGACGGCTACATCAAAATCAGCATGACCGATTCCGCCGCAACGACCGAAGAAACCAAAAAATCCCGCGCCAGTATCGTCCTTATCGACAGCAGCGGTCGCGTCGAAATCTGCGCCAAATCAGATTCGCGCCCCCTCTGCCAATATTCAGAATCTCAAAGTCCCGAACCCAAAGAATAAAAATACCATCCTATGAAATACATAACATTACATAAAAAAGGTCGTCTGAAAACGAGCAAAGCGAGTTTCGCTAAAACCCGTTATTCAGATTTTTCCAAACCTAACCAAGCAGGTATGACTTTAATTGAAGTCTTGGTGGCCATGTTCGTTCTTGCAATCGGCGTACTCGCCCTACTCGCCATCCAACTGCGTACCGTTTCCAGCGTACGCGAAGCGGAAGGGCAAACCATCGTATCCCAACTCACTCAAAACTTAGTTGAAGGTATGCTGATTAATCCAAGGCTGGAAGAATGCACTCGTAACAATAGTCAGCGTGGATTTTGTAAAACATACATTGATGACTACATTACTGCCGGTTCTAGTGATAATCCTAAAAACGAAAAATTAGATCCCACAACCAGCATGAGCAAAAAAAGTTTAGCAAAAGCACAAATCGCACAATTCGATCAAGCCTTGCGTGCTGCTTTACCTGAATCCGAATTTCATTATGAAATCTGCCAAGACAGTTCTAATAAAGAACCTACTTATGATGGATCATTTAATTCTCATTGTGACAAAAAGGCAGATGCTGATACTGTTATTAAAGTGTTATGGCTTAAAGATGCAGAAAGCGACAAAGCAGCAAGCGGCATAAAAAGACACGAAGACTCTATTGTTTACACCTACCAAGTACGCGTAAGGGAAAGATAATGAATAATAAAAACCGCCCACACATTCCGGTAAAAGCAGGTATGCAAGGCTTCAGCCTGATTGAATTCCTTGTAGCAAGCGCATTGAGCATGATAGTCCTGCTAGCCGTCAGCTCGGGCTATTTTACCGCCCGCAGCCTGAACACCGCTGCAACCTCCCGCCTAAACGTCCAACAGGATTTGCGCAATGCATCTAACCAAATCGTGCGTGATGCCCGTATGGCTGGTAACTTCGGCTGTTTCAATATGTCGGCATATGATGCCCAAGCCGTTATCGCTGATTCTGGTTCCAAAGACTTTCTCAAGCTTAAAGGTAGTGGAAAAATGCTTCCTGCCGTCAGAGAAACAGACTCCTTAGGGGCAGCTGATTTTAAGCAGATCGGCAAGGCGCTGATTTTCCAATATGGCATAGATACCGCATCACCAACTGCGGCAACAGTAGTGGCCAGCAGCTGCACAAACATTACCAAACCAGGCAAGCAAATTACTGATAGTAAAGCAGCTTTAAAGACAGATGGTTCTCAAGCAGGCAATATCTCCATCATGAAACATGAGGTGAATGCCTATGCAGTCGGTACTGTGGGAGAGCAAAAGGGTCTTTATCGTTTCCAACTGACAGACAAAGGTGAGTGGAGTAATCCGCAGTTGCTGATTAAGGGAATTGAAAGTATGAGTATTCATTACTTTTATACCGAAGGCTGTCCTGAGACATTTGAGGAAAGTGAAGTAGCATCTGCGTCTGCACCTGCCCCAACTCCTGCCGGAAATGCTCAGAAGCAGGGTGAGGATAAGTCAAAAGATGAGACATTTAAATATACTTCGACACTGTCTAGCGATGAAGCCCCAGCCTCTATCGAACTCTTGTTGAACAGCGGCAGTATTAATGCTGGCGGAAGCAATTATGAAAACAAAGTTCAACTCTATCAAATCAACGCAACTGTACGCGGAGGAAACAAATGCGCAGACCGATTACTCTAAACCATCCTGCTAAAGCCTCTGCACAAAAGGGCTTTGCATTGTTCATCGTCCTGATGATCATGATCGTCATCGCCTTGCTCGTCGTTACCGCGACCCAGTCCTACAATACCGAGCAGCGAATCAGTACTAACGATGCCGACCACAAGTTTGCTACCACGCTTGCGGAAGCAGCATTGCGTGAAGGTGAGAATAATATTTACGAAATTGAGGATGGGGACTACCCGTTTACTGATGATTGTATTTCGATCTCGAAAACTAAAAAAGACAAAAAAAACGGTTTATGCAAAGCGGCACAAGTTAATGCAGGTTCATATTCCACTTCCGCAGGCACGATTACTGTCAGTGGTACTTCAAAAGATGAAGCATGGATTCGAGAAGATGGTTGTATTGACACGCACAATAAGGCAAAAACAAAATGTATCGATGTAAACGGTATGCAATACCCTGGTAAAAATAGTGGGGCTGCAAAAGATGCGCGTTATATCATCGAATACCTAAGCACCAATTCTACCGACAACCGTACCATTTACCGCGTTACCGCCAAAGCATGGGGAAAAAACGAAAATACGGTGGTTATACTACAATCTTATGTGGCCAACGAATAAAATAAATAGATAAAATCATGAATACGTCTATCACTAAATCTCAAGGGTTTACGCTGGTTGAGATGCTGATTGTTGTTGCCATTATTGGCATCCTCAGTACCATCGCTTACCCTTCCTATATCCGATACATCGAACGTGGCTACCAATCCCAAGCACATACGGAACTGCTTGCTATTAACAATGCCTTAAAAACCGAATTAGTCAAAAATCCTACCCTTAAAATAAAAGATGAAATTGAGGGAGATACGGGATTGGTTAAGACCTACAAAGCTGCGCCCGAGGTCGCTGCCAAATACGACTTCAGCGGTGAAATGAAAAATAAGGACGCTAAAAATAGCAGGGCTTATTATCTTTTTGCTACTCCGAAAACCGGTACTGATTACAAACTTTCCGTTTGGATGGATAGTTTGGGCAATGCCTATAAATGTACTGATGCAGAATCGGCTAAAGCCAAGTTAACAAGCAAAAACGGCAATACAGGCTGTGAACAGGTAGGTTACAAGAAATAAGGGCCCGAATCGGCCACTATCTTTCCTTATTAGTAAAGATATACTATGTCATCCAGTTTTTATTGAATACTATAAGCCATATACATCAGTCGTGCTCCCAATATATGACTAAACAATGAATAAAGGTCGTCTGAAAACTTTAAAGCAAAGTGAACTGCCCCCCAAATCTTGGACACTCATAAAAGCCTATTCAGGCGCTCTGTGCAAGCTGGGTTCTGTATGCGACAGGACTCAGCTTTTTCAATTTCAAACTGCAACGCTCCCGGTTGTAGTAATCCATATAGTCATCTATCTGCTTCATCAATTCGTCCACCGTCAATTCACCTGCGTTATAGAAACACTCCGTCTTCAACACCGCAAAGAAGCTTTCCATCGGCACATTGTCCCAACAGTTCGCCTTTCGCGACATGCTTTGAACCATGGAATGCTCCGCAAGCAATTCCCTATACCCCGCCGTACGGTACAGCACACCTTGGTCCGAATGAAGCATCGTTCCTTTATCAGTCAGACGGGGGGCGGCTTTTTCGAGCATTTCCTTCACCATTTCGCTGTCGGCTCTGCGGCTCATGGCGTAGGCGACGATTTCCCGGTTGAACAAGTCCAAGATTGGCGAGAGGTACAGTTTGCCGTCGCTCCCTTTGAGTTCGGTAACGTCGGTCAGCCATTTTTCGTTGGGCTTTCGGGCTTTGAACCGGCGTTTGAGGAGGTGTTCCGATATTTCGCCCATGGCGGGATGGCGGTAGGCTTTTTTCGCCCGTATGAGGGCTTTCAGTTCCAACTGCTTCATCAACCGCGCCACTTTTTTGCGGTTCCAACCCAATGCGGCGGCAATGCGCCTTTGCCCGTAGCGTCCTTTATGCCGCCGGTAGGTTTCGACAAGGAGGGCTTTGTCGGCTTCGTCGGGGTCGGGTCGGTCTTGGTGATGGTAGTAAAAGCTGCTTTTGGGCAGGTTTGCGATGTGCAGCAGGTATTTGAGCGGGTGTTGCGCCCTCAGAACGTGTTCATTGTCTCAGCCTCTGCTGTAAACTATCGGCATGAACAGAAAAACCTACCCAAGCGATATCAGTCGCGAGCAATTTGCGCCTCTCCTTCCCCTGCTGGAAAGTGCCCGTAAACGCACAGCGCCACGCCAGGTGGACTTGTACGATGTCTTTTGTGCCATTCTCTACCTGCAACGCACTGGCTGCTCCTGGCGCGCTTTGCCGGGCGACTTCCCCAAATGGCGCACCGTGCATTCCTACTTCCAGAGATGGACCGAACCACGCGAGAGTGGCATCAGCATCCTTGAGGAAGCATTAAAAAAATCAGGTAGTTGCGGAGCACCGCAAGCAGGGGCGCCATGAAGCAACTACTTTCCTGATTATTGATGCGCAGAGTGTGAAGAACACGGATACCGCCATGGAAAAAGGCTACGATGCGGGCAAGAAGGTTAGCGGTATCAAGCGACATATAGCGGTTGACACGCAAGGTTTGCCGCATGCCCTTGCGGTAACGACGGCGGATGTTACGGATAGAAAAGGCTGCCTGGTGGCATTGGAACGTGGGCGGGATAATCTTGGTGCGATACAAAAAATCCTTGCTGACGGTGGTTACACGGGTAAGGCATTTGCTTCGTCGGTACAGGAGTTGATTGGTGCGGAGGTAGAGATTGCCAAACGAAACGAATTGCACCGTTTTGCAGTATTGCCGAAGCGATGGGTAGTAGAGCGCAGCTTTTCCTGGTTGGAAAAGAACAGGCGGCTTTGGAAAAACTGCGAGCGTAAGTTGAGTACCAGTCTGCAAATGGTAGCTTTGGCTTTCTTGGGAGTCCTGCTACGAAGACTATGAACACGCTCTCAGTGTTTGGACGGTTTGGCTTTGTCCTTTTCGGTCTGTTTTTGGCTGAGGGCTTTTAACTCCTTTAGATAGGCAACCTTTGCGCGCATATAGCACAACTCTTCAATAAGCTCTGCCTGCGTTTTTTCTTGGTCGGGTTTATCTGCGATGAAGGGGTTTTTTCGATGTTGGGGCATGGTTTTGGATTGGGGATGTTCGAGTGCGCCGATACCGCCTTCTTGATAGGCGCGTATCCATCGTCTCAGGTGGGTTCGGGAAATGCCGTAGTGGTCTGCGGTACGCTGTTGGCTGCGTATATGCAGGTAGTAGAGTACGGCTTGGTATTTGAAGTGTAATGTATATTTGCTCATAAAAAAACTGCACCTTGTGAGTTGGAGGGGATGTCCAACTTTTGGGGTGCAGTTCAAAGTTTTCAGACGACGGCGGATTCGCATTTGAAGTGCAACTTTCCATAACAGAAAAAGGCCAGTATGCGGTAGCATACGGCCTGTCCTGCAAGAAAGATTGCCATGAGCTACACACAACTGACCCAAGACGAACGATACCATATCCAATACCTGTCCCGCCACTGCACCATCGCCGAAATCGCCAAACAGCTCAACCGCCACAAAAGCACCATCAGCCGAGAAATCAAGCGGCACTGCATCCAAGGACAGCAATACAGCGCCGAAAAAGCACAGAAGCAAAGCCGGCTGACCAAACAGCACCGGCGAAAACCCTATAAGCTCGATTCGCAGCTGGTTCAACACATCGACACCCTTATCCGCCGCAAACTCAGTCCCGAACAAGTATGTGCCTACCTGCATAAACACCACGGGATCACACTCCATCACAGCACCATTTACCGCTACCTTCGCCAAGACAAAAGCAACGGCGGCACTTTGTGGCAACACCTCAGAATATGCAGCAAACCCTACCGCAAACGCTACGGCAGCACATGGACCAGAGGCAAAGTGCCCGACCGCGTCGGCATAGAGAACCGACCTGCTATCGTCGACCGGAAAACCCGCATCGGCGATTGGGAGGCCGACACCATCGTCGGCAAAAATCAGAAAAGCGCGTTATTGACCTTGGTCGAACGCACTACCCGCTACACCATCATCTGCAAATTAAAGAACTTAAAAGCCGAAGACACTGCCCGGGCGGCCATTAGGGTATTAAAGGCATATAAAGCCAGAGTCCACACCATCACCATGGATAACGGCAAAGAGTTCTACCAACACACCAAAATAGCCAAAGCCTTGAAGGCGAAAACCTATTTTTGCCGCCCTTACCATTCTTGGGAGAAAGGGCTGAATGAGAACACCAATGGACTCATCCGGCAATATTTCCCCAAACAAACCGATTTCCGAAACATCAGCGATCGGGAGATACGCAGGGTTCAAGATGAGTTGAACCACCGGCCGAGAAAAACACTTGGCTACGAAACGCCAAGTGTTTTATTCTTAAATCTGTTCCAACCACTGGTACCCTAGTGTTGCACTTGAAATCCGAATCCAAGGACCTTTATTGAGCTCAGCTATATCTTTTAATGAGACCTTTGCAAAAAAGCCCTTCCCCCCCGACAGCCGAAACCCAAACACAGGTTTTCGTCTATTTCCGCTCCTAATTGCTCCTGATTCTACCCAAACACCCCCTTAATCCTCCCCGGATACCCGATAATCAGGCATCCGGGCCGCCTTTTAGGCGCAAACAGGCACACTTAGCCTGTTGGCGGCTTTCAAAAGGTTCAAACACATCGCCTTCAGATGGCTTTGCGCACTCACTTTAATCTGCCCGAAATAGGCTGCCCGGGCATAGCGGAATTTACGGTGCAGCGTACCGAAGCTCTGTTAGACCACATAACGGGTTTTCGATAAATACCGGTTACGCTTCGTTTGATTTTCCGTCAGCGGACGGTTGCGGTGGGCTTTGCGCATAATGCCGTCTAACAACTGATGGTCTTCCAGATGTTGCCGGTTTTCCTTACTGTCGTAGCCTTTATCGGCATAGACGGTCGTACCTTCGGCAATGCCTTCCAACAAAGGGGACAGATGGTTGCACTCATGGGTATTGGCAGGAGTGATGTGCAGTTTCTCGATATAGCCTTCCTCATCGGTACGGGTATGTTGTTTGTAACCGAGTTTGTAGAGGCCGTTTTTCTTTGTCCAGCGGGCATCTTTGTCTTTACTCGGTGTGGTTTGGCCGCTGACTTGTCCTTCTTCATCGACTTCTATGGCCTGACGCTGTTTGCTGCCGGCGGTCTGAATAATGGTGGCGTCAATGACGGCGGCGGATGCTTTCTCTACTTTTAGGTTTTTTTCGGTCAGTTGGCGGTTAATCAGTTCCAGCAATTCGGACAGGGTGTCGTCTTGCGCCAGCCAGTTGCGGTAGCGGCATAAGGTGCTGTAATCGGGGATGCTCAGTTCGTCAAAACGGCAAAATAGGTTGAAATCGATGCGGGTGATGAGACTGTGTTCGAGTTCGGGATCGGAGAGGCTGTGCCATTGTCCGAGCAGGACGGCTTTGAACATGGACAACAGTGGATAGGCGGGACGGCCGCGGTGGTCTCGAAGGTAACGGGCTCTTTGACGATTCAGGTATTGTTCGATCGGTTGCCAATCAATCACCTGATCCAACTTCAATAATGGGAAGCGGTCGATGTGTTTGGCGATCATGGCTTGTGCGGTTTGCCGGAAGAAGGTGCTCATGGAAATCCCCTAAATGTATTGATGGGAATTTAGGGGATTTTGGGGAATTTTGCAAAGGTCTCTTAATATGAGACCTTTTCGAAAAGCCCTCAGCTTGTTCAAAGGAAACAAAAAATCTGTTTTAAAAATAAACCCTTACTGTTCTCCAGTAAGGGTTTATTGAAAATCTGGCACGCCCACGGGGATTCGAACCCCGGTTGCCGCCGTGAAAGGGCAGTGTCCTAGGCCTCTAGACGATGGGCGCGTAACCGAGTTGCGAACTATACATAAGCGTTAAAACGCTGTCAACGGGTTAGGCGTTTTTTATGGTCAAACTGGTTTCAGACAACCCTTCTGCTCCTTATCTTTGTATCGGCTTTGCCTGTATAATGCCGCTTTTAATGAAAAGGAAAACAAACCATGTGGTTCAAGCAGATCAGTTTTTATCCGCTCAACAAAGAAAAGCTGCCCGAAGCGGACGTACTTGCCGACAAACTTGCGGAGGCTGAATTCACCCGCTGCCAAGGTTTGGACTGGTCCAGCGAGGGCTTTGCCGCACCGGTTTCGTTCTCTCCCGAACTCGTTTTTCCTGCCGACTTTACTTTGCGCGTCGCCCTGAAAAAAGAAGAAAAAGTCCTGCCTGCCGGCGTCATCCGCGATATTCTGGAAGAGAAGATGGCGGAAATCCAAAACAATGAAGCCCGCAATGTCGGCCGCAAGGAAAAACAAGAGCTTAAAGAACAGATTACAGACGACCTGCTGCCCCGCGCGTTTACCCGCAGCAGCCGTACTGAAGCGGTGTTCAACACCCGCCACGGCTATCTGCTCGTCAACAACGCGGCTTCCGCCAAAGCGGAAAACATCCTGACCAAGCTGCGTGAAGCTTTGGGCGGTTTGGAAGCCTCGCTGCCGAATACCAAGCAATCGCCCTCTTCCCTGATGACCGAGTGGCTGTTGCAAGGGCATTGCGAAGGCGGTTTTGAATTGGACAGCGATTGCGAACTCAAAGGCGTGGGCGATGTTGTTCCCGTCGTCAAAGTGTCCAAACAAGATTTGACCGCCGATGAAGTGGTCCAACACGTCAAAAACGGCAAAACCGTGACCCAGCTCGGCTTGGTGTGGCGCGAACAAATCGCCTTCATCCTCACGCAAGACTTCACACTCAAGCGCATTCAATACCTCGACGTATTGCAGGAAGAAGCCGAAAGCAACGGCGACGATGCCGCCAGCCTTGCCTTCGCCTCGCAAATCCTGATGGCGGAATCCGTCAGCACCATGTTGGAAGAGCTGGTTTCCTATTTGGGCGGCTGGCAAGACTAATTTTTCAGACGACCTTTACACGATAAAAGGTCGTCTGAAACCTACCTCCGATGGACAACCTTTATGTTTAAACACTTCGCATTCCTGCCGCTCGCTATTATGCTTGCCCTCCCCACTTCGGCCGCCGTCCTGACTTCCTATCAGGAACCGGGCTGCACCTACGACGGCGATGTCGGCAAAGACGGCAAACCCGCCGGCAAAGGCACTTGGCGCTGCCAAGACGGACGCAGCTACACCGGCGCGTTTAAAAACGGCAAATTCGACGGACAAGGCGTTTACACCGTCTCCGCCAACCGCGAAACCTTCATCGAGCCGTTCAATTCCAACAGCACCAAGTTCCGCAACATGGTACTGTCGGGCACATTCAAAAAAGGCTTGGCACACGGCAAATTCACCGCATCGCAAAACGGCGAAACCGTCTTCATCATGAAATGCGAAAACGGCATGATTAAAGAAGTGAAACTGCCCAAAACCAAATAACCCCGTCCCGCATTTTCAGGCGACCTCTCCGCAGACGTCGTCTGAAAACCGCAAGAAACAAGGAAAACATTATGAGCATCAAGTCCGACAAATGGATACGCCGCATGAGCGAAGAGTTCGGCATGATCGACCCCTTCGAGCCGAACCAAATCAAAGAAGCCAACGGACAGCGCATCATCTCCTACGGCACGTCCAGCTACGGTTACGACATCCGCTGCGCCAACGAATTTAAAATTTTCACCAACATCAACAGCACCATCGTTGATCCCAAAAACTTCGACCCGAAAAACTTCGTCACCGTCGAAGACGACTGCTGCATCATCCCGCCCAATTCCTTCGCGCTGGCGCGCACGGTCGAATACTTCCGCATCCCGCGCAACGTCCTGACTGTCTGCTTGGGCAAATCCACCTACGCCCGCTGCGGCATCATCGTCAACGTCACCCCGTTTGAGCCGGAATGGGAAGGCTACGTTACCCTCGAATTTTCCAACACTACCCCCCTGCCCGCCAAAATCTACGCCGGCGAAGGCGTGGCGCAAGTCCTCTTCTTCGAGAGCGACGAAATCTGCGAAACTTCCTACAAAGACCGCAACGGCAAATACATGGGACAAACCGGCGTTACCCTGCCGAAAACGTGATGATTGGATAAGCCGGCAAAATATAGCGCGTTTTATTTTGCCGCAGATAAAATGCAGGCACGATACAAGAAGGTCGTCTGAAATCTTGGACTCAAAGTTTCAGACGACCTTCTTTGTTGCCAATATGGCAAAGCAGAAACAGAATGCCCCGTTTTATCTCAATCCGTTATGTTCAGAATGAAGCTGCATCCTCCTGTCTGCTTCGACTGACAAAACGCCTTTGACCATACGGAAGTGTGAGACGGCTTTTTCCATATCCGTACCATTCGGCAGCTTGATTGCGATGCCATTGAAGTTTCTATATTCATAAACAATCTTTGCACCATATTCGCGGACCGCATTCATAAGCCTTTCCGAACCGGTTTCGGGATCGTAAAAAATAATCAGGGTATTCGTAGCTTCTGTCGTTTCTAAAAGTGAAGATGATGAATACGGCTGCCTCTCGGGATGCAGTATGCTGGTTGACGTACAGGCAGCAAGCGTAAAGGCAGGCAAAACGACATAAATCAAATCGCGTTTTTTCATAATATTTCAATTTTTGATGAGGCATTATTTCGACAATATATCCAAAGTCAGGACAACTAAAGAATATTACAGGACACGTCGTCTGAAAACACAAAACCTATTTTCAGACGACCTTTCCCTTTAGGAAGGATGGGGGGATAGGCAGTAAAGTTTGCCTTCTGCACAATCCGACAAACTAGCCTGCCAATTGCGGGAAAATGGATTTCAATCCGGCAACGATGATTTCTACGGAGACGGCGGCAAGCATCATGCCCATGATGCGGTTGAGGATGGTCAGCCCTGTCGTGCCCAGTTTTTTGCTGATTCGTCCGGCGACAACGAGGATGGCGTAGCAAATCAGGCTGACAAGGAAGCCTGCGGCGAGAATCAAAGCAATATCGCTGTAATTTTTGGCGGCTGAGGCGTAGATGATGACGGTGGAGATACCGCCGGGACCGATGGTGATGGGGATGGCGACGGGAACGACGGCGATGGCTTTGGCGTTTTTCTGGATGTGTGGTACGACGCCCTCTTCTTTGTCTCCACCGATATTTTGTTTGGCAGGGTTGTCGTTGCCGTTCATCATGGAGATGGCGATAAGCAATACCAAAATACCACCGCCGACTTGGAAAGAGCCGACGCTGATGCCTAAGATTTTCAACAACACCCCGCCCGTCAAGGTGAAGACGGCAATAACGATAAAGACGGCGAGCGCGGCAGTGCGGGCGATGCGGCGTTTTTCTTTGGTGCTGTGATCCTGCGTCAAATCAAGGTAAATCGAGAGCGCGCTGAACGGGTTGATCAGTACAAGGAAGGCAACCAAAAGTTTGCCGATTTCTACACCTAATTCCATTTTTTATTCCCTTATTGGTTTTTTGTAGAGACGTTTACGTCCGCTTTGTCATTGAATTCGTAGCGGCGTTTGGTTTTGTGTTCGCTGGAAATACCCATCAGCAGCGCAAGTACGGTCATGATGGAGAGTGTTGCAGTGCCGCCGTAGCTGACCAACGGCAGGGGAACACCGACAACGGGCAAAATGCCGCTCACCATGCCCATATTCACAAAGGCGTAGCAGAAAAAGGTCATGGTCAATGCTCCGGCAAGCGTGCGGCTGTAAAGCGATTGGGCTTTGGCGGCAATCAGCAGTCCGCGCGTCAGGATAACGAGGTAAACCAGCAGCAGCAAGATGTTGCCGATCAAACCGAATTCTTCGCCATATACGGCAAAAATGAAGTCGGTCGTGGACTCTGGAATGTAATCCAAATGCGTTTGCGTGCCGTTGAGCCAGCCTTTCCCCCAAATGCCGCCGGAACCGATGGCAATCATGGATTGGATGATGTGGTAACCTGCGCCCAAAGGGTCCTGCGTCGGGTCAAACAGCGTCAGGACGCGGGTTTTCTGATAGTCGTGCATCCCGTAGTTCCACAAAAGCGGCAATGCGGCAACAAAGGCAATGATGGCAGCAAAGATGACTTTCCACGGCAGGCCTGCGAAAAAGACGATGAAAATACCCGATGCCATAATCAAAACTGCCGTACCCAAGTCGGGCTGTTTCAAAATCAGCGCAACGGGGATGAGGATTAAAAGCATGGCGATGATGTAGTGAAACCATTTCAGACGACCTTCGTGCCGTTGGAAGTACCAAGCGACGGTCATGGGCAGGACGATTTTCATGATTTCGGACGGCTGGATGCGCGTGAACCCCAGTTCCAACCAGCGTGTAGAGCCATTGACGGTCACGCCTGCGACTTCGACGGCGACAAGCAGCAACACGCCAATCAGGTACATCGGCAGCGCAACCTTTGCAGCATCACGCGGCTTGAACGAGGCGACAAACCACAGCAGGGCGAAGCCGAAAACCGTATGCAGGGTTTTGTGTTCAAGCTGGCCGAAATCCTGCCCGTCCGCCGAATAGAGCAAAAACAGGCTCATGATGTAGATGGCGAGCATGGGGAAAAACAGCCACGGGTCTATCGGAGCAGATACGGTGCGCTTGATTTTTGCCCACATTCCGACCGTTTCATTCATGATTTGCTTCCTCCTGTTTCAGACCGTAGGCTTTTTGGAATATGGTCGGCGGTTGGGGTTGTGTGCGGTGTTGCTGCGGTTCGGGCATTCCGCCTGCGTCGGGGTCGTCTGAAAACTGCTGCGGCTTGACGTTGAGCATATAAAAATCGGTCAGGCTGCGGGCAAGCGGTGCGGCGTAGGCACCCCAGCCGCCGTTTTCCAGAATCACGGCAATGGCGATTTCAGGCTTCTCCAAGGGAGCGAACGAAATAAACCACGCATGGTCGCGGTGTTGCTCGCGCAAGGCTGCGGCGTTGTAACGACCGCCCTGCTTGATTTGCACAACCTGCGCCGTGCCCGTTTTGCCGCCCATGCTGTAAGCCAAACCGCCGCCGATGCGGTGTGCCGTACCGCCCGGTTTCAAGACTTTCTCCATTGCCTGTTTGACGTATTCGAAATTGTCTTGTTTGAACGGGATTTTGTATTCGGGATTGGGATTGATACGCGTGATTTTGCGTTTGTCGAAATCCAACAATTCTTTCACCAAATGCGGTTGATAAACCACGCCGTTATTGGCAAGCGAAGCGGTGGCGTGTGCCATTTGCAGCGGGGTGTAGGCGTTGTAACCCTGCCCGATGCTGACCGAGACCATCTCGCCTGCGCGCCATTCTTTGGCGGTAGGATCGGACGATTTGGCAAAGCGTTTCGCCTTCCATTCGCGGCTAGGCAAAACGCCCGTATATTCGCTGGGCAGGTCGATGCCGGTTTTTTTGCCGAAACCGAATTGCGCTAAATACGGCGATGCTTTGTCTATGCCCATTTCGTAGCCCAAGCGGTAGAAAAAGGTATCGGACGACACCTGTATCGCCTTGCTCAAATTTGCTGAACCGTGACCGCTGCGTACGGAATCTCGGAAAACGTGGCGGCTGCCGGGAATGCTCCATGCGCCGGGCGCGGGAACGACCGTCGTTTGGGTAATTTTGCCGCTTTCCAGCAAAGCCATGCCCATAAACGGCTTAAACGTCGAGCCCGGTGGGTACAAACCTTGCGTTACACGGTTGACCAACGGTTTTTTCCAGTCATCATTCAAGGCTTTCCAAGTTTCGCTGTCGATGCCGTCGATAAAGAGATTGGGATCGAAAGAAGGTTTGGAAACGAAAGCCAACACCGTACCGTCTTGCGGATTGATGGCGACAATCGCCCCGCGCCTGTCTCCCAATATTTTATCCGCCTCTTGTTGCATGCGGATGTCCATGCCCAAGCGCAAAGTTTGCCCCATGCGCGACGGCACGTTTTTCAAGACGCGCACAATATTGCCGTAAGCGTCTTTTTCCACTTCTTGATAGCCAGGCGCGCCATGAAGCTGCGGTTCGTAATATTTTTCCAGCCCCGATTTGCCGATGTGCGTGCTGCCGCGATAGAGCGCAGTTAAGCCCTCTTCTTCCAAAATTTCCTGATCTTTGTCGCTGATGCGGCCGATGTAGCCTAAAAAGTGTGAGGTCAGCTTGCCATAAGGATACTCGCGGAAAGTACGCGAATTGACTTCTACGCCTTTAAATTCATTAAGATACACGGACAATTTTGCTGCTTCTTCATCTGTCAGGCGCAGCTTGAGCGGGATGTTTTCAAATTTGCGGTAGCTTTCGCGATATTTGTGGAAACGCTTCAAATCGGTAGGCGTAATATCGACATACTTCCGCAGGGCTTCGATGACATCCTCCATCTTACCCTCAATGCGGCTGGGGATGACTTCCAGCGAAAACACGGGATAGTTTTTTGCCAGCGGTACGCCGTTGACATCTACGATTTCGCCGCGGACGGGCGGAGTCGGAATTAATGTGATGCGGTTGCTGGATGCCTGTCCGGAAAAATCGTCATGCCGGAACACCTGCAAATAGACAAACCGCGCCACCAATGCGGCAAACAAAACCACAATCAGGATAAACGCCACCAGCAGACGCAATAAAGAATCGGCTTGCGCCGCCTTTGCAGTCTGTGTTTTACCGCTACCGCCATTTTTCAGACGACGTTTCATAGTATTCAGTATGGACATGGTTTCACGTTATCTGTTGGCGCGATAAAAATTGGTCAGCACCAGCATCAACTGGCTCAAGAAAGGCCAAAGCAGCGCGCCTGCCAAAGGTGCGATGAAACTTTGCCAAGTGATGATTTGATTGTTGAGGAACAGGCGCGCCGCCACCAAGACCGCCTGATGGCAGAACAATGCTGCCAATACCGCCCCTATCTGCATGATGTGGCCGTAGAGCATGATTTGACGGCGCGTGTTCAAGACGAAATACACCATGACCGTATAAGACAATGCGTGCAGCCCCAAAGTTGCTGCCGTTGCGGCATCGACTATCAAGCCGAGCAAAAACGCAATGCCCATGCCGACACGTTGGGGATGATGCATAGACCAATAAAGCAGCATCAGCGCAGTCAGTTCGGGCAGCCAAAAAAACACATCAAAGGGAAAAGGCATGAAATCGACAAGCATGGTTACGGCAAAACTTGCCGCAATCCCGCCGACGGGCATGGCACGGTAGGAATCGTCAAAATCGTTCATGAATGATTTATTGGGAAGAATGGGAAGAAGACAGAACCAAAACAAAGCGGCTGCGGCGCAAGGCGGCAAACGGGGTCAGTTCTGTGTCGTAATAAGGCGTACCGGAAGCGCGGACGACTTTATCCACGCGCGCTACGGGAATACCTGCCGGATAAATGCCGTCCAAGCCGGAAGTAATCAAAACATCCTGCGGCTTCAAATCCGATCCTGTCGGGAAATAACGCAAATCCAAACCCACGCCGTTGCCGTAGGCGAGATTGCGTTCACCCGTACGCTCAACGGCAACAGGGACGATACTTTGTGCAGCCGCCATCAGCTCGACTTCCGCGCTGTTTGCGTGAACCAATGTAATCCGCCCGATTAAGCCGTTTTGGTCGATAACGGCATCTCCTGCCGCCACCCCTTCGCCACTGCCTTTATTGATAATCAAACGCTCGGACAGCGGGTCTTTGCCACTGGACAATACTTCAGCACCGATGACATTGCTGATGCCTTTTTGTTGCAAGCCGTATAGCTTTTTCAGCTCCTGCAATTCGCTCAGGTTGACCTTATCGCGTTGAAGCTGGATTTTCAGACGACCGTTTTCCTCCAAAAGGAGACGATTTTGTTCCAACAGCTCGGTTTGTGATTGAGATTGGTTGGAAAAATATTGATAGAGACGGACCGGCTGGGTTGCCAGCCATTGCACCGGATAAAGAATCTCCGCCGCCGCAGTGCGCACGGGCTGCATCAGGTTGAAACGGCCGTCCGCCACCATAATGCCGGCACCCAGCAAAAGATACGCAATAAAACGAGGCAACAGCTTTTGGCCCTTTGCCTCGTCAAACCGTAAAGAAGAATGTTCCATTTCAGCCTGCCTTACGGGTTATCCACAAAGACGGCATTCCATTTGCCGATATAATCCAAGGCTTTGCCCGCACCATAAGCCACACAGTTCAAAGGCTGGTCGGCAATACCGACAGGCAGCCCCGTCGCATCCGCCAAAACCGTATCCATACCGTGCAGCAGCGCGCCACCGCCCGTCAACATAATCCCCCTGTCGGCAATATCGCCGGCCAACTCAGGCGGAGCCTGTTCCAACGCAAGGAGAACGGCGCGGATAATCTGATTAACCGTTTCGCTCAAAGCCTCGCGCACCTCTTCTGAAGTAATGGCAAGCGACTTGGGCGTACCTTCCGCCAAATCGCGACCTTTAATCCGCATGGCGGTTTCGGTTGCAAAACCGGAGGCAGAACCGATTGTTTTCTTCAATTCTTCAGCCGTTGCTTCACCAATCAACACGCCGCGATGACGGCGCAGATAATGCACGATGCTTTTATCAAACTCATCGCCTGCCGCACGAACAGAGGCGGAATAAGCCATACCACCCAACGACAAAATGCCGATTTCCGTTGTGCCGCCGCCGATATCCACCACCATCGAACCGGCAGTATCCTCAATCGGCAAGCCTGCACCCAAAGCAGCCGCCATCGGCTCCTCAATCAAATGTACGGAAGATGCACCTGCGGCGAACGCAGAATCCAAAATTGCCTTGCGTTCCACTTGAGTTGCCCCGCCCGGCACGCAAATCACTACGCGCGGCGGCACAACCGAATTGCCCTGTATTGCTTTCTTAATCAACATGCCCAGCATACGCTCGGCAATCGTAAAATCAGCAATCACCCCGTCCCGCATAGGACGGACGATTTCAATATTGCGCGGCGCGCGCCCCTGCATTTTCTTGGCTTCCGTACCCACGGCGACAATTTTGCTTTTACCGCCCGTACCCGATTGAACCGCCACCACAGACGGCTCGTCCAAAACAATGCCTTTACCACGCACATAAATCAACGTGTTCGCCGTACCCAAGTCAATGGCGATATCGTTTGAGAAAAAACGGGATAAAAAACGAAACATAAAATACCTGAATATCGGCCCAGCACCGATTTTATTTAATTGTTATTCAAAATATTAAAAACATGGGAACAGCACCTTTTCAGACGACCTCCCCACTCCCCGTATGAAACGCATGGCGAAATCACACGCCGTTTGAGTAGTTTTCGGTTATAATTCCTCGTTTCATCGAAGAAGAATGCAATGATACCCCAAATAAGGGGGTGTCTGCTATCAGACAAGGATTTTTTATGGCTCTAAGCTTAACCGATGTGGAAAAAATTGCCAAACTCTCACGCCTTTCGCTGACCGAAGAAGAAAAAGGCAAAACCCTCTCAGAATTGAACGACATTTTCGCCATGGTCGAAAAGATGCAGAGCGTGAATACCGATGGTGTCGAGCCGATGGCACACCCCCACGAAGCCGCCCTGCGCCTGCGCGAAGATACAGTTACCGAAACCGACCATGCCGCCGAATATCAAGCCGTCGCACCCGAAGTGCGCAACCGCCTGTATATCGTGCCTCAGGTAATTGAAGAATAATTTTTTCAGACGATCTCATTATCTTGAAATATGAAATCTAAACTTGGGTCGTCTGAAACTCGTTTTTTTCCTTCGAAATTTCAATCACTGTTCAGCCTACGTTTTCGGCAACACTTTTCCGAATATTTGCCTGAAAACAGAAACCGTCTCAAATTAGGAATCATGGCGCAATGACCCAATACACCCTCAAACAAGCCAGCCAACTGCTGCAATCCAAACAAATCTCCGCCGTCGAACTGGCAACCGAATACCTCGCCGCCATTGCTGCACAGAACCCGGCCATCAACGGCTACATCACCCTCGACCAAGACAAGACCCTCGCCGAAGCCCGTGCCGCCGACGCGCGCATTGCGCAAGGTAATGCCACCGCGCTTACCGGCGTACCCATCGCCTACAAAGATATTTTCTGTCAAACAGGTTGGCGCAGTGCGTGTAGCTCCAAAATGCTGGACAACTTTGTTTCCCCCTACACTGCCACCGTCGTCCAAAACCTGCTCGACGAAGGCATGGTAACGCTCGGTCGTACCAATATGGACGAGTTTGCCATGGGCTCGACCAATGAGACCTCGTTCTACGGCGCGACTAAAAACCCGTGGAATCCCGAACACGTCCCAGGCGGTTCATCCGGCGGTTCCGCAGCGGTCGTTGCCGCACGCCTTGCTCCTGTCGCACTCGGTTCAGATACCGGCGGCTCTATCCGCCAGCCTGCTTCACACTGTGGCATCACCGGTATCAAACCCACCTACGGCACGGTTTCCCGCTTCGGCATGGTTGCCTACGCATCCAGTTTCGACCAAGCAGGCCCAATGGCGCAAACCGCCGAAGACTGCGCGATTTTGCTTAATGCGATGGCGAGCTTTGACGAGCGCGATTCCACCAGCTTGGAACGCAGCAAAGAAGACTATACCCGCGACTTGGACAAACCGCTCAAAGGCATGAAAATCGGTCTGCCTAAAGAATATTTCGGCGAAGGCGCGGATGCTGATGTGCAGGCTGCTTTGCAAAACGTCATCAACCTTTTAAAAGCACAAGGCGCGGAAACCATTGAAGTTTCCCTGCCGCAAACCGCCCTGTCCATCCCCGCTTACTATGTCCTCGCTTCCGCCGAAGCCAGCACCAATCTTTCCCGCTACGACGGCGTGCGCTACGGCCACCGCGCCGCCCAATTCGGCGATCTTGAAGAAATGTACAGCAATACCCGTGCCGAAGGTTTCGGCAGCGAAGTCAAACGCCGCATCATGATTGGCACTTATGTGTTGTCGCACGGCTACTACGATGCCTATTACCTGAAAGCCCAAAAACTGCGCCGCCTTGTTGCCAACGATTTTCAGACGGCCTTCGCGCAATGTGATTTCATCCTCGCGCCGACTGCGCCCACCGCCGCCCCCAAACTCGGCAGCGACATCCATGATCCCGTGCAGATGTACCTTTCCGACATCTACACCATCGCCGTGAATCTAGCCGGCTTGCCCGCCCTGACCCTGCCCGCAGGTTTCAGCAGCAGCGGACTGCCCATCGGCGTGCAGTTCATCGGCAACCACTTCTCCGAAGCCAAAATCCTTGGTGCGGCGCATCAAGTACAGTTGGCAAGTGATTGGCACACCCAAACCCCTGATGGAAAAGCATAATGCCGGAGCAGTTTGTTTTTCCAGATTTCAAAACCGTGTATAAAAACGCTCCAAAATTTCAAATCCAACATTTGAAATTTACCTTGCGCAAGTTGTTTGCACGGAGGCAGATTAAGGATTTTGAGACCTTTGTCAATGCTTCCGCACTACGTCGTGTTTTTTTCCAAAAGCTGCCACAAGATGCCTATCCTTTGATTCATGCCTTTATTGATAAGCGTTTTGACAGACAGCGCAGACTGCAAGCTATGAAAGAAGACCTGTTGGCAGCCGAAAAACTGTTCGGACAGGAAACACTTACCGGTATGGAGACTCGCGAATTCCATATCGTCTTAGCACATCTTTCAGACGACCTGACTTTGTGGCTGAACCGGAACGATAATTGCGTGGATGAAGGAATGTGGTCGCTATCCTTGCGCGATAACGAAGGAAAACGTCTCTACATGGCAACCTTCGCTCTAGTTGACGGTAAACTGCTGGTCGCTTCTATCCAAGGCCCCGCAGGGGAAGAAGCCAAAAACCTTGTCCGCAGCCTGACCAAACAACTCCACGGCCTGCGCCCGCAGCAACTGATGGTAACCGCCCTACAATATTTTTCGGCATCACTCAAGTTGGGTGGCGTTATCGGCATTGCCCAAGGGCATCAGGTCAAACTGCGCTGGCGGCTGAAGAAACGGGTCAAAATGAATTACGACCTGTTTTGGCAGGAAAACGGCGCAACGCTCGAAAGCGACGGCTACTGGCATCTGCCGCAAACCCCGCCGCGAAAAGACTTGGCGGAAATCGAAAGCAAAAAACGATCGATGTACCGCAAACGTTACCAAATGCTGGATAACATGGCGACTGAGATGCAGGCTTGCTTTCAGAAGACTTGATACCGGGCTTTCAGACGACCTGTTGTCTCTACAAACCAAAACAGGTCGTCTGAAAACGGCTGACCACTTTATATTATTGACATCAAAAGAAAGAACCTCTTATGACTTGGGAAACAGTAATCGGCTTGGAAATCCACGTCCAATTAAACACCCAATCCAAAATCTTCAGCGGCGCATCAACCGCATTCGGTGCGGAACCCAATGCGCACGCCAGCGTGGTGGAATGCGCGCTGCCGGGCGTGCTGCCGGTAATGAACCGAGAAGTCGTTGAAAAAGCTATCAAATTGGGCTTGGCGTTGGATGCGAAAATCAACCAGAAAAACGTGTTCGACCGCAAAAACTACTTTTACCCCGACTTGCCCAAAGGCTATCAAATCAGCCAATTGGATTTGCCGATTGTCGAACACGGCAAATTGGAAATCGTGGTTGGCGACGATGTGAAAACCATCAACGTCACCCGCGCGCACATGGAAGAAGACGCGGGCAAATCCGTGCATGAGGGCTTGAACGGTGCAACCGGTATCGACCTGAACCGTGCCGGCACGCCGCTGTTGGAAGTGGTCTCCGAACCCGAAATGCGCTCCGCCGCCGAAGCCGTTGCCTACGCCAAAGCCTTACACAGCTTGGTAACCTGGCTGGACATCTGCGACGGCAATATGGCGGAAGGCTCGTTCCGCATCGATGCCAACGTATCTGTGCGCCCGAAAGGCCAAGCGGAATTCGGCACGCGCCGCGAGATTAAAAACCTCAATTCCTTCCGCTTCTTGGAGCAGGCGATTAATTACGAAGTGGAAGCGCAAATCGAGATTTTGGAAGACGGCGGCAAAGTACAGCAGGCAACTATGCTGTTCGACCCGGAAAAAGGCGAAACCCGCGTGATGCGTTTGAAAGAAGACGCGCACGACTACCGCTACTTCCCCGACCCCGATTTGCTGCCCGTCATCATTTCAGACGACCGGTTGCAAAAAGCCAAAGCAGAAATGCCCGAGCTGCCAAAAGAAATGGCGGCGCGTTTCGTGGCGGACTACGGCGTATCCGACTACGACGCGCGCCTGCTTACCGCCAGCCGCGTGCAGGCTGCCTATTTTGAAGAAGCCGCCAAAGCCAGCGGACAAGGCAAGCTGACTGCCAACTGGATGAACGGCGAACTCGCTGCCACGCTGAACAAAGAAGGTATGGAACTCGCCGACAGCCCGATTACCACCCCACGCCTCGCCGCGTTGGTAGGCAAAATCGCCGATGGCACATTAAGCAGCAAGTTAGCGAAAAAAGCCTTCGAAGCCATGTGGGCGGAACCCGAAGCCACTATCGCCGAAATCATCGAAAAACACGGCTTGCAGCAGATGACCGATACCGGCGCGATTGAAGCCATGGTGGACGAAGTGCTGGCAAACAACGCCAAAGCCGTGGAACAATTTAAATCCGGTAACGAAAAAGCCCTGAATGCGATTGTGGGACAAGTGATGAAGGCCAGCAAAGGCAAAGCGAATCCCGCACAGGTTCAAGAACTAATTAAAGCCAAACTGGCTTAATCCGTTATCACACAGGTCGTCTGAAAGCAAAGTTCCAACGAAGGTAAAACGGGAAACAAGCTTTCAGACGACCTTTTAACTTAATCTATTCAAACCACGCCAAGCTATGACCCATACCATTACTCTACCCGACCAAACCACCTTTACCGCCAACGATGGCGAAACCGTTTTAGCTGCTGCAGCCCGTCAAAACCTCAATCTGCCCCATTCCTGCAAAAGCGGTGTCTGCGGGCAATGCAAAGCCGAACTGGTCAGCGGCGATATTCAAATGGGCGAACACTCGGAACAGGCTTTATCCAAAGCAGAAAAAGCCCAAGGCAAGATTTTGATGTGCTGCACCACCGCGCAAAGCGACATCAGCATCAACATCCCCGGCTACAACGCAAACGCCCTCCCCGTCCGCACCCTGCCTGCCCGTATCGAAAGCATGGTTTTCAAACACGATGTCGCCCTCTTGAAACTTGCGCTACCCAAAGCCCCACCGTTTGCTTTCTACGCCGGGCAATACATTGATTTACTGCTGCCGGGCAACGTCAGCCGCAGCTATTCCATCGCCAACTCGCCCGACCAAGAGGGCATTTTGGAACTGCACATCCGCAGGCGCGAAAATGGCGTCTGCTCGGAAATGATTTTCGGCAGCGAACCCAAAGTCAAAGAAAAAGGCATCGTCCGCGTCAAAGGCCCGCTCGGTTCGTTTACCCTACAAGAAGACAGCGACAAACCGATCATTCTCTTGGCAACCGGCACAGGCTATGCCCCCATCCGCAGCATCCTGCTCGACCTTATCTGCCAAGACAGCAGCCGCGCCGTCCATCTCTACTGGGGCGCGCGTCATCAAGATGATTTGTACGCACTCGAAGAAGCGCAAGAGCTGACAGGTCGTCTGAAAAACGCCCGCTTTACCCCAGTTCTTTCAAAAGCCGATGAGGGCTGGCAAGGCGAAAAAGGATACGTCCAAACCGCAGCCACTAAAGATTATCCCGATTTAAGCGGTTACGAAGTCTATGCCTGCGGTTCTGTCGCCATGATCGAAAGCGCGAAATCTGTGTTGGCTGCACAATGCAGCCTGCCTGAAACAGCCTTCTATTCAGATGCTTTTTCTCCGGCGCAATAGTCCCAGTTCACCATTTTTTATCACTTACATGGCTGATTAAAATATCTACTTCGTCATTCTTACCCTTCCTATATTGGAATAAACATAACGGCATAAATTTACTTATTTTAACCAGTAATACCTGTAAAAAAGGTCGTCTGAAACCCAAACCGGTTTTCAGACGACCTTTTTCTATTCCAACAATCAAGCCAAGCTGACTTCCAAGTTGTCAATCAGACGCGTCGTTCCCAAGCGGGCGGCGGCGAGAACGACGAGGGCTTTGTCGCCGGTGCGTGCGACGGCGAGGCTTTCGGCATGGCGGATTTCGATGTAATCAACCACCCAGCCGGCTTCGGTCAGGCGGCGGACGGTTTCTGTTTCCAGACCGACATAATCGAGATTGCCGTTTTTAAGTTCGGCGGCGACGCGTTGCAATTCGCGGTACAGACGCGGGGCTTCGGCGCGTTCGGCTTCACTGAGGTATTGGTTGCGGCTGGAAAGCGCAAGCCCGTCAGGAGCGCGGCCGGTATCGACGGGAACGATGTCGATATTGAAATTCAGGTCTTCGACAAAGCCTTTGATAATCGCCAACTGCTGATAGTCTTTTTTGCCGAAACAGGCAGTATCGGGTTGGACGATGTTGAACAGTTTGCTGACGACAGTAGCGACACCGCGGAAATGCCCGGGGCGGAATTTGCCGCACAATTCGTTTTGAAGGTTGGGCGGCTCGACGTTGAAACGTTGCTCGACATTGGGATACAGCTCTTTTTCGCCGGGCGCAAACACGACGGCTACGCCTTCGTTGGCGAGTTTGTCGGCGTCTTGCTGCAAGGTACGCGGGTATTTGTCGAAATCCTCGCCCTGCCCGAATTGCAGGCGGTTGACGAATATGCTGACGACGACGTTGTCGGCGCGTTTTTTGGCTTCGCGAACGAGGGCGAGATGGCCTTCGTGCAGATTGCCCATAGTCGGCACAAAGGCAACGCTGCCTGCATTTTTGCGCCATTCGCGTAATTCTTTAATGGTATGAATGATTTGCATGGTGGAAAATGTCCTTTATCTTTTTCGGGATTGCGGCGCGCAGCCGCCATATTTTGTCAGCCCGAAAATCACGCGCCGATTATACGCTGGGAACACGGACAAACAAAGGTCGTCTGAAATTCGGTTTTCACGATGAAAACCTTTTCAGACGACCTTTTTCAGTTGAGGGTATCAAGCAAACGAATGTTCCGCAGCGGGAAAGGTTTTGGCTTTGACTTCATGGACATAGGCTTCAACGGCGGCTTGGATGCTGTCTTTGCCCTGCATGAAATTTTTGACGAATTTGGCAGTTTTGCCCGGAAAAATGCCGAGCATATCGTGCATGACCAAAACTTGTCCGTCGCAATCCACACCTGCGCCGATGCCGATGGTCGGGCAAGAGACGGTTTCGGTTACTTTTTTCGCCAATTCCGCCGGTACACATTCCATCAATACGATGGCGGCACCCGCTTGGTCGTGCGCTTTCGCATCTGCCAACAAGGCTTCCGCCTTATCGCCCCGCCCTTGCACTTTATATCCGCCAAACGCAAACACGGACTGCGGGGTCAAGCCGATATGGGCGCAGACGGGAATGCCACGCATTTGCAGGAATTCAGTGGTTTCCGCCATCCAAACGCCGCCTTCGAGTTTGACCATATGCGCGCCCGCCGCCATCAGTTCGGCAGCGGCGGCAAACGCCTGTTCTTTACTCTGTTGATACGCACCAAAAGGCAAGTCGCTGACAATCATCGCATTTTCCGTACCACGCGCGACGTTTTCGGTGTGGTAACACATATCGCGCAGGCTGACGGGCAGCGTGGATTTGCGTCCCTGCACGGTCATGCCCAAGGAATCGCCCACCAGCAAAACATCGACTCCGGCATTATCCATCAACGCGGCAAAGCTGGATTCATAGGCGGTCAGCATGGCGATTTTTTCGCCTTCTGCCTTCATCTTTTGCAGTGTGTTCACAGTAATCATTAGAATGTATTCCGCCTTTTTCAGACGACCTTTTAGATTAAAACGGGCTATTATAGTGAAATGCCCGCCGCCCTGCCACCCGAACGGCAAACGCAAAACAGCCCAACTGCTTTCACAATCGGGCTGTTTGATTGGTGCCGGCACCAAGAGTCGAACTCGGGACCCCCTGATTACAAGTCAGGTGCTCTACCAACTGAGCTATACCGGCTTACTGAAATACCTTGCGGCACCTTCAGCGATAAACTGGTGCCGGCACCAAGAGTCGAACTCGGGACCCCCTGATTACAAGTCAGGTGCTCTACCAACTGAGCTATACCGGCAAAGAAGCCGAATTATGCCGTTAACTGCCCCGCTTGGCAAGAGCCTGTCGCCCACAAAGTAAATTTTTATAAAAAATATCTGATTTAAAAAGAAATTTATTTCAGACGTAATGATTACCCCATATATAAACCAAGCCGCTCAGGTATATAGCCGAAAGGTCGTCTGAAAAACACCCGCACAAAAAGCATTTCAGACGACACTCTGATAAAATACCCCCCTTTCCCCTTCATCCGTCCACATCATGCCACGACACCCCTACCGCCGCCTGCGCCCCGCCAAGTCCGACCTGCCCGAAGTCGGCATTTCCGAAGAAGGCAACATCCGCTCGTTGCATCTGGGCAGCGACACCATCCAAAGCTCGATGAACCTCGACCATCCCGCCGAACTGGTTTTATCGTACAGCCGCGCGATGATGGGCTGGCTTCTGTTTGCGGAAGAAACGCCGAAACACATCACCCAAATCGGCTTGGGCGGCGGCTCGTTCGCACGCTGGATAGACAGCTACCTACCCAACACCAAGCAAACCGCCGTGGACATCAACCCGCAGGTCATCGCCGTCGCCCGCAGCCTGTTCGAGCTGCCGTTTGAAGGGGAAAACTTCGAAATCGTCGAAGCGGACGGCGCGGAATACATCAAAGTGTTCCGCCACAATACCGACGTGATTTTGGTGGACGGTTTCGACGGCGAACAAATCATCGACGCGCTGGTGGAAGAACCCTTCTTCCAAGACTGCCGCCACGCCCTCTCGCCCGACGGCGTGTTCGTCACCAACTGGTGGAGCGGCGACAAACGCTACCAACGATTCATCGAACGCCTGCTCAACGTCTTCGAAGGCCGCGTGTTGGAACTGCCCGCCGAAAGCCACGGCAATATGGCGGTGATGGCGTTCCAAAGCAGTCCGAAAGAGCAAAACCTCGACAAGCTGAAAAAGCGCGCGGAAAAGTTAAGCGAACAATACGGCTTGGATTTCAAACGGATGTTGAACGATTTGAAAGCAAACAACCCCAACAACGGCAAACATTTTTATCTGTGAGATGAGCAGGTCGTCTGAAAACCTAAAGCTGCCGACACATAAAATTTCAGACGACCGCCACCTACCCGCTCCTCCTTATCCGTTCATTTCATACCTGAATTGGGCTATAATACCGCCCGACACACACCATTCCGCAAAACACCCTCCCCATGCAACTCACCGCCGTCGGACTCAACCATCAAACTGCACCCCTGAGCATACGCGAAAAATTAGCATTCGCCGCCGAGCATCTCCCCGATGCCGTTCGTGCTTTGGCACACAGTCCGGCTGCTGACGAAGCCGTCATTCTGTCTACCTGCAACCGTACTGAGCTCTATTGCGTCGGCAATACAGAGCGGATTATTGAATGGCTCGCCGAATATCATAATCTCCCTATCGAAGAAATCCGTCCCTACCTATACACTTTAGACAACAACGAAACCATCCGACACGCTTTCCGCGTGGCCTGCGGGCTGGATTCCATGGTATTGGGGGAACCGCAAATCCTCGGACAAATCAAAGATGCCGTCCGTATCGCCCAAGAGCAGGAAAGCATCAATTCACACCTCAATGCGCTGTTCCAAAAAACCTTCTCAGTAGCCAAAGAAATCCGTACCGATACCGCCGTCGGTGAAAATTCCGTATCTATGGCATCCGCCTCAGTCAAAATGGCGGAACAAATTTTCCCCGATATTGCCGATTTGAATGTCTTATTTATCGGCGCAGGCGAGATGATTGAATTGGTGGCCACCTACTTTGCCGCGAAAAACCCCAAACTGATTACCGTCGCCAACCGTACCCTACCCCGTGCGCAAGAATTGTGCGACAAACTCGGCATTACTGCCGAACCTCGCCTGCTGACCGACCTGCCTGAAATTTTGCACGAATACGATGTCGTCGTTTCTTCAACCGCCAGCCAGCTGCCATTGGTCGGCAAAGGCATGGTTGAACGCGCTCTGAAACAACGCCATAACATGCCTGTTTTCCTATTGGATTTGGCCGTCCCCAGAGACATCGAAGCAGAAGTGGGCGAACTTGGAGATGCCTATCTTTATACCGTCGACGATATGATGAACATCGTCCAAAGCGGTAAAGAATCACGGCAAAAAGCCGCCGCGGCCGCCGAAGCCATGGTTGAAGAAAAAGTCGGCGAATTTATCCAACAACAAAAAAGCCGCCAAAGCGTTCCGCTTATCCGCGCACTTCGCGATGAGGGCGAACGCGCCCGCAGACAAGTGCTCGAAAATGCAATGAAGCAACTGGCGAAAGGTACGTCCCCCGAAGAAGTCCTCGAACGCCTCTCTATACAACTGACCAACAAACTGCTCCATTCCCCTACCCGCACCCTCAATAAAGCAGGCTCAACCGACAGTGATCTTGTAGAAGCCGTTGCCCAAATTTATCATTTAGACAAAAATGATTGAAGCTATAAAATATAAGGGTCGTCTGAAATCCTAAAAGGGATTTCAGACGACCTTTTTAACAAGTTATGCTTTATCAGCACGAATCTGCCAACATACAGTATTTCATTTTTCAAACACAACAAGAATTTTATTCAGCTTAAGTCGAAATTCACCAAACCTCATCTTCTGTCAGATAAAAAATGAGGTTTGACTACATCCAACATAACTTATTTGAAAGCAGATTCCCAATTTTTTATAGAAAAGACTGCTCACAATATTCTTTACCCGACGCGGTAAAACGCCAAGCTGCCCAACAGGTTGGGGAAATGTTTGACCTGTTTGTTACCCGTCATGACCGCGCGCTCGAGGACGCGGATTTTGTTTTTGGCGCACAATAAATCAAAGTCTTTGAGCGTACACCAATGGATGTTCGGCGTATCGTACCAATGGTAGGGCATGCGTTCGGAAACCGGCATATGGCCGCCGATGGCGATTTGGAAGCGGTTGCGCCAGTAACCGAAATTCGGGAAGCTGACAATCGCCTGTTTCGCCACGCGCATGAGGCAGCGCAGGATTTTTTCGGTGTTTTGCATGGCTTGGATGGTTTGGCTCAAGACGATAACGTCAAACGTCTGGTCGCCAAATTCCGCCAAACCCTGCTCCAAATCGGCTTGGATGACGTTCACGCCGCGCGACATGGCGGAGATGACGCTGTCGGTGTCGATTTCGATGCCGTAGCCGCTGCATTTTTTGTGCTCCACCAAAGCCGCCAGCAATTCGCCGTCGCCGCAGCCCAAGTCCAAGACGCGGCTGCCTTCTGGAATCCAGTCGTAAATCAACTGCAAATCGTCGCGCAAGTTCATGATCGGCAATCCTTGTCAACATTGTTCATATAAACCGCTACGGCGCGCATATAGGCCTCGTCTTCCATCAAAAAGGCGTCATGGCCGTGGTTGGATTTGACTTCGATATACTGCACCGGCTTGTGCGCGGCAATCAGCGCTTTGACCAGCTCTTTGGAACGCGCAGGCGAGAAACGCCAGTCGGTACTGAAGCTGGCGACAAAAAATTTCGCTTTCACATTTTGCAGGGCGCGGGTCAGGCTGTCGCCGAAATCTGCCGCCGGATCAAAATAGTCCAAAGCCTTGGTCATAAGCAGGTAAGTGTTGGCGTCGAACCGCCCGACGAATTTGTCGCCCTGATAGCGCAGATAGGATTCCACCTCAAATTCAACGCCGTAGCCGTATTGATAGCCGTTTGAACGCAAATCGCGTCCGAATTTTTTGCCCAAACCGTCTTCGGCAAGATACGTAATGTGCCCCATCATGCGGGCAATCCGCAAGCCCCGTGCGGGAACGGTATTGTGGCTGCGGTAATGTCCTTCGTTGAAATCGGGGTCGGTCAAAATCGCCTGACGCGCCACATCGTTGAACGCGATATTTTGCGTCGAGAGTTTGGGCGCAGACGCAATCACCAAGGCATGGCGCACGCGCTCGGGATAGGAAATCGTCCACTGCAAAGCCTGCATGCCGCCCAAGCTGCCGCCGACAACCGCCGCCCATTGTTCGATACCGAGATAATCGGCAAGCGCGGCTTGGGATTTTACCCAGTCCTTCACCGTAACCACCGGAAAATCCGCACCGTATTCCCTGCCCGTTTCAGGATTGATCGACAAAGGCCCGCTGCTGCCGTCGCAGCCGCCCAGATTGTTCAAACCGACCACGAAAAAACGTTCCGTATCAATCGGTTTGCCGGGGCCGACCATATTGTCCCACCAGCCCGCATATTTATCCTCCGCCGAATGTCTGCCCGCAACATGATGGTTGCCCGACAGCGCATGGCAGATTAAAACCGCATTGTTTTTTTCGGCATTCAGCTCGCCGTAGGTTTCAATCATCAGATCGAAACGCGGCAAAGTTTTACCGTTTTCCAAAACCAGCGGCATCTCAAACGGAATTTTTTGGGGCGTTACAATGCCCACCGAGGCACTTTGACTCATATCCTGTTCCAACAAATGCGGCGAAAAGCGTTATTATATAGCAAACGGCATGACTTTTTGACACGGTCGGACAAGCAGCCTGACGCGCTGAAACATCTGTCCCCATGCCGCTACGCTCGAACCATACTTTTTCAGACGACCTCCCCCGCTTCCCGATATGATAGGCAGACTTTTCCGTATTTTTTTCTTTTTCGCACTTGCCGCGCTAATCATCAACCGCCTCTTCAGCCGCAAGCAAAAACGCGCCCTGCGCGATGTCGCCAAAATCAGCGCATGGGTGCTGCTCGGTGCAGCCGCAGCGACGCTGTTTTGGTATCTGGTCATGCTGTATTTCAAACACATTCCGGATTCTTATTGACCGGATGTTGATAGCCAAACAAAAGGTCGTCTGAAAACACAAATTCAGGTTTTCAGACGACCTTTTCCCGTATATTAAAAACACAGGTAATCGCGACATTGCCAAAGCCGCAGTCTCAGCTCAAGATTTAGCATCCGGCTTCTCCTTAAATTCCGTTCCGACGAACGTCCGTTTCGGATTGCCGCGCTCCACCTGATAAAGCCGGCTGTGCTGTGCGCGGGCGTAATCGTCGGTCTGTCCGGCATGGTGTTCCGCCAACTTTTGCGCCAGCAGGGTCAAAGCCAATTTTTTGTTGGCATGCTGACTGCGTTCGCTTTCGACCCGCACGGAAATACCGCTTGCTTTATGAGTGGCACGGACGGCACTTTCAGTTTTATTGACGTGCTGCCCGCCTTTGCCGCCCGAACGGCAGGTTTGAAACTCAATTTCGCTTTCAGACGGCATTTCAGGCATATCGGGCATGCGGAAAACGCCGATATACCAGTTTTTACGCGGATGTTTCGGACGGACGGGGCTGGCGCATATCCATTGGAGCGAACCTTGCCAACGCTGTGCCAGAGTTTCGGCATGTTTGCCGTCCAATTTAAGCACCGCCGACATCATGCCGTGTTTATCGGCGGTTTCGGAGATGATTTCCGCCTCAACACCTTCCGCCTTTGCCTCGGCAAGCAGCCTGCCCAATACGAAACGGGCAAAGATGCGGCATTCGGCAGGCCCTTGGGCTGTAGAAATTTGCAGATAAACCGTTTGTAAGTTTTGCTTCATTTTTATTCTCCGCATCCGCCGCTGGTTTTATAAGTCAAAACGGGTTTGAACCGAGCGACCAATTCAATCAGACCTGCGTTTTTCATGGCTGAAATGACGCTGTCTATGTCTTTATAAGCCTGCGGAGCCTCTTCAAAAATCAAAGCCTTATCCTGACAAACGACCACGCTGCCGAATGCGGTTTGGCGCAGGCTGTCGGCGGAATATTTGTGCGACAGGCGGCCTTTGCATTCGCTGCGCTGCCATTTCCGTCCTGCGCCGTGTGCCAATGTGTTCAACGAAATTTGGCAATCTTGGGTCGGCAGAACCAGTTCGAATAGACAAACGGTACATTTGAAACACGTTTTGATGAAATTCCTGAAAACTTACCCAAAAAGTTACCCCATAAATGATAAAAACCCGAGCATATTCAAGGTAACAAAAAAGCCTTGAAACCGTTAAGGCTCAAGGCTTTATGCGTATTACAGGATACTGCTGAAAATAGGGTATGGTGGAGGCGGGGGGAATCGAACCCCCGTCCGGAAGTCCTCTACAGAGCGTTCTACATACTTAGTCGTGTCTATTTAAAATCTCGTTCCTATCATGCCAACCGACAGGCCTTCTAGGAACCAGTTACCTTAAATCTTATTTCCCGCCAAGTAACCCGGCGGAAAACCAGTCAATGTAAAATGACGTTGCGGTAGCTTGCGCTACACAGCCCATTGACCAACTGCTGCAACGGCAGGCCTTAAGCGGCCAGTGCGTAAGTTTCGTCGTTTGCGACTATTTAGATTCAGTGTTTTACGGGAAATCTGAGATCCCGGTATGCCCGCATCTGCTTTGCAACCCCCGTCGAAACCAAGATCGCCCCCAGATGGGAAATGTTAATTATACGCATATCAGGCTGTTTTGCCAAGCAGAACGGGCATAACAAAGGTCGTCTGAACACGCAAATCATGCTTTCAGACGACCTTTCGCCTTATTAGATTATTGCCGATAAGTCTGCAAGAAGCGCTCGAGTTTGCCCATGGCTTCTTCGATTTGGTGGGTGTACGGCAGGGTAACGATGCGAAAATGGTCGGGGCGTATCCAGTTGAACCCCGTTCCTTGGACAAACAAGACTTTTTCGCGCACGAGCAAGTCGTAGATAAATTTCATGTCGTCATGGATGCCGTACATTTCGGTGTCGATTTTGGGGAACATATAAAGCGCCCCCATCGGCTTGACGCAGGATATGCCGGGAATTTGGTTCACCATTTCCCACGCTTTATTGCGCTGCTCCAGCAGGCGGCCGCCTGGCAGGATGAATTCATTGATGCTTTGATAGCCGCCCAAAGCGGTTTGGATGGCGTGTTGCATGGGCGTGTTGGCGCATAGGCGCATGGACGAGAGCATATCGAGGCCTTCGATATAGCCTTTGGCATGTTCTTTCGGACCGTTGAGCACCATCCAGCCTTGACGGAATCCGGCAACGCGGTAGGCTTTGGAGAGTCCGTTGAAGGTAATGGTCAGCAAGTCGGGCGCGAGTGCGGCGATGTGGTGGTGAACCACGCCGTCGTAGAGGATTTTGTCGTAGATTTCGTCGGCGAAGATAATCAGACCGTGTTTGCGCGCCAACTCGGCGATTTCGAGCAGGATTTCTTTGCTGTACACCGCGCCGGTAGGATTGTTGGGATTGATGACAACGATGGCTTTGGTTTTGGGCGTGATTTTGGCTTCCATATCGGCAAGGTTGGGAAACCAGTCGTTTTCTTCGTCGCACAAATAATGGCGCACCGTACCGCCCGCCAAAGTGGCGGCAGCCGTCCACAGCGGATAGTCGGGCGCGGGAATCAGGATTTCGTCGCCGTCGTTCAAAAGTGCCTGCATGGACATGGTAATCAGCTCGGACACGCCGTTGCCGATATAAACGTCGTTGACCGAAATGTCGCGCAGACCTTTGGTTTGATAGTAATGAACGATGGCCTTACGGGCGGAATACAGCCCTTTGGAATCGCAATAGCCCTGCGCGGTCGGCAGGTTGCGGATCACGTCCACCAAAATTTCATCGGGCGCTTCAAAGCCGAACGGCGCAGGGTTGCCGATATTGAGCTTGAGGATTTTATGGCCTTCTTCTTCGAGTTGCAGGGCTTTTTTGTGTACCGGGCCGCGGATGTCGTAGCAAACATGGTCCAGCTTGGACGATTTGGGAAATTTCTCCATGATGTGTGTTCCGTAAAATTGTTAACAATGGGGGTAAATGTACTCCGTTTGCAGACGGAAAGAAAGTATTTTATGCAATTGAGAATAGGTCGTCTGAAACCACATTTCAAATTTCAGACGGCCTTTATTACAACCCTATTCCGCTTTCAATACATACTTCCCGAAATATAGTAAACTTGCCGCCGTTTTCCCTTCCTCCTTCCCGTCATGTTCCCCATTATCCCCACTGACCGCGCCGCTGCCGAATGGCGCAACGAAAGCACGCAAAAGCCGCCCAAGCAGGCGGTTTATGTGCATGAAAGCAATGCCGCCGATATTCTGAAAAACGCCCACGCCCAAACGGCAACCGTTTGGACGGGCGATTTCCACAACGCCAAACAAGTGTTGGCAGCGATGAAAAAGCGCGTCCGCAGGTCGTCTGAAAAAACAAAAAACGTGCCCGCCGATATTCAGACGACCTTCCACACCCACCGCATGAAGCAGGCGCAGCAAAGCCGCGTGCTGAACATGCTTGCCGTCGAAATCGGCGTGGGTTTTCAGTTAAGCAACCCGCGCGCGCCGGACGTCCGCGCCGCCCTTGCTGATGTGTACGCCGAGCCGAACGATGCGCCGTTTTTGCTGCCGCTCAACCAGCTTTTGGGTTTCATCGGCGCACACGAATGGCACAAAAAAGGCATAGACATTCCGCAGCTTGGCGGCAAAATCCATATTCCCTTCGGCGTGTTCTCGCCCCTGCGCGGCGAATATTTGGACTTAATCGCCCAAGCGCCGTTAAATCCGAATATTCAGACGGCGTTCGACATCGGTACAGGTTCCGGCGTTATCGCCGCCATCCTCGCCAAACGCGGCATTCCCGACATCACCGCTACCGACACCAACCCCAAAGCCATCGCCTGCGCAACCGCCAACCTCGCCCGCTTGGGGCTGGACAAACAAGTTGCCGTCCAAGCCGTCGATTTGTTTCCCGAAGGACGCGCCGACCTGATCGTCTGCAACCCGCCGTGGCTGCCCGCCAAACCGACTTCCGCCGTCGAAACTGCCCTCTACGATCCCGACAACGCCATGCTGACCGCCTTCTTAAACGGCGTGCGGCAGCATTTAAACCCGCAAGGCGAAGCGTGGTTAATCATTTCCGACTTGGCGGAACATCTGCATCTGCGCGACCGTGATTTTCTGGAACAATGTTTTCAGACGACCTCTTTAGAAGTGGTCGATATTCTGAAAACCAAACCGCGCCACCGCAAAGCCGCCGACGAATCCGACCCGCTCGCCTTCGCCCGCAATCGGGAAACCACTTATATCTATCGTTTGAAAGCGAAGTCCTGATATACAATTAGGTCGTCTGAAACCCGTTCCCGCCATTCCCATGCAACTGATCAAATACCTTCAATCCCAAGGCATAGGCAGCCGCAAACAATGCCAGTGGCTGATTCAAAACGACTGTGTCGAAATCAACGATACGGTCTACAACGACGCCAAAGCCGACATCGATCCCGCTGAAGTCCAAACGCTGCGCATAGACGGCGAAGACATCGTCGTCGTCCCCATGCCCTATTTTTATATCCTGCTCAACAAGCCTGCCGATTACGAAACCTCGCACAAACCGCAGCAATACCCCAGCGTTTTCAGCCTTTTTCCCGATCATATGCGCAACATCGATATGCAGGCGGTCGGCAGGCTGGATGCGGATACGACGGGCGTTTTGCTGATTACCAACGACGGGCAGTTCAACCACCGCGTTACCTCGCCGAAACACAAAGTGCCCAAAATCTACCGCGTTACCCTGAAGCATCCTGCCGATGACAGCCTGTGTGAAACGCTGAAAAACGGCGTCCTGCTGCACGACGACAACGAAACCGTCCGCGCAGCCGAAGCCGTTTTGGAAAATCCGACCACCCTGCTGATGACCATTACCGAAGGCAAATATCATCAAGTCAAACGCATGGTCGCCGCCGCCGGCAACCGCGTCGAACACCTCCATCGGGACGAATTCAACGGACGAACGGTAGAAAATTTAGCCTCAGGGGAGTGGAAATTCATCACAGTTTGAAAATTTTGAAGTTTTTTCAAAAAAATTTTAACCATTATGATTTTTTTATTTGTTTTAAAACATGATGATATGATTGTTAAGATGTCATTAACCAAACTTAACGCCATCATTCGTGAACTATTATATAATTCGCGTGTCTGAGTAACACTTGCTTCGAGAGAAGTGAGTAAGTGAGTAAGACGTTTTCCCCGTAATGTGTTTGGCCATCTATACTTTTCCCCTTAGTATAGATGGTTTTTTTTATCTGCAATTTTCTCAGCCCTTCCTACCGTATAGCTCCCTTCCCTTAATCAGGCAAATAGAGTGGACTGGTAAAACAAATTATTTTATTCACAGACTGATGCCGAATGCCTGTTTGCTTAGCTGGATATAGTTCCGGGTAAAGGTTAAGCGAGACTGGCCTATAAAGCAGCGAAAGCGGAGAAAAATTTACAAGACTTGGAAAGAACCTTGGATAATGCCGCAACCGTTGCCTAAAACCAATATAAGGAGATAACAATGGGGCACAATATGATGACCACCCAAAAATGGTATGAGCATATTACTAAAGTAATCATAGGCAATACTGCTAATTTCAATAGCGGTTGCCTTGACTCTATAGATTATGTAGATGAAAGAAAAGGCGTTCCGCTTGCAGCTATGCAACATATTTTCATGGACGTTAGAGCTGCAGCTTCCCATGCCTATCTATTTGAACATGATCTTAAGAAATTCAAGCAATATGCTTATGTTGCAGGAAAGCTGGGAGTTTTGCTGAGTGTAAATTCTACAGACCCTGAACCCTTCTTTTTTCCCTGCGATATGCTCAACATTCAAAATCCGATGTTTCTGATGCTGATGAGCGACAGCCCGCAGCTGCGTGAGTTTCTAGTGCGCAATATTGACAACATCGCCAACGATACAGAAGCCTTCGTAAACCGCTACGACCTCAACCGTCATATGATTTACAATACTCTGCTGATGGTAGAGGGTAAGCAGCTTGAACGTTTGAAACAACGTAGCGAGAAAGTCTTGGCGCATCCCACCCCTAGCAAATGGCTGCAAAAGCGGTTGTACGATTACCGCTTCTTCCTCGCTTTCGCCGAACAGGATGCAGAGGCGATGAAGGCCGCCTTAGAGCCGCTTTTCGATAAAAAAACCGCGCGTATGGCTGCCAAAGAAACATTGTCCTATTTCGATTTCTACCTGCAGCCGCAAATCGTTACCTACGCCAAAATCGCATCCATGCACGGTTTCGATTTAGGCATAGACCACGAAATCGCACCGAGGGATTTGATTATTTACGATCCGCTACCGGCAGACGAATACCAAGACATCTTCGATTTTATGAAACAGTATGACTTGTCTTACCCGTATGAATATCTGCAGGATTGGATTGATTACTATACGTTCAAAACCGATAAGCTGGTATTTGGTAACGCGAAGTGAGAGTGAGCCGTAAACCTCTGAGCACCTGTTTTATATAGTCAATTAAAATCAAAATAGGACAGTAGCGCATCGTCAAATCGGGCGTAATCAGACAATACGGTTCGCAGATACCGCTTAATATTCGCCCAAACCTTCTCAATCGGGTTGAGCTCAGGTGAATAAGGTTCAAGAGGCAATACCTTATGTCCCCATTTTTCCGCCATTTCCCGTAAGACACCCATACGGTGAAATCGTGCATTATCTAAAATAATCACCGATTTTTGAGTCAATGCAGGCAGTAGGCATTGCTGAAACCACGCTTCAAAAAAGACTCCGGTCATCGTATTTTGATAAACCATCGGAGCAATCAGCCGGTTGCCGACTTGTGCGGACACCAGAGATAAGCGTCGGTATCTTTTTCCACTTATCTGCGCTTTCACTATTTGCCCTTTCGGGCTGCGGGCATAGGGACGGAACAGGTAGCGGTCAAATCCTGTTTCATCCAAATAAACGCGTTGGTAGTCGGAAAATTCGGCCAGCTGTGTCAAATAATGCGTTACTTTGGCCGGATCTTGTTCTTTGTAAGTGGTGGTCTTTTTTTGCGCGTCATTCCCATCTGTTTGAGTGCATAGCAAACGGCGGCGGCCGTACAATCAAAATGTTTGGCGATTTCATGCAGATAGGCATCCGGGTGTTGCCCAACATATTGAGCCAGTTTTTGCCTATCCAATTTGACGGCATTTAGACCGGTAACTTGATGTTTTAGGCTGCCTGTTTGTTTTTTAAGGTGAATCCACAGGTAAAGCGTGTTTCTTGACAAGTTAAATGTTGCTGCGGTTTGGCTGATGTTTTTGCATTGTTCGTAAAAGTTTAAAGCTTTGTTTCTCAAGTCCGCAGAGTATGCCATGGTTAGACCTTCAAAGTTGAGTATTGTACTATTTTATTTTTAATTGACTATAGATTTCAATTTTGCAAAGTACTCATTCAATCCTACAAACAGGAGTTCGTCATGTTACTCAAAAAAGGCTTGCTTTCTACTTTGTCCATTGCACTGATACTGGGTTTTTCCGCCCAAACTGCCGATGCAGACACCCATAAACGCCACCATCCGCGAACTCAAGCCGAACATGGCAAACTGCATCCCGCTTGCAAAAATTACCTCGACCGCCGCGCTGCATGGTACAAATACAAAGGCAACCGTGCCGAATTGAAAAAAAACCGAAAAGCCCGCAAAGCTTTCCGTCAGCTACCCTATAAAGAACAACGCATCCAATGCCGCGCCGCTTACGAAGCATTTGATGATTTCGATCAAGGCAAATTCCGCCGTTAACAATCATATCGGTAAAGGTCGTCTGAAAACGGGTTTCTATTTGAGAAAACCCGTTTTCAGACGACCTTTTGTTATATTCCTGAAATATAGTTTCCCCTATAATTCCGACTTTCCAGCCCCTATACTACCACCCGCCCCATGACCACGGACTTCGACATCCCCCTATTCCTCAAAAACCTGCCCAACCTGCCCGGCGTATACCGTTTTTTCGACGAAGGCGGCAACGTTTTATACGTCGGCAAAGCCGTCAACCTCAAGCGGCGCGTGTCCGGTTATTTCCAGAAAAACGACCATTCCCCGCGCATCGCGTTGATGGTGAAACAGGTTCACCACATCGAAACCACCATCACCCGCTCCGAAGCCGAAGCCCTGATTCTCGAAAACAACTTCATCAAAGCCCTGTCGCCCAAATACAATATCCTTTTCCGCGACGACAAAAGCTATCCCTACCTCATGCTCAGCGGACATCAATATCCGCAGATGGCGTATTACCGCGGCACGCTGAAAAAGCCGAATCAATACTTCGGCCCCTATCCCAACAGCAACGCCGTGCGCGACAGTATTCAGGTGCTGCAAAAAGTCTTCATGCTGCGTACCTGCGAAGACAGCGTGTTCGAACACCGCGACCGTCCTTGCCTGCTGTATCAAATCAAACGCTGCACCGCGCCCTGCGTCGGACACATCAGCGAAGAAGACTACCGCGACAGCGTGCGCCAAGCCGCCACTTTCCTCAACGGCAAAACCGACGAACTGACCCGCACCCTGCAACACAAAATGCAGACCGCCGCCGCCAACCTGCAATTTGAAGAAGCCGCCCGCTACCGCGACCAAATCCAAGCGCTCGGCATCATGCAGAGCAACCAGTTCATCGACAGCAAAAACCCCAACAACCCCAACGACATCGACCTGCTCGCGCTCGCCGTTTCAGACGGCCTCGTCTGCGTACACTGGGTCAGCATACGCGGCGGGCGGCACGTCGGCGACAAAAGCTTTTTCCCCGACACCAAAAACGACCCCGAACCAAACGGACAAGATTACGCCGAAGCCTTCGTCGCCCAACACTATCTGAGCAAAAGCAAACCCGACATCATCATCAGCAACTTCCCCGTCCCCGACGCATTGAAAGAAGCCTTGGAGGGCGAACACGGCAAACAAATGCAGTTCGTGACCAAAACCATAGGCGAACGCAAAGTCTGGTTGAAAATGGCGGAACAAAACGCACAAATGGCGATTGCCCAACGCCGCCTGCAACAAAGCAGCCAGCAACACCGCATCGACGAGTTGGCAAAAATCCTGAACATGAATTCAGACGACCTCAACCACCTCGAATGCTTCGACATCAGCCACACCCAAGGCGAAGCCACCATCGCCTCCTGCGTCGTGTACGACGAACAAAACATCCAACCCTCGCAATACCGCCGCTACAACATCACCACCGCCAAACCCGGCGACGACTACGCCGCCATGCGCGAAGTCCTCACCCGCCGCTACGGCAAAATGCAGGAAGCCGAAGCCAACGGCGAGGCCGTCAAATGGCCCGATGTCGTATTGATTGACGGCGGCAAAGGACAAATCGGCGTCGCCGTATCCGTATGGGAAGAACTCGGGCTGCACATCCCCTTGGTCGGCATCGCCAAAGGCCCCGAACGCAAAGCCGGCATGGAAGAACTCATCCTCCCGTTCACCGGCGAAACCTTCCGCCTACCGCCCAACAGCCCCGCCCTGCACCTCCTGCAAACCGTGCGCGACGAATCACACCGCTTCGCCATCACGGGGCACCGCAAAAAACGCGACAAAGCCCGCGTTACCTCATCCCTCAGCGACATCCCCGGCGTAGGCAGCAAACGCCGCCAAGCCCTGCTCACCCGCTTCGGCGGCCTGCGCGGCGTCGTTGCCGCCAGCAAAGAAGATTTGGAACAAGTCGAAGGCATCAGCAAAGCATTGGCGGAGACCATTTACGAGCATCTGCATTAAACGATGGGATGAATAAAGCAAGAGGTCGTCTGAAAAGTTTTCAGACGACCTCTTGCTTATATAGTGGATTAAATTTAAATCAGGACAAGGCGACGAAGCCGCAGACAGTACAAATAGTACGGCAAGGCGAGGCAACGCCGTACTGGTTTAAATTTAATCCACTATATTTCCTTCTTACCAAATCCCCAACCAGTTTTCTTCCAATTTTGAGTTTCCGCGTCCTTCTTGCGCTTCGCGTTCACCCCTTCGGAAATCCCACGGAGCTTGCGGATTTTTACCGCTCCACAAACCTTTACGTTTTTGTTTTGCCTGCTTTTGGCTGGCGGCGTAATCGGCATAGGCGGTTTTGCTTTGCTGTTTTTTGGCATAGCTGTCGTAATGCCATGCCGCGCCGTCGCGCAGCTGCATAAGGTTCAAATCGGTTGTCCCAACGGATACCTGCGCAACTTCGCGTTGGTAGCGGTCTTTCTCGAATACGCGTACTTTCACTTTTTTGCCGACGGCTTCGGCAATCAGGTTGTCACGCGAACGCGTACCGTATGCCTGATTGATTTCGGGCGCGTCGATATACGCCATGCGGATTTTGTGTTTTGCACCGTCTCCGTCGATGACATGAAGGGTATCACCGTCGTGGATTTTGATGATTTTTCCGTGATAAGTATAGGGGGCTTTTTTATGTATGCCAGTCTTGTCCACTTCGTTTTCAGACGACTTTGGCCTGATTGTATCGGTCAGTAGCGCACCGACGGCCTCTAAGCCGAAATGACGGCTGTCTGTAATATCGGAAACAATCTGAACGCCTGATTGAACAAGTTCGGTATCGCGTGAGCTGTAACCCAATGCGCCCAATACAGACAGGAAAACGGGCAGCCATTTGAGCATGGTAGTGGTCTTCATAATTTGAGAATGATAAGGTCGTCTGAAAACCGAAATTGGTTTTCAGACGACCTTCGCTGTTTATTGCCTTTAATTTTGTCCGGGTTTGATGACTTTGGCGCCCTGCTCTGTACCCAATATCAACACATCCGCAGCGTTGCGGGCGAAGATGCCGTTTTCGAGAACGCCGGTGATGCGGTTGATTTCATCTTCCATAGTCAGCGGACGGTCAATATGCAAGTCATAGACATCAATGATTTGGTTACCGTGGAAGGTGGTGTAGTTCAGGCGCAATTCTGGCTGTCCGCCCATTGCCAAAAGTTTGCGGGACACCAGCGAACGTGCGCCGGGCAACACTTCTACGGGCAGCGGGAATTTTCCCAAACGCGAAACATATTTGCTCTCGTCGGCGATACAGATGAATTTGTCGGACGCGCTGGCGACAACTTTTTCGTTTAAATGCGCGCCGCCGCCGCCTTTAATCATTTGCAGCATATGGTTCACTTCGTCCGCACCGTCAACATAGACAGCCAGCCCCATCACATCATTCAGTGATACTTCTGGGATGTCGTATTGCGCCATCAATTCGCTGGACTTTTTAGAAGTCGAAACCGCGCCTTTGATTTTTTTGCCGCTTTTGCCCAACGCTTCAATAAACATATTCACAGTCGAGCCGGAGCCGATGCCGATGTATTCGTTTTCGGGTACGAATTCCACCGCTTTCTCGGCGGCAATGCGCTTCAATTCGTCTTGAGTAGCCATGAGTTCTCCTTAATGGGATGTCGGTTGATGGACATATGTTAACATTTTCATGCCATTTGTGCTTGCCTGCTTACGCTTTTTCCAGCAACACCGCCGCCTGCGCCTCGATGGCTTCCATGCGCCCCAGATAGCCGAGTTTTTCGTTGGTTTTGCCTTTGATATTGACACAGGCCGTCTGAATGCCCAAATCGGCGGCAATGTTGGCGCGCATGGCTGGAATGTGCGGCGCGAGTTTGGGCTTTTGTGCGATGATGGTTGTGTCCACGTTCACAATGCACCAGCCCAATGCCTGCACGCTTTGATACGCTTCGCGCAACAATACGCGGCTGTCGGCATCTTTAAACTCGGCGGCGGTATCAGGGAAATGGCTGCCGATGTCGCCCAAGCCCGCCGCGCCAAGTAAAGCATCAGTAATCGCGTGCAACAGCGCGTCGGCATCGGAATGACCGAGCAGGCCTTTTTCAAACGGGATCTTTACGCCGCCGAGAATCAAATCGCGGCCTTCGACGAGTTGGTGGACATCGTAGCCTTGTCCGATGCGGATATTCATGTTTTGTCCTTTTTTCAATGTCAGGTCGTCTGAAAAACGGGTTTCAGACGACCTGACATATGGGTATCAAAGTTTCGCAGCCTTTTGCCTAATTTTCCATCAGATACCCGCTTGAAACTTTTTCAACCGATACAAGCAATAAAATAAATTGCTGAGAGATAAGTCATGGATACGGTTTCGCCGTAAACATTGATTCAAACAGAAAAAGGGCAGGAGCGTTTCCGATGGCCTCCTGCCCGTAATATACCGAATCAACGCTCGATTTGCGATACGTCGCGCACCGCGCCTTTGTCGGCGGAAGTCGCCATTGCGCCGTAGGCGCGCAGGGCGGCGGAGACGTAGCGGTCGCGGGTTTCCGGTTTCCACGCTTTGCTGCCGCGTGCTTCCATTTCAGCGCGGCGTTTTGCGAGTTCTTCGTCGGACACTTTCAGATTGATGCTGCGGTTGGGAATGTCGATTTCAATCGTGTCGCCTTCGTGCACCAAGCCGATGGCGCCGCCTTCCGCCGCTTCAGGCGAAGCGTGGCCAATGGAGAGGCCTGATGTGCCGCCGGAGAAGCGTCCGTCAGTCAGCAAGGCGCAGGCTTTGCCGAGGCCTTTGGATTTCAGGTAGGAAGTCGGATACAGCATTTCCTGCATACCCGGGCCGCCTTTGGGGCCTTCGTAGCGGATGATGACGATGTCGCCGGCGACGATTTGGTTGCCCAAAATGCCTTCGACGGCGGCTTCCTGGCTTTCAAACACGCGGGCGCGGCCGGTGAATTTGAGGATGCTCTCGTCCACGCCTGCGGTTTTCACCACGCAGCCGCGCTCGGCGATGTTGCCGAACAAGACCGCCAAACCGCCGTCTTGCGAGTAGGCGTGTTCGACGTTGCGGATGCAGCCCTTTTCGCGGTCGAGGTCGAGGGTTTTCCACATGCGGTTTTGCGAAAACGCTTGGGTGGTGCGCACGCCGCCGGGCGCGGCTTTGAAGCGTTCGATGGCGTGGGTGTTTTCGGGATTGGTCACGTCCCATTTTTCAATCGCGTCTTTCAGCGTCGGCGCGTGGATGGTGTACACGTCGGTGTGCAGTTTGCCCGCTTTGTCCAGTTCTTTCAGAATGGCGAAGATGCCGCCGGCGCGGTGCACGTCTTCCATGTAGTAGTCGTGGTTGTTGGGCGCGGTTTTGCAGATGCAGGGCACGACGCGGCTTAAGCGGTCGATGTCGGCCATTTTGAAATCCACGCCCGCTTCGTTGGCAACGGCGAGCAAGTGCAGGATGGTGTTGGTGGAGCCACCCATGGCGATGTCCATGGTCATGGCGTTTTCAAACGCTTTTTTGGTGGCAATGCTGCGCGGCAACACGGTTTCGTCGTCTTGCTCGTAATAGCGTTTGGTGATTTCGACAATCATGCGGCCTGCTTCGAGGAACAATTCCTTGCGGCCGGCGTGGGTGGCGAGGTAGGAACCGTTGCCGGGCAGGGACAGGCCGAGCGCTTCGGTTAGGCAGTTCATGGAGTTGGCGGTGAACATGCCGGAGCAGGAGCCGCAGGTCGGGCAGGCGTTTTGTTCGACTTCTTCGACTTGCTGGTTGCTGACATTGTCGTCCGCCGATTCAATCATGGCGTCAATCAAGTCCAAACGGCGTTCGGGCTGGATGTTGGCCACGCCGATGACCTTGCCCGCTTCCATCGGGCCGCCGGAAACGAAGATGGTCGGGATGTTCAGGCGCATGGCGGCAATCAGCATTCCGGGGGTGATTTTGTCGCAGTTGGAAATGCACACCAGCGCGTCGGCGCAGTGGGCGTTCACCATGTATTCGATGGAGTCAGCAATCAAATCGCGGCTGGGCAGGGAATACAGCATGCCGCTGTGTCCCATGGCGATGCCGTCGTCGATGGCGATGGTGTTGAATTCTTTAGCGATTGCGCCCGCTTTTTCAATTTCGCGGGCAACCAGTTGGCCCATGTTGTGCAGGTGGACATGTCCGGGCACGAATTGGGTGAACGAGTTGGCAACGGCGATGATGGGCTTGCCGAAGTCGGTTTCCATCACGCCGGTGGCGCGCCACAATGCGCGTGCACCCGCCATATTGCGGCCGTGGGTGGAGGTTTTGGAGCGGTAGTCTGGCATTTTGCATTCCTTTATTCATATGATAAGGCCGTACCTAACAGGCAGGCTTCGCATTCTGAAAATACGCTGAAATGATTGCCTGCGGCCTATAAAAATAGTTTGGTATTTTATACCAATTATGTTTGGCAAAGAACCGCTATTTTGTAATAAAACTAAGCAGTATTTGCTTATCCTGCATTTGCTTCAACAATAAACAGAAGGTCGGCGGATTCGCATTTGAAGTGCAACTTTCCATAACAGAAAAAGGCCAGTATGCGGTAGCATACGGCCTTTCCTGCAAGAAAGATTGCCATGAGCTACACACAACTGACCCAAGACGAACGATACCATATCCAATACCTGTCCCGCCACTGCACCATCGCCGAAATCGCCAAACAGCTCAACCGCCACAAAAGCACCATCAGCCGCGAAATCAAGCGGCACTGCATCCAAGGACAGCAATACAGCGCCGAAAAAGCACAGAAGCAAAGCCGGCTGACCAAACAGCACCGGCGAAAACCCTATAAGCTCGATTCGCAGCTGGTTCAACACATCGACACCCTTATCCGCCGCAAACTCAGTCCCGAACAAGTATGTGCCTACCTGCATAAACACCACGGGATCACACTCCATCACAGCACTATTTACCGCTACCTCCGCCAAGACAAAAGCAACGGCGGCACTTTGTGGCAACACCTCAGAATATGCAGCAAACCCTACCGCAAACGCTACGGCAGCACATGGACCAGAGGCAAAGTGCCCGACCGCGTCGGCATAGAGAACCGACCTGCTATCGTCGACCGGAAAACCCGCATCGGCGATTGGGAGGCCGACACCATCGTCGGCAAAAATCAGAAAAGCGCGTTATTGACCTTGGTCGAACGCGTTACCCGCTACACCATCATCTGCAAATTAAAGAACTTAAAAGCCGAAGACACTGCCCGGGCGGCCATTAGGGTATTAAAGGCATATAAAGCCAGAGTCCACACCATCACCATGGATAACGGCAAAGAGTTCTACCAACACACCAAAATAGCCAAAGCCTTGAAGGCGAAAACCTATTTTTGCCGCCCTTACCATTCTTGGGAGAAAGGGCTGAATGAGAACACCAATGGACTCATCCGGCAATATTTCCCCAAACAAACCGATTTCCGAAACATCAGCGATCGGGAGATACGCAGGGTTCAAGATGAGTTGAACCACCGGCCGAGAAAAACACTTGGCTACGAAACGCCAAGTGTTTTATTCTTAAATCTGTTCCAACCACTGGTACCCTAGTGTTGCACTTGAAATCCGAATCCAAGGTCGTCTGAAATACTTTTCAGACGACCTTTATAACTTTTACAAGAAAAAAGCTTAGACACATATCATGTTCAGATATGGGTCATTACCCTTATGAATTTCGGCTTTACGCTTTTTCTTTTTGGCGCATTTTTTCCGCCATCATTTCATGCAGCGTTTTCTTGGCAGGTTTCATCGGAACGCGGTTGTCCGTCCAGCCCAGTTGCTTGCTTGGCGTCAATGCACGGAATTTGGTGGCCGCCCAACCGAAGGCGCGGTAGGCCTTGCTGCCGCTGAAAATGCCGTTGAATGTGCGCCATGCCATTTGTTCGCCGAAGGTATGCGATGCGCCTTGTCCGCGGATAGGATGCGGTACGACTTCGGACGGCGAACGTTGCGCTTCGACACGCAAACGCTGCATTTGTTCGGTAATCGGGATACGCACCGGACAAACTTCTACACACGCGCCACACATGGTGCAGGCGGTCGGCAGGTCACGGGTGGCATCCAGACCCAACAGGTGCGGAGAAATAATCTCGCCGATAGGGCCGGGGTAGGTTGTGCCGTATGCTGCGCCACCGATACGGGTATAAACCGGACAATGGTTCATACACGCGCCACAACGGATACATTGCAAGGTACGGCGCATTTGGTCTTCGGCATAGGCTTGGCTGCGGCCGTTGTCGAGCAGAACCAAGTGCATTTCCTGCGGACCATCCAGCTCTTCGCTGCGGCGCGGACCGGTAATCATGTTGAAATAGGTGGTAATGTTCTGACCGATGGCAGAACGCGGCAGCAGGCTGTACAAGGGAGGAATGTCGGACAATTTCGCCACAACTTTTTCAATACCGGTAATGGCGATATGCACGGGCGGAACGGTGGTACTCAAGCGACCGTTGCCTTCGTTTTCCACTAGACACAACGTACCTGTTTCAGCAACAGCAAAGTTTACGCCGCTCAAGCCGACATCGGCAGTGCTGTAAATATCGCGCAGGGCTTTGCGGGCGAAGCCGGTCAGTTGGTCTACGTCGTCCGTAAGCGGAGTTCCAAGATTTTGGTGGAAAAGTTCGCTAACCTGTTCTTTGGTTTTGTGAATGGCGGGCATCACGATGTGGGTTGGTTTTTCGCCTGCCATTTGGACGATAAACTCGCCCAAGTCGCTTTCCACCGCTTTAATGCCTTTTGCTTCAAGATAATGGTTCAGCTCGATTTCCTCGCTGACCATGGATTTGCCTTTGACCATCAGCTTGCCGTTTTTGGCAGTAATGATGTCGTGGATGATTTGGCAGGCTTCGGCCGGAGTTTCCGCCCAGTGTACTTTCACGCCCAACTTAGTCAGGTTTTCTTCCAGCTGCTCCAGCAGGGCGGGTAATTTGGATAATGAGCGTTGACGGACGTGTTCGCACAAATCGCGCAGGCTTTGCAGCTCTTCTTCGTCGCTCAAAACGGCTTTTCGCTTGGTCATCAGCATATCCATCGCGGTACGCAGACTCTTACGCAAAGGCTTGTCTTGAAGGGAAATTGCGGCGTTTTGTTTGAAAGTTTCCGGCTTCATGTGGAACTTGATGGTTTGCGTAGTCATGCGTTTTCCTCCAAATCGGCAGGGGAAATGTGGTCAGGCAGGATGGCGAGGATGACCAAATCACGCGGACCGTGTGCGCCGTAAGCAAGCGTCAGTTGGATGTCTGCGGTTTTGGACGGGCCGGAAATCAGGAAAACATTGGTCGGCATACCGTTTTCCACCAGTTTTTCACCTTCGACGGCGTTGTGAAATTCGTTATACATTTTCGCCGTATCAAACAGGCAGAAATGCACGGGCGGAACAAGGCTTAAAGTACGCGGTTCTTCGGGACTGGAAAACAGCATCAGCGTACCAGTGCGGGCGATGCCGCATTGCGAGCCGCTGAAGCCTGCATCGATGTTCGCGAAGAACTCGGTTTTCCAAGTATCGATTTCGCGTTCGAAAGCAATCGGTTCGATATTGCTGTCCACCAGCGCGGCACGGGCGATTTGTCCGTGTTCAGTCGCCAACGGCAGCAGAATGTTTTTCAAACCTTTGCCTTCGGCAGCTTGACGGAATACTTGCGGCCAGCCGGTTTTGGTCACCCAATAAATTTCGGTTTTGACGGCGCGCATAGCGGCAGCCCAATGTTTCAGACGCTCAACTTCGCTGCCCCAAGAAACGCCCATTTCACGGTAATAATCAAAAACCGCAGGCTCTTCCATCGGCAATGCGTCGGCTTTTTTCAGTTTTGCCAAAATATTTTCGCGCGCGCTCATGCTTTGCCTCCGGTACGTTCCAACAAGAAGGATGCGATGTGTTTCGGACGCGGCATGTTCGGCTCGTCCTTAGCGATTTTGCCGCCGATGTTCATCATGCAGCCGCAGTCCGCACTGATGATTTCGGTCGCGCCGGTTTCTTTCAGCGCGGCAACTTTGTCGGTTACCATCGCGCCGGAAATATCCGCTTGTTTGACGGAGAATGTACCGCCGAAGCCGCAGCATTCGCTTTCGTGATCGTGAACGATACGTTCAACGTTTTCCATGCCGTCAATCAACTGCCAGCCTGAAATATGGACGTTCATTTCGCGGCGTGCCGCGCAGGAAGTGTGGACGGCTACTTTGACCGGCTCGCCTTTGTCTTCAGGCTTGTAGCCGATGGCAAGCAAGAAATGAGTAAACTCAATGATGCGGTTGGCACAATCAACCGCTTTGGATTCGTATTCTGTATTTTTAAACAGAGTAGGCCAGTGATGTTTCATCATGCCGCCGCACGAGCCGGACGGTACGACGATCGGCCAGTTTTCAGGGAAAAGGTCGAGTTGCGCTTTGGCGACATCAAACGCCTCGGTCGGATGGCCGGAAGAGTAGGCGGGTTGGCCGCAGCAGCTTTGCGCCATCGGGTAATGAACCCGTATACCTTGCTGCTCGATTAAAGTAATGGCATCCATGCCTGCTTCGGGCATGAAAAGATCGAGAACGCAGGTGCCGAAGAAATAGACATCCGTCGGCTTGCTGTCGAATGTAGTGATTTTGGGTGGGGTGATTGCGCTCATTTTTTCGTTAACGGGAGTACCCGTTTTTCTTTGTATAAATAGACGGCTACTTTAAGTAATTGCATGTAGGCGGTCAAGTATAATTTTAAAAAATAATATTGGAATCGGATGACTGCTAAAACCTAATACCCACATATCTTGAATCGTCCTCATATATGCTAATTATTATCATTATAATTAATCTCTGATATATTCATAATTAAACAATACCCGAAATAAATTGCTTATGAACTCATTGCCGCTATAACGACTGTCATTCCATCACTCAACTTCAAAGGTCGTCTGAAACTCATCGCTTAAAAGTACATTGCTCAAACAATATTCTAAAACTGAATTAGATTTGCAACATTCTTTGCCAATAGCTGCCTTTTGCTACCCTTACCCTCTTTCAGACGACCTCCTGCCAAATCAGTTACAATTCATCCTATGAACAAAACTGAATCAAATGTTTCGGAAACGCCGCCCGTCCGCCCGTCCCGATGGCTGCCCCTGCTGTTGGCGATTGCGATTTTCATGCAAATGCTGGACGCGACGATTCTGAACACCGCCCTGCCCGAAATCGCCAAAGATTTCAAAGTATCGCCACTCAATATGCAGCTGGCGGCGATTTCCTATACGCTGACCGTTGCCCTGCTGATTCCTTTAAGCGGCTATTTGGTGGACAAGTTCGGCACTAAAAACGTATTTTTCGGTTCAATCGGTATTTTTATGCTCGGTTCGGCATTGTGTGCGGCGGCAGCCAATCTGCCCATGCTGGTGATGGCGCGGGTGATTCAGGGCATAGGCGGGTCGATGTTGGTACCCGTACCGCGCCTGACGATTTTGCGCGTGTACGACAAATCCCAACTGCTCAACGCCATCAACTATGCCGTCATGCCCGCGCTGATCGGTCCGATATTCGGACCTTTGGTCGGCGGCTATTTGGTCGAATACGCATCTTGGCATTGGATTTTCCTGCTGAACCTGCCCATAGGGCTGCTTGGCGTCTTGCTGGGCTGGCGGATTATGCCCGATGTCAAAGGCGAAAATACCACGCTGGACTTGAGCGGCTACCTGACTTTCGCTTCGGCGGCGTGTCTCTTGATGTTGGCAGTGGAAATGGTGTCCCACTCTGGCGCGGTTTGGTTTTCGCTCTTGCTCGCGCTCGGCGGCACGGCATTCGCCCTGCTCTACTACCGCCACATGAAAACCGCCGCCAACCCGATTTATGCGGCGGATTTGTTCCAAGTCCGCACCTTCCGGCTGGGTCTGACAGGCAATCTGTTCAGCCGGCTCGGCATCAGTTCCATCCCTTTTTTGCTGCCGCTATTGTTTCAAGTCGCGTTCGGCTTTGCCGCCAGCGTATCCGGCTGGCTGGTCGCGCCCGTCGCTTTCGCCTCGCTTGTTGTCAAACCGCTCATCAAGCCCCTGATGTCGCGCTTCGGCTACCGCAACGTGTTGATTTGGAACACGCGCCTCCTCGCCATACTGATTATGCTGCTTGCCCTACCCGACGCCGACACGTCCTTAAGCGTCTGGATAGTCCTGCTGCTCCTCATCGGCACCTGCAACTCCATCCAGTTTTCCGCCATGAACACCCTGACCATCGCCGACCTGCGCGCGCACCAAACCGGCAGCGGCAACAGCCTGATGGCGGTCAACCAACAACTCGCCATCAGCCTCGGCATTGCGCTCGGCGCGCTTATCCTGCAAAACTGGTCGCAAAGCAGCTTCACCGCAGGCAACCTCCATCTCTCATTCCGCCTCACCCTGCTTTCCATCGGCTTGATTACGCTTGTCTCCAGCACCATATTCAGCCGCCTGCACATTTCCGACGGACGCAACCTAACCGACTGAACATTTCCCCAAACCTTAAAGGTCGTCTGAAAGATATTCCACGCTTTTACCCGCACCACCCATCCGTCAAAGCAACTAACGGAAACAGTAAAAACTGCATTTGAACATCATTTGAAACCTAATACAGACATATCCAAACACTACCCGCCAACACCTACCGAACAATCGAAAAAACAGCCCAAAATTTTTCAGACGCCCCATATTCTTCACAGGAAGCCGCCACACCGAAAAGACAAGCAAAGCAAAAAATGCTATGCTTAACGCTTTCAATCTGTGTGTCTGAAGCAATGAAAAAGTATCTTATCCCTGTTGCTGCCGTAGCCGTAGCAGCCGTACTTGGTACCCCCTACTACCTCGGCATCAAAGCAGAGGAAAGCCTTACCGCACAACAAAAACTCTTACAAGACTCCGGTTTTCTGACCGTAGAATCGCATCAATACGAACGCGGCTGGTTCAGCGCAACGGAAACCACCGTTATCCGCCTGAAGCCTACCCTTCTTCAAAATACGCAAAAATACCTGCCCGACAATCTGAAAACCATCCTGCAAGAGCCGATTACGGTTATCAACCACATCAGCCACGGACCGTTTGCCGGCGACATAGGCACTCAGGCGCACATCGAAACCGAGTTCAAATATCACCCTGAAACCGAAAAAGCATTGTCGCGCTTCTTCGGCAAACAAACGCCGGTAACGATGAGCAACACCATCTATTTCAGCGGCAGCGGCAAGCTGGATTTGAGTATCCCTGCTTTCGATTACGAAGAGCTTTCCGGCATCAAGCTGAACTGGAAAGGTCTGAGCGGGCATACCGACTATAAAAAAGATTTCCAAAGTTACAGCCATGACTATCTGGCTCCCTCCCTTCAAGTCAAGCTGGCGGACAAGGGCGACATTTCTCTGGAAAACCTACATTTCCAATCTGAAACCACAAGCGGCCTCAACAAACTGTCTTTAGGCAAAAGCAGCACTACGCTGGATAAATTCCTGCTCCAGTGGAAAGACAACATCGATTACAACATCAAGCTGAATGAATTGGTGAACTTAGTTACCAATCTACAAATCGGCGCGTTTATCAATCCGACAGGCAGCATCCCTCCGTCAAAAATCGAAGTCAGCAAACTGAAATTTGAAACCGATACTCACGAAGCGGACAAATTCATCAACAGCGAAGGCCGCTTCCAATTTCAAGATCTGACTTACGGCGATGAAAAATACGGCCCACTGGACATCAATATTGCCGCCGAACACTTGGATGCATCCGGCCTTCTTGCGCTGAAAAATAAATTTGCCGAAATCGCAGATAAAAAAATGAGCGAAGAAGAAATCCAAAACGCCTTGATACAGACCGCCAAGAACGAGGCTTCAAGCCTGTTTACCAATAATCCTATCTTGAATGTTAAGACCTTCAAATTCACGATGCCTCAAGGCGATGTCGATGTCAGCGGCAAACTGCTGTTTAAAGGTTTGGTAGTAAAAGATTTGAACAGCCTCAGCGATATGCTGAAAAAAACCGAAGCCGGATTTGACATGGCGGTTCCGCAAAAACTGCTCGAACAACTGGCAATCAGTCAGGCACGCAGCATTTTCAGCGTTAATCCCGAGGACGAAGCAAATGGGCAGGCAGGTATCGAAGACGTTACCGAGACCCTGCGGCTGATGGTGGAAAGCACCATCCGAAGCATGGCGGACGAAAAATATCTGACGCTGGAAAACGGTACGGTCAAAACCAAGATGACTTTGCAAAACGGTGAACTAAAGCTCAACGGTAAAGTCCTTCAAAGCGATTCCGAACCGGATTTTGATGAGACGGATATGGTTTCCGAACCATCCCATCCATAAACCGAAAGGTCGTCTGAAAATTCAGACGACCTTTTTTCTTAGCGGGTTTAATTTATAGCAAATATATAGTGGATTAACTTTATAGTCAATCAAAATCAAAATAGGACAGTAACGCATCGTCAAATCGGGCGTAATCAGACAATACGGTTCGCAGATACCGCTTAATATTCGCCCACACCTTCTCAATCGGGTTGAGCTCAGGTGAATAAGGTGCAAGAGGCAATACCTTATGTCCCCATTTTCCCGCCATTTCCCGTAAAACACCCATACGGTGAAATCGCGCATTATCTAAAATAATCACCGATTTTTGAGTCAATGCAGGCAGTAGGCATTGCTGAAACCACGCTTCAAAAAAGACTCCGGTCATCGTATTTTGATAAACCATCGGAGCAATCAGCCGGTTGCCGACTTGTGCGGACACCAGAGATAAGCGTCGGTATCTTTTTCCACTTATCTGCGCTTTCACTATTTGCCCTTTCGGGCTGCGGGCATAGGGACGGAACAGGTAGCGGTCAAATCCTGTTTCATCCAAATAAACACGTTGGTAGCCGGAAAATTCGGCCAGCTGTGTCAAATAATGCGTTACTTTGGCCGGATCTTGTTCTTTGTAAGTGGTGGTCTTTTTTTGCGCGTCATCCCCATCTGTTTGAGTGCATAGCAAACGGCGGCTGGCGTACAATCAAAATGTTTGGCGATTTCATGCAGATAGGCATCCTGGTGCTGCTCAACATATTGAGCCAGTTTTTGCCTATCCAATTTTACGGCATTTAGACCGGTAACTTGATGTTTTAGGCTGCCTGTTTGTTTTTTAAGGCGAATCCACAGGTAAAGCGTGTTTCTTGACAAATTAAACGTTGCTGCGGTTTGGCTGATGTTTTTGCATTGTTCGTAATAGTTTAAAGCTTTGTTTCTGAAGTCCGCAGAGTATGCCATGGTTAGACCTTCAAAGTTGAATATTGTACTATTTTGTTTTTAATTGACTATAAAATCAGGACAAGGCGACGAAGCCGCAGACAGTACAGATAGTACGGAACCGATTCACTTGGTGCTTCAGCACCTTAGAGAATCGTTCTCTTTGAGCTAAGGCGAGGCAACGCCGTACTGGTTTAAAGTTAATCCACTATACAAAATAAGAATGACCCTTTCGTTTTTCCCTCAAGGCAAGAGAACTCTGATTTTTAGAAATATTCAAAAATCACCCTAATTTCGACTTTCCAAACCCCTCCCCACAAAAATGACTGGATGGAGAGTCTCATATAAACCCACTATATCGACACAGCCTCCAATCATAACCAATATCAAAAAGGTCGTCTGAAAAATGAACTGGCCCCCAAATCTTGGACACTCATAAAAGCCTATTCAGGCGCTCTGTGCAAGCTGGGTTCTGTATGCGACAGGACTCAGCTTTTTCAATTTCAAACTGCAACGCTCCCGGTTGTAGTAATCCATATAGTCATCTATCTGTTTCATCAATTCGTCCACCGTCAATTCACCTGCACGATAGAAACACTCCGTCTTCAACACCGCAAAGAAGCTTTCCATCGGCGCATTGTCCCAGCAGTTCGCCTTTCGCGACATGCTTTGAACCATGGAATGCTCCGCAAGCAATTCCCTATACCCCGCCGTACGGTACAGCACGCCTTGGTCGGAATGAAGCATCGTTCCTTTATCAGTTAGACGGGGTGCGGCTTTTTCGAGCATTTCCTTCACCATTTCACTGTCGGCTCTGCGGCTCATGGCGTAGGCGACGATCTCGCGGTTGAACAGGTCCAATATCGGCGAGAGGTACAGTTTGCCGTCGCTCCCTTTGAGTTCGGTCACGTCGGTCAGCCATTTTTCGTTGGGCTTTCGGGCTTTGAACCGGCGTTTGAGGAGGTGTTCCGATATCTCGCCCATGGCGGGATGGCGGTAGGCTTTTTTCGCCCGTATTTTGGCTTTCAGCTCCAACTGCCTCATCAACCGCGCCGCTTTTTTGCGGTTCCAACCCAATGCTGCGGCAATGCGCCTTTGCCCGTAGCGTCCTTTATGCCGCCGGTAGGTTTCGACGAGGAGGGCTTTGTCGGCTTCGTCGGGGTCGGGTCGGTCTTGGTGGTGGTAGTAAAAGCTGCTTTTGGGCAGGTTTGCGATGTGCAGCAGGTATTTGAGCGGGTGTTGCGCCCTCAGTGCTTGGACGGTTTGGCTTTGTCCTTTTCGGTCTGCTTTTGGCTGAGGGCTTTTAACTCCTTTAGGTAGGCGGCCTCTGCGCGCATATAGCACAACTCTTCGATAAGCTCTGCCTGTGTTTTTTCTTGGTCGGGTTTATCTGCGATGAAGGGGTTTTTGCGGTGGTCGGTCATGGTTTTGGATTGGGGATGTTCGAGTGCGCCGATGCCGCCTTCTTGATGGGCGCGTATCCATCGCCGCAGGTGGGTTCGGGAGATGCCGTAGTGGTCTGCGGTACGCTGTTGGCTGCGTATATGCAAGTAGTGGAGTACGGCTTGGTATTTGAAGTGTAATGTATATTTGCTCATAAAAAAACTGCACCTTGTGAGTTGGAGGGGATGTGTCCAACTTTTGGGGTGCAGTTCAAAATTTTCAGACGGCCTTTTCCTCATCAATCCGCTTTTAACGGAACAAATCCAATGCCTTGACGAACACCATCACTACGCCGTAAGCCAGCGGGACACCGACCAAAGTCCAACGCCACCAAACCGAAAAACCGCCTGCCGCAACTTTTTCCTGCAGCAAGTAGGCATCAGAAACGGCGGTTTCGTCATCGGGATTGCCGCTGTGCGCCGCTGTTTTAATGTCGGTTTCGTGGTGTTTTTCATGAACCGATCTGACGGCAAGGTTGCACAGCAAACCGACAATCAACAATCCTGCCATGATGTACATGGTAACGCCGTATGCCTGCGCGGCGGGAACACCGCTGTCGATTTGGCTTTGGCGGATGTAGTTCACCAAAACCGGACCGATCACGGCAGCGGTTGACCACGCCAGCAAAATACGTCCGTGAATCGCGCCGACCTGATAAGTACCGAACAAGTCTTTCAAATAAGCCGGAATCGCGGCAAAACCGCCGCCATACATGGAAATGATGACGCAGAATCCAATAATAAACAAAGCCTTGTTTCCACTTTCGCCAATGGACGGAACGGCAAAATACAGCAGCGAACCGAGTACGAAAAAGATGGTGTAGGTATTTTTACGTCCGAGTTTGTCGGAAACGCTGGACCATAAAAACCGCCCGCCCATATTGAACAGGCTCAAAAGGCTGACGAAACCTGCCGCCGCCCCAGCGCCGATTGCCGCTTGTTTGCCGACCGACGCCTCTGAAAACAGCTCCTGAATCATGACCGAAGCCTGCCCCAAAACGCCGATACCAGCAGTCACGTTCAGGCACAACACCCAAAACAACAGCCAAAATTGCGGCGTTTTCATCGCTTGGGAAACATTGACATGATTGCTGCTGACCAGCTTGTTTTTCACTTTCGGCGCGACATAGCCTTCAGGTTTCCAACCCTCCGCCGGCACGCGGATGGTGAAGGCGCCGAACATCATCAACACAAGGTAAAACAGTCCCAACACGACAAAAGTCGGGGCGACGCCGACCGACACGTCGTCTGAAAACGCATTCATCAATGATACGGACAACGGCGAAGCAAGCATCGCACCGCCGCCGAACCCCATAATCGCCAAACCCGTCGCCATGCCCGGTTTGTCGGGAAACCACTTCATCAAAGTGGACACAGGCCCGATATAGCCCAGCCCCAAGCCGATGCCACCGATCACGCCGTTGCCCAAATACAGGAGAAACAGATTATGCGTACTGACGCCGAGTGCCGACACAAAAAAGCCCAAGCTGAAACAGCACGCCGCGACAAACATCGCCTTGCGCGGGCCGACACGCTCCATCCAAGTGCCGAACAAAGCAGCAGACGCGCCCAACATAGCCAGCGCGATACTGAAAATCCAGCCCACAGTCGTCAGCTTCCAATCTCCGGCTGCCGATTCGGTAATGCCGATAAGCTTGGTCAGCGGCGCGTTAAACACGGAATACGCATAAATCTGCCCGATGGCAAGATGCACCGCCAAAGCGGCAGGCGGCACCAGCCAACGGTTGAAACCCGGCTTGGCAATCGTCGCCTCACGGTCTAAAAATTTCATAAAAGCCTCTTGATGTCGAATGAAAAACAGCGTTCTCCGCGAGGAAAACGCCTTAAATTGTTGACAATATTGTACCACGCTTCCGCATGGGCTTTACTCCGCTTAACATGAGTTTTTTGAGTAAGAAAGAGAAAAATCATTCATAATATGGACTTACTCCCACCTAATCATGCACGCTCCAACATGACTTTTATCGCCCTCACCAATATTTTTCTGATTGTCTTATTTGTTTTCACCATGCTGTTCGTTCGGTGGCGCAACCGTAAACTCAAGCAAGCATACCTCGCACGGCTTCTGAAACAGCCCGAAACTTTCGAATGGCTCTCACACAATCTGAGCGGCGATGAGGTCAAAGATATTCAAGCAATCCACACACATTTTGGTTTGCCATTACAGGAATCCAAACAACTCATTAATATTTTCCGCAGTCAAAATCCCGGAAAAATGTAACGCCTATTTTCAGACGACCTTGGATTCGGATTTCAAGTGCAACACTAGGGTACCAGTGGTTGGAACAGATTTAAGAATAAAACACTTGGCGTTTCGTAGCCAAGTGTTTTTCTCGGCCGGTGGTTCAACTCATCTTGAACCCTGCGTATCTCCCGATCGCTGATGTTTCGGAAATCGGTTTGTTTGGGGAAATATTGCCGGATGAGTCCATTGGTGTTCTCATTCAGCCCTTTCTCCCAAGAATGGTAAGGGCGGCAAAAATAGGTTTTCGCCTTCAAGGCTTTGGCTATTTTGGTGTGTTGGTAGAACTCTTTGCCGTTATCCATGGTGATGGTGTGGACTCTGGCTTTATATGCCTTTAATACCCTAATGGCCGCCCGGGCAGTGTCTTCGGCTTTTAAGTTCTTTAATTTGCAGATGATGGTGTAGCGGGTAGTGCGTTCGACCAAGGTCAATAACGCGCTTTTCTGATTTTTGCCGACGATGGTGTCGGCCTCCCAATCGCCGATGCGGGTTTTCCGGTCGACGATAGCAGGTCGGTTCTCTATGCCGACGCGGTCGGGCACTTTGCCTCTGGTCCATGTGCTGCCGTAGCGTTTGCGGTAGGGTTTGCTGCATATTCTGAGGTGTTGCCACAAAGTGCCGCCGTTGCTTTTGTCTTGGCGAAGGTAGCGGTAAATGGTGCTGTGATGGAGTGTGATCCCGTGGTGTTTATGCAGGTAGGCACATACTTGTTCGGGACTGAGTTTGCGGCGGATAAGGGTGTCGATGTGTTGAACCAGCTGCGAATCGAGCTTATAGGGTTTTCGCCGGTGCTGTTTGGTCAGCCGGCTTTGCTTCTGTGCTTTTTCGGCGCTGTATTGCTGTCCTTGGATGCAGTGCCGCTTGATTTCTCGGCTGATGGTGCTTTTGTGGCGGTTGAGCTGTTTGGCGATTTCGGCGATGGTGCAGTGGCGGGACAGGTATTGGATATGGTATCGTTCGTCTTGGGTCAGTTGTGTGTAGCTCATGGCAATCTTTCTTGCAGGAAAGGCCGTATGCTACCGCATACTGGCCTTTTTCTGTTATGGAAAGTTGCACTTCAAATGCGAATCCGCCGACCTCGACTTCCCCATTAAGCAACCATTCAAGCCCAAATCCCTCCGCTTGAAAAATATTTTGCTATTGACTGCATTTTTGTGTTAAATAACGTAATCTGTCACTAAACAATAATATCTCATTATGGCAAACATTAAACTCAAAACACATACTTCTTACATCCTGCTCGCTTCCGCATTGCTTTCCGGCTGCCATACTTATCAGGTAGACCAAAGCCGTCGCAGCAAAATCGCGCAATTTGCCATCAACCACCCTGTTGCGGCGCAAGTGATCGGCGTTGAAGACAAAAACTCGACCAACCTGACCAGTAACGCCGCACGCTTTGCTACCCGGACCGGTTTAGACGACCTCGCCAACGGCGAAGGACGCGGGACACAGGTCAATGCCGTCCGTCAGGCCTTATGGCAGGCCGCTATTTCCTCTCAATTCGACAGCGAAATTGCCAACAGGGCCGGCAATGCCTACCTGTCCGACATGGAAATTCGAGAGGGTAAAACCGATTATTACAGCCGTTTCC